>NZ_JBITEB010000011.1:0-175628 GCF_044454765.1 Streptomyces sp. NPDC051452
GGTGTTTCCGACTCTATCAGATCTTTTCTCGATCCGATTTCCTCGGTGCTTTCCAGGTTCCCGCTTTCGCGTTTCCCTTTCCGGCGGTTCCGACTTTATCAGAACTTCTTGGCCGGTCTTACCGGCTGCTCATTCTGAGTAATCGGGAGGATGCTTCTCCGGAATGTCTTGGCGACTTTCCTGAAGCGAAGTAGAGTCTAGCGGCTGCCTTCGAACCTGTCCAGTTCTAGGCAACTGTTTGAATCTACCTCCCCACGTCTGCCGTGTCAACAGCTTTTGCGGGGCGAGGAGGACACTAGCAGCTCACGGCGGCCGGATGCACATCAGGCGGCGGTGGGCACGGCCGCGCTGCGCTCCCGGGCTTCGAGGTCGCCCGTCTCACCCGCGCGCGCCGCCCGGCCGCCGAGGACGTAGACGTATGTCAGGAAGGCCAGCTCGGCCGCGACTCCGATGCCGACGCGGGCCCAGGTGGGCAGGCCGGAGGGGGTGACGAAGCCTTCGATGGCGCCGGATACGGCGAGGACCAGGGCGAGACCGATGGCCATGGCGATCGCCGCCCGTCCCTCTTCCGCCAGGGCGGTGCGCCTGGTGCGCGGGCCGGGATCGATCAGCGTCCAGCCCAGACGCAGGCCCGTGCCGGCCGCGACGAAGACCGCGGTCAGTTCCAGCAGGCCGTGCGGGAGGACCAGGCCAAGGAAGGTGTCGAGGCGGCCGGCCGAGGACATGAGGCCGAACCCGACACCCAGGTTGAGCATGTTCTCGAAGAGGATGAAGAGGACCGGCACCCCCAGGAAGATGCCCAGGACCAGGCACATCGCGGCGGCCTGGGCGTTGTTCGTCCACACCTGGGCGGCGAAGGCGCTCGCGGGGTGGCTCGAGTAGTACGTCTCGTACTGGCCGCCCGGACGGGTCAGCTCACGGAGCTGGCTGGGGGCGGCGATGGACGACTGCACCTCAGGGTGGCCACCGATCCACCAGCCCAGGAGGATCGCGACGGCAGTGGAGACGAGCGCGGTGGGTACCCACCAATGGCGCGCGCGATAGACGGCGGCGGGGAAGCCCCGGCCGAGGAAGCGGACGACGTCACGCCAGGAAGCGCGGCGGGTTCCGGTGACGGTACTCCGCGCGCGGGCCACCAGCCGGCTGAGCCGCCCCGTGAGCTGTGGGTCCGGAGCGCTGGACTGGATCAGGGAGAGGTGGGTGGCGGTGCGCTGATAAAGGGTGACCAGTTCGTCGACTTCCGCACCGTCGAGACGGCGCCGACGACTGAGCAGGGTGTCGAGGCGGTCCCATTCGGCACGGTGTGCGGAGACGAAGACGTCCAGGTCCATCGGGTCTGCCTGCTCCTCGGCCGATCGTCGGCCGCTCGTCGTGAATGCTCGTATCCGCTGTCAGCTTGTCGTACTGCGACGCGATGCGCCCACAGCTTGGCAGACTTGCGGTTCACGGGGTGGACCAGGGAAGGGCGGCAGGCTGTGAGCGAGCTGGTGACAGGCGAGGCGGTGGCGCTGGAGCTACGGCCCGCGAAGCTGCCGAGCAGGGCGTTGGCCGTGCTGCTCGACCTGGCGGTCGCCATGGTCGTCTACGTCCTGGTGACCTTGGCGCTGGTGGCGGCGACGTCTTCCCTGGACGAGGCCGCGATGGCGGCGCTGTCGATCGCGACGTTTCTCCTGGTGCTGGTCGGCGCGCCCATCGCGGTGGAGACGCTCAGCCATGGGCGTTCGCTCGGGAAGCTGGCGTTCGGGCTGCGCGTGGTGCGGGACGACGGCGGGCCGATCCGGTTCCGGCACGCCCTGGTGCGGGGTGCGATCGGTGTCGTCGAGATCCTGATGACGTTCGGGGTGGTGGCCTGCATCGCCTCGCTGGTTTCGGCACGCGGGCGACGGCTCGGGGACGTGTTCGCGGGCACCTTGGTCGTGCGTGAGCGGATACCCGTCGGACCGGCCGGCTTCCTGCCGCCTCCGCCTCCCTGGCTGGCGGGCCGGTTCGGCGAGCTGGATCTCTCGGCTGTTCCGGACGGGCTGTGGCTCGCGGTCCGGCAGTACCTGACGCGGTTGCCGCAGCTTGATCCGCAGTTCTCCGACGGGATGGCCCAGCGGCTCGCGGACGACCTCGCGGCGCGGACGGGGGCTGCGGTGCCGCAGGGGGTTCCTCCGGTCGCCTACCTGGCGGCCGTGGTGCACGAGCGGCAGTCCCGCGAGGCCAGACGGGCCTTCGGCGCCGGTGCGTTCGGGGGCGGTGCGTTCGCTCCGCCCGGGGCGCAGCCGGGTGCGCCGTTCGGGTACGGGGCCGCGGGAGCCTGGCCGCGGAGTTCCGTCGAGGTCGCCCAGGAGCAGGACCGGGCACGGCAGTCGCAGACCGCCTCGGGGACCCAGCCGTCCTCCGGCCCGTCCGCCTCCCCGGCGTGGGCCCCCGTCACCCCGTCGGCCGAGGCACCCGCCCCGCCCACGTCCTCGGGGACACCGTCGGGGGACGAGTCGCCTCCCGGCCGCCCTGCCACCGGGTTCGTGCCGCCGGCGTAGGGAGTCCGGTTCGGTCGGGTCCGACGCGCGTCGGTCAGTCGAAGCGCGTCGGCGGTGACCGGAGGTCTTCCAGCTCGATCCCGGGTGCGGCCAGGACGACGTCGCCGGCGAGGTGGACGGAGTGCCGTTCGCCGGTGTCCAGGGCTGTGACCTGGTATTCGTCCACGATCAGGGGGCCGTTGTCAGTGGCGTGTGCTTCGCTGTTCACCAGAGCCCAGGACTGGTCCACGGTGCGGGGGGCGAGGACCGGATCCGTGAACGCCACCAGGCGTACGCGGGTCGCGGCGGCAGAGGGGGTGAGGCGCAGCAGACGAGCGGTGGCGACGAGGAACGCGGGGGACGTACCGGTGAAGGCGTGGGCGCGCACATGGCCTTCGGCGGCGTCGGTTCCGGTGGGGTCGGTGCGGACCCAGGTGACGCCGTCCAGGGCGGCGCCGCGCACCTGCCAGCCGCCTGCGTGGAGTTCGAGGCGGATGGGGCGGCCGAGGTCGTCCAGGGCGAGGTCGACCGAGCCTCGGTCATCGCCGGCGGGGGTCGTCAGCCGGGAGACGTAACGCCAGCCGGACGGGCCGGGGGCGCACTGGAAGTGTTCTTCGGCGAGGGGGGTGTGATCGTGCGGGTCGTGGAGCGAATAGCGGCCGCGTGGCATGGGGGTCCTGGGTCGTGACGGGCTGGGCGGGCCACAGCGGCCAAAGGGGCAGGCCCCCGGCACGGGGGTGCGGGGGCCTGCCTCGGAGGTACTGCCGCTGAGGAGCGCGTCGGTGCACCGACGCGCTCACCGCGGGGGCGCCGGGGTGGGTCAGTAGCGGTAGTGGTCGGGCTTGTACGGACCCTCGACCTCGACACCGATGTACGCCGCCTGCTCCGGACGCAGCGTCGTCAGCTTCACACCCAACGCGTCCAGATGCAGCCGCGCCACCTTCTCGTCCAGATGCTTGGGCAACGTGTACACACCCACCGGATACTCGTCCGGCTTCGTGAACAACTCGATCTGGGCCAGCGTCTGATCCGCGAACGAGTTCGACATCACGAACGACGGATGACCCGTGGCATTGCCCAGGTTCAGCAACCGCCCCTCCGACAGCACGATGATCACCTTGCCGTCGGGAAACGTCCAGGTGTGGACCTGGGGCTTGACCTCGTCCTTCACGATGCCCGGGATCGCGGCGAGACCCGCCATGTCGATCTCGTTGTCGAAGTGACCGATGTTCCCCACGATCGCCTGGTGCTTCATCCTGGCCATGTCCGAAGCCATGATGATGTCCTTGTTACCGGTCGTCGTGACGAAGATGTCGGCCTGGTCGACGACCTCGTCCAGCGTCGTGACCTGATAACCGTCCATCGCCGCCTGCAACGCGCAGATCGGGTCGATCTCCGTGACGATCACCCGAGCACCCTGCCCACGCAGGGACTCCGCACACCCCTTGCCCACATCGCCATAACCGCAGACGACCGCCGTCTTGCCACCGATCAGGACATCGGTGGCCCGGTTGATGCCGTCGATCAGCGAATGCCGGCAACCGTACTTGTTGTCGAACTTCGACTTCGTGACCGCGTCGTTCACATTGATCGCCGGGAACAACAGCACACCATCACGCTGCATCTCATACAGCCGGTGCACCCCCGTCGTCGTCTCCTCGGTGACACCACGGATCTCGGAGGCGAGCTGGGTCCACTTCTGCGAGCCGTCCGTGATGGTGCGGTGCAGGAGTTCGAGGATGACGCGGTGCTCGTCGGACTCGGCGGTCTCCAGGCCGGGGACCTTGCCGTCCTTCTCGTACTCGACGCCCTTGTGGACCAGGAGCGTGGCGTCGCCGCCGTCGTCCAGGATCATGTTCGGGCCACCGGTGGGGCTGTCCGGCCAGGTCAGCGCCTGCTCGGTGCACCACCAGTACTCCTCCAGCGTCTCGCCCTTCCAGGCGAAGACCGGAATGCCCTGCGGGTTGTCGGGCGTGCCGTTCGGGCCGACGGCGATGGCGGCGGCCGCGTGGTCCTGGGTGGAGAAGATGTTGCAGGACGCCCAGCGGACGCGGGCGCCGAGAGCGACCAGGGTCTCGATGAGCACGGCGGTCTGCACGGTCATGTGCAGCGACCCGGTGACGCGGGCGCCGGCCAGCGGCTGCGCCTCGGCGTACTCCCTGCGGATCGCCATCAGGCCCGGCATCTCATGCTCGGCGAGGGTGATCTCCTTACGGCCGAACACGGCCAGCGAGAGATCGGCGACCTTGAAGTCCTGTCGGTTGTCGACAGTCGTCATTGCGAGCTGCTCCTTGGTGTAGGGGCGAGGTGGGTACGGCTGGTCTGCGCGGCGGCGGACAACAGGGGTGCCCGAAGGAGGACACAGGCATGCCCGCGTATGCGCAGCACAGTCCGTCGGAGGCCCTCTCTCCCTCGGCCGGTCCCTCGGGGACCGACCGACCGCCATCAGCAGCGACGTCTGGCTCCGTCCCAAGCTACACCGGTGAACCCCGTCGCCCCCAGTCCGCCTTCGCGTGCTTCGAGCCGTTCGGACGGCGGTCCCGGGGCGCGGGGCTTGGACGGGAGGGGCGCCGGCGATGGTGCGCAAGCCCTGGTACGAGGCCGTTCGGAGCCACCAGCGGTCCTCGATGTCCGTAGGCGGTGTTCATTCGGGGCCGCTATCCTCCGCCGCGCGGACGGGCCGCGTGGGGAGAGTGGGTCATGGCGGGCAAGGGGCGGGGACGGGGTCTGGGGATCTCGGCGCTGGTGGTGGGGCTGCTGGGGCTGGCGCTGGCGATCGGCGCCTTCGGCTACGGGCGCGGTGCGTACGGCGTCGGGACGCTGCCCGGCCGGGGTATGGCGCCCACGTACGGGCCGGGTGAGCGGATCGTGTGGGAGCGGCTGGACGGAAGCGAGGTGCGGCGTGGTGACGTTGTCGTGTTCTCGGCGCCGGATCGGTACCGCTCGGGCGGGGTCGTGGCGCAGCGGGTCATCGGCGTGGGCGGCGATCGCGTGGCCTGCTGCACGCTCGTGGGAAGCGACGAGCGGGTCACCGTCGACGGGAAACCGCTGAAGGAGCCCTACGTCGGCGGGGGCGACGCCGACGGGGTGCACCGCCCGTACGACGTGACGGTGCCGCGGGGCCGGTTGTTCCTGCTCGGCGACGACCGGGCCGACTCGGTGGACTCGCGCTTCTTCGCCGCCGATCACGAAGGGACCGTGTCCGTGGACGCCGTACGGGGCCGGGTGCTGGATGGCGACCGTACGGGCCCGGTACTGCTGGGGTCGGCTCTGCTCCTCGGCGCGGTGCTGGTGGTCGTCGGCGTCGGGCTGGGTATCGGCGCCCTGGCCGTCCGGCGGCGGAAGGCGCCGCCGGTGCCGCCGGCGCCCTGGCCTGTTCAGCCGGCCGGGGGATGAGGTCCGGCGCGGTGCGGCGCCCGCGCGTCGTCGCTCAGTGGTCGGTGGCGTGCGGGTTGGGGCCGCCCGGGGTGGCCTTCGGGTCCGGGCCCTTGGTGGCCTCGGCAGCGCTGTAGATGTCCGGTTCGAGGTAGATGACCCGGGCGATGGGGACGGCGGCGCGGATGCGGGCCTCGGCGGCGTTGATGGCTCGCGCGACGTCGGCGGCCGTGTCGTCGTGCCGCACGGCGATCTTGGCGGCGACCAGCAGTTCCTCGGGGCCCAGGTGCAGGGTGCGCATGTGGATGAGGCCGGTGACGGTCTCACCGTCGACGGTCGCGGCCTCGATCTTCCTGACGTCCTCGATGCCGGCGGCCTCGCCGAGCAGCAGCGACTTGGTCTCGGCGGCCAGGACGAGGGCGATGAGGACGAGGAGGACACCGATGCAGACCGTGCCGACGCCGTCCCAGACGCCGTCGCCGGTCAGCAGGGAGAGGCCGACTCCGCCGAAGGCGAGGACCAGGCCGATGAGCGCGCCGAAGTCCTCCAGGAGGACGACGGGCAGCTCAGGGGCCTTGGCCCGGCGGATGAACTGCGACCAGGACAGCTTTCCGCGCAGCTGGTTCGACTCCTTGATGGCCGTGCGGAAGGAGAAGCCCTCGGCGAGGATCGCGAAGGCGAGGACACCGACCGGCCAGTACCAGTGCTCCAGTTGGTGCGGGTGGCGGACCTTCTCGTAGCCCTCGTAGATCGCGAACATGCCGCCGACGGAGAAGAGCACGATCGAGACGAGGAAGGCGTAGATGTACCGCTCGCGGCCGTAACCGAAGGGGTGCTGCGGGGTGGCCTCGCGCTGGGCCTTCTTGCCGCCGACGAGCAGCAGGAACTGGTTGCCGGAGTCGGCGAGCGAGTGGACGCCCTCGGCGAGCATCGACGAGGAGCCGCTGAACGCGAACGCCACGAACTTCGATGCCGCGATCGCGAGATTGGCGCCGAGTGCCGCCACGATCGCCCTGGTACCGCCTGACGCGCTCATGTTTCCGCGTTGTCCCTTCGCCTCTGGCGACAGTCGCCCTCGTCCATCCACACCGTCCAGGCGTGTACCCGGCTTTGCCCGGTCTTTGCCGGTGGGTCATTCTTGCAGCCCGGCCGGGCATCGGTCCGTCAGGTATCCACAACCCCGGTCATACGATCACAGTGGCGCGGAAGACCGTGCCGGCGCCGGAGATCTCCGTCTTCTCACCCGCCGGGACGAACACCGACCGGCCAGGGCTCAGCTCGTGGTCGCCGGCTCGGATCGAGCCCGCCGTGCACAGCAGGATCTGCGGGGCGTCACGGGTGACGTCGTGGGCGCCGCCGCCTTCGGGCAGAGCGAACCGGGAGAGCCGGAACTCGTCGATCGGCGTCTCGTAGACCTCCTCGCCGTCCGCGCCGGCCTCGGGGCGCAGCACGCCCGGGTCGGCCGCCTCGAAGCGGACGATCCGCAGGAGTTCGGGGACGTCGACGTGCTTGGGGGTCAGGCCGCAGCGCAGGACGTTGTCGGAGTTGGCCATGATCTCGACGCCGAGGCCGCTGAGGTAGGCGTGCGGGATACCGGCGCCGAGGAACAGGGCCTCGCCGGGCTGGAGCCGGACGTGGTTGAGGAGCATGGCCGCGATGACACCGGGGTCGCCCGGGTAGTGGTGGGCGATGTCGGCGTACGGGGCGTGGTCGCCGCCGAGGCGGGCGCAGGCGACGGCGGTCTCGCTCACCGTGTGGGCCATCTCCCGCGGATCGGCGGTGAGGATCGCGGTGAGGACCTCGCGCAGGGCGGCGTCCTCGGGGCGGGCGTGCAGCAGGTCGACGTACGGCTTGAGGGAGTCGACGCCCAGGCCGTCGAGGAGACCGGCGGCCTTGAGCGGGTCGCGGAAGCCGCACAGGCCGTCGAACTCGGTGAGCGCACAGATCAGTTCGGGCTTGTGGTTGGCGTCCCTGTAGTTGCGGTGCGGGGCGTCGACCGGGATGCCGCGGCGCTCCTCGTCGGCGTAACCCGCCTTGGCCTGCTCCAGGTCGGGGTGGACCTGGAGGGAGAGGGGCGCGCCGGCGGCGAGGATCTTGAGCAGGAACGGCAGTCGGGGGCCGAACCTGGCCACCGCGCGGGCGCCGAGTTCCCGTTCCGGGTCGGCGTCGATGACCTCGACGAGCGTGCCGCGCTCACTGCGCGACGGGGCGCCCGGGTGGGCGCCCATCCACATCTCCGCCTGGGGTTCGCCGGTCGGCTCGACGCCGAGGAGGTGCGGGATGGCGGTGCGGGAACCCCAGGCGTAGGGGCGGATGGTGTTGTCGAGGCGATCCATGTGTCTTCTCTGTCTCCGTACGTACGCTGCTCGGCCTGCGTGGGGCCGGTCGTAGCCCGCCCCGGAGCAAGGTCAGGCCCTGGAGGCGAGCGCCAGGTAAACGGCGGCGAAATCGGTGACGGCGATCAGTTCCGCGAGGGTCTCCAGCGCGCCGCCCTCCTCCGGTTCGAGTTCGCTGATCGGGGTGTCGTGGCTGAGGGCGACGTCCCGGGCGGCGGTCGCGGCGGTCAGGCCGCCGATCGGGCGGTCGCGAAGCAGCACCACGCGCGCGTGCAGGGCGGGCGCCTCTTCCACTCGGTCGCGGAAGAAGTCGTCCGGGTCGGCGCTGGCGGCGAGCGGGCCGGCCAGCAGGGCGTTGTGCGCGGCGAGCGCCTCGGGCAGTTCGGCGACGAGGGCGGGGCGGCCGGAGAGTTCGGCGAGGGCGGCGGCGAACCGGCGGCCCGCCGGGCCCGCGGAGACCCCTTCGGTCCACACCAGGGGGAGCGCGTCGGCGAGTTCGGCGGCGAGGGTCTTGGCCGCGTTGCTGTAGGTCGCGATGGCGGGGCCGCAGCGCTCCGCGACACGGTCCAGACGGTCGGCGACCTTCTCCAGGGCCTCCGGGGGCGCGTCGATCAGTCCGACGCGGTCCAGCAGCGCGAGGAGCGGGGTCAGCAGGGCCCAGAAGACGCCCGGGGAGGACGCGGCGAGCGGTTCGGCCTGGTCGTACGGTGTGGTCGCCATCGGTACGAACAAGCCGTGCGCGCCGGTGACCGCCTCGGCGAGCGGGGTGCCGGGCGGTGCGACGGCGGCGACCGAGCAGCCGCGGCGGTAGGCCTGGTCGGCGAGGAGGGAGAGGCTGGGTTCGCTGCCGTCCGGGGTGGCGATCAGCAGCAGGTCGACGGAGCCGGCCCAGCCCGGGAGTTCCCAGCGCAGGGCGCCCGCGGCCGGTGCGACGCCGTTGGGGGCCAGGCGGACCACGGGGCTGCCGGGGCCGGCCAGGGTGCCCAGCAGGTCGGCGGTGTGGGTGGCGGCGGCCCCGGGGCCGGCGATCAGTACGGCGCGTGGGCGGCCGTCGGGCTTGAGCTCGCCGATGCCGGCCTCGGTGGCGTGCCGGACGGCGGTGCGGACGCGGGCGCCGGCCTCCGCCGCGCCGCGCAGCAGGCCTCTGCGGTCGGCCTCCGCGAGGCCGTCGGGGGTGTCGAGCAGCGATTCGTCCAGCATGGGCGGCAGCCTCTTCCGATCGCCATGTGTCCTGTACGGGCGCGAGGGTTGCCTCGGCGCCCGCGGGCCGGGGGGGTCAGCGTTGCGAGTGGGGTGGAGCGTCCCGTGGCGGGTGGCGGCGACGCGTCCCCGGGAGGGCGGCACCGCGTCCCGTGGGGGCGCCTCCCGCGGGGAAGGACCACGGATCGTCCGCCACGGGGCAGCAGTCTCGTCCGTTACGCGGCAGGGGTCTCGTCCGCCACGGGGGCAGCGGTCTCGTCGCGGCGAGGCGAACGGTCGACCGGCCACGACGGGTCCCGGTCTCGTCTCGCTACGCGGTGGACCGCCTGCTCACCGCCTCCTCACCCGGGGCGGCGGGCCTCGTCCACGAGCAGGACCGGGATCTCGTCGCGGACGGGGTAGGCGAGGCCGCAGTCCTGGCCCGTGCAGATCAGCTCGGTGTCCTGCTCCTTCAGGGGGGCGTGGCAGGCCGGGCAGGCGAGGATCTCCAGGAGACCGGCTTCGAGCGGCATGGGATGTCCCTTCGAAAGGCGGGTAGGGCTCTGTGGATGTGCTGGTCAGGGTACCGCCGGCAGGGCTTTCCCGGGGGGTTCGGGCTACTTCCGTCCCGGTCGGCGCCGATGTCGCGGCAAGTGGGGTCAGGCGCGGATGATGGCGAGGGCCTCGTCCCTGACCTTGGTCATGGTGGCCTCGTCCTTCGCCTCCGCGTTCAGGCGCAGCAGCGGCTCGGTGTTGGAGGGGCGGACGTTGAACCACCAGTCGTCGGCGGCGACCGTGAGGCCGTCGAGGTCGTCGAGGGTGACGTCGGCGCGGCCCTCGTAGGCGGTGCGGATCGCGGCGAGGCGGGCGCGCTGGTCGGCGACCGTGGAGTTGATCTCGCCGGAGCCCGTGTAGCGGTCGTACTGGGCGACGAGGGCGGACAGGGGGCCTTCCTGGCCGCCGAGGGCCGCGAGGACGTGGAGGGCGGCCAGCATGCCCGTGTCGGCGTTCCAGAAGTCCTTGAAGTAGTAGTGGGCGGAGTGCTCGCCGCCGAAGATCGCGCCGGTGCGGGCCATCTCGGCCTTGATGAAGGAGTGGCCCACGCGGGTGCGGACCGGGGTGCCGCCGTTCTCGCCGACGACCTCGGGGACCGTGCGGGAGGTGATGAGGTTGTGGATGATCGTGCCGCTGCCGCCGTTGCGGGCCAGTTCGCGGGCGGCGACCAGAGCGGTGACCGCGGAGGGGGAGACCGGGTCGCCGTGTTCGTCGACGACGAAGCAGCGGTCGGCGTCGCCGTCGAAGGCGATGCCGAGGTCGGCGCCCTCCGCCGGGACCCGCTTTTGCAGGTCCACGAGGTTGGCCGGGTCGAGCGGGTTGGCCTCGTGGTTCGGGAAGGTGCCGTCCAGCTCGAAGTACATCGGGACGAGGGTCAGGGGCAGGCCTGCGAAGACCGTGGGCACCGTGTGTCCGCCCATGCCGTTGCCCGCGTCGACCACGACCTTCAGGGGGCGGATGGAGGACAGGTCGACCAGGGAGCGGAGGTAGGCCGCGTACTCCTCCAACGTCTCGCGGGCGTCGAGGGTTCCCGGCTCGGCGACCGGCTCGGGAGCGCCCGACTCCAGCCACTTCTCGACCAGTTCGCGGATCTGCGCGAGGCCGGTGTCCTGGCCGACCGGGGCGGCGCCGGCGCGGCACAGCTTGATGCCGTTGTACTGGGCCGGGTTGTGGGAGGCCGTGAACATCGCGCCGGGCAGGTTCAACGCGCCCGAGGCGTGGTACAGCTGGTCCGTGGAGCACAGTCCGATCTCGGTGACGTCCGCGCCGCGGTCCGCCGCGCCGCGCGCGAAGGCGCGGGAAAGGCCGGGGGACGACGGCCGCATGTCGTGGCCCACGACGATCGCCGACGCACCCGTCACCTCCGCGAAGGCGGCGCCGAAGAGTGTCGCCAGTGACGCGTCCCACTGGTCCGGGACCACTCCGCGTACGTCGTACGCCTTCACGATCTGCGACAGATCAGCAGTCACGGCCAACCCTCCTGAAAGTCCTATGGGTGCCCACAAACTACCCGCCCGGGGGAGGCGGCCGGTGCGCGGACACCAGGTGGGCGCTCCGGACAAGCCGGCTCAGGTGGTCGGAGCGGCCCGGTTCGGTGCGGGAAGGGGCCGGCTGGGCCGGCTCAGTTGTCCGGGGAGCGCAGGACCCGCAGATGGCCGCGGCGGGCGACCTCCATGGGGTCCGCCGTGCGAGGTCCGCCGCCCGCTCCGGCCGCTCGCTCCTGAGGACGGGCCGCTTCGCGCACGGCGTTGGCGAGCGCTTCCAGGTCGTCTCCGCTGGGGCGCGCGGGGGCCGAACCGTCCAGGAGGCGGACGACCTCCCAGCCGCGCGGGGCGGTGAGGCGCTCGGAGTGCTCGGCGCACAGGTCGTAGCAGTGGGGTTCGGCGTAGGTGGCGAGCGGGCCGAGGACCGCGGTCGAGTCGGCGTAGACGTACGTCAGCGTCGCGACGGCGGGTCGGCCGCAGGCGGTGCGCGAACAGCGACGTACAGGGCTCACGACGTTGGACGGTACCGCACTCTTGAGCGGGCCGCGACGACTCTCCCCCAGGTCACTCCACCGTGTCGGGCTGTGAAACGCCCCACACGCCTCTCTTGGACAACCCTTCTGACCTGCATGGACAGGGTCTCGTCGGGTTCGGGGGTTTACTCCAATCAGTCACGATTCAATACAAACACCGTCAATTGCCTTGTGTTCGACGGTCTTGGAGGGTTACGGAAACGAGCCAGACCTTGGCCGGAATGGTCATCCGGTGACAGGGGCGGGCCCGTGGCCGGTTGCCGCGTGGGGCCGGGCGGGCGGAGCGCGCGGGGACTACGCTTCACCGGTGATGGACAACCGTGTACCGCCCCGTGCCGCCGGCCCCGGGCCCCGTCGCCGTGATCGCCACGGGCGGGGCATGCGGGGGCCGATCGCACCGCCTCAGGTGCCGCTGGCGGCCAGCCGTGCCGAGGTGTTCGCGGACCTGGTGCAGGA
This sequence comes from Streptomyces sp. NPDC051452, assembly GCF_044454765.1. Lineage (NCBI taxonomy): Bacteria > Bacillati > Actinomycetota > Actinomycetes > Kitasatosporales > Streptomycetaceae > Streptomyces > Streptomyces sp. NPDC051452. The sequence continues at coordinate 12,420 of NZ_JBITEB010000011.1, forward strand.
CTCCGTGGAGCGCCTGGAGCGGCGGTGGCCGCAGCTGGCGGAGATCGACTTCCTCGTGCTGGAGGTGCCCCGGCTGGAAGGCCCGGGCGACCAGGTGGTGTGGGGGGAGGAGACCGTGCCGCTCGGCGGGACCATCCCCGCGCATGACGGCCGTCACGCGCGGGTGGTGGTGTACCGGCGGCCGGTGGAGATCCGGACCAAGGGCCGCGACGAGCGGGCCGCGCTGGTCCACGAGGTGGTCGTGGAGCAGGTGGCGGAACTCCTCGGACTGACCCCGGAGACGGTCGATCCGCGGTACGGCGAGGACTAGGTCCTGTCCGACCTAGTCCTCCCCGTCGGTTCTTGCCGGGGTCGCGGGGCCGGCGGGACGCCCGCGACGGGCCAGGCTCCGGCTACTTCTGAAGGACCGACAGGTCCTCGTCCGTTCTGGGCACGGCCACCATCCCGCGGTCGTTCGCCAGGGTCTGGATGGTGAAGCCGGGGACGCCGGCCTCGGTGGCCGCGAGGGTGCGCGAGGCGTAGACGGGGCCGCCGGAGACCGGTTCCACGGTCAGGGCGTAGGTGCCCTTCAGACCGGAGGGAGTGGGGGCGGCGACGTCCTGGGTGGTTCCGGACTTGATCGTGCAGGTCTTGGTCACCGGGGTGCCGCCCTCGCTGCCCGACGAGGCCGTGACCTTCACGGTGGCCGTGGCCGTGGGCGCCGTGAGGGCGAGGGTCGTGCCCTTGGCGCTGTTGTCGGCGACGGTCGCGCGGGTGCCGACGGGGGCCGTGGCCGGGATGTAGGCCGTCTCCTGTTTGTCGCCCTTGCCGCGCACGATCCGCAGGGCGGCGACCACCGGGACCGCTTGGTCGGTGGCGGTGAGGACCAGGGAGCCCGCCTCGCCGCGGGTGACGTCACCGAGGTCGGCCGCGGTGGACATGCCGGACTTGACGTGCAGGGTCTCGTTGCCGGCCGGGGTGATCAGACCGTCGGGCGAGGCCAGGCGGACCTTCAGGTCGGCATCGTCGCCGCCCGGTGTGAAGGCGATCAGACGGACGTCGGTGGCGTCCTTGGGGATGCCGGGCAGGACCAGGGTGCCGGCCGGGTCGGTCGCGGCGGCCAGCCAGTCGCCGCCCGTCTTGTCGTCCAGGGCCTGCACGGTCGCGCCGATCCGTCCGCTGCGCACGCTGACGTGTGCGGTCAGGTCGCCCTGGCGCTGGTCGGTGAGCGTGGAGAGCAGGATGGGCTCGCTCGTGTGCGGCTTGACGGTGAGGTTCTCCCCCAGCGGGGACTTGATCGCTCCGTCCTTGCCGTACAGCTCGATGTCGACGACGGCCGCGGAGTCGTCCGGGTTGGTCAGGTGCACGTAGTCGGTGCGGCCGTCGGCCGTGCTGGCGCCCGGGAACCAGAACTCGGTGTCCGCGGCGGTGCAGTTGACGCCCAGTAGTCCGCGGCCGGTGCCCGCGGCGACCTCGGTGGTCTCCTGGACGGTCCAGCCCGGCGCGAACTTGCCGTCGGCGGTGCCGATCAGCGCGGGCCCGTCGGCGCCGGAGGTGTCGCCGGTGACCGGTGTGCCCGGTTCCTTCGGCGTGAGCACCGGCTGGTCCGCCTTCTTGCGGTCGCCCTTGCCCTTGCCGCCCGTGGCGTCCGTCGACTGCTCGTCGGCGGCCCGGAGTTCGGCCTTGCCGCTGTGCGCGGTGCCCTGGGTGACGGGCGTGAACGACGTGTACGAGGTGTCGGCGATGTCCGAGACGCTCGGCGCCGGGCACAGCAGCCCGCTGCGTTCCACGGGCAGCCGGGCGGCCGCCGTCGGGGCGGCCGCGCCGGACGCGGAGGGGGTGTCGAACGCGGCGAACGCGGTGACGGCGGCCAGGGCGGTCGTACCGGCGATCAGGGACAGGGTGGTGCGGTTCACTGCTGGCTCCCGTCGGGGCGCTCGCTGCCGGTGCCGTGGGGGTGCTCGCCCGGGTCGTAGTCCTGCCGGGCCGGGTCGTACGCCTGCCGAGCGGGGTCGTAGCCCTGCCGGGACGGGTCGTACGCCGGGTCGTAGCCCTGCTGGTAGGCCGTCGGGTCGTATGGCGTCCGGTCGGCCGTCTCGCCGTAGGCGTAGGGGTCGTACGGGGCGGCCTGGTACGGGTCGGGCGGGTAGGACTGCTGGTCGTAGCCGGTGCTCTGGTAGGGCACGCCGTCCTGGTATCCGTCGTTGCCGTAACCGGCGTATCCGGCGTTCGCGTAGGTGGCCGGGTCCCACTGCTCGTAGGACTGCTGGTGCGGTACGGCGGCCGGGGGCCCCTGCGGGGGCGCCGGGGTGCCGGGGTGCTCGTCGGCGGCCTGCTCGTCGGCGGCCTGTTCCTCGGCGGCCGCCTCCTCGGCCTGGGCGCGCAGACGGCGGGCGCGGCGGCCCTCGCCCGTGCCCGCCTCGGCGGGTGGCGGCTGCTCCTCGGGCAGGTCGTCGTCGACGTCGCGGCGGCGGCCGGGCAGGGCCAGCACCACCAGGACGAGGGCGAGCGCGCCCTGGGCCCACAGCCAGGCCGTGTGGCCGAGGGGGTCGTCGTGGACGACGTCCATCCTGCCGCCGCCGGAGGGCAGCCGGAAGCCCTGGGCCCAGCCGTCGACCGTGGTGCGGGCGAGCGGCTTGCCGTCGAGGGTGGCCGTCCAGCCGTCGGAGGCGCTGTCGGCGAGGCGCAGCACGCGGTCGCCGGAGCCGGCCGGGATCGTCGTGTGGATCTCCACCGGTCCCGCGGCGACCGGCTGGGCCGTGCCCGAGCCGTCGGCGGACACGATGGCCGCGCGGGAGACCTCCTGGTCGACGCGCCACAGGGCGCTGTCGGCCTGCTGGCTGAGCCGGGCCAGCCCGGGGGTGGTGTCGAGGACGCGGGTGATGTCGCGCGGCGCGCCCTTGTGGACGAGGACGTAGCGCACCGCGAAGCCGCCCAGCTCGTCGGCCTGGTCGGCGCCGGAGCCGGCGACCAGGTTGGCGACGACCTTGTCCAGGCGTGCGTTCTCGCCGTCGGCCGCGGCCAGTTCGGCGTCTCCCAGGCGCGCGCCGGAGCCGCGGACCAGGGTGTAGCGCACGCGCGCGGTGGAGTCGCTGTCGAGGACGAGGGTGCGCGCCTGGTCGCTGCCGGAGGAGTCCTCGGCGACGAACGCGGGCACCTGGGCGGGGTCGTGGCGCTCCACGGGGCCGTCGGCACCGCGGATCATCCAGCCCGCACCGACGAGCAGCGGTCCGGCGGCGCAGGCGAAGGCGATCAGGGCGGCGACGGGCTGGCGCCAGCCGAAGCTCTGCTCCGCCACGCGTGCGCGTGCGCCGTCGGCGCCGAGGGCCGCGGCGGCCAGCAGGGCGATGCCGTAGACGAGGGTGGCCGGGCCGGCCCAGACGGAGCGGTTGGACAGCACCGCGAAGACGAGGCCCAGCAGGGCCACCACCCATGCCGTACGGATGCCCAGCTGCCGTTCGGAGCGCAGCAGGGCGGCGAGGGCGGCGAGCACGACGCCGATGAGCATCAGGCCGTGCACGGTGCCGGGGCCGCCGGGGCTGGAGCCGAGCAGGTCCACGGCGGAGGCGGCCGAGGAGCCGTACTCCAGGCCGGCCTCCCGGAAGAACCCGGTCGGAAGCAGGGTGAGCGACCAGGGGGCGAGGACCAGCAGCGGGGTGCCGAGCTGCGCGAGGAAGCGCAGACCGTGGGCGAGGACGTCGCCGCGGCGCAGGACGAGCACGCCGAGGCCGAGGATCAGCGCGATCGGCCAGATGATCGGCGTGAAGGCGGTGGTGATGGTCAGCAGCAGCGCGTACGCCCAGGTGGCGCGCCAGCTGCCGCGCGCGCCGGTGCGGCTGGTGAGACCGCTCGCCGCGACGCCCGCACGCGCGATGAGCGGGAGCAGCACGGCGAGCACGGCCGTGCCCACGCGGCCGCCGGCCAGCGCTCCGGTGGTGGCGGGCAGGAAGGCGTAGGCGATGGCCGCCCAGGCGCGCAGGAGACGAGAGGTGACGAGCGGGCGGGAGGCGAAGTAGGCGGTGCATCCGGCGAGCGGCACCGAGCAGACCAGCAGGAGGGTGACGGCGAGTCCGGTGGAGCCGAACAGCAGGGAGGCGAGGGTCGCGACGATGGCGAGGTAGGGCGGTGCGGACGGGGTACCGCCGGCGCCGACCGGGTGCCAGGCGTCCAGGTAGCGCGACCACAGGTCGCCGGCGCCGGCCGGGGCGGGCAGCAGGGCGCCGCCCGCGAGCGCGCCGCCGCCGAGCAGGGCGCGGCAGGCGACGAGGGAGACCAGGAGCAGGGCGAGGAAGAGCACCGGGCCGGGTTTGCGGGCGATCCGCTTGAGCCGGGCGAACTGCTCGATCTCCAGGAAGTCGGCGTCGTCGCCGCCGGGTCCGGACTCCACGGCGCCGCCGTGCCGGCCGGCCGAGGTGGTGTCGGTGTCGGAGCCGCTGGAGAAGTTGCCCGCGACCTGTTCCACGGTGGCCCGGATGGTGGCGCCGGGCGGCGGGAAGAGCCGGCCCAGTTCCGCCTTGTCGATCCGCGCGGGGCCGCGGCGGCGCCGGGCGGCGATGATCCGCTCGGGGCGCAGCAGCGTGCTCAGCAGGCCGCGGATCTCGTCGACCGCCTGGCCCGGGACCTTGCCGACCAGGTAGGCGACGGTCCGCAGGAGGGTGCCGAGGACGAGCCGCACCAGCACCCAGGGCAGGGCGGCGGTGCGGGTGTTGGCGAGCAGGGTGTAGACGGCGCCCGCCTTGTCGACCTTGTGCGGGGAGGCGGTGGTGCGGCCCGCGCAGTCGACGGCGCGGCGCTCGCGGGAGGCGGCCTCGGCGTGCCGGACGACCGCCTCGGGGGCGATCAGGACGCGGTGGCCGGCGGTGTGGGCGCGCCAGCACAGGTCGACGTCGTCGCGCATCAGGGGCAGCCGGCGGTCGAAGCCGCCGAGCTGTTCGAAGACGTCGCGGCGGATGAGCATGCCGGCGGTGGAGACGGACAGCACGGTGCGGACGTGGTCGTGCTGTCCCTGGTCCTGTTCGCGGCGGTCCAGGCCGGTCCAGCGGCGGCCGGAGTGGGCGATGGAGACGCCGACCTCCAGCAGCTGCCGGCGGTCGTACCAGCCGCGCAGCTTGGGGCCGACGATCGCGACGTCGTCCCGGCCGAGTTCGAGTTCGTTGTCGACGACCCGAAGGAGCTGGGCGAGGGCGTCCGGTTCGGGGGCGCAGTCGTCGTGCAGCAGCCAGAGCCATTGGACGGGTTCGCCGTGCGGCAGTTCGGGCAGGTCGTAGGCGTCGTCGCGCCAGCTGCGCGTGACCGGATCCCAGCCGCTGGGGCGCTTGAGGTACGGCAGTTCCTCGGGGGTGAGGAGCGGGGCGTTGCGGCTCGCTTCCTCCACGGCCTGGCCGAAGCCGGTGCGGCGGGCGAGGTGCAGCACGTTCCCGTCGCCGAGGGCGTCGGTGAGCAGCTGGGCGGAGGCGTCCGCGCTGCCGGTGTCGGCGGCCACCGCGTTCTGGACGGGGCGGTCCTGGCCGAGCAGGCCGGCGAGCGCGTCGGGCAGCCAGCGGGCGCCGTCGTGGGAGACGAGGACCGCGGTCACCACATGGCGCGGGAAGTCAGGGGTGGCAGCGTCGGTTTGGGCTGCCGCATGGCTGTGCACGGACATCGAGGTACGGGCCCCGGTTCGATGGACTGCGGTGGACACCCGCGGCTCCTCGTGCGGCGAGGGGACGGCGGGGCGTCTCGGACGAGCGACCACACTATCGGCTGGCCATGACGACGGCCCGCCGCCTGTGGATAACCCACCGGCGCCGGGCCGTTCGTGACGTTTTCGTGGAGGTAAGTGGAGGTAAGCGGGTACGGGTGCGCGCGTACCGGCGCGTGTGTCCCGGACCGCCGCCCCGGGCCTCGCGCTCGGACCGGGCGCTCATGGCGAACCGAGCCGGGCCGCGCGGCCGGGCCCTGCTGCCGGGCCGCTCCGTCGGGCCGCTCCGTCGGGCCGTTGGGTCGGGCCGTTGGGTCGGGCCGTTGGGTCGGACCCGCCGCCGGGCCGTCGCGTCAGACCGCGGCCTTCTTGAGCCTGCGGCGTTCGCGCTCGGACAGGCCGCCCCAGATACCGAAGCGCTCGTCGTTGGCCAGGGCGTACTCGAGGCACTCGGAGCGGACCTCGCAGGCGAGGCAGACCTTCTTCGCCTCTCTGGTGGAGCCGCCCTTCTCGGGGAAGAAGGACTCGGGATCGGTCTGGGCGCACAGCGCGCGCTCCTGCCAGCCGAGCTCCTCGTCCGCGTCGTCGACCAGCAGTTGCTGCACCAGCTCGGTCATGTGCGCCCCTCGTCCGTCTTTCGCGTCCCCGTGCGTCGCCGTAGTCGTTTTCGGCCGAACGACACGAGTGAAATTACAAGTGTGCTGCTCCGGGCGAGTCAAGCCGAGATCTGCTATTGGGCCCGTTATTCACTCTGCGGAACCAAGGCAGTGCAGAAAGTGTTCAAATCGCCATAAACCTTGACACGCAGACAGGACCCGAGGGAACGGCCGAACCGCGTACAGATCCCTGTACGGAGAAGGACGCCCTCTTGTTCGATCGCGTTCCTCGAGGCTCGAGCACTCGGATGTGCCCCATGTGTCCCGGTGCCCGGGTGAACAAACCTTTCACCTGACAGATGAACCGGATGAGGTGAAACATGTCCCACATACCGGGCGTCGAGTTGACACTGCGAGTGTGAACCGATGTCCTAGTGGGCATGTTCGCGAACTTGGCACTCACCTCGACCCGCACCGCCGGGTCCCACGGTGCTGCCCGCGCGCGCTGTAGCTGTTGTCGCTGTTCCAGCTGTTGAGCCAAGGCCGCTCCGGCTGTTCCGGGTCCACCCCGACCCGGTCGCGTTTCCCCTCGTGATCCCTCATCCAGGGCACCCCGCCCGCCCGTGACCCGGGCAGGCCGTACGCGTCACCCCAGCTTCAGCCCCCCACTGATTCGCCGAGGACCACCGCATCCCATGAACAGCGACAACGACCTCCAGATCGCCGGCGACATCCTCGAGGTCCCCCACCTGCTCCAGCCGCCGCGCGAGCATCCGGCCACCGTCGCCGAGTTCGCGGGGCTCGCCCGCTCGATCGCCGCCGACCGCTCCCAGTGGGAGCACCTGGTGCGCTACGACGCCACCAGCCGCTGGTACCACCGGCTGCGCACCGGCCCCGGCTACGAGGTGTGGCTGCTGTCCTGGGTGCCGGGGCAGGGCAGCGGACCGCACGACCACGGCCGCTCCTCCGGGGTGCTGACCGTGCTGGAGGGGACGCTGACCGAGCGCACCGAGCGGGGCACGCGCGCGCTGGCGGCGGGCGCCCAGCGGGTGTTCGCGCCGGGCTATGTGCACGAGGTCCTCAACGACGCCCTGGAGCCGGCCGTCAGCCTGCACGTCTACCACCCGGGCCTGACCGAGATGCCGATGCACACCTCCCCGCACTGCGAGGCGCGTCCGGTGACTGCCTGACGCGTTGTCGGACCCGCCTGACAGACTTGGCGCATGCGCATTGTGGTTCTGGCAGGCGGCATCGGTGGTGCCCGTTTCCTGCGCGGTCTGAAGCAGGCCGCGCCGGACGCGGACATCACGGTGATCGGCAACACCGGCGACGACATCCATCTCTTCGGGCTGAAGGTGAGCCCGGACCTGGACACGGTGATGTACACGCTCGGCGGCGGCATCAACGAGGAGCAGGGCTGGGGGCGGACCGACGAGACCTTCCACCTGAAGGAGGAACTGGCGGCATACGGCGTCGGCCCGGACTGGTTCGGGCTCGGCGACCGCGACTTCGCCACGCACATCGTGCGGACGCAGATGCTGAGCGCCGGCTATCCGCTGAGCGCGGTCACCGAGGCGCTGTGCGACCGCTGGAAGCCGGGCGTGCGGCTGATCCCGATGACCGACGACCGCGTGGAGACGCATGTCGCCGTCGACGTCGACGGCGAGCGCAAGGCCGTCCACTTCCAGGAGTACTGGGTGCGGCTGCGGGCGTCCGTCCCGGCCGAGGCCGTGGTCCCGGTCGGCGCCGAGCGGTCCAAGCCCGCGCCGGGTGTCCTGGAGGCCATCGCCGCGGCCGACGTCATCCTCTTCCCGCCGTCCAACCCGGTCGTCTCCATCGGCACGATCCTCGCGGTGCCCGGCATCCGCGAGGCCATCGCGGACGCGGGCGTACCGGTGATCGGCCTGTCCCCCATCGTCGGGGACGCGCCCGTGCGCGGGATGGCCGACAAGGTGCTCGCCGCGGTCGGCGTGGAGTCGACGGCCGCCGCGGTCGCCGAGCACTACGGCTCCGGGCTGCTGGACGGCTGGCTGGTCGACACCGTGGACGCGGCCATGGTCGAGCGGGTCGAGACGGACGGCATCCGCTGCCGCGCGGTACCGCTGATGATGATGGACGTGGACGCGGCCGCGCAGATGGCGCGGGAGGCGCTGGCACTGGCCGAGGAGGTGCGGGAAGCGTGAGCGCGGAACGCCCGGAGTACACGGTCCGGGCCCTGACGGGCATCCCCGAGGTGCAGCCGGGCGACGATCTGGCCAAGCTGATCGCCGCCGCCGGCCCCGGGCTGGCGGACGGGGACGTGCTGCTCGTCACCTCCAAGATCGTCTCCAAGGCCGAGGGCAGGATCGTGCGGGCCGACGACCGGGAGGCGGCCATCGACGCCGAGACGGTCCGGGTCGTGGCCCGGCGCGGCACCCTGCGCATCGTGGAGAACCGGCAGGGCCTGGTCATGGCCGCCGCCGGGGTCGACGCCTCCAACACCCCCGCCGGCACCGTGCTGTTGCTGCCCGAGGACCCGGACGCGTCCGCGCGGGCGATCCGCGACGGGCTGCGCGACACCCTCGGCGTCAACGTCGGTGTCGTCGTCACCGACACTTTCGGGCGACCCTGGCGCGCGGGGCTCACGGACGTGGCGATCGGCGCCGCCGGGGTGCGCGTGCTGGACGATCTGCGCGGTGGCACGGACTCCTACGGCAATCCGCTCAGCGCGACCGTCGTGGCCACGGCGGACGAACTGGCCGCGGCCGGTGACCTGGTCAAGGGCAAGGCGACCGGGCGGCCGGTGGCCGTCGTGCGCGGGCTGCCGCACGTCGTGGACGACGCGGAGGCCGTGGACGGCGAGGGCGCGCGGGCGCTGGTGCGCTCCGCGCGCGACGACATGTTCCGGCTCGGCACCTCCGAGGCGGTCCGCGAGGCGGTGACCCAGCGGCGTACGGTGCGGGCCTTCACCGACGAGCCGGTGGACCCCGGCGCGGTACGCCGCGCGGTGGCGGCGGCGGTCACCGCGCCGGCCCCGCACCACACCACACCATGGCGGTTCGTGCTGCTGGAGTCCGCGCGGTCCCGGACCCGGCTGCTGGACGCGATGCGCGACGCCTGGATCGCCGACCTGCGCCGCGACGGCAAGAGCGAGGAGTCGATCGCCAAGCGGGTCCGCCGCGGTGACGTGCTGCGCCACGCCCCGTATCTCGTCGTGCCCTGCCTCGTCATGGACGGCTCCCACCGGTACGGGGACGCCCGGCGGGACGGCGCCGAGCGGGAGATGTTCGTCGTCGCGACGGGCGCGGGCGTGCAGAACCTGCTGGTCGCGCTGGCCGCGGAGCGGCTGGGCTCGGCGTGGGTGTCGTCCACGATGTTCTGCCGGGACGTGGTGCGCGAGGTCCTCGGGCTGCCCGAGGAATGGGACCCCATGGGCGCGGTGGCGGTCGGTCACCCGGCCGAGGAGCCGAGACCGCGGCCGGAGCGGGACGCGGCCGGGTTCATCGAGGTGCGGTGACGTGACGCACGCGGCGGAATCTCCCGGCACGCGTACCGGCACGGCCGCGGGTCGCACCGCCTAGTCTCATAGGACGGCCCGTCTCCCCCGGCCGGCTCACCGCACCCCTAGGACCTCACCAGTGTCAGGACGATTCGCCCCGCGCCCGACGCGTACGTCAGTGCGCGGCGGGCAGGTCGGCGTGCCCGGCGCAGCGGGCGGGGGGATACCGCGGCAGGCGGCGGTCCCGGCGCGGGCACGGGCGCGGCGCTGGGTGCCACCGGGGCCGCTCGACCTCGGGCTGGTGCTCGGGCCGCTGCGGCGCGGCCCCGCCGACCCCACCTTCCGGGCCACGGCGGACGGGTCCGTGTGGCGGACCGCCCGCACCCCCGCCGGGCCGGGCACGCTGCGGGTGCGGGCGTACGGCGGCGAGGTGCTCGGAGAGGCGTGGGGACCCGGTGCCGAGTGGCTGCTGGACCGGCTGCCCGAGTGGCTCGGCGCGGCCGACGATCCGGAGGCGTTCGTACCCCGGCACCGGCTGGTGGCGCTGGCCCGGCACCGCAGGCCCGGGCTGCGGCTGACACGGACCGGGCTGGTACTGGAGTCGCTGATCCCGTCGGTGCTGGAGCAGAAGGTGACGACCGACGAGGCGTACCGGGCGTGGCGGCTGCTCGTCCGGGGTTTCGGGGAACCGGCGCCCGGGCCCGCGGGCGTGGGCGAACGGCCGATGTGGGTGATGCCCGCGCCGCGCACCTGGGCGCTGATCCCCTCCTGGGAGTGGCACCGGGCCGGGGTCGACGACAAGCGGGCGTCGACGATCCTGCGGGCCGTGCGGGTCGCCGCGCGGCTGGAGCAGGCGGTGGACATGCCGGCGGCCGAGGCCCAGGCGCGCCTGCGGGTCGTCCCGGGCATCGGGCCGTGGACATCGGCCGAGGTCGTGCAGCGCAGCCACGGGGCACCGGACGCGGTGACCGTCGGGGATCTGCATCTGCCGGGGATCGTGGGCTGGGCACTCGCGGGCGACCGGCACGCCGACGACGCCCTCATGCTGCGGTTGCTGGAGCCGTACGCGGGACAACGGCACCGGGCCGCCCGGCTGATCCTCCTGAGCGGACACGCCCCGGCACGCCGGGTCCCGAAGATGCCCCGGGTGGACATCGGCCTGCTCTGAGCCGACCGCCGCCACGCCTTTTGACCACGGGCCGCCGTTCACGGCCCGCCCGACGTGGCACCGTCCGAGCACTCCCGGGGGCGCGGCCCCCATGGACGGCGCCCCGGGAAGCGTCGCGGCTACTGGTCCGAGGAGAACCGCACCGCCCCCGCCGGGATGCGGGCGTCGCACCACACCCGCACCCCCTCACGCAGCTCGTTGTCGGCACCCACGACCGCGCCGTCGCCGATCACCGCGCCGGTGAGCACGGAGCGTTCCCCGACGCGGGCCCGGGAGCCGACGAGCGAGTCGGTGACGACGGCACCCGGTTCGATGACGGCGCCGGGCATGATCGTGGAGCCGCAGACATGGGCGCCCTCGGCCACGACCGCGCCCTCACCGACCACCGTGCCGCCCGTCAGCTTGGCGTCGGGGGCCACCCTCGCCGTCGGCAGCACGAGCCGGTCGCCGCAGCGGCCGGGGACCGCCGGGGAGGGTGCCCGGCCGAGGACCAGGTCGGCCGAACCGCGCACGAAGGCGGCCGGGGTGCCGAGGTCCAGCCAGTAGGTGGAGTCGACCATGCCCTGGAGGTGGGCCCCCGCGGAGAGCAGCCCGGGGAAGGTCTCCCGCTCCACGGACACCGGGCGCCCCGCCGGGATCGTGTCGATGACCGAGCGGCGGAAGACGTACGCCCCCGCGTTGATCTGGTCGGTGACGATCTCCTCCGGCGTCTGCGGCTTCTCCAGGAAGGCGAGGACCCGGCCGTTCCCGTCCGTCGGGACGAGGCCGTACGCGCGTGGGTCGGCCACCTTCGTCAGGTGCAGGGAGACGTCCGCGCCCGTCGACTCGTGGGTGTCGATCAGCGCTCTGATGTCCAGGCCCGTCAGGATGTCGCCGTTGAAGATCAGCACCGGGTCGTCGGGGCCGGAGTGGAGGCGCGAGGCGACGTTGCGGATCGCGCCGCCCGTGCCGAGGGGCTCCTCCTCGGTGACGTACTCGATGTGCAGGCCGAGGGAGGCGCCGTCGCCGAAGTAGGGCTCGAAGACCTCGGCGAGGTAGCTCGTGGCGAGGACGATGTGCTCGACGCCCGCCGCTCTCGCTCTGGCCAGCTGGTGGGTGAGGAACGGCACACCGGCGGCCGGGACCATGGGCTTGGGAGTGTGCACCGTGAGAGGGCGCAGCCGGGTTCCTTTGCCGCCGACCAGGAGGATCGCTTCTGTCACCTGTCGTCTCCGCTTCCTGCCGGGACCGGCCGGGCTACATCGTCGTACTCGTTTCGGCCGGTCAGTGTATGCAGACCGGAGACGACATCCCCGACGGCGGCACGGTGGCGCCCGGGATGGGCGTGGGGTTTCCCCCGTCCGGCACCCGTCCCGGGCGCCCGCCGACCAGGCTCAACGCCCCTGATAGCGGGCCGCGCCGGACATGATCTTGAGCGTACTCGGACAAATGTCTTCATAGCCGAACTGGCGGGCCGTGGGGAAACGTTCCGTCGAACCGGTGGCCCCGGCGTTCGGTGCCCGCGTCCGCCCGCGCGTACCCTGTGCCGGGTGAACGCCACCGATCGCACCCCTGCCGACCTGCTGACTTCCGCGCTCGCGGCGGACCCGGGCCGTCCCCTGGTGACCTTCTACGACGACGCCACGGGCGAGCGCGTCGAACTCTCCGTTGCCACGTTCGCCAATTGGGTGGCCAAGACAGCCAATCTGCTGCAGGGCGACCTCTTGGCCGGTCCCGGCGACCGCGTCGCGCTGCTGTTGCCCGCGCACTGGCAGACGGCGGTGTGGCTGCTGGCCTGCTCCTCGGTGGGCGCGATCGCGGACGTCGCCGGCGATCCGGCGGTGGCCGACGTGGTGGTCGGCGGGCCCGACTCCCTGGCGGAAGCGCGGGCTTGCCGCGGCGAGCGGGTCGCGCTGGCGCTGCGTCCGCTCGGGGGCCGATTCCCGCAGCCGCCCGAGGGCTTCCTCGACTACGCCGTCGAAGTGCCGGGCCAGGGCGACCGGTTCACGCCGTTCGCCCCGGTGGATCCGCGGGACCCGGCGCTGGTCGTGGCCGGCCGGGAGTTCAGCGGGGCGGAGGTCGTGGAACTGGCCACGGCCGAGGCGCCTTCGCTGGATCTGACGGGGCCCGGCTCGCGGTTGCTGTCGGGGCTGCCGTACGACACCTGGGAGGGGCTCTGCGCGGGCCTGTACGCACCGCTGGCCGCCGGCGGGTCCGTGGTGCTGTGCCGGCACCTCGACCGGCTGGACGAGGGGGCTCTCGCCAAGCGGATCGAGAGCGAGCGGGTGACCGCGGTCCGGCGGTGACGGCAGCCGCCACGGCGAGCGAGAGCGGGTGACCCCGCGACCCCGGGGCGCCCCCAACCCCGTGGCGCCCCCGGATCCCCGGTGGCCCCGGATGACCGTGACACTCCGGGGGTCCCCCGTTCGGAGCAGTACCGGGAGCCTCCCCCCACCCCTGCCGCCATGGTCGTAGGAGCAGCACGTGACGCTCGTACGCCTTCGAGGGGGCCCCGGCCGTGACCGACACCGCAGGCAGGCCCCTCGGTCCCGGGCCAGGGGCCTTGGCCACCGGCGACGGGCTCGCGCGGCGGCGCCGGCGACGTTGGGTGCGCGGCTCGGCGCTGGGTGCGGCCGGGCTTCTCGTGGCGGCCGCCGGGGCCGGCTGGGCCGTCTACGCCAAGCTCAACGGCAACATCACCGCCGACGAGGCGGCCGCCGCCGAGCTGACCCGGTACGAGCGTGAGCGGCCCACCGCGCTGGTGCGGGGGGCGCTGAACATCCTGGTGATCGGGTCGGACACCCGGTCCGGGGAGGGAAACGACGCGTACGGGCGGGACCACGGCACGGAGCGTTCCGACACGACGATCCTGCTGCACCTGGCCGCCGACCGGACGAGCGCGACCGCCGTGTCGCTGCCCAGGGACCTGATGGTGGACATCCCCGGCTGCCTGCGGGCGGACGGCAGCCGCGGCGAGCCGGTGTTCGCGATGTTCAACCACGCCTTCCAGGTGGGCGGTTCGGCGTGCACGATCCGTACCGTCGAGAAGCTGACGGACATTCGGGTCGACCATCACATGGTCGCCGACTTCAGCGGGTTCAAGGAGATGGTGGACGCGGTCGACGGGGTGGAGGTGTGCCTGAAGGAACCCGTCGACGACAAGGCGGCCAAGCTGAGGCTGCCCGCGGGCCGGGTCACCCTCGACGGGGAACAGGCACTGGGATACGTGCGGATGCGCAAGTCGCTCGGCGACGGCAGCGACACCGAGCGGATGGAGCGGCAGCAGCGGTTCCTCGGCGCGCTCTTCGACAAGGTGCGGGGCGAGGACGTGCTGCTGCATCCGGCGAAGCTGTATCCCCTGCTCGACGCGGCGACCTCCGCGCTGACCACCGATCCGGAACTGGCCAGTCTGCGTGGCTTGTACCAGTTGGTGCGCGGACTGCGCGACATCCCCACCGGGCGGGTGCAGTTCCTGACGGTGCCGAGGAAGTCGTACGTCTACGACGCCAACCGTGATCAGCTCGTGGAGCCTGAGGCCGAGAAGCTGTTCGCGCGTCTGCGGGCGGACGAGCCGGTGGCCGTGTCCGAGGACCGAGCTCCGGCCCCGGATCATTCACAGGAGATTCCCAGGAAGTCCGCCGGGAAAGGCGGCGGGAAGACCACTTCCCCCACCCCGACCTTCTCCGGGAACACCGCCGCCGAGCACGGCTGCGAGTAAGGCGATCGCCAAGTCGGGGACCTCCGCCAAGAAAATGAGGCGGATTGCCCAGTTGTATGAAGGTGGAATTTGTCACCAGCGTCGCTCCACGTTGAACTGGGCGGATAGTGTGAGCGATCCGGTGCACCCGGCCGCGAGGTCCGTCCTGGGGTCGTGCACCGATTCACCGAGACCCGAGCGCCTCGCAGGGGGAAGGCGCCGCGTGGCCCCGACGGAGGATTCGGACAACCGTGGACGCGCAAGGCCGTGGGCGGGCGGACAACATCGACCCCGCAGACCAGTGGGTACTCAATCCGAACACCGGCGAATACGAACTGCGACTGAGCCCTTCCGGAGCGCAGTCACCGGTTCCCGGACCCCGGAGACCGGCGCAGGGCGACGGCGGCGCGCCGCGTCGTCGTGACGAGCCGGCGCCCGACGGGAACCGGGAGCCTCGCCGGGTGCGCCCCGGGGACGTCCCGCCGCCGCGTTCCCGGCGCCGGGGCCCCGAGCCGGAGGCGCCGCAGGGGCGGCGCGCGGCCCGGCGGCCGGTGAAGAAGAAGTCGAAGGCGAAGAAGGCACTGCTGTGGACCGGTGGGTCCATGGCGTTCGTGCTGGTCGCCGTGTCGGCCGCCGGCTACCTCTACATCCGGCACCTCAACGGCAACATCACGTCCGTCTCCGACGACGGCGCGGGCACCGGCGGTTTCCGCAAGGACGAGGCGATCAACATCCTGCTGATCGGCACCGACAAGCGGACCGGCAAGGGCAACGAGGGCTACGGCGACGCCGGCAGCGTCGGCCACGCCGACACCACCATCCTGCTGCACGTCTCCAAGGACCGCTCCAACGCCACCGCGCTCAGCATCCCCCGTGACCTGATCACCGACATCCCGGACTGCCCGACGGAGCAGGAGGACGGCACCAAGAAGGTCATCCCGGGCACGGCGAGCACCCGCTTCAACAAGAGCCTCGGCCAGGACGGCCGTACGGCGAGCTGCACCATGCGCACGGTGAACGAGCTGACCGGCATCAAGCCGGACGACTTCATGGTCGCCGACTTCAACGCGGTCAAGACGCTGACCGAGGCGGTCGGCGGTGTCGAGGTCTGTCTGGGCAAGGACATCGACGACAAGGACTCGCACCTCAAGCTCGGCAAGGGCACGCACAACCTCTCCGGCGACCAGGCGCTGGCGTTCGTACGCACCCGGCACTCCGTCGGCTTCGGCGGCGACCTGAGCCGGATCGGCCTCCAGCAGCAGTTCCTGAGCGCGCTGATGCGCAAGCTGAGCGGCAACTCCACGCTCACCAGCCCGACGAAGATGCTGAAGCTGGCCGAGGCGGGCACCAAGGCGCTCACCGTCGACAGCCAGCTGGACGACATCGGCAAGCTGAAGGATCTCGGGATGGAGCTAGGCAAGCTCAACCCGAAGAACCTCACCTTCACCACGGTGCCGGTGGTCGACAACCCGACGGAGAAGGTCAAGGCGACGGTCGTCCTCAACGAGTCCAAGGCGCCCGCGGTCTTCGCGGCCATCCGGGACGACGTGTCCTTCAGCGACGTGAAGAAGAAGAAGCAGAAGGCCAAGGACGCCCAGGCCGCCCGGCTGAAGGGCTCCAAGGCCCCCGCCGCCGACGTGCGGGTGCGCATCCTCAACGGCGGTGCCCCGGCGGGCAGCGCCCAGTCGGTGCTCAGCTGGCTGCAGAACGACGAGGACGTCACCAAGTCCGAGAACGTGGGCAACGCCCCCGCCCTGCTGGGCAAGACCACGCTCGAGTACGCGCCCGACCAGGCCGCCCAGGCGCGCCGGTTGGCCGACATCATGGGCCTGTCCGGTTCCGCGCTGAAGCCCGGCAAGAGCGTCACCAACTCCCAGGGGCTGCCGGCGATGACACTGACCCTGGGCAAGGACTTCAAGGGAGCGGGCGTATCACTCACCCCCGCGACCACGGCGCCGGACGTCGACAAGTCCACCGCCGACAAGGTGCGATGCGCTTCATAGCCGGTTCGGTGCGCTGTCTTTGATCGGGTGCCTTTCACATGGATGCGTATTCTGTGCGATGACTTGCGGATGAGCAGCGTTTCGTAGGTAACCCATTGGGCCCGTCGTGCGTCTAACGAGGCGCGGGACGGGCCCGTTGCATGGCGCGAGGGTGGGGAGGGCGGGGAGGTTGGCGCAGAGCGAGGTGCGCGGAAAGGTTCCTGCGGTCGAGGACACGATGGCGCTGAAGCCGCAGACCTCGGCCGCGTCGGGAGGCTCCGGGCGGCGCGGGGGCGGGCGGCGGGCCGGCGGGGCGAAGACCGAGCGGCGGCGGCGCAGACGACGTGTCCTGCGCTGGTCGGCGAGTGTGCTGACGATGGTGATACTCGGCACGGCGGCCGCCGGCTATCTGTACTACGAGCACCTCAACGGCAACATCCAAAAGGGCCGGCGCAGCAGCGCCGACGACTCCAAGGCACACCGGACCCAGCCCAACGCGGCCGGCCAGACACCGCTGAACATCCTGCTGATCGGCTCCGACAGCCGTAACTCCGACGAGAACGTGAAGCTCGGCGGCAGCCGGGACCACCGGGGTGATCCGCCGCTGGCGGACGTGCAGATGCTCATCCACCTCTCCGCGGACCGCAAGAGCGCGGCGATGGTCAGTATCCCGCGCGACACCCGGGTCGACATCCCCAAGTGCACGGATCCGGACACCGGCAAGGTGTATCCGCCGACCAACGACATCATCAACGTCAGCCTGGCCCGGGGCGGGGCCGGCTGCACGCTCGCCACCTGGGAGAACCTCACCGGGGTCTACATCGACCACTGGATGACGATCGACTTCGCGGGCGTGGTGCGGATGGCGGACGCCATCGGTGGCGTCGACGTCTGTGTGAGGCAGAACGTGTGGGACCATCCCACGCCCCGGGTGTCCGGCGGCTCCGGGCTGAAGATGCGGGCGGGCGAGCACAAGGTGAAGGGCGAGCAGGCCCTGCAGTGGCTGCGGACCCGGCACGCCTGGGGCAGTGACCTGATGCGGGCCCGCGCCCAGCACATGTACCTCAACTCGATGATCCGCACGCTGAAGAAGCAGAACGTGTTCACCGACACCGGCCGGCTGATGGACCTCGCCGAGGCGGCCACCAAGTCCCTGAAGGTCTCCGAGGAGATCGGCACGGTCAAGAAGCTCTACGACCTGGGCATGCAGATGAAGGCGGTGCCGTCGAACCGCATCACGTCGCTGACCATGCCCAACGTGCGGGACCCACAGGACGGCAACCACGTCCTGCCGGACCAGGCCAACGCCGCCAAGGTCTGGCAGATGCTCCAGGACGACGTCCCGTTCGACAAGAACGGCGAGAAGTCGGCGTCGAAGCCGGCCGCCGACAAGGCGGAGCCGACGCGGAAGCCGTCGGTCGACGCGAGCCGGCTGGGCGTGCTGGTGCAGAACGCCACCCGCACCTCCGCCGAGGGACCGGTGCCGCAGCGGGCGAGGGCCATCGGCCAGGCGCTCGCACAGCAGGGCTACGTCAGGGCGAGCGCCGACACCACGGGGTCCCTGTCCGAGGACAAGACGGTCGTGCGGTACCCGAGCGCGGACCTGGAGGGTGACGCCCAGGCGGTGGCCAAGGCGCTCGGCATCCCGATGGGTTCGGTGCGCAAGTCGACCGACGTGTCGGGGGTCACGGTCGTCGTCGGCGCGGACTGGCGCACCGGTACGGCCTATCCGAAGCAGTCCGCCCCGAAGGCGGGGGACCTGCCCGAGGGCAGCGACGCCGTCAACGGCTCGGACACCACCAAGTGCATGGACGTCTACGACGTCTACCGGTGGTAGGACACACGCGCGAGGGCCCCTTCCCGAAGGAGAAGGGGCCCGGTCGGCGGGAGGAATCCCGTCGTGCGCTCGGGGCCGCGTGGCGTGCGGGGCCGCCGTGCGCTCAGACGGCGGTCGTCACCGCCGGCCGGCGGGAGGCGATGACCTTGCGCGCCAACGCCTTCGGGCTGGTCAGAAAGCCCCAGCCCCACGACATGTGCATGGTGGCCAGGGCCACCGGGATCCGCACGCGGGCCTTCAACGGCAGGCCCTTGCCGGCCGGGACGGAGCCCGCGGCGATCGCCGCCAGGTAGCCGGCCGGTATCACCAGGGCCCACGGCGTCAGCGCCACACCGGCCACCAGACCCGCCGCCACCGCGCACACCGCGGTCGGCGGGGCGAGGTAGCGCAGGTTGATGGAACCGGAGTGGTAGCGGGCGACGACGTGCCGCCAGCGGCCGTAGTCCTTGTACTGCTTGGCCAGCGCCCGCACCGAGGGGCGCGGCCGGTAGGACACCTTCAGCTCCGGCGAGAACCAGATCAGGCCGCCCGCCTCGCGGATGCGGAAGTTCAGCTCCCAGTCCTGGGCGCGGATGAACTCCTCGTTGTAGCCGCCCTGTTGCTCCAGGGCCTCGCGGCGGAAGACACCGAGGTAGACCGTCTCGGCGGGGCCGGCCTGGCCGCCGGTGTGGAAGGCGGCGTTGCCGACGCCGATCCTGGAGGTCATCGCGGCGGCGACCGCGTGCTCCCAGTCGTTCTCGCCCTCGGCGTGCATGATGCCGCCGACGTTCTGCGCGCCGGTCTCCGCCAGGAGCCGGACCGCGGTGGCGATGTAGTTCGGCGAGAGCATGCCGTGGCCGTCGACACGGACCACGATCGGGTGCCGGGAGGCCTTGATCGCCGCGTTCAGCGCCGCGGGCGTGCGGCCGGTCGGGTTGGGGACGGTGTGCACGCGCGGATCGTCACGGACCAGCTCGGCGGCGATCTCGTCCGTGCGGTCCGTGGACGGACCGAGGGCGATCACGACCTCCATCTCGCCGGCGTACTCCTGCGCGAGGATCGCTTGGACGGCCCCGCGCAGATGCCGCTCCTCGTTGAGGACGGGCATGATCACGGAAACAGCGGGGAGCCGCACGTCGGGCTTGGCGTTCATAGGACGCTCACGTTACCGCGAACGGGGGACACCGGTGCGCGCCGCCGGGGCCGGGACGCGGGCTGGAGATCGTATCGGCCTACTGTGCTCACGGCTCCCGCGTACGGCCTCGCCCGGAGGTGTCCTCCTTGTCCAGCCCGCCCCGGTCCTCCTCCCCCTCCGCCGAAAGCGGGAGAGGCACCCCCAGGCCGCCGCGCCGTCCGCGGCCGCCCCGCCGGGTGCCGCGCCCACCCGAGCGGCCCGAGAGAGCCGTCCGGCCGCCCAGACGGCCGCGCTGGGCCATGCGGGCGATCACCACGCTGTCCGTGGTGGTGCTCGCCTCCGCCGGCATCGGGCACGCCGTCGTCGCCAGCCTCGACGCGGGCATCGCCCGCGTCGACGCCTTCAAGGACATGAAGAACCGGCCCCGCGCGGGCCACGGCATGAACGTCCTGCTGGTCGGCACCGACGGCCGCGACAAGATCAGCGAACAGCAGCGGCGCGCCTTCCATCTGGGCGGACAGCCCTGCCACTGCACCGACACGATGATGATCGTGCACATCTCGGAGGACCGGGAGCGGGCCACCGTGGTGAGCCTGCCGCGGGACTCCTACGCCGACGCCCCCGCGCACGTCGACCAGAACTCCGGGCACCGGCACGGCCCCCACCCGATCAAGCTCAACGCGGCCTACGCCGAGGGCGGCCCGCAGCTGACCATCCGCACGGTGGAGAACATGACCCATGTGAAGATCGACCACTATCTGGAGGTCGACTTCACCAGCTTCATGCGGACGGTGGACGTCCTCGGCGGGGTGCGGGTCTGCACGCCGACACCGCTGAAGGACTCCTACACCGGCCTCGACCTCGCGCCCGGCATCCACACCCTCAAGGGCGGACAGGCCCTGCAGTACGTGCGGGCCCGGCACCTCGACGGGGCGAGCGACCTGGGCCGGATGAAACGGCAGCAGCGGTTCCTGGCCGCGCTGATCGAGAAGGCCACCACCTCCGGGGTGCTGCTGAACCCGATCAGGTTCCGGGACGTGACCCGGGCGGTGCTCGGCTCGGTCCGCGCCGACGCCGGCTTCGGCACCGACGAGCTGCTCGACCTGGGCCGGGCGATGCGCAGCTTCTCCCCCTCCTCCTCGGAGTTCACCACCGTCCCCATCGGGCAGCTGAACTTCCAGGTCAAGGGCATCGGCTCGACCCTGAAGTGGGACCCGGCCGGGGCGGACAGGCTCTTCCGGTCGGTGCGCGACGACCAGCCGCTCACCGCCGACCGCCCGCACCGGACGTCCACCACCACGCCGGTGGAGGCGGACCCACGGCAGATCCGGGTCCTGGTGGCCAACGGCACCGCCACCATGGGGCTCGCCAAGCGGGTCGACTCGGCGCTCGCCGCGACCGGCTTCGCCACCACCCACCAGCCGGTGACCGCGCCCGCCCACGTGCCGCGCACGATGATCTCCTACGACCCCCGCTGGGACCGTTCCGCCCGCTCCCTGGCCGCGGCCCTGCCCGGCAGCGAGCTGCGCGCGGCGCCCGGTCAGGGGCCGCTGATGAAGGTGACCGTCGGGGCCGACTTCAAGGCGGTGCGTACCGTGCGGTTCGAGGACCCCGGGCGGCCGGAGCAGAGCGTGGTGCGGGGCGACGAGGTCGTGTGCTCCGGAGACGTCTAGACGCGCGGCCCGGAACGCCGGTGGGGCCGCTGAGACGACCCGCGCGACCGGCGAGACCGTCGAGACCGGTGCCGGACTCTTGACCGGGTGAGGGCCTCGCGGCTTCTCGCGGGTCCGGGCCGGTCAGTCCTGGAAGCCCTCGGCGGCGCGCCGCTCCCGCAGCTCACGGATCGCGCGGCGGCGGGCCAGCCGGTGGGTGCGGCGGATCTGGGCCTCCTGGTTGCGGCGGCGGTCCCGGTCGGTCTCCGGCTCCACCGGCGGCACCCGGCGCGGCTTGCCGTCGGCGTCGACGGCCGCGAAGACCAGATAGGCCGAGCCGACCTGGGTGGCCGGGTCCGACTCGTTCCAGCGTTCGGCGAGGACCCGGACACCGATCTCCATGGAGGTCCGGCCGGTCCAGTTCACCTGGGCCTTCACATGGACCAGGTCGCCCACGCGCACGGGCTCGAGGAACACCATCTCGTCCATGGACGCGGTGACGGCGGGACCGCCGGAGTGCCGGCCGGCCACCGCGCCCGCCGCGTCGTCGACGAGCTTCATGATCACACCGCCGTGCACCGTACCCAGCAGGTTGGTGTCGTTGTGGGTCATGATGTGGCTGAGCGTGGTGCGCGAGGCGGACGTGGGCTTGCCCGGGATGTCCGGGTCCCCGTCCGCGGCCTGATCTGTCATGCCCCCCACCTTAAGCCGAAGCGACATTCACGGAATTTTGTGTCAGCTTCGCAACAGCGCCGCCCCTATTTTCCGACAGGCCTTGTAAGGCACACGGCGGTGCCCTGCACACTGGGGCGCATGAATGACTGGCCCGAGGGATGGTCCGACGACAACCGCGGCCCCCGCTACGGACACGGCAGCGCCGGTGCGCAGCCTGAGGGTGCCCGCGTGATGCGTCAGGTGCGGCGCGGCCCGGCGGTACCGCCCGGCCGACGCTCCGGTTACGGCGACCCCGGGCCGTCGGCGCCGCCGTACGGCGGCGGTGTCCCGCAGCAGCCGTCGTACGTCGACGGCCAGGGACACGACACAGGCGGCGGTTACGACCAGTACGACTCCGGCTACAACACCGGCCACGTCTACGGCAGCCCCGGGGGCGGCGGGCCGGGCGGTCCGGCGGGCACGACCGGCCGGGCACCGCGGCCGGCGCCGAACTGGCGGCGCCGGATCAAGTGGACGACGATCACGGTGGCGACCGTGGTGGTCGTCACATCGGTGGCCACGTACTTCTGGGCCGACTCCAAGCTGCGCCGCGAGGTCGACCTGTCGACGGTCATCGACCGGCCCGGGACGGGCAGCGGCACCAACTACCTGATCGTCGGTTCGGACAGCCGCGAGGGCATGTCCAAGGCGGACGAGAAGAAGCTGCACACCGGCGGCGCCGAGGGCAAGCGCACCGACTCGATGATGATCCTGCACGTCGGCGACAACGGCGACACGCTGGTCTCGCTGCCGCGCGACTCCGACGTGGTGATCCCGTCGTACAAGGGATCGACGTCCGGGAAGACCTATCCCGCGCGGGGGCGGCACGAGAAGCTGAACGCGGCCTACGCCGAGGACGGGCCGACGCTGCTGGTCCGCGCGATCGAGTACAACACCGGCCTGCACATCGACCACTATGTGGAGATCGGTTTCCAGGGCTTCGCGAACATCGTGGACGCGGTGGGCGGTGTCGACATAGACATCGACAAGGGCTTCAAGGACAAGTGGTCCGGCGCCGACTTCAAGGCCGGCAAGCAGACCCTGAACGGGCAGCAGGCGCTCGCCTTCGTCCGTACCCGGCACGCGTTCGCCGCCTCGGACCTGCAGCGCACCAAGAACCAGCAGAAGTTCCTCGCCGCCCTGGCCCACCAGGTGGCCACCCCCTCGACGGTGCTGAACCCGTTCCGGTTCTACCCCACCATGGGCGCGGGCCTGGACTCGCTGATCGTCGACAAGGACATGGGCCTGTGGGACCTGGCCTCGATGTTCTGGGCGATGAAGGGCGTCAACGGCGGTGACGGCACCTCCATGAACATGCCGATCTCCGGCTCCATCGGCGGCAACCTCGTCTGGGACAAGGCGAAGGTGAAGACGCTGGTGAACCAGCTGAACAACGACGAGAAGGTCACCGTCTCCGGTAACTAGCGGACGCGGAGGGCGAGCAGCGTCATACGGGGGACGGGCCGTCCCGCGGTACGGCGGCCTCGGCCGGCGGCGGGTACGCGCCTCCAGGGCACTCGGGGTGCCCTGGAGGCGCGGTCAGGCGGGACTCACATGGCGGCGCCGACCATGGCACGGCACATCTCGGCACAGCGGCGACACGCCTCCGCGCAGCGCGCCATCTGCGGATCGTCCGGCATCGCCATACACGCCTGGGCGCACATGTCGCACGCCTTGGCACACATCGCGCACATCTCGCCCGCCATGGGCGAGCGGCGCATCATCATGTCGGCACACATGCGGGTCGTCTCGGAGCAGTCCATGAGCGCGCGCATGATCTGCATCTGGGCCTGGCCGCCCATCTGCATGCAGGAGCTCATGGTCTCCTCGCACATCGTGTGCGCGGTCATGCAGGCCTCGACGCAGTCCTGCATCTGGCGGGTCATGGGGGACATCGTTCCGGGCTGGGTCATGGCTCCTCCTCGGAGGCGGGGGCCCGATCCGGGCCCCGTGTGCTTCCGTCCTACGTCCCCGAGGCCCGTCCCGCACGTCGGCGAGCGACCTAACGGTTACGGCAGGTTCCTTGCCATCACGATCCGCTGGACCTGGTTCGTGCCCTCGTAGATCTGGGTGATCTTGGCATCGCGCATCATGCGTTCGACCGGGTAGTCGCGGGTGTAGCCGTAGCCGCCGAGGAGTTGGACGGCGTCCGTGGTGACCTCCATCGCCGTGTCCGAGGCGAAGCACTTGGCGGCCGCGCCCTGGAAGGTGAGGTCGGCGTCGCCGCGCTCGGAGGCCGCCGCCGCCTGGTACGTCAGGGCGCGAGCCGCGGCGATCTTCATGGCCATGTCGGCGAGCATGAACTGGATGCCCTGGAAGTCGGCGATCGGCTTGCCGAACTGCTTGCGCTCCTGGACGTAGCCCTTGGCGTAGTCGAGGGCGCCCTGGGCGACACCGAGCGCCTGGGCGGCGATGGTGATGCGGGTGTGGTCCAGGGTCTTCATGGCGGTGGCGAAGCCGGTGCCCTCCGCGCCGATCATGCGGTCGGCGGGGATGCGGACGTTGTCGAAGTAGACCTCGCGGGTCGGGGAGCCCTTGATGCCGAGCTTCTTCTCCGGGGCGCCGAAGGAGACACCCGGGTCGGACTTCTCGACGACGAAGGCGGAGATGCCCTTCGAACGCTTCGAGGGGTCGGTCACGGCCATCACCGTGTAGTACTCGCTGACACCGGCGTTGGTGATCCAGCGCTTCACGCCGTTGAGGATCCAGTGGTCGCCGTCGCGGACCGCCTTGGTCTTCATGCCGGCCGCGTCCGAGCCGGCCTCCGGCTCGGACAGGCAGTACGAGAACATGCCGTCGCCCTTGGCCAGCGGCGCCAGGTACTTCTTCTTCAGGTCCTCGGAGCCGGAGAGGATCACCGGGAGGGAGCCGAGCTTGTTCACCGCGGGGATGAGCGAGGAGGAGACGCAGGCGCGGGCCACCTCCTCGATCACGATGACCGTGGCGAGCGCGTCGGCGCCGGGGCCGCCGTACTCCTCGGGGACGTGCACGGCGTGCAGGTCGTTGGCCACCAGGGCGTCCAGCGCCTCCTGCGGGAAGCGCGCCTCCTCGTCCACCGCGGCGGCGTACGGCGCGATCTTCGCCTCGACCAGCGAGCGGACGACGTCGCGGAGCATGTCGTGCTCCTCGGACGGGCGGTACAGGTCGAAGTCAGCCGTTCCGGCCACGGTCTCTCACGCTCCAAAGACACAGTGATTCTGACGCTAATTACCGTTAAGTAACTCGAATTTTAGGCGGCTGGCCCGAACCCGCCTACGTGAGCTTGGCGACAGCGGGAAAAGTGCCCGGCGCGGGGCCCGACTATGCTCATGCACCGCATGGAAGAGAGTCCCCGAGCTGGAGCGCACCCATGAGCCTGAAGATCACCGTGATCGGCACCGGCTACCTCGGCGCCACACACGCCGCGGCCATGGCCGAGCTGGGCTTCGAGGTGCTGGGACTCGATGTCGTCCCCGAGAAGATCGCCCTGCTGGAGCGCGGCGAGACCCCGATGTTCGAGCCGGGTCTGCAGGAGCTGCTGCGCCGGCATGTGGCGGGTATCGAGGGGTCCAGCGGGCGGCTGCGGTTCACCATGGACTGGGCGGAGGCCGGGGCGTTCGGCGATGTGCACTTCGTGTGCGTGAACACTCCGCAGAAGCACGGCGAGTACGCCTGTGACATGTCGTACGTCGACTCCGCCTTCGCCTCGCTCGCTCCCCATCTGCACGGTCCCGCCCTGGTGGTCGGCAAGTCGACGGTGCCGGTGGGCTCGGCCGAGCGGCTGGCCGCCTACCTCGCCGAGCACGCGCCGGCCGGCGCGGACGCCGAGCTGGCCTGGAACCCGGAGTTCCTGCGCGAGGGCTTCGCCGTCGAGGACACCCTGCACCCGGACCGCATCGTGGCCGGGGTGCGCAGCGAGCGGGCCGAGAAGCTGCTGCGGGAGGTGTACGCCACCCCGGTCGGCGAGGGTACGCCGTTCGTGGTGACCGACTTCCCGACCGCGGAGCTGGTGAAGACGGCCGCGAACTCCTTCCTCGCGACCAAGATCTCGTTCATCAACGCGATGGCGGAGGTGTGCGAGACGGCGGGCGGTGACGTGGCGAGGCTGGCGGAGGCCATCGGGCACGACGACCGGATCGGGAAGAAGTTCCTGCGGGCCGGGATCGGCTTCGGCGGCGGCTGTCTGCCGAAGGACATCCGGGCGTTCATGGCGCGGGCGGGTGAGCTGGGGGCGGACCAGGCGCTGACCTTCCTGCGGGAGATCGACTCGATCAACATGCGCCGGCGCGGCCAGATGGTGGAGATGGCCCGGGAGGCGCTGGGCGGTGGCTCCTTCCTCGGCCGGCGGGTCGCCGTGCTGGGGGCCACCTTCAAGCCGGACTCGGACGACGTCCGCGACTCGCCGGCGCTGAACGTGGCCGGTCAGATCCATCTGCAGGGCGGCCAGGTCACGGTGTACGACCCGAAGGGCATGGACAACGCCCGCAAGGTCTTCCCGACCCTGGGGTACGCCGACTCGGCGCGGGAGGCGGTCCGGGGCGCCGACATCGTGCTGCATCTGACCGAGTGGCGCGAGTTCCGCGAGCTGGACCCGGCGGAGCTGGGCGAGGCCGCCTCGGCCCGGTTGATCCTGGACGGGCGCAACGCCCTCGACCCGGAGCTGTGGCGGCGGGCCGGCTGGACCTACCGGGCGATGGGCCGCCCCACCGCGTAACAGCCGGGCGCACGACGCCGGTTCGGCCGAGGCTCAGTCGGCCGAACCGGCGTCTTTTCGTATTCTGCCCCATGGGACACACAGGTGGCCGGTGAAGTCCCGGGGCTTTACGGGTTCTTCGCCCGGTACCGGCGCATCTTCGCACCCGCCTCGGGCGGCCTCGCAGGCTTTGAGGGGGGTCCGGGTGTCCGCGACCAGGGCCCCGGGGTTCACGCGGATCCGGCCGGGCACCCGTTCTGCCTGTGCTGCCTGCCGAGTGGAGGAGAAGCCCATGGCGTCCGTCGCGCGTTTCCGTTCCGTCGTGCTCGACTGCCCCGACCCGCACGCGCTGGCCGCTTTCTACGCGGCGGTGGCCGGCGGTACGCCCGAGGCGGCGGACGACGACTGGGTGGTCCTGCGGGTTCCGGACGGGCCGCGGCTGGCGTTCCAGCGGGCCGAGGGGTACGCCGCGCCGGAGTGGCCGCGGGCGGACCGCAACGGCCAGCAGTTCCACCTGGACTTCGACGCCGGGAAGACCTGGGCGGAGGTCGACGCGGCGCACGAGCGGGTGCTGGCGCTGGGCGCGCGCCCGCTGGACCTGGAGGACCGCGAGAAGAAGGACTTCCAGATGTACGCGGATCCGGCCGGGCATCCGTTCTGCCTGTGCCGGATCGAGCACCCGTGAACCGCCGCCGGGTCAGCCGTCGAGGTCGGTGATGCGTGCCGTCGACGCCGCCCGGCGCTGTTGTGCGGCCCGGGCCGTGAAGTCGGCGGTGCGCAGGGCGCGTTGTACGTTGGCCCAGGTCAGCAGGGCCAGTTCGGCCTCGGGCCAGCCGCGCCTGAGCAGCTCGGTGATCAGGTGCGGATAGCGGGAGGCGTCGGCGAGTTCGCGGGGGTGGGTGACTTTCGGAGTCGTAGGTGCCGGACAGGCCGACGCATTCCGGGCCCGCCACGCGGCGTACGTGGTCGAGGTGGTCGGCGACGTCCTCGACCGTGGGGCCGACCTGCTCGGCGGTGAGCGGCACCATGCACAGGCCCTTGGCCTCGCCCAGCCGGGCGAGCAGGTCGTCGGGCAGGTTGGCCGGGTGCGGGCGCAGGGCGCGGGCGGCGGAGCGGGTGCACAGCACCGGTGTCCTGGACAGGGCCACGACCCGTTCGGCGGTGGCGGCGGGGGCGCCGGAGATGTCGGCGAGCACACCGAGCCGGTTCATCTCCCGCACCACCTCCTCCCCGAACCGGGTCAGCCCCTTCTCGCCGGCCCAGGCGGTGCCGGCGAGGGTGAGCACGCGCAGGCCGAGGGCGTGCAGGACGCGCAGGATGCCGAGGGAGTCGTCGAGGGCGGCGGCGTGCGCGGGGCCGAGGACCACGGCGACCCGGCCGCGGTGGCGGGCGTCGATGATCTGACCGGCGGTACGCACCAGGCGCAGGCCATCGGGGTGGGCGTCGATCACCGTGCGCACCTGGTCGAGCTGTTCCAGGGTGGCGGCGGTCGCGCGGCCGCCGCCGCGGTCGTCGGGCAGGTGCAGCGACCAGAACAGCGCGGCCACGTGGCCCTCGCGCATCCGGGGCACGTCCGTGTCGATGGCGGCCTCGCCCAGCTCCAGATCGAACCGGGGCAGATGGCGCAGGGCCCAGGGCAGACCGCTGTAGCCGTCGGCGACGGGGTGGGCGGCGAGCAGGGCGTGTGCCCGTGGCAGGTCCGCGTCGGCGGGAGCGTACGGCGCCTCGGGGGGCGGGTCGTCCGGCAGAGCGTCGTCCGCGCCGACCTCGGTCGTGGTGTGGATGTCGTCCTGGAGGTCGGCCATGGGCGGGCTCCGTACGTCGTGGGCCACGTCGGTCGTGCGCGACGGGTAGACCGGTCAGGCTTCGCGAGCCGTTCGGATCACCTCGTCCAAGGTGTCCCGGGACCGTCGGAGATCGGCGATCATGCGGTCGATGCGGTCGCGTTCGGCGGTGAGGTCGGCGACCAGTGCGGGGGTGGCGACGGCGGAGGGGCCGCCGTCGCGGTCGCGCATGCAGGGCAGCAGTCGGCGGACCTTCGCGCTGTGCAGTCCGGCCGCGTACAGCTCCTGGATGCGGATGACCC
Organism: Streptomyces sp. NPDC051452; assembly: GCF_044454765.1. Lineage (NCBI taxonomy): Bacteria > Bacillati > Actinomycetota > Actinomycetes > Kitasatosporales > Streptomycetaceae > Streptomyces > Streptomyces sp. NPDC051452. The sequence continues at coordinate 41,054 of NZ_JBITEB010000011.1, forward strand.
GGTCGACGGCCGTCTCCGGGTAGTCGCGGTGGCCGCCCGGGGTGCGGTCGGCCGCGAGCAGCCCCTGGGTCTCGTAGTAGCGCAGCGACCGTTCGCTGACGCCCGTGCGCCGGGCGAGTTCACCGATCCGCATGTCCGCCTCCGCGGGGAGAGAGGGCTTGAATCTGACACCGGTGTCAAGTTCTACCGTGCGGCCATGACGCAGACAACGGACTTCCTGGCCCCCGCCCGGCTCGGCCGGCTGGCGCTCCCGCACCATCTCGTGATGGCCCCGCTCACCCGCAACCGCGCGGAGGCCGACGGCACCCCCGGGGCGCTGATGGTCACCCACTACGCGCAGCGCGCCTCGGCCGGTCTGCTCATCGGCGAGGGGTCGACACCGAACCCGGTCGGGCAGACCTATCCCGACATCAGCGCGATCCACACCGACCGGCACGTGGCCGGCTGGCGTCGGGTCACCGAAGCGGTCCGGGCGGCCGGCGGGCGGATGTTCCTGCAGCTCCAGCACGGCGGACGGGTCAGCCATCCGGAGACCACGGGTCTGACCCCGCTGGCGCCCTCCGCTCTCGCGCTACCGGAGACGATCTTCACCCCGCGCGGCCACCGGCCGGCCGCGGTGCCCCGTGCGATGACGGCGCAGGACATCCGGGCCACCATCGCCGACTTCGCCGCCGCCGCCCGCCGGGCGGTCGAGGCGGGCTTCGAGGGGGTGGAGGTGCACTCGGCCAACGGGATGCTGCTGCACCAGTTCCTCGCGGACAACACCAACCGCCGCACGGACGGCTACGGCGGCCCCGCCGCACGGCGGGTGCGGTTCGCGGCGGAGGTGACCGAGGCGGTGGCCGACGCGATCGGCGCCGACCGGGTGGGCGTACGGATCTCTCCGGGCTCCACCGTCAACGGCGTCCTGGAGGAGGACACGGGCGGTCTGTACGCCGCGCTCCTGGACCGGCTGAAGGGGCTGGACCTCGCCTATCTGCATCTGGTGCGCTCCACCCCGCGCAGCGGCTGGTACCGGCGGATCCGCGCCGACTGGCCCGGTGTCCTGATCGGCAACCCCGACCTGGCCGGCCTCGGCACCGAGACCGTCACCCGGGCCGTCCGGGAGCAGCTGGCGGCCGGCGCCGACCTGGTGGCCCTCGGCCGGCCGTTCCTCGCCAACCCGGACCTGGTCGAGCGGCTGCGCCGGGGCGCGCCGCTCAACCCGGTCCGGGACCGCTACTTCATGTACGTGGGCGGGGCCGCCGGCTACAACGACTATCCCGCCCTGAACGCGCCGGATCAGGCGGTGCCGGTGTCGAGTGACTCGATCGTGGCGTTGGACGGGCCGCGCGTGGCCTGAAGGTCACGGGCGACGTCCTCCGCCGCGCCCAGCACCCGTACCGCGTTCTGCCAGGTGAGCTTCGCCAGGTCGGCCCTGGACCAGCCGCGGTCCAGCAGTTCGGCCAGCAGGTTCGGGTAGCCCGAGACGTCGTCCAGGCCGTCCGGGGTGAAGGCGGTGCCGTCGTAGTCGCCGCCGATGCCGAGGTGGTCGATGCCGGCCACCGCGCGCATGTGGTCCAGGTGGTCGGCGACCGTGGACACCGTGGCGACCGGGCGCGGGTTGCGCTCCTCGAAGGCGCGGTGGATCTTCATCGCCTCGGGGCTGGTGTCCAGGTGGTGCAGGCCGTGGGCGCGCATGTTGTCGTCGGCCGCGGCCGTCCAGTCCACGGCGGCCTGGAGCACGAACTTCGGCACGAACGTCACCATGGCCACGCCGCCGTTGGCGGGCAGCCGCTCCAGGACGTCGTCGGGGATGTTGCGGGGGTGGTCGCACACCGCCCGCGCGGAGGAGTGGGAGAAGATCACCGGCGCGGACGTGGCGTCCAGCGCGTCGCGCATCGTCGTCGCCGCCACGTGCGAGAGGTCGACGAGCATGCCGAGCCGGTTCATCTCCCGTACGACCTGCCGGCCGAAGGCGGACAGGCCGCCCACCCTGGGCTCGTCGGTCGCGGAGTCCGCCCAGTCCACGTTGTCGTTGTGGGTGAGCGTCAGGTAGCGCACGCCGAGCGCGTGCAGTGAGCGCAGCGTGCCGAGGGAGTTGGCGATCGAGTGGCCGCCCTCGGCGCCCATCAGGGAGGCGATACGGCCCTCCCGGCGCGCCGCCTCCATGTCGGCGGCCGTCAGCGCGGCCCGCAGCTCCCCCGGGTGCCGCTCGATGAGCTGCCGGACGCAGTCGATCTGCTCCAGCGTGGCCGGCACCGCGTCCGGCAGGTCGGCGCGCACGTACACCGACCAGTACTGCGCCCCGACGCCGCCCTCGCGCAGCCGCGGGATGTCGGTGTGCAGATGGGCGTCCTGACGTACGGCGATGTCACGGGCGTCGAGGTCGTAGCGGACCTGTTCGCGCAGCGCCCACGGCAGGTCGTTGTGGCCGTCGACGACCGGGAAGTCGCACAGCAGCGCGCGGGCGGTGTCCAGCGAGGCCGGTGAGGTCAACGGTGTCACTTCCCGAAGCCGAAGTGGCCGGCGCCCTCGACCTTGGTGCGCAGCCGTTTGCCCTTCTCGGTGGCCTGGTCGTTGAGGTCCTGCTGGAAGTCGCGCATCTTCTGCAGCAGTTCCTCGTCGTGCGCGGCGAGCATCCGGGCGGCGAGCAGACCGGCGTTGCGGGCCCCGGCGACGGAGACCGTGGCGACCGGGACACCGGCCGGCATCTGCACGATCGACAGCAGCGAGTCCATGCCGTCGAGGTACTTCAGCGGGACCGGGACGCCGATCACCGGCAGCGGGGTCACGGAGGCGAGCATGCCCGGCAGGTGGGCGGCGCCGCCCGCGCCGGCGATGATCGCCTTCAGGCCGCGTTCGGCGGCCTGCTCGCCGTACGCGATCATCTCGCGGGGCATGCGGTGCGCGGAGACGACGTCGACCTCGTAGGCGATCTCGAACTCGTCGAGGGCCTTGGCGGCCCCTTCCATGACGGGCCAGTCGGAGTCCGACCCCATGACAATGCCTACGACCGGGCTCATTCGGTGATCGTCCCTCTCAGGTAGCCGGCTGCGTGACGGGCGCGCTCCAGCACGTCGTCGAGGTCGTCGCCGTAGGTGTTGACGTGACCGACCTTGCGGCCGGGCTTCACGTCCTTGCCGTACATGTGGATCTTGAGCTTGGGGTCGCGGGCCATGCAGTGCAAGTACGCGGAGTACATGTCCGGGAAGTCGCCGCCCAGGACGTTCACCATGACCGTCCACCGCGCGCGCGGGCGCGGGTCGCCCAGCGGGAGGTCCAGGACCGCGCGGACGTGGTTGGCGAACTGGGAGGTGATCGCGCCGTCCTGGGTCCAGTGGCCCGAGTTGTGCGGGCGCATCGCCAGCTCGTTGACGAGGATGCGGCCGTCGCGGGTCTGGAACAGCTCGACGGCGAGGTGTCCGACGACGCCGAGTTCCTTGGCGATGTTCAGGGCCATCTCCTCGGCCCTGAGCGCGAGCTCCTCGTCCAGGTCGGGGGCCGGGGCTATGACCGTGTCGCAGACCCCGCCGACCTGCCGCGACTCCACCACCGGGTAGGCGACGGCCTGGCCGTGCGGGGAGCGGACGACGTTGGCGGCCAGCTCGCGGACGTAGTCGACCTTCTCCTCGGCGAGGACCGGGACCCCGGCCCGGAACGGGTCGGCGGCCTCCTCGACGGAGTCGACGACCCACACGCCCTTGCCGTCGTAGCCGCCGCGGACCGTCTTCAGGACGACGGGGAAGCCGTCGCCCTCGGCCGCGAAGGCGGCGACGTCGCGCTGATCGGCGACGATCCGGTGCCGTGGGCACGGGATGCCGATCGCGTCGAGCCTCGCGCGCATCACGCCCTTGTCCTGGGCGTGCACCAGCGCGTCGGGCCCGGGGCGCACGGGGATGCCGTCCGCCTCCAGGGCCCGCAGATGCTCGGTGGGTACATGTTCGTGATCGAAGGTGATCACATCGCACCCGCGGGCGAACTCACGCAGGGTCGCCAGATCGCGATAGTCGCCGATGACGACTTCGTTCACGACCTGGGCCGCTGAATCCTGAGGGGTGTCACTGAGGAGCTTGAACCTGATGCCCAACGGGATGCCCGCTTCGTGCGTCATACGCGCGAGCTGCCCCCCGCCGACCATGCCGACTACCGGGAACGTCACACCCCTAGGGTATCGGCCATGCCGGGGGTGGCCGGATCGTGCCCCGCTCACGGCCTCTTACCCGCTGCTTTCCCGGCTCTTTCCGATCCGTTTCCCAGTCGTGGCCCGGTCCGCGGGCAGGGGGCCGCCGCGTCTGGATAGCATGGCGGGGTTGACGAAACCTACCGACGGGAGCTGCCAGCCATGGAACCTCGTTCCGCGGGGCTGCAACGGCTCGTACGTGAGGTGGCCAAGTTCGGCGCCGTCGGCGCCGCCGGCGTCCTTGTCAATCTCGGCGTGTTCAACCTGGTCCGGCACGTCTCCGACCTGCCGGTGGTGCGCGCCAGTGTGATCGCGACCGTCGTCGCGATCGTGTTCAACTACGTCGGTTTCCGCTACTGGACGTACCGGGACCGCGACAAGGGTGGCCGCACCCGGGAACTCACGCTGTTCCTGCTGTTCAGCGTGGTCGGCCTGGTGATCGAGAACGGTCTGCTGTACCTGGCGACCTATGAGTTCGGCTGGGACAGCCCGCTGCAGAGCAACGTCTTCAAGTTCGTCGGCATCGGCGTCGCGACGCTGTTCCGGTTCTGGTCGTACCGCACCTGGGTCTTCCGGGCGCTGCCGGCCCGCGAGGCGGAGTCGATCCTCGCGGCCGAGTCGACGCAGGACGTGTCCGCCGCGGCAGCCGAGACACAGCAGGACGCCCCGAAGCGGACCCAGCGTATCTAGCGGACCCGGCGCGGTCCGCGGAGGTCAGCGGACCGTGGGATGCTCCTCGCCCAGCTTGCGGGCGGGGGGTGTGCGCGAGAGGAACAGGCCGAACACCGGGGGCTGGGCCTGGAGCAGCTCCAGTCGTCCGCCGTCGGCCTCCGCGAGGTCCCGGGCGACGGCGAGACCGATGCCGGTGGAGTTGCGTCCGCTGATCGTGCGCTCGAAGATCCGCGCCCCGAGGTCGGCCGGCACCCCGGGACCCTCGTCGGTGACCTCGATCACCGCCTGGTTGCCGGTGACCCGGGTGCGCAGGGCGACGGTTCCACCGCCGTGCATCAGTGAGTTCTCGATCAGCGCGGCCAGCACCTGGGCGACCGCGCCCGGCGTGCCGACGGCCCGCAGATGCCGCTTGCCCGAGCTGACTACGGCCCGGCCGGCGCTGCGGTAGGCGGGCCGCCACTCGGCGAGCTGCTGCTGGATGACCTCGTCCAGATCGAAGGAGACCGCGGAGCCGGTGCGCGGGTCGCGCGAGTTCGTCAGGAGCCGCTCCACCACGTCCGTCAGCCGTTCGACCTGCGTCAGGGCGATGGTGGCCTCGTCCTTCACCGTGTCCGGATCGTCGGTGAGGGTGATCTCCTCCAGCCGCATGGACAGCGCGGTCAGCGGCGTACGCAGTTGGTGGGAGGCGTCGGCCGCGAGGCGCCGCTCGGCGGTCAGCATGCGCCCGATCCGCTCGGCGGAGGAGTCCAGCACATCGGCGACCCGGTCCAGCTCGGGCACGCCGTAGCGCTTGTGGCGGGGGCGCGGGTCGCCTGAGCCGAGGCGTTCGGCGGTCTCGGCGAGGTCGGTCAGCGGGGAGGCGAGCCGGTTGGCCTGCCGCACCGCGAGCAGCACGGCCGCGATCACCGCGAGCAGCGCGACCAGAGCGATGATCAGCAGGGTCCGGCCGACCTCACGCGTCACCGAGGAGCGGGGCTCCTGCACGGTGACCGTCTCGCCCTCCTCGCCGTGCTGCGTGAAGTGGATGACGTCACCCTCCGGCTTGGTGCCGATCTCGATCGGCGCCTTGCCGGGCATGCGGATCAGGACGTACTGCTCCTTGCTGACCGGGTTGCGCAGCACGTCGGCGTTGACGTTCTCGGCGGCGAGGACGCGGCTGTCCACGATGCTGGCCAGCCGTACCGCCTCGGACTCGACCCGGTCCTGGGCGCTGTTGCTGATCGTCCGCGTCTCGACGATCACGAGGGAGACGCCGAAGACGGCGATCACCACGAGGACGACGGCGAGGGTGGACTGGATGAGACGTCGGCGCATGTTCCGTCACCGAGCCGGCCCCGGAGGGCTCAGCTCTTCTCGAAGCGGAAGCCCACACCGCGGACCGTCGCGATGTAGCGGGGGTTGGCCGCGTCGTCGCCGAGCTTCTTGCGCAGCCAGGAGATGTGCATGTCGAGGGTCTTGGTCGACGACCACCACGTGGTGTCCCAGACCTCCCGCATCAGCTGGTCCCGCGTGACGACCCGGCCCGCGTCCCGCACGAGGACCCGCAGCAGGTCGAATTCCTTCGCGGTGAGCTGGAGTTCCTCGTCGCCCATCCACGCCCGGTGCGACTCGACGTCGATGCGCACCCCGTGCGTGGCCGGCGGCTGCTGCGGCTCGGCGGCGCCGCGCCGCAGCAGGGCCCGCACCCGGGCGAGCAGTTCGGCGAGGCGGAAGGGCTTGGTGACGTAGTCGTCGGCGCCGGCGTCCAGACCGACGACGGTGTCCACCTCGTCGGCCCGCGCGGTCAGGATGAGGATCGGGACGGTGTGGCCGTCGGCGCGCAACCGGCGGGCGACCTCCAGGCCGTCCATCCCGGGCAGGCCCAGGTCCAGCACGACCAGGTCGACACCGCCCTGCATTCCGGCGTCGAGCGCGGCGGGTCCGTCCTCGCGCACCTCGACCTCGTAACCTTCCCGGCGCAGGGCGCGGGCCAGCGGTTCCGAGATGGACGCGTCGTCCTCGGCGAGCAGTACACGGGTCATGAGGTGATGGTAGACCGCCGGTGAGCGCTGTCGGGGTGTGATCGGTTGCAGTGGTTCTTACCTTTGGGCCGCACTGGTACGAACCATTGACCTGGGGATGCGATCGTAGGAGGGACCTTCGAATTCCCTCGCATGGTTCCCCCGACACCTGTGATCCGCGTCTCAAGTCCTTCCATATCCGGCGGTGTCCTGTCGTATGGTGACCTGAGCGCCTCTAGCACACCGGGGACCTTTGGCGGCACTTGACGCTGAAGGTCTCTTTCATGTGCGGGTTGGTCTAGACCAGCTTGACAGGAATGACCTCTGGCCGGGCTCCGGACGCAGTGAAGCGTCCTGGAGCGTGGATCCCGGTGGTCGCCGTCCACCGCTTCGCGATCCGGAGCGGACTCCCCCCGGGCGTGGGGGTGGACGTCCGACCCGCCGGTGCCGGCCGCACCCCCACCGGGCGCGCAACGCTCCTGCCGCGCGTCCCGACCAGCAAGGAACGACCATGGCGTCCAGCCTGACGAAGGACTCGGTCCGCCCGGGCACCCCCGGTTCCGAGAAGACCTTCTTCGGCCACCCCCGCGGACTGGCCACCCTCTTCATGACCGAGATGTGGGAGCGCTTCAGCTTCTACGGCATGAGGGCCCTTCTCGTTGTCTACCTGCTCTCCGGCGGCCCCGACGCCAAAAAGGGCAGCATGGGCGGCGGGCTCGGCATGGACCTGGCCACGACGACGGCGATCTACTCGGTCTACCTGTCGATGGTGTACCTGCTCGCGATGCCGGGCGGCTGGCTGGGCGACCGCGTCTGGGGCCCCCGCAAGACCGTCACCATCGCGGCCGTCACGATCATGGCCGGTCACCTGGTGCTGGCGCTGCCCGGCGGTCAGGCGCCCTTCTTCGCCGGTCTGGGACTGGTGGCGCTCGGCTCGGGTCTGCTGAAGGCCAACATCTCCACCATGGTCGGCCACCTCTACCAGGGCCCGGACGACCCGCGCCGTGACGGTGGCTTCACGATCTTCTACATGGGCATCAACCTGGGTGCCTTCTTCGCGCCGCTGATCATCGGCACGGTCGGCCAGGAGGTCAACTGGCACCTCGGCTTCGGCCTCGCCGCGGTCGGCATGGCCATCGGTCTCGCCGCGTTCCTGCTGGGCACCCGCAACCTGAGCCCGCAGAGCAACCGCGTCCCGAAGCCGCTGGCGGCCGAGGAGCGCGCGACCTGGCTGCGCAAGGGCCTGATCTGGCTGGCCGTCGCCGCCGTCTTCTACGGCATCGTCGGCTTCACCGGCCACTTCACCCTCAACTGGGCGATGATCCCGCTGACCCTGATCGGTCTGGTCATCCCGGCCGGTGTGCTGCTGCGCATCAAGCGTGACAAGGACCTCTCGAACGTCGAGCAGTCCAAGATGACCGGCTACATCTGGTTCTTCGTGGCCGCCGCCGTCTTCTGGATGATCTACGACCAGGGCGGCTCCACCGTCCAGGCCTTCGGTGAGAACAAGGCCGCCGGTTCGCTGTTCGGCCTCGACTTCCCGTCCTCGTGGTACCAGTCGCTGAACCCGGTGTTCATCATGGCGCTCGCGCCGGTCTTCGCCTGGGTCTGGCTGTGGCTGGCCCGCAAGGGCAAGGAGCCGAGCACGGTCGCGAAGTTCGCCGCCGCCCTGTTCTTCATCGGTGTCTCGTTCTTCTTCTTCCTGCTGCCGCTGGGCATGGCCTCCGACGGCACGAAGGTCAGCCCGATGTGGCTGGTGGGCATCTACCTGATCCAGACCGTAGGCGAGCTGTGCCTGTCGCCGGTCGGCCTGTCGGTGACCACCAAGATGGCTCCGGCCAAGTACGCCAGCCAGATGATGGGTGTCTGGTTCCTCGCGGTCACCGCGGGCGACTCGATCACCAGCCTGCTGTCCAACCCGGCCATCGCCGGCGTCGACCTCAACGGGTCCGGCGCGGTCCTGGTGGAGGCGATCCTCGCCGCCCTCGCGGGTGTCGCGGTCTACATGTACCGCCGCAGCGTGAAGTCCCTGATGGGCGACGTGCACTGACCCGACCCCGGGTTCCGGGTCCCCGGTCGACGGGAGGGCCACCGTGTCATCGGACGCGGTGGCCCTCTTCGCGTGCGCCGGGCATCCCGTCCGGTGCTAGCGGGTCCTGCGGCCCGGCAGGAACGTGAACACCGCGCCGCCCAGCAGGATCGCGGTGCCCGCGACCAGACCCAGGGCCTTCAGCCCGCCGTGGTCGCTCGCGCCGGTCTCGGCGAGGCCGCCCGCGCCGCCGTCGCCGCCCGAGGTGCCGCCGGTGTCACCGGTGCCGCCGCCCGCGCTCCCCGAGCCCCCGGAGGTGGAGGTGCCGCCGGCCGCTCCGCCCGGCTGCCCGGTGGTGTCCAGGGTGAGCGAGACCTCCGTGCGGGCCGGCGTGCACGTCGTGGTCGTACCGAGGGCCCTGACCGTGAGGACACCCGGCGACAGGGTCGAGGAGCCGCTCGCGCCGGGCTTGTACGTGCCCGTGAGGTCGGGGATCGCGATCGGGTCGCCGGCCTTGATCGGGCCGGCGTTGGCCGGGCCCTCCACCTGCACCGTGCCCTTGTCGGAGCCGCCCAGCACCACCTCCATGGACGGTTTCACGGAGTCCTTGGGGATGTCGGCGGGACTGTCCATGACCGACTTCCCGAACCGCACGGTGAGGTCGTAGCTCCCGCCGTTCGCCCTGGCGTCGATCCGCACCGGCGAGGTCGCGTTCCTGTCGCCGATCGGGGTCTTGCAGGCGTACGCGATCCGCACCTCCTTGCCGGTGAAGTCGCTCCGACCGGTACCACCGGTGGCCCTGGGGCTGGCCGTGGCGGTCGCGGTGCCCGTCGGAGTCGCCGACCTCGTCGGGGTCGGCGAACCGGTGGGGGTCGGACCGGACGTGCCGCCGCCGGCCGTCACCGCGATCGTCGCCGCCTGCCGCACGGTCTCGCGCGGCGCGCACCTGGTATCGGTGGACATCGCGTTGACGGTGTACGCGTCCGGCGTCAGCGTCACCGTGCCGGCCGCCGTCAGCTTCAGGCTGCCCTTCATGTCGGAGAGCACCATGGCGCCGCCCTTGGGGATGGCCGGGTTCCTTCGGGGACCGCTCAGCGTGACGTCGCCGCTCTGCGCGCCGGCCGCCTTGAGCACGCCGGACGGCTGGACCGAGTTCGCGGGCAGGTCGATGATGTCCGGGTTCCTGGAGGCGGCCTGGACGAACTTCCACACGATGTCCACGGTGTCGCCCACCTTCGCCGTGGCGGGCGCGGTGATCTCGACCTTGGTGGTGCCGTCGACGGGGGCGATGCCGGCGGGCGGCACACAGTGGGTGGCGTACGACACCTGCGCCGCCTGCGCGGGCGCCGCCGTCAGACCCAGCAGGACGCCCGCACCACCCAGCGCCAGCGCGGCGCCCACCGCAGTCAGCCGATGCGCGCCGGCCGGTGCGCCTCTCCTTCGCATGCTCACGTGGGTCCCTTCGGGGTGGGAGTCGTCGGACCCGCCGGGCTCGTCGGGCTCGTCGGGCTGTCGTCGTGCGGTGCGGAGAGCCGGTGTGCCGGGGCGCCCGGAGCGGAGTCCGGGCTGAACCACGGCAGGACCGGGGTCGGGGCGGGGGTCCCGGTCCGGGGCGAGGGGCGCGCGGGCGCGCGTCCCCCGGAGCGCGGCAGGCGCGGGGACAGGGTCAGGACGGAGGCCCAGGGCGGGCGCCGATGGCTCGCGGCGACCGGCCCACCGGGCCGTAGCCGGTCCACGACGGCCATGCCGACACGGAACAGCGCCGCCGGCACGACCAGGCAGAGCAGCAGCCAGAACAGCGTCACCCCCCAGGGCCGGCCCACGGCCCACGGCTGCCGGGCGAGGAGCCGTCCGTCGTAGTCGAGGGAGACGGTGTAGTCGCCGTGCGCCCCGGCCGACAGCTCGACCGGCAGCTTGATCTGCGCCTTCTTGCCGGGGGCGAGCGTGCCGCGCCACTGGCGGTCCTCCCACTGCGGTGCGAAGACGCCGTGGGCGGTGCCGACCCGGAAGACCGGATCGCGGACCGGGCTCGTGCCGGTGTTGCCGACGGTGAGGACGAGAGTGCGGTCGGGTGGGGCGCCGAACCAGGTGAGCAGGCCCCCGGAACCGGTCAGCCGGACGTCGGACAGGACCGCCAGCCGGCCACCGGAGCGCTCGGCGGGCAGCGGGGCGACGGGGTGACCGGCGACCCGCAGGACGGCGTCCGCCTCGGCCGTGGCGCCGGTGACGGTGGCCACGTGCACCACGCAGGGGCAGGGCACGGGCGGTTCCGAGACCGGCAGTCCGCGGTGGAAGGCGCCCTGGCCGTCGGTCGTCACGGCTCTGCCGTCGCCGTTGGCACAGGAGTTGGTGCCGCCGACGACACCGCGGGACGGCGTGGCCCGCCCGCAGACCAGCATCATCAGCAGGACGTGCGGCCGCCAGCCGGTGCCGGAGACGGTGACCGAACCGCCGGTGCCGGCCTGCCCGGCCGACAGCCGCACGACCGGCCCGTCCGCCGCGGCCACCGGCCCCGAGAGCCCCAGCACGAGCAACACGGACACCGCCGCTCCCGCGAGCGCCCTGACGGTCCTCACGCTCCTCCCCATGTCACCGGCCCTCCGTGGACGAGGCCCCGGCGCGGTGGTCGCCGGCCGCTACGAGAGGACGTGGGCCCGGGTCGCCGGGCCTGGCGTCCGCGGGCGGGGGCGTGTTAGTCGTACGGCTACCCCGTCGTCGTACGGCGAACAGGACGCCCGCTCCCACGACCGCCGTGCCGGCCGCGCCCGCCGGTACCTCCCACGGCACGAACCGGGCGGACGTGGTCGCCGTGTCGTGAGCGCCTCCCGGGGCCGTGACCGTCAGCCGGACGTCGACCGCGTCCAGGGCGGGCCGGTCCGGCCAGGGCTCGGCGAGTCCCACCCGGGCTCCCGGGCGCAGCCGGACGGGCAGGGCACGCGCCGGGCGATCGAGGAGGCGGCCGAGGACACCGTCCACGCGCACCGCGAGTCTCGGCACGAGCACGGTGGTGCCGCGGTTGACCAGCTCGTAGGTGAGCCGGTCGGCACGCACGGACAGGTGCTCGACGGTCAGCGCGGCGAGCGCCGGGCCGACGACGCGCAGCCGTAGCGGGACGGTCTCCGTGCGGCCGTCGGCGGCGCGCGCGACGACGGCGCCGGAGCGGTCGCCGGGTTCGGCCCCGGCCGGAACGGTCACCGTGATGGGCACGTCGGCGCGGGTCCGGGCGGGGACGCGCGGTCCCCGGTCGGCGAAGGCGATCCGGATGCCGGCACCGGTACCGGACAGCCGTACGTCGAGCGGCGCCCGGCCCGGGTTGGTGACGGACACCGTGTCCCGCAGCACCGCCCCGGGCGGTCCCTCGGCGTACAGGGAGGGGCGGCCGCCACCCGAGGGGGAGACGGACCACGATCCGGTGGCGGCGGCGCCGGGCGCCGCGCCCAGCAGAGTGAGCAGGCACAGGGCCGCGGGCACGGTGGCGGCCGGGGGCAGGCGTCGGCGGCGGGGCGGGACGCGGGTGACGGACGCCATGGGCGCCTCCAGCGGTCGCGGGCCGGGGTCGGTCGGGGGCTGAGGCGTCAGCGGCGGGCGGTCTGGCCGCGCCGGCTGAGCCACAGGGCGCCCGCCGCACCGGCGAGCAGAACCGTGCCGCCGAGCGTGCCGAGGGCGACGGCGGAGTCCGCGGGCCCGGTCTGCGGCAGTCGACCACCGGTGCCACCGGAGCCCCCGGTGCCGCCGCCGGAAGACGAGGACGAGCCGCCCGAAGAGGACGAGCCGCCGGACGTGGACGCGCCGCCCGAAGAGGACGAGCCGCCCGAGGTGGACGAGCCGCCCGCTCCCGTCACGTCCAGCGTCAGGGACGGCTTCGGGCTGTTGGTCGGCGTGCAGGTCGTCGTCGTACCGAGCGCCTTGATGGTGAGGACGGCCGCCGTGAAGGTGACCTTGCCGTTCTTTCTTGGCGTGTAGGTACCGCTCAAGTCGCTGATCTTTATAGGGGTGTTGGCGGGGATGGCGGCCGCGTTGGCCGGTCCGTCGACCGCGAGGGTCCCGCTGTCGGCGCCGCCCAGTCTGATGGTGGCGCTCGGCGTCATCGCCCCCTTGCCCAGCTCGACGGGGCTGGAGGAGACACCCTTCTGCCAGGACATGGTGATCTTGTAGCCGCTGCCGCTGTGGACGCCCTTGATGTCGATGGGCGAGACGGCGCTCTTGACGCCGATCGGCGTCTGACAGCGGTAGTCGACGTCGACGACGTCGGCATGGGCCGCCGGAGCGGCCAGCAGCACCGCCGAGCCGGCCAGCGCCGCGGCGGACGCGAGCGCGGCGGTTCGCTTCGGGTACGACACGATCGGTCCACCCCATTCGTTCACGACGAAATAGCTGACGGCATATCAGATTCGGCCGTCAAGGTACGCCCGGGGTCGCGAGGAAGGAAGACGCGGCGCGGGCCGGAGTTGTGGCGATCCGGCGCGCGCGTCAAGTGTCGGAGTGGAGACGGGGGGACGGAGAGGCGGTGGCGCCGGGCGGGCGGCGCCGGGAGGTGGCAGGGGCGGCCCCGCGGCTACGCGGGAGCGCCCAGATCCGCCCACACCGTCTTGCCGGGGCGGTCCGTGGCGCGCACGACGCCCCAGTCCAGGCAGAGCCGCTGCACGATGAACATGCCGTGTCCCCCGGGGCGACCGGCGCGGTGCGGGGTGCGCGGGGCCGGCTGGCCCGTGCCGCGGTCGGAGACCTCGACCCGGATCACCTTGTTGTCGCAGGAGAGGACCAGTTCGTCGGGACCCTCGGCGTGCAGACAGGCGTTGGTGACCAGTTCGGACACGACGAGCAGGACGTCCTCCGCGGCGGCCCGCCGGTCGGCGCCGTCGGCGGGCAGCCAGCCCCACGCGTACAGCGCCTGGCGGGAGAAGTCACGGGCAAGCGGGACGACACCGCTCTCGCCCTCCAGGACGAGTCTGCGGACCTGTCGCCCACGCGCCTCCGGAGTGCCGCCGGACGCCCCGGACGGCCCGGGCGGAGCAGGCGGCGACGGCGCGACCGCCCTCGCATCTGCCCCCGCGGCCGCGCCGACGGTCGGCACAGCACCCTCGGACTCCCCGGAAGCGCCGCTGGGCTCCGGGCCGCGGTCGCCCGGCGAGTAAGGCCGGGTGGTGCTCATCAGCGCTTCACCTCACCGATTCACCAGTTCACGATTCATAAGTCCGGCACCGTTCGATGCCGGCCGGTCCGTACGTCGTCCGCCCGCCGCAGGTGCGGGTCGGTCGCTCGCCCGTCCGCTGCACATAGGTCCCGTCCAGGTCACACCATCAGGTCGTTCACCGGGTCCGAGATCGGGTCCGGTGGCGGGCGGTCGGCAGGAGGCTCCCTGCCCTCTTCTGCCCTCTCCTGCCCGACGGATCCGGCGAAACACCCCCGTATTCGGCGTGACAGGCGCGACGCCCGGAGCGACCGGGACGCGAGGGCCGGAAATGCGGGCTCAGTCGGCCCCTTCGGCCAGCGCCGCCTCCACGGAGTCGTGGACGGTGAAGACCGCCTCGGCCCCTGTGATCTCGAACACGCGGGCCACCACCGGCAGCATGCCGGCCAGGTGGACCCCGCCCCCCGCGGCCTCCGCCTTCAACCGCGCCCCGAGTAGAACGTTCAGGCCGGTGGAGTCGCAGAACTCCAGGCGTGAGCAGTCCACCACAAGCCGCGCGAAGCCCTTGGCGAGGAGGTCGTCGAGGGGCTCACGCAGAAGATCGGCGGTGTGGTGATCGAGCTCACCCGCCGGTGTCACTACGGCGCTGGAGCCCTCTTCCCGCACCTCCACCAGAAGCCGGCCCGACTGTGCGCTGCCGACCGTCCCGTGGTCCATGCCGTCTCTCTCCCGAGGTCGTGGCTGCTGATGCCCTCGAACATTACGCCTTCCCAGCGCCCTCCGACACCCGAACAACCGCACACAAACGGACATACCGCAACAGAACGCACTTGCAACCCGCTCGGTGAAGCGGGTAGGGCTAGTACGGACACACATTCCTACACGCCGGCTTCGGAGGCGCCGCACAACGCAGCAGTGCACGTATCGGCTTCGGCAGCCATATGCCGAGAACGATGGAGGACACCCATGTCACCCCGGCTCGACGCATCGCATACCCGTATCGCGACGTCGACACCCCCACCGGAAAAACTGGATCATCCCATCGATCCCCTCGACCTCTTCGAGGATCTTCCGGAGATCCCCCCGTACGACGAGATCGGCCCGGTCGACGCACGGGCCCTGTCCAAGACACTCTTCGAGCGGCTCGAGTCGCTGGAGGAAGGGACGTACGAGCACGCGTACGTCCGCAACACGCTCGTCGAGCTCAACCTCGCGCTGGTCAAGTTCGCCGCCTCCCGCTTCCGCTCCCGCAGCGAGCCGATGGAGGACATCGTCCAGGTCGGCACCATCGGCCTGATCAAGGCGATCGACCGCTTCGAGCTCGCCCGTGGTGTGGAGTTCCCCACCTTCGCGATGCCTACCATCATCGGCGAGATCAAGCGTTTCTTCCGTGACACCTCCTGGTCGGTGCGCGTCCCGCGCCGGCTTCAGGAGCTGCGGCTCGACCTCGCCAAGGCGGGAGACGAACTGGCCCAGAAGCTGGACCGCTCCCCCACGGTCGCGGAACTCGGCGAGCGGCTCGGCATCTCCAGGGAAGAGGTCGTCGAGGGCATGGCCGCGTCGAACGCGTACACGGCCTCCTCCCTGGACGCACAGCCCGAGGAGGACGAGACCGAGGGTTCCCTGGCGAACCGGATCGGGTACGAGGACCACGGGCTCGAGGGCATCGAGTTCATCGAGTCGCTCAAGCCGCTGATCGCGGAACTGCCGTCCCGGGACCGCAAGATCCTCTCGCTGCGGTTCGTGGCGAACATGACCCAGTCGGAGATCGGCGACGAACTGGGCATCTCCCAGATGCACGTCTCCCGGCTGCTGTCGCGCACGCTGGTGCGGTTGCGCAAGGGGCTGACGGTGGAGGAGTGAGCCTCCACACGGGGCTTCGGCTTTCCCGGGTGACCTCCACGAGCGGATGCGGTCCGGCCCATGGCGCCGGACCGCTTCGTTTTCCGGAGGTCGGCTTCGCTTTTCGGAGGCCGGCCTCCCGGTTGCCCGAACCCTTTTGAGTTACCACAGGTAACCCTCTTTTCCTCAAGGGCCGCCTCCGCCACCATGGGCACCCCAAACTGGCCGGTACGTCAGGACAGGGGATGGGCGGCGGCGAGGAGGGGCGAGGATGGCTCAGGGCGGCGACGCTGCCGGGGAGACGGGTGGCGGGCCGTACGGCGAGGCGCCGGACGCGCGGCTGACCGTACTGCTGCGCGGCGACACCGCCACCGCCTACGCCGCGCTGCGGGAGCTCCACCGACGGCACCGCCCGACGGTCCTCGGCTACGCCCGGCTGTGCACCGCGAGCGAGTCGGCGGCCCGGCGGCTGGCGGCCGAGACCTTCACGGCGGCGGCCCGCGAGACGGCACACGGTGTGGACCCGCGCGTCCCCCTCCGCCACCACCTCCTGCTGCTGACCGCCCGGCTGGCCGCCTCCTGGGCCCGCGACGACCGCTCCGCGGGCCTCGACCCCGGCCTGCTGTTGGTCCTGAACACCACCGGCACCCCGGAGGGCCCGCTCCCGCCCCTGCTGGCCGCGTTCCACACCCTGCCCTCCCGCGCCCAGGGCCTGCTCTGGTACGCCGTCGTGGACGAGGAGCCCGAGGACCGCACGGCCGCCTTCCTCGACCTCGCCCCCCAGGACGTGGTGTACGGCACGCCGCAGGCCCTCCAGGCGATGTCCCAGGCCTGTCTGAGGTCCCGCCTGGCCGCCTCCGACGACCCGCGCTGCGCGGACTTCCGCCGCCTGATCGAGGAGTCGACGCGGGCGGACGCCCCCCGCCACAGCGCCGACCTGCACGCGCACATGGCGCACTGCCCGCACTGCACGGCCGCCCACGAGGACCTGACGGCCCTGCGGGACGCCCCGCGCGCAGCCCTGGCGGAGGGCCTGCTGCCCTGGTCCGGTTCGTCGTACACGACCCGGCAGGGCCCCGAGCCCCGGGTCGCCGCCGGCGGCACGGGGTCGCGGCGCCCTCCCTCCCGCCGCTTACTGCTGGCCTCCGCGGCCTTCGGTGTGGCCCTGGTCCCCCTGGTGATCCTCATGCTGCCCTCGGGCGGCTCCGCGGACCACCGCTCGGCGGGCGCCGTCGGCACGCCCACCACCGCACCGCCGGTCACGGTCACGGCGACGGTGTCCGCGACACCGTCGCCGTCCCGGACCTCCCGGTCCCCGTCTCCCACGCGGAGCCCGAGCCCGACGACGCGGCCCCCGAGCCACAGCCCCCGCCCGTCCCCCTCCCCCACGGCCCACGCCCCGAACGGCACGTACGCCCAGGTCGTGAACGTCGCCTCGGGCCGGTGCCTGGACGTGTCCGGCGACTTCGACAACGGCACCGACGTCGTCACCGCCCCCTGCACCGCCGCCCCCACCCAGCGCTGGCGCGTCGACACCGGCCGCGGTGTCGTGCAGTCGTCCGCGGACCCCGGCTTCTGCCTGGACAGCCGCGGTTCCGTCGACAAGGGCGTGGGCATCTGGGACTGCGACTCGGTCGACGGCGACCACGGCGACAACCTGCGCTTCACGGTCGACGCCGACGGGGTGATCCGCCCGGCGATCGCCATCGAGACGGCGGTCACCGCGGACGGGGGCGGCGGGCTGTCGCTGGAGCCGCTGACCGGGGGCACGGCTCAGCAGTGGCGGGCGGGGGCGGAGTGACCCCGCCCCTGCCGTCCTGACACCGGCGCGTCAGACCACGCGCGCGCCGCGCCGCCAGACACCCGCGACCAGCGGCACGCCCGGCCGGTACGCCAGGTGTACATGGCTCGGCGCGTCGAGGAGGGTCAGGTCGGCGCGAGCACCCGGCGTGAGTCGGCCGATGTCGTCGCGGCGCAGGGCCGCCGCGCCGCCCGCCGTCGCCGACCAGACCGCCTCGTCCGGGGTCATCCCCATGTCCCGCACCGCCAGCGCGATACAGAAGGGGACCGAGGAGGTGAAGGACGAGCCGGGGTTGCAGTCCGTGGACAGGGCCACCGTGACGCCCGCGTCCAGCAGGCGGCGGGCGTCCGGCCACTGGGCGCGGGTGGAGAACTCGGCGCCGGGGAGGAGCGTGGCGACGGTACGGCCGCTCGCCAGGGCGTCCACGTCCGCGTCCGTGAGGTGGGTGCAGTGGTCCGCGCTGGCCGCGTCGAGCTCCACCGCGAGCTGGACACCCGGGCCGTACGACAGCTGGTTGGCGTGGATCCGGGGGTGGAGCCCCTTCGCCTTGCCCGCCGTGAGAACGGCGCGCGCCTGGTCGCCGTCGAAGGCGCCCTTCTCGCAGAACACGTCGATCCAGCGGGCGTGCGGCGCGCAGGCGTCCAGCATCTCGCCGGTGACCAGGGCCACATAGGCGGCGGGGTCGTCGGCGAGGTCCGGGGAGACGATGTGGGCGCCCAGGTACGTCACCTCCTCGGTGTGCCGCGCCGCGATGCGCAGGGCGCGGGACTCGTCCTCGACGGTGAGTCCGTAACCCGACTTGGTCTCGAAGGTGGTGGTGCCCTGGCGGAGCGCCTCCGCCAGGTAGTGGGTGAGGTTCGCCTCCAGTTCCGCGTCGCTCGCGGCGCGGGTGGCCGCGACCGTGGTGCGGATGCCACCGGCCGTATAGGAGCGGCCGGACATACGGGCGTTGAACTCCTGGGTGCGGTCGCCCGCGAAGACCAGGTGCGAGTGGGAGTCCACGAAGCCCGGCAGTACGGCCCGGCCGCCCGCGTCGACCCGATTGTCGGTGGCGGGTGCTTTGCCGGCTTCACCGGTCCAGGCGACGCGGTCGCCGTCGATGACGACGGCCGCGTCGTGGATCAGACCGAGGGGGGAGTCTCCCCATCCGGAGGAGGGGTCGTTGGTGACCAGCGTGGCGATGTTGGTGATGACGGTGCTGCTGCTCATGGTGTCCTCGAAGGTGGCCGGATGGGGGTCGGCGGGCCTCAGCCGCGGAGCGCTGCGATCGAGTCGGCCAGCGCCGACGGCACGTCGGGCACGAGCGTGTGCGCGCCGTCCCGTACGACATGCCGCCCGCCCACGACCGTATGGCGTACGTCCGCCGCGGAGGCGGCGAATACGGCGGTCTCGGCTCCGAGTCGCGGCACCGGTCCCGCTGTCCTGACCGAGTCCAGGGCGACGGTGGTGAAGTCGGCGAGCGCCCCGGGCTCCAGGGTGCCCGCGTCCTGCCAGCCCAGGGCCGCGTGACCGTCCGCCGAGGCGGCGCGCAGCAGGGCCGCGGCCGTCCAGTGGCCCCGGGTGCGGGTGCGCAGCCGCTCGTTCAGCTCCATGGCGCGCGCCTCTTCGAGCAGGTCGATGACGGCGTGGCTGTCGGAACCGAGGGAGAGCGGGGAGCCGGCGCGCTGCAGGGCGACGGCCGGCCCGATCCCGTCGGCCAGGTCGCGCTCGGTCGTCGGGCACATGCAGGTGCCGGTGCCCGACTCGCCGAGCAGGGCGATGTCGTCGTCGGTGAGATGGGTGTTGTGCACGCCGGTGGTGCGCGGCCCGAGGACGCCGTGGTCGGCGAGCAGCCGGGTGGGCGTGCGGCCGTGCGCGGCGAGGCAGGCGTCGTTCTCGGCGGTCTGCTCCGACAGATGCACATGCAGCGGGGCCCGCCGCTCCCCCGCCCACTGCGCCACGGTCGCCAGCTGGTCCGCGGGCACGGCCCGCACCGAGTGGATCGCCGCCCCGATCCGTGCGTGATCCCGTTCCTCGAGAGCCGCGCAGCGTTCGGCCCAGGCCTGCGCGCTGCCGTCGGAGAACCGCAGCTGGTGGGGGTTGGGCGGCTCGCCGAAGCCGGCGGAGAGGTAGCAGGTGTCGAGGAGCGTGATCCGGATCCCGGCGTCGGCGGCGGCCGCGATCAGTGCCTCGCCCATCGCGTTGGGGTCGGCGTAGGGGGTGCCGCCGTGCGCGTGGTGCACGTAGTGGAACTCACCGACGCAGGTGACGCCGGCCAGCGCCATCTCGGCGTACACCGCGCGGGCCAGGGCGTGGTAGGTCTCCGGGGTCAGGCGGTCGGCGACGGAGTACATCATCTCGCGCCAGGTCCAGAAGGTCCCGGAGCCGACCTGGACGGTGCCGCGCAGCGCCCGGTGGAAGGCGTGGCTGTGCGCGTTCGCCAGGCCGGGCAGGGTGAGCCCGCGCAGGATCTCGGCGCCGGGCGGCGGGGTGGCCACGCCGGTGCGGACGGCGCCGATCCGGCCGTCCGTTCCCGCGGCGGAGCCGCCGGTCCGCACGGTGACGGCCACACCCGGCTCGACGTGCGTGCCGAGCCAGGCGTGTTCCAACCAGTAGGTCCGTTCGGTCACGTGCAGGCCAGCCCTTCCAGTACGTCGGCGAGGGCGCTCACCCCGGCCACGCAGTCGTCCTCGGCCGCCGACTCGGCCGGGGAGTGCGAGACGCC
This sequence comes from Streptomyces sp. NPDC051452, assembly GCF_044454765.1. Lineage (NCBI taxonomy): Bacteria > Bacillati > Actinomycetota > Actinomycetes > Kitasatosporales > Streptomycetaceae > Streptomyces > Streptomyces sp. NPDC051452. The sequence goes on from NZ_JBITEB010000011.1 coordinate 61,395, forward strand.
GGTGGGGTTGCGCACGAACAGCATGGCGGTCGGGATGGTCCCGGAGAGGATTCCGGCGTCGTGTCCGGCGCCCGTGCCGAGCACGGGCACCGTCAGGCCGGTGTCCTTGCCCAGGATGCGGCCGAGTTCGTCGCGCAGGGCGTGGTCGAACTCCACGACGGGCGTGAAGGACTCGCGGACGACGGCCAGGTCGATGCCGTGGGCGTCGGCGTAATCCCGGGCCGCCCGCTCGATGCCGCCGACCACGGTGGCCAGGGTGCCTTGGTCGGCGGCGCGGGAGTCGAGCCAGCCGCGCACCAGGGAGGGAATGGCGTTGACGCCGTTCGGCTCGACGGAGATCTTGCCGAAGGTGGCGACGGCTCCGGCGAGTTCGGCCTCGCGCCGGGCGGCGAGCACCGTCTCGGCGTAGGACAGCATCGGGTCGCGGCGGTCGGTCAGCCGGGTGGTGCCGGCGTGGTTGGCCTCGCCCCGGAAGTCGAACCGCCAGCGTCCGTGCGGCCAGATGGCGCTGGCGATACCGACGCGGTCGCCGGACAGGTCCAGCGCGCGGCCCTGCTCGACGTGGAGTTCCACGAAGGCGCCGATCCGGCCCAGCCGTTCGGGGTCGGGTCCGATGGCGTCGGGGTCGTATCCGGCGGCCTCCATGGCCCGGGGCAGGCTGGTCCCGTCGCCGTCGGTGAGCCGGTGGGCCTGCTCGACGGTCAACTGTCCGGCGGTGAGCCGGGAGCCGACGCAGGCGAGCCCGAACCGGGCGCCCTCCTCGTCCCCGAAGTTCACGATCGCCAGGGGCTTGGTGAACCGGGCGCTCCTGCCGCGCAGTTCGTCCAGGGCGGCGAAGGAGGAAACGACGCCGAGGGGCCCGTCGAAGGCGCCGCCGTCCGGTACCGAGTCCAGGTGCGACCCGGTGACGACGGCGTCCCCGGCGGCCGGGTCCCCGAGCCACGCCCACTGGTTGCCGTTGCGGTCGACCTCGTAGGCCAGCCCGCGCGCCTCGGCCTGGTCCTTGAACCAGGCGCGGCACTCGGCGTCGGCACCGGTCCAGGCGTAGCGCCGGTAACCGCCGGAGTCGGGGTGCCGGCCGATGGGGCGCAGCTCGCGCCACATCGCGTGGAAGGAGCCGCCGCCGGCGGCCGGTGTCCCGTCGGCCGGCGCGGGCCGCGGGGCGCGGCCGGTGGGCGCGGACGGACCCGCGTCCGGGGTGGGGAGGCCGGTCCCCGCCGCGGGGCCGCCGTGCCCGGTCCCGAGTTCGCTCACGCCTCGTCACCCTCGGCGTCGCCCTCGCGCATCGGCACCCGCACCCCACGCTCTCCCGCGACGGACTCGGCGATGTCGTAGCCGGCGTCCACGTGCCGGATGACGCCCATGCCGGGGTCGTTGGTCAGCACCCGGCGGATCTTCTCGCCGCCGAGCTTCGTGCCGTCGGCCACCGTGACCTGGCCGGCGTGGATGGACCGCCCCATGCCGACGCCGCCACCGTGGTGGAGGGAGACCCAGGAGGCGCCGGAGGCCACATTGACCATGGCGTTCAGCAGCGGCCAGTCGGCGATCGCGTCGGAGCCGTCGAGCATGGCCTCGGTCTCGCGGTACGGGGAGGCGACGGAACCGCAGTCGAGGTGGTCGCGGCCGATGGCAAGCGGGGCCGCCAGCTCACCGGAGGCGACCATGTCGTTGAAGCGCTCGCCGGCCTTGTCCCGCTCGCCGTAGCCGAGCCAGCAGATGCGTGCGGGCAGGCCCTGGAAGTGGACGCGCTCGCCGGCCATCTTGATCCAGCGGGCCAGGGACTCGTTCTCCGGGAACAGCTCCAGGAGCGCCTTGTCGGTCTTGGCGATGTCGGCCGCGTCGCCGGACAGGGCGGCCCAGCGGAAGGGGCCCTTGCCCTCGCAGAAGAGGGGGCGGATGTAGGCGGGGACGAAGCCGGGGAAGGCGAAGGCGCGGCCGTATCCGGCGAGCTGGGCCTCGCCGCGGATGGAGTTGCCGTAGTCGAAGACCTCGGCGCCGGCGTCCATGAAGCCGACCATGGCCTCGACGTGCTTCGCCATGGACTCGCGGGCGCGGGTGGTGAAGCCGGCCGGGTCCTTGGCGGCGGCGTCGGCCATGTCCTCGAAGGCGATGCCGACGGGCAGGTAGGCCAGCGGGTCGTGGGCGGAGGTCTGGTCGGTGACGATGTCGATCGGCGCGTTCATCGCGAGGAGCTGCGGGACCAGCTCGGCCGCGTTGCCGAGGACGCCGATGGACAGCGGCTTGCGCTGGTCGCGGGCCTCCACGGCCAGCTGGAGGGCGTGGTCGAGGGAGTCGGCCCTGACGTCCAGGTAGCGGTGCTCGATGCGGCGCTCGATGGCGCGCGGGTCGCAGTCGATACAGAGGGCGACGCCGTCGTTCATGGTCACCGCGAGGGGCTGGGCGCCGCCCATGCCGCCGAGACCGGCGGTGAGGGTGATCGTCCCGGCCAGGGTGCCGCCGAACTTCTTCGCGGCGACGGCGGCGAAGGTCTCGTAGGTGCCCTGGAGGATGCCCTGGGTGCCGATGTAGATCCAGGAGCCGGCGGTCATCTGGCCGTACATGGTCAGGCCGAGGGCTTCCAGACGGCGGAACTCCTCCCAGTTGGCCCAGTCGCCGACGAGGTTGGAGTTGGCGATCAGGACGCGCGGGGCCCACTCGTGGGTCTGCATGACGCCGACCGGACGGCCGGACTGGACCAGCATGGTCTCGTCCTGCTTGAGGGTCCGCAGCGTGCGCACCATCGCGTCGAAGGAGCGCCAGTCGCGGGCGGCCTTGCCGGTGCCGCCGTAGACGACGAGCTTGTCCGGGTGCTCGGCGACCTCGGGGTCGAGGTTGTTCTGCAGCATCCGCAGGGCGGCTTCCTGCTGCCATCCCAGGGTGCTCAGTTCCGTGCCGCGCGGTGCTCGTACGGGGCGGGGTCCCGACATCGTCTGCCTCCTCCTGTTACTGCCTTTATTCACATCCTGGCCGCCTGAATAGACCTAGTCAATACATCGGGACGGCCCCGTCGGCGCGCGGCGGATGTTTGGCTGGAAGCACTGGAAGCGAGGACAGGACGGGGAAGCCGTGGAGCACGACATCGAAAGCCGGGCCCGACAGCGCGCCGCCCGGCGGGACGCGGCGGTGCGGGCGGCGGTCGGTCAGGGACTGCTGGGGCCGGACGCGGCCGTGGTGGGACTGCTGGACGTCACCGGGATCCGCGCGGCGGCGGCGGCCCTGCGGGCGGCGTTCGACGAGGTCACCGCGCCCGGTACGCCGGTCCTGCACGCCTTCGCGGTGAAGGCGACCCCGCTGGTGCCGGTGCTGCGGCTGCTGCACGAGGCGGGCATCGGCGCGGAGGTGGCGAGCCCCGGGGAACTGGCGCTGGCCCGGGCGGCCGGGGTGCCGGCCGCCCGGACGGTGCTGGACTCGCCCGCGAAGACACCGGCGGAGCTGCGCGAGGCGCTGGCGCTGGGCGTCGCCGTGAACGCCGACAACCCGCAGGAGCTGGACCGGCTGGACGCCCTGATGCGGTCCGCGCCCAGCCGGTCGCCCGTCGGCATCCGGGTCAATCCGCAGGTGGGCGGGGGCACCATCGGGGCGACGTCCACGGCGACGCCGACGTCGAAGTTCGGGGTGGCGCTGCGCGACGAGGGGGCGCGCGAATGGGTCGTCGAGGCGTGTCTGAAGCGGCCGTGGCTGACCCGGCTGCACGCGCACACCGGCTCGCAGGGCATCCCGCTGCCACTCATGGTGCGGGGCGTGGCACAGACGTACGCGCTCGCGGAGGAGGTCAACGCGCGCGCCGGACGGCGGCAGATCGACACGCTCGACATCGGGGGCGGCCTGCCGGTGAACTTCGCCTCCGAGGAGACGGCGCCGACCTACGCCGGCTTCGCGCGGCTGCTGGCCGAGGAGGTGCCGGGCCTGTTCGACGGACGGTACGGGCTGGTGACCGAGTTCGGGCGGTCGCTGCTGGCCGAACAGGGCACGGTGGTGGCGCGGGTGGAGTACACCAAGAGCGCGGGCGGCCGGCGGATCGCGGTGACGCACGCGGGCGTGCAGGTGGCGACGCGGACGGTGTACGCGCCGCAGGCGTGGCCGCTGCGGATCGCCGCCTACGACGCCGAGGGGCGCCCCAAGACGGGACCGGAGGTGGTGCAGGACGTGGCCGGGCCGGCCTGCTTCGCGGGCGACCTGCTGGCCGAGGGCCGCGCCGCGCCCCTCCTGGAGCAGGGCGACTACGCGGCGGCGCTCGACACGGGCGCGTACTACTTCGCCCACCACTACGCCTACAACTCCCTGGCCCGCCCCGGGGTCTACGGCTTCGCGCCGGACGGCTCGGGCGGCATGGCGTTCGCGACCGTACGGGAGCCGCAGACCATCGCGGAGGTGGTGGCCGAATCCGGCGGAGCGCACGCGTCCGCGCTCACCACCCTGCTCGCGACCGGGACACACTGAGCCGCCGAACCGCTCCGGACGCCCGCCGGACCGAGGGGCCAACCGGCTTGAAGCACACCTCAGTTGACACACCCTAGTACGCCGGGAGCATGTTCCAACGGAAAATGCCAAAGGCCTCACCCGCCGCACACACGTTGCGTAGTGTCTCTGTCACTCAGCCGGAGTCCCAGGCGGGAGGGGAGCCACGGTGCCCGGAATCGACGAGTGCCTGCTGGAAGCGATGCGGTTACCCGGTGCTCGGGGAGCCGCGCTGGTGGACTGGACGAGCGGACTGGCCCTCGGGACGGTCGGGGAGGCACCCGGTGGCGATCACGAGACGACCGCCGCCGAGGCCGCCGAACTGGCCCGGATGGCGGCCGAGCACGGCGCCTTCACCGCCGGGGGCGTGCCGGACGGCCTACCGCCCGTGGAGGACGTGATCGTCAGCAACCACGACAGCTACCACCTGCTGCGCTTCGTGGACACGTCCTTCGACAGCAGCGTGTTCCTGCACCTGTGGCTCGGTCGCGAGGAGGGCAATCTCGCGCTCGCCCGCATCCGGCTCGGCGAGATGGCCGCCCGGCTGGTGCTGGGATGACCATGGTCCGGACCCCTCCACCACCCCTGCCGGTGCGCAGCAAGACGGTCACCCGCGCGCTGTCGCCGATGCTGACCCGGCTCGCCGAGGAGCGGGCCACCGGCGTCCTGCTCCGCGAACACGGCACCCTGTATCTCGCCGAGGGCCGCGTGGTGCACGCCGAGAGTCCCTTCGCCCCCGGCCTGGACGTCCTGCTCACGGCGCACGGCACCCTCGCGGGGGCCGCCTGGCAGTGGGCCGCCACCCGCTCCACCGGCCCGCTGCAGGCCGCGGAACTCCTGCTGGACTCGGGCCTGTTGCCCGCGGGAGCGCTGGAGCTGTGCCATCTGGACGCGCTGTACGACGCGGGGTACTTCGCGCTGGCCCCGAGCAGCGCCCCGGGCCGGTTCCACTACGACAACACGCCCCGGCTCGGCCCGCTGCCCTCGGTACCGGTCGTCGCGCTGGAACGCGAGACGCTGCGCCGCCGGCTGCTGCTGCACCGGCTGTGGCCCGACCCGGCCGCCGACGGCACCCCGCTGATCCGCGCGGACCCGACGGCGGCGGCGCCCGTCACCCCCCGGCAGCGGGCGGTGCTGGACCGCGTGGACGGCCTGCGCACGGCCGTCGAGATAGCGCGGAACCTGGGCCGGCAGGCCTTCCACACGCTCGTCGACGTGCGCCGGCTCGCGGCGGCCGGCCATGTCGCCCCGGTGGCACCCACACCCCGGTTCACCGAACTCGCCCCGCCGCCCACACCCCCGGTCAACGACCCCGACATCGCGCTGCTGAAGAGGCTCAGGGATGCGCTGGAGGCGCTTTGAACGGCACCGCACCGCCGAAAGGAGTGAGCTGATGGTCTCCGATCAGGACCGGCAGACCGTCCTGGAGGAACTGCACCGGCTGCGCACCCGGGTGCCCCAGCTCACCGGCGCCCTCGCGGCCGGCGTCGACGGACTCGTCGTCGCCCACGACACCCCCGGCGTCGAACCGGAAGGCCTGTCGGCGCTGACGGCCGCCGCGCTCGGCGTCGCCGTACGGGTCGCCGACGCCACCGGCAACGGCGGCTTCCGCGAACTCCTGGTGCGCGGCGAGCGCGGCTACATCGCCACCTACGCCGCCGGCCGCAGCGCCGTACTGACACTGCTCGCCCAGGACCGGGTGAACGTCGGCCGGCTGCACCTGGAGGGGCGCCGGGCCGGCGCCCGCGTCGGGGAACTGCTCGACGCCGCCGAGGCCACCGCCCGGGCCGCCCGCCCGGCCGGCCGGCCGCTGGGCGCCGTCAGCGCCGCACCACCGGTCCGCACCCGTACCCGTACGACTCGCACCACCAGCGCCGAAGCGCGCACCGCAACCGACAGTTGAAAGATCCGAGAGGACTCACCATGGCGAACACCGAGACCGCGTTGAAAGAGGCGCTCACCTCCATCGAGGGTGCCACCGGCGTCGCGCTCGTCGACTACACCAGCGGGATGGCGCTGGGGACCATGGGCGGCAGCAAGACCTTCGACCTGAACGTGGCCGCCGCCGGCAACACCGACGTGATCCGCGCCAAGATGCGCACGATGGAGATGCTGGGCCTCAAGGGCGGCATCGAGGACATACTCATCACCCTGTCCGACCAGTACCACCTGATCCGCCTGCTCAACAGCCGCGGCGGCAACGGCCTCTTCCTCTACCTGGTCCTCGACGCGAACCGCGCCAACCTGGCGATGGCCCGGCACCAGCTGAAGAAGATCGAGGAGGAGCTGGAGGTCTAGACGAGGGCGGCGGGACGGCGGCGGGCCCCGCCAGGGGCCGCGTCGCCGGCCGCGATGCCCGTAGCGCGCAGGCCCTTCACGGCCTTGCCCGCCGGGCTCCCGCCCCGCCGGTCGAGCCAGTCGACACGTACCCACAGCAGGGTTCCCCCGGCCCGCTCGCGCCGGCCGAGCCAGGCGGCCTTCAGCCGCAGTCCGGTGCCGAGGCCGGCGAGCAGCATGCCGCCGGCCGCCGGCAGCGCGAGGGAGACACCGAGCGCGCCGAGGAAGGCCGCCAGCAGCCACCAGCGATGCCCGCGGCGCCAGCCGCGCACGGTCACCGCCCGGTCCTGAAGGACGTCGTACTTGCCCGCGCGGACCGCCCCGCGGGCAAGGGCCGCGTACCGCTTACGGCGCGCCAGCGCCACCGCGGCCGCGCCGACGAGGAACAGCGCGGCGCCGGCCAGCACCCCGATCCGGCGCCCGGTCACCCCGGGCACCAGAACGCCGATCCCCGCGGCGAGCACTCCGAGCCACCACATCGGCGCCGCCCCCGCCCGTACGACGACGGCCACCCGAGCCAGTCCCTGACCTCCGCGCGCCACGTCGCCTCCCGTGTCACGTCCGCACACCTGATGTCCCCAGGGAAGCTACCGGCGGAACGTGAGACGAATCTGAGAGCGGGCGGCCCGGCGCGCCGGACGCTCACTCCACGAACAGTCCGCGGGTGGCCGCCTTCGCGTCGAACTCCTCCAGCCGGGCCTGGGCCTGCGGCAGGTCGTCGCAGAGCGCCTCCAGCAGCACCCGTCCGAGCAGCATCGGCGCGCACGCGGTGTCGAAGGCGAGCCCGGTGCCGACGGCGGCCGGCAGCAGCAGGTCGGAGTACTTGGCGACCGGCGCGAAGGCGGAGTCGGCGACCGTGACGACGCTCAGTCCCGCCTCCTTGGCGTAGGCGAGGGTGTCGACGACCTCGCGCGGGTGCCGGGGCAGCGCGAAGCACAGCAGGGCCGTGGCGCCGGCGCGGACGGCCGCGTCGATGCGGTCGTGGATCATCGAGCCGCCCTCGTGGAGCAGCCGGACGTCCGGGTGGACCTTGGCGGCGAAGTACGCGAAGCCGTAGGCCTGGGAGGCGGCGGCGCGCAGTCCGAGCACCGGCAGCGGCCGGGACGCGGCGAGCATCCGGCCGGCCTTCCGCACCGGCCGGGGGTCGGCGAGCACTTCGGCGAGATGCCGGAGGTTGTCGATCTCGGCCTCGACCGCCTGCTGGTACTCGTTGTACGAGCCCGCCTCCGCGGCCGGTTCGGCGGGCACGACCTCGCGCAGGTGCTTGCGCAGGGCGGGGTAGCCGTCGAAGCCGAGCGCGACCGCGAACCGGGTCACCGACGGCTGGCTGACCCCGGCCAGCTCGGCCAGTTCCACGCTGGACAGGAAGGGCACGTCGGCCGCCCGCCGCACCATGCTGTGCGCGATGCGACGCTGGGTGGGGGTGAGCCGGTGGCCCTCGAAGAGCGCCTGCAGCCGGGCGGCCGGACTGTCCGTCACCCCGGACGCCCCGCCGGTTCCGCCGTAGGCGACCGGGCTCCCGTGGCCGCTCGTGGCCGCGGCGGCGCCCGTACCCGTGTCGGTACCCCGTTCGACGCTCATGGCGTGCTCCCCCTCCAGATGTCCGTGAACCGGTCGAGCAGTGCGGTCGCGGCCGTCACGTCGTCCGTGAGCGGCCGGTCGGCCGGGTCGGCGCCGAGGACCGGCTCGGCGAGCGCGAACGCCTGGCCGACGGGCAGCTCCGGGTCGGGCCGCAGATCGCGCTGGCGCAGCGCCCGGACGGCGGCGACGAGTTCGCAGCCGACCACCAGACGGTACGCACCGCACGCGCGCAGGGTCTGCCGCGCGGCGAGCGAGGCGAAACTCGCCTGTTCCTCGACGCCCCGGGAGAGTACAGCGTGGCCGAGCGAGGCGGGGGCCGAGAAGGCCCGCAGATCGCCGAGGGCCGCTCCGGCCGCGTACTCCAGGATCATCACACCGGAGGAGGCCGGTTCGTGGTCGGCGAGGAAGGGCCGCAGACGGGTGTAGGCGGGTTCGTTGAGGGTGGACAGGCGGGACGTCGACAGCCGGGCCACCTGGGTCGTCGCCAGCCTGAAATGGTCCAGCGCGAGGGCGAGTTGGGCCTGGTAGAAGCCGCCGTGGTGGTAGGCGGCCTGGTCCTCGGGGACGATGAGCGGGTTCTCGGCGGCCGCGTTGATCTCCACGGCCAGGACCTGCCCGAGGGTGTCGGCCGCGTCGTGCGCCGGACCGTGTATCTGCGGCAGGCAGCGGAAGCCGTACGGGTCCTGGAGCCGGCCCAGCGGCGGTGTCGGCCGGTCGGCGGCGCCGATCAGTTCCCGCATCCGCCGTGCCGCCTCGGTGCTTCCCCGGTGCGGACGGGCGCCGTGCACGGGCGCCGCGTACGCCTCGTGGGAGCCGTCGACGGCGAGCAGGGAGAGCGCCGCGACGACCTGGGTGGCGCCGATCAGCCCGTCCAGTTCGTGCAGGGCGAGGGCGGACTGGCCGAGGGTGAGGGCGTTGCTGCTGATCAGGGCGAGGGCGTCGTTGTTGTCGAGGGGTTGCGGCGCGGGGGCCGCGGCGCCTCGCCAGGGGTGCTCGCCGACCAGTGCCAGCCCGAGTTGGGCGAGCGCGGCGATGTCGCCGGTGCCGACGGAGCCGAACTCGTTGACGACGGGAAAGGCGCCCGTCTCCAGCGCCTCGCACAGGGCGGTGACCACGCTGGGCCGCAGTCCGGCGCCGCCGGCCAGCACTTGGTTGGCCCGGACGGCGAGCATGGCGCGCACCTGCCGGGCCGGGAGTTCCTCGCCTATGGCGCCGGCGTGGCTGCGCAGCAGGCGCAGTCCGTGCCCGGCGGCGGCCTCGGTGGGCACGTCCTCGTTCCGGTTGGCGCCCACGCCGGTGGAGCGGCCGTACACGCGTCCGGTGGCCGCGATCCGCCGGGCGGCGTCCCAGGACTCCTCCGCCCGCTTCACCGCGCCGGCCTCCGGGAGCGGCACGGCGACGCCGTCGGCGAGGCGTACGACGTCCTCGACGGTGAGTCCGGCGCCGTCGAGGACGACGGTCCCGGACCGCATGGACTGTGGCGTGTCCATGATGCGAGACGACATCACGCCAAACTCCCCTCGGATCGGGACCGGAGCATTGGCAACCTATTCAGACACCAAGAACTCTGCATGACGTTATACAGCCGGACAAGGGGCATCTCATGATCCAGTCCGAGACGACCACCCTGCCGACGCCCGCACGGCAGCACCGGCCGGTGAAGTAGATGAGCGACCTGGTGGAACTGCGTTCGATCGACGTCGTCCCCGAAGAGGTCGCACGGCGGAACGCGGCGTTCTCGCCCGAGGACGCGAAAAGGGGGGTTGTCCCCAGTGCGGAGGGGATGAACGCTCCCTAGGGTGAACCGCATGAGCGCATCGGACCCGCGAGACGTCGGGCTGAAACAGGACATGGACCTGCGCAAGGACCTCGACGCCACCGTACAGACCCGCAGGGAGCTGGGCGAGGAGTACGACTCCGCGCTGGTGGACTCGTTCCTGGAGCGGGTCGAGCAGCGGATCGACGACATCACGGACCGCCGCGTGCGGCGGCACCTGGCCGAGCAGCAGATGGCGGCGGCCCGCGGGAGCCGGCGGCCCAAGGACGTCGGCTCCTGGGCCGAGCGCTACGGTTTCGCGCTGATCACCCTGGTGCTGGCGATCCCGCTGTCCGCGATCGCCGGCACCTTCGCCGGTATCACCGGAATGGTGGCCGGCTGGCTCGGCATCGTCGGCGTGAACGCGGTGCAGGCGGTACGGCTCAACCCCGGGCTGCTGGCCGGCCGGGGCCGGTCCGCCCAGGACGACTGACCCGGGGCGCCGGCCTCACTCCACCGTCACGGACTTGGCCAGGTTGCGCGGCTGGTCCACCTCGTTGCCCCGGGCGGTGGCCAGTTCGCAGGCGAAGACCTGCAACGGCACGGTGGCCACCAGCGGCTGGAGCAGGGTCGGCGTCACCGGAATCCGGATCAGGTGGTCGGCGTACGGCACGACCGCCTCGTCCCCCTCCTCCGCGATCACGATCGTCCGCGCCCCGCGCGCCCGGATCTCCTGGATGTTGGAGACGACCTTGTCGTGCAGGACGGACCGGCCCCGCGGTGACGGTACGACCACCACCACCGGCAGGTCCTCCTCGATCAGCGCGATCGGCCCGTGCTTGAGCTCGCCCGCCGCGAAGCCCTCGGCGTGCATATAGGCCAGTTCCTTGAGCTTCAGGGCGCCTTCGAGGGCGACCGGGTAGCCCACGTGCCGGCCCAGGAACAGCACGGTGTCCTTGTCGGCCAGGGTGCGGGCCAGCGCCCGCACCGGCTCCATCGTCGCCAGGACCCGCTCGACCTCCTCCGAGATCCGGGACAGGTCCCTGATCACGGCCTGGATCTCGTCGGCCCACTTGGTGCCGCGGACCTGGCCCAGGTACAGGGCCACCAGGTAGCAGGCGACCAGCTGGGTCAGGAACGCCTTGGTGGAGGCGACGGCGACCTCCGGCCCGGCGTGCGTGTAGAGCACGGCGTCCGACTCGCGGGGGATCGTCGACCCGTTGGTGTTGCAGATCGCCAGCACCTTGGAGCCCTGCTCACGGGCGTGCCGCAGCGCCATGAGGGTGTCCATGGTCTCGCCGGACTGGGAGATGGCGATGACCAGGGAGCGCCCGTCCAGGATCGGGTCCCGGTAGCGGAACTCGCTCGCCAGTTCCACCTCGCACGGGATGCGCGTCCAGTGCTCGATGGCGTACTTGGCGATCATCCCGGCGTGGAAGGCCGTACCGCAGGCGACGATGACGACCTTGTCCAGCTCGCGCAGCTCGGAGGGCCTGATGCGGACCTCGTCCAGGGTCAGCGAGCCGGAGGGGTCGATGCGACCGAGCAGGGTGTCGGCGACCGCCTTGGGCTGCTCGGCGATCTCCTTGAGCATGAAGTAGTCATAGCCGGCCTTCTCCGCCGCGGAGACGTCCCAGTCCACGTGGTAGGAGCGGGTCTCGGCCGGGCGGCCGTCGAAGCCGGTCACCGTGACGCCGTCGCGGCGCAGCTCCACCACCTGGTCCTGGCCCAGCTCGATCGCCGAGCGGGTGTGGGCGATGAACGCGGCGACGTCGGAGGCCAGGAACGCCTCGCCCTCGCCGACGCCCACCACCAGCGGGGAGTTGCGCCGTGCGCCGACGACCACGTCCGGCTCGTCGGCGTGGACCGCGACCAGCGTGAACGCGCCCTCCAGCCGCCGGCACACCAGCTGCATCGCCGCCGCGAGGTCGCCGGTCGCGGAGAACTCCTCGGCGAGCAGATGGGCGACGACCTCCGTGTCCGTCTCGGAGGACAGCTCGTGGCCCCGCTCGGCCAACTCCGCCCGCAGCACGGCGAAGTTCTCGATGATGCCGTTGTGCACCACGGCGACCCGGCCCGCGTTGTCCAGGTGCGGGTGCGCGTTGGCGTCCGTGGGGCCGCCGTGCGTGGCCCAGCGCGTGTGTCCGATACCCGTCGAACCCGCCGGCAGCGGACGCTCGATCAGTTCCTTCTCCAGGTTGACCAGTTTCCCGGCCTTCTTCGCGGAGGCCAGTCCGCCGTCCGCGAGCACGGCGACACCCGCCGAGTCGTACCCCCGGTACTCCAGTCGCTTGAGCCCGGCCATCACGACATCGAGCGCCGACTGCGACCCTACGTATCCCACGATTCCGCACATGAGCGGCAGCCTACGATCAGTTGGCCGCCGAAAACGGGCGCCGCGTGCCCGAAATCGGAAATTACCACCGGGTCAGGCACACGGAAAGAGCCGGCTGACGCCCGGGCGCGGGGCGGGCGGGACCGGACGCCCCCGCGGCATTTTCCGGGCCCCGGGCCCACGTGACGGACCCCACCCGCCACCCCGTTCAAACTCCGTTCACAATGGACTGTGATCTCACCGGTCTCTCCGATGCCCCGGAGCGCCCACCGGCACAGGCCGGAGGCGACTCCCTACGTCGACCTCACCCGCGCCGAGTGGAGCGCGCTGCGCGACAAGACGCCGCTCCCGCTCACCGCCGCGGAGGTGGAGAAGCTCCGCGGCCTCGGCGACGTCATCGACCTCGACGAGGTGCGGGACATCTACCTCCCGCTCTCCCGGCTCCTCAACCTCTACGTCGGTGCCACGGACGGCCTGCGGGGAGCGCTGAACACCTTCCTCGGCGAGCAGGGCTCCCAGTCCGGCACCCCCTTCGTCATAGGAGTCGCCGGCTCCGTCGCCGTGGGCAAGTCCACGGTGGCCCGCCTGCTCCAGGCGCTGCTCTCCCGCTGGCCCGAACACCCGCGCGTGGAACTGGTCACCACGGACGGCTTCCTGCTGCCCACCCGGGAGCTGGAGGCCCGCGGCCTGATGTCGCGGAAAGGATTCCCCGAGTCCTACGACCGCCGGGCCCTCACCCGCTTCGTCGCCGACATCAAGGCCGGCAAGGCCGAGGTGACCGCGCCCGTCTACTCCCACCTGATCTACGACATCGTGCGGGACGAGCGGCTCACCGTCCGCCGCCCGGACATCCTGATCGTCGAGGGTCTCAACGTCCTCCAGCCCGCCCTGCCCGGCAAGGACGGCCGCACCCGGGTGGGTCTCGCCGACTACTTCGACTTCAGCGTGTACGTCGACGCCGGCGCCGACGACATCGAGCGCTGGTACCTCAACCGCTTCACCAAGCTGCGGCGGACGGCGTTCCAGAACCCGAACTCCTACTTCCGCAAGTACACCCAGGTCTCCGAGGAGGAGGCCCTCGACTACGCCCGCACCCTGTGGCGGACGATCAACAAGCCCAATCTGGTCGAGAACATCGCCCCCACCCGCGGCCGCGCCACCCTCATCGTGCGCAAGGGACCGGACCACAAGGTGCAGCGGCTGCGGCTCCGCAAGCTGTGACGCAGCGCATCCGCGCCTGATCACCCCGACGCCGCCGGTCACCCACGTGGCCTTCATCCGGGGCCGGCATGGCGCCGGCCCCGGGCGCCCGGAACTATCCCAGCGCCGACTTCACCGCGTCCGCCAGCCGGCCGGCGACCGAGCGGGCCTGCTCGATGTCGGCGGCCTCGACCATGACCCGGACCAGCGGCTCGGTACCCGAGGGACGCAGCAGCACCCGCCCCGTCTCGCCCAGCTCCCGCTCCGCCTCGGCGACCGCGGCGGCCAGGTCGGCCGACGTGCTCACCCGGGACTTGTCCACGTCCGGGACGTTGACCAGCACCTGCGGCAGCCGCTCCATCACGGCGGCCAGGTCGCGCAGCGTACGGCCGCTCTGTGCGACCCGCGCCGCCAGCAGCAGCCCGGTCAGGGTGCCGTCACCGGTCGTCGCGTGGTCCAGGATGATCACGTGCCCGGACTGTTCGCCGCCCAGCGCGAAGTCGTGCCGCTTCATCTCCTCCAGCACGTACCGGTCACCGACGGCCGTCTGCACCAGCCGGATGCCCGCGCGCTCCATCGCCAGCTTGAAGCCGAGATTGGACATCACCGTGGCGACGACCGTGTCGGACCGCAGTGCGGAGCGCTCGCGCATCGCCAGCGCGAGCACGGCGAGGATCTGGTCGCCGTCGACCTCCTCGCCGGTGTGGTCCACGGCAAGGCACCGGTCGGCGTCACCGTCGTGCGCGATGCCGAGGTGCGCCCCGTGTCCGACGACGGCGGCCTTCAGCTTGTCCAGATGGGTGGAGCCGCAGCCGTCGTTGATGTTGAGCCCGTCCGGCTCGGCGCCGATCGTGACGACCTCGGCGCCCGCCCGGGAGAACACCGCCGGCGAGACCCCCGAGGCCGCGCCGTGCGCTTCGTCCAGGACGATCTTCAGGCCGTCGAGCCGGTTGGGCAGCACCGACAGCAGATGGGCGACGTACTGCTCGAAGCCCTCCTCGTACGACCGCACCCGGCCGACGCCGGCCCCCGTCGGCCGCTGCCAGGGCTCACCGTGCCGGTGCGAGTCGTACACCGCCTCGATCCGGTCCTCCAGGTCGTCGGCCAGCTTGTGGCCGCCGCGGGCGAAGAACTTGATGCCGTTGTCCGGCATGGCGTTGTGGCTCGCGGAGAGCATCACGCCCAGGTCGGCGCCGAGCGCGCCGGTGAGGTGGGCGACCGCCGGCGTCGGCAGCACACCCACGCACAGCACGTCCACACCGGCGCTGGCCAGGCCCGCGACCACGGCCGCCTGCAGGAACTCCCCGGACGCGCGCGGGTCCCGTCCGACCACGGCCGTCGGCCGGTGGCCCTCGAAGGTGCCCGACTCGGCCAGCACGTGTGCCGCGGCGACGGAGAGGCCGAGCGCCATCTCGGCCGTGAGATCCGCGTTGGCGACACCGCGTACGCCGTCCGTGCCGAAGAGTCGTCCCACTTGTCCTCCTGAGGAAGCGTCCATGCTGCCGGGAATGATGGCAGACGCCATGCGATCCGGTCACACAAGCCTTTGAGCGTCTTGTGTCGTTATACGCCCTTGGCCGGGATAAACGAACGCCCCGACGGCACATGTGGCGTGCCGCCGGGGCGTTCGGAGTACGAGCAGGCAGCTGCTGTTTAGCGCTTGCTGTACTGCGGGGCCTTGCGGGCCTTCTTCAGACCGGCCTTCTTGCGCTCGACCGCACGGTCGTCGCGCTTGAGGAAGCCGGCCTTCTTCAGCGGGCCGCGGTTGTTGTCGACGTCGGCCTCGTTCAGCGCGCGGGCGACACCGAGACGGAGCGCACCGGCCTGACCGGAGACACCGCCACCCGCGATGCGGGCGATGACGTCGTAACGACCCTCGAGCTCGAGCACCTTGAAGGGCTCGTTGACTTCCTGCTGGTGCACCTTGTTCGGGAAGTAGTCCTCGAGGGTGCGACCGTTGATCTTCCACTTGCCGGTGCCCGGGACGATCCGGACGCGGGCGATGGCGTTCTTGCGACGGCCCAGGCCGGCGGCCGGCTGGGGCTCGCCGAAGCGGGAAGCCATCGACTCCGAGGTGTACTCACCCTCGACGGGGACCTCGGACTCGGTGGTGTAGCTGTCGATGTCAAGCTCTTCGAGCGGCTGCTCGGCAGTGGTCTCGGCCACGATTCTCCTCAGATTCCGTTCAGTCTTAGGGGGTGGCCGGTACTACTGCGCGACCTGGGTGATCTCGAACGGCTGCGGCTGCTGCGCGCCGTGCGGGTGCTGGTCACCCTTGTAGACCTTCAGCTTCGAGAGCATCTGACGGCCCAGCGTGTTCTTGGGGAGCATGCCCTTGACGGCCTTCTCGACGGCCTTCTCGGGGTTCTTGTCGAGCAGCTCGTCGTAACGGACGGAACGCAGACCACCCGGGTAGCCGGAGTGGCGGTAGGCCATCTTCTGCGTCCGCTTGTTGCCCGACAGGTGCACCTTGTCGGCGTTGATGATGATGACGAAGTCACCAGCGTCGACGTGCGGCGCGTAGATCGGCTTGTGCTTACCCCGGAGGAGGGTCGCTGCGGTGGTGGCGAGACGGCCCAGGACAACGTCCTGAGCGTCGATGACGTGCCACTGGCGCGTCACATCGCCGGGCTTGGGGCTGTACGTACGCACGGTTCGTAGCCTTCGCTTCGAGTGAATGGTCCTGAACAGGTCACCGAAACGATCACGACAGCCTGGACCGCACGGCGGCGACGCATACCGCGTACGTGGGGTCGCTGGTCATCGGCCCGGTGGACCGGTGTAAGGGCCCGTCCCGTGAGAATGAGCAAGCCAATACACAACGAAGAAGCAGGTTACCGTGAGGCCCCCGGACGGGTCAAAACGAGGCATGCCGACAGGCGCACGCCGGACAAACGAGGCATGCCGCCGGACGCGGTCCGACATCCCCCGGCCCCCGTCTAAGATGCGCCCCATGAGTTACGGGCAGGGGGGCTCCCAGTCTCAGTGGGATCCCTGGAAACCGCAATCGCAACAGCAGCCGTGGAGCAGTGGCGGTGATGACGGGACTCCGGACTGGGCCGCGCTCGCGCAGGCCTCGGAGACCCGCAACAAACGCCGCAGGCTGCTGTTCATCGGCGGTGGCGCGCTCGCCACGGCCGCCGTCGGCACGGCCGTCGCCCTGGCCGTCGTCTCCGCGAACGGCGGCGGCGACCCGCAGGCCGGTGGCGGCAACCTGCCCGCCGGCGCCTCGCTGCCGGGCTCGGCGTCCACGACGCCGTCCTTCGCGCCCACCAGCGCCCCGCCACCGCTGGACCCGAAGGACTTCATATCCAGCGCCAAGAAGGACACCGCCCCGCTCAGCCCCGCCACGCTCTTCCCCGGCACCCGGCTGACCATGGGCGACACGGTGTACCAGAAGGGCGCCACGGCCGACACGAAGGACTGCGCCTCGGCCGCCGGCGGCAACCTGCCGAAGGTCCTCACGGCCAACGGCTGCACCCGCCTGCTGCGCGCGACCTACAGCAAGGGTGGCATCGCGGTCACCGTCGGCGTCGCCGTCTTCGACACCGAGGCACAGGCCACGAAGACCAAGTCCCAGGCGGGCAGCAAGAAGAGCCTCGTGCACTCCCTGCCCGGCAAGGGCGTCAAGGACTTCTGCAACGCCGCGATCTGCCGCACCACCACGAACGCCTACGGCCGCTACGCCTACTTCACGATCGCCGGCTTCACCAACGGCAAGAGCGTCACGACGAAGGACAGCGCGGTCTTCGGCATGGGCGACGACCTCGGACAGTTCACCTTCGACCAGATCCACCGCCGCGGCCAGGCACAGGCGTCCGCGGCGGCGAACCGGTAGCTCAGCAGCACCCCGCCGAGGGAAGCGAGCGCTTGTTCCGGGCCTCCTTGTTCCGGGCGGCCAGCAGCTCGTCGGCCGGGTAACCGACCTCCTCCAGCGTCAGCCCGTGCGGCCGTACGACGTGCACCGCGGAGTCGCGGACCCCGGCGGCGAGCACCTTGCCGGGCCACTCCGGCCCGCGGTGCCCGTCCCCGACGAACAGCAGCGCCCCGATCAGCGAGCGCACCATGTTGTGGCAGAAGGCGTCCGCCCGCACGGTCGCGGTGATCACCCCGTCCGCGCCCCGCTCAAGGCTCAGCTCCTGCAGCGTGCGGATCGTGGTGGCGCCCTCGCGCCGCTTGCAGTAGGCGGCGAAGTCGTGCTCGCCGAGCAGCGCCCGGGCGGCCTCGTTCATGGCGTCGACGTCGAGCGGCCAGTCGTGCCACAGCACGTGGCCGCGCAGCAGCGGATCCACTCCCCCGGGGTCGTCGGTGACCCGGTACGCGTAGCGGCGCCAGATGGCGGAGAACCGGGCGTTGAAGCCCTCCGGCGCCTCGGTGAGCCGCCACACCCGCACGTCCTTGGACAGCCGCCCGGCGAGCCGCTTGAGCAGCTTCTCGCGGTGCTCGGCCCACACGTCCCCGGGCAGGTCGACGTGGGCCACCTGCCCGCGCGCGTGCACCCCGGCGTCCGTCCGCCCGGCCACGGTCAGCTCGTACGTCTCCTTCGACCGCGTCACCGTACGCAGGGCGTCCTCGATCTCCCCCTGCACGGTCCGCTTGCCGCCGGCCTGCTTGGCCCAGCCGTGGAAGCCTGAGCCGTCGTAGGACAGGTCGAGGCGGACGCGGACATGACCGGGCTGTACTTCACTCACAGATCAGATCCTCTCAGTACGCGAAAGCGGGCCCGCCCCGAAGGGCGAGCCCGCTTTACAGCGTCAGGCAGAGCCTCAGGCGTCCTTGGACTCCTCGGCCGGAGCCTCGGTGGCGTCCTCGGCCTTGGTCTCCTCGACCTTGGTCTCGTCCGCCTCCTTGACCGCGCGCTTGGTGGCGGCCTCGGCCTCACCCACGGCGTTCTGCTGCACCGTCAGCGCCTCGACCAGCTCGATGACGGCCATGGGCGCGTTGTCGCCACGGCGGTTACCGATCTTGGTGATGCGGGTGTAGCCACCGGGACGGTTCTCGTACCGCGGGCCGATCTCGGTGAAGAGCGTGTGCACGATGCTCTTGTCCGTGATGACCTGGAGCACCTGACGGCGGTTGTGAAGGTCGCCCTTCTTCGCCTTGGTGACCAGACGCTCGGCGTACGGGCGCAGCCGGCGGGCCTTCGCCTCGGTGGTGGTGATGCGGCCGTGCTCGAAGAGGCTCTTCGCGAGGTTCGCGAGGAGCAGCTTCTCGTGCGCGGCGCTGCCGCCCATACGGGCACCCTTGGTGGGCTTCGGCATGGTGTTTCTCCTAGGTGTCTGCCCCGGCCGTATCAGGTACCGGAGTCAGTATCCGAGCGGGCGGTCGCCCGTCGGAGATCCAGGCCCCCGAGGGGGCCTGGAAGGGGCGCGGGGAATCGCGCGCAGTACGGCCTCCCCGCGGAGCACTCAGTACTGCTCGGTCTCCACGAAACCGGCGTCCGCGTCGTCGTCGGCACCGAAGGCGTCGGCCGCGGCGGTCGGGTCGAATCCGGGCGGGCTGTCCTTCAGGGCCAGGCCCATGCCGGCCAGCTTCGCCTTGACCTCGTCGATGGACTTCGCACCGAAGTTGCGGATGTCCAGCAGGTCGGCCTCGGAACGCGCGACGAGCTCACCCACGGAGTGGATGCCCTCACGCTTGAGGCAGTTGTAGGAGCGGACCGTGAGCTCCAGCTCCTCGATCGGCAGCGCGAGATCGGCGGCAAGGGCGGCGTCCGTGGGGGACGGGCCCATGTCGATGCCCTCGGCGTCGATGTTGAGCTCGCGAGCCAGACCGAACAGCTCGACCAGGGTCTTGCCCGCGGAGGCCATGGCGTCACGGGGACGCATCGCCTGCTTGGTCTCGACGTCGACGATCAGCTTGTCGAAGTCGGTGCGCTGCTCGACACGGGTCGCCTCGACCTTGTACGTGACCTTGAGAACCGGCGAGTAGATGGAGTCGACCGGGATACGGCCGATCTCCTGGCCCACCTGCTTGTTCTGCACGGCGGAGACGTAGCCGCGACCGCGCTCGACGGTCAGCTCCATCTCCAGCTTGCCCTTGCCGTTGAGCGTGGCGAGGACCAGGTCGGGGTTGTGCACCTCGACACCGGCCGGGGGCGCGATGTCGGCGGCGGTGACCAGACCCGGGCCCTGCTTGCGCAGGTACATCACGACCGGCTCGTCGTGCTCCGAGGAGACGACCAGCTGCTTGATGTTGAGGATCAGGTCGGTGACGTCCTCCTTGACGCCCGGCACGGTGGTGAACTCGTGCAGGACGCCGTCGATGCGGATGCTGGTGACAGCGGCACCCGGGATCGAGGACAGCAGGGTACGGCGCAGGGAGTTGCCGAGGGTGTAGCCGAAGCCCGGCTCCAGCGGCTCGATCACGAACCGGGAGCGGAACTCGTCGACGACCTCTTCGGTCAACGAGGGACGCTGAGCGATCAGCATGTGTGGATCAGATCCTTCTTTCGTGGACGCCCGCTATTTGACGCCCGACGGAAACCGCACCCGGTGAGAAGTGCGGGTACTGCAAGGGTACGGGCGATACGGCCCGTGTTACGGGGTCGTACCGCCCGAATCCTCGAAGCGACCGTGCGTCAGACGCGGCGGCGCTTCGGCGGACGGCAGCCGTTGTGCGGGGTCGGGGTGACGTCCTGGATGGAGCCGACCTCGAGACCGGTCGCCTGGAGCGAACGGATGGCGGTCTCACGACCGGAACCCGGGCCCTTGACGAACACGTCGACCTTGCGCATGCCGTGCTCCTGGGCGCGGCGGGCAGCCGACTCGGCGGCCATCTGCGCGGCGAACGGCGTGGACTTCCGGGAGCCCTTGAAGCCGACGTGGCCGGCGGAGGCCCAGGAGATCACGTTGCCCGACGGGTCCGTGATGGACACGATCGTGTTGTTGAACGTGCTCTTGATGTGCGCGTGGCCGTGAGCGACGTTCTTCTTTTCCTTGCGGCGCACCTTCTTGGCAGCGCCCTGACGTCCCTTGGGGGGCATCTACTAACTCCTACGGGAGGTGGTCGGTCCTACAGCGAAGACCGTGGACAGAGGTCCGCTGCGGACTACTTCTTGCCCGGCTTCTTCTTGCCGGCGATGGCGCGACGCGGGCCCTTGCGGGTACGAGCGTTGGTGCTGGTGCGCTGACCGCGGACGGGCAGGCCGCGACGGTGACGGAGACCCTGGTAGCAGCCGATCTCGACCTTGCGGCGGATGTCGGCCTGGATCTCGCGACGGAGGTCACCCTCGGTCTTGATGTTGCTGTCGACGTACTCGCGGATCGCGACCAGCTGCTCTTCGCTCAGGTCACGAACACGGGTGTTCGGGTCGATACCCGTCTCCGCCAGCGTCAGCTGGGAGAGCGTCCGGCCGATGCCGAACACGTAGGTGAGGGCGACCTCCACGCGCTTTTCGCGCGGGATGTCAACACCGGAAACGCGTGCCATTCAATGGCTCCTGGTGAATCTTCGGAGGTCTTCCGCAGAACCGGCTCCCGGCCGCCGTACCAGGTACGAACCGGGTCCCCGGCCTCCGAACCGGGGGTGTCGAGCCGAAGGGCTCGGGTCCTGCGTATGAACATATTCAGCTTGCGTCGCGCGAATCTCTGCGAGGGTGCAGAGGGATCGGTCCTGCGTCAGCCCTGGCGCTGCTTGTGGCGCGGGTTCTCGCAGATGACCATGACCCGACCGTGACGGCGGATCACCCTGCACTTGTCGCAGATCTTCTTGACGCTCGGCTTGACCTTCATTGGTGAGGTTCTCCGGGTCAGTGCCATCGCACCGGGCGGGCCCGGGGCGCGGGCAAGATCTACTTGTAGCGGTAGACGATCCGGCCACGCGTCAGGTCGTACGGAGACAGCTCCACCACGACCCGGTCGTCAGGGAGGATGCGGATGTAGTGCATGCGCATCTTGCCGCTGATGTGTGCCAGGACCTGGTGGCCGTTCTGGAGCTCGACCTTGAACATGGCGTTCGGAAGAGACTCGACGACAGTGCCCTCGATCTCGATGGCACCTTGCTTCTTGGCCACGCTTCGCCCTTCGAATCGACTACCTTGATCGACTCTCGGGCTTACCCTGTTTCCCTTACGGGAGCATGCGGACATGCGGGTGCACGAGAGCCGACGAGTCAGTCTACGTCGCAGCCCTCGGAAAGGCGAATCGAGAGAGACTTCCCCTTGCCGGTGATCCCTATGCCCGAAAGCCGCGGGCCGATGCCGGCGGCGGCGGTGGTGGTGCGGGCTGTCATCCGGCGAGAGGGTCCGGGGCCGCCGTCACGCCGTGCTCGGC
Organism: Streptomyces sp. NPDC051452; assembly: GCF_044454765.1. Classification (NCBI taxonomy): domain Bacteria; kingdom Bacillati; phylum Actinomycetota; class Actinomycetes; order Kitasatosporales; family Streptomycetaceae; genus Streptomyces; species Streptomyces sp. NPDC051452. The sequence continues at coordinate 83,335 of NZ_JBITEB010000011.1, forward strand.
GAGCTTCGCCCTGCCCGCGTCCGGGGCCGTCAGGACCAGGGGGCCCTCTTCGGTGAGGGCGACCGAGTGCTCCCAGTGCGAGGACCAGGTGCCGTCGGTGGTGATGACGGTCCAGTCGTCCTCGAGGACCTCGGTTCGGGGGGTGCCGAGGGAGACCATCGGCTCGATCGCGAGGCAGAAGCCGGGCACCAGCTTGGGACCCTTGCCGCGGCGGCGTTCGACGTAGTTCAGCAGGTGCGGGTCCATGTGCATCTCGGTGCCGATGCCGTGGCCGCCGTAGTCCTCGATGATGCCGTAGCGGCCGCCGCCGGGCTTGGGCTGGCGACGGATGTACGTCTCGATGGCCCGGGAGATGTCGACGAGCCGGCTGCCGAGCTTCATGGCCGCGATGCCGGCCCACATCGACTCCTCGGTCACCCGGGAGAGCTCGATCAGCTCCGGCGCGTGGCCCGAGCCGACGAAGGCCGTGTAGGCGGCGTCGCCGTGCCAGCCGTCGACGATCGCGCCGCAGTCGATGGAGATGATGTCGCCGTCCTTGAGGACGACCTCGTCGGAGGGGATGCCGTGGACGACCACGTCGTTGACCGAGGTGCAGATCGTCGCCGGGAAGCCGCCGTAGCCCAGGAAGTTCGACTTGGCCCCGTGCTCGGCCAGCACCTTGCGCGCGACCTCGTCCAGATCGCGCGTGGACGCGCCGGGCACCGCCGCCTCGCGTGTGGCCACGTGGATGGCGGCTACGACCAGGCCCGCCGCACGCATCTTGGCGATCTGCTCGGGGGTCTTGATCTGCACCATGGGGGCCTGCGCTCTCCGTCACTCACGTCGGCTGGGTTACCTACACAACAGTACGGCCGCGGCGCCCTGGGGGTCCCACGGACGACATCCGGGGACGGGCACCGCGGCCGGAAGAACCGCGACCTACTTGTTCTCGGCCTTCTCGCGCTTGAGCGCCTCCAGCGCCCGCTCCGTGACCTCGTCCACCGGACCCAGCGAGGAGATCGTACGGACCAGGCCCTGCGACTTGTAGTAGTCGATGATCGGCTCGGTCTGCGTGTGGTACACCTCGAGCCGCTTGCGGACGGTGTCCTCGGAGTCGTCGTCGCGCTGGTACAGCTCGCCGCCGCAGACGTCGCAGACGCCTTCCTTCTTCGGCGGGCTGTACGTCACGTGGAAGACGTGCGAGGAGTCGTTGCGGCAGATGCGCCGCCCGGCGATCCGCTTGACGACCTCGTCCTCGGGGACCTCCAGGTCCAGGACGGCGTCCAGCGTGATGCCCTCGGACTCCAGCAGCCGGTCCAGCGCCTCGGCCTGCGAGACGTTGCGCGGGAAGCCGTCCAGCAGAAAGCCGTTCTCCGCGTCGGGCTGCTCCATGCGGTCCTTGGCCATCGCGATGGTGACCTCGTCGGGAACGAGGTTGCCGGCGTCCATGTAGGACTTCGCGAGCTTGCCCAGTTCCGTCTGCCGGCTGATGTTGGCCCGGAACAGGTCGCCCGTGGAGATGTGCGGGATGGCCAGCTTCTCGGCGAGCCGTACGGCTTGCGTTCCCTTACCGGCACCCGGCGGCCCGACGAGGACGATACGCATCAGCGGAGGAACCCTTCGTAATTGCGCTGCTGGAGCTGGCTCTCGATCTGCTTCACCGTCTCGAGACCGACACCCACGATGATCAGGATGCTGGTACCACCGAACGGGAAGTTCTGGCTTGCCCCGAAGCCCACCAACGCCATTGTCGGTACGAGAGCGATCAGACCCAGATACAGCGAACCCGGCCAGGTGATCCGGTTGAGCACGTAGCTGAGGTACTCAGCGGTCGGTCGGCCAGCCCGGATGCCCGGGATGAAGCCACCATACTTCTTCATGTTGTCGGCGACTTCCTCGGGGTTGAAGGAGATCGCCACGTAGAAGAACGCGAAGAAAACGATGAGCAAGAAGTACGCAGTGATGTAAATCGGGTGATCGCCCTTGGTGAGGTTCTGCTCGACCCAGGTCTTCCAGCCCGACTTGCCCCCCGCGAACTGCGCCACAAGTGCCGGGATGTAGAGCAGCGAGGAGGCGAAGATGACGGGAATCACACCCGCCTGGTTCACCTTGAGCGGGATGTACGTGGACGTACCACCGTAGGAACGCCGGCCGATCATGCGCTTGGCGTACTGCACCGGAACGCGGCGCTGGGCCTGCTCGACGAAGACGACCAGGGCGACCATGACCAGGCCGACCAGGATCACGGTGCCGAACTCGATCCAGCCGCCGGCCAGGGTGCCCTGCTTCTTGATGGCCCACAGGGCGGACGGGAAGGTCGCGGCGATCGAGATGAACATCAGGATCGACATGCCGTTGCCGATACCGCGGTCGGTGATCAACTCGCCGAGCCACATCACGACGGCCGTACCCGCGGTCATGCAGATGACCATGGTGATGGTGGTGAAGATCGCCTGGTCCGGAACGATCTGACCGGCCACCGAGCACGTACCGAACAGCGCGCCGCTCCGGGCGGTGGCGACCAGGCCGGTGCCCTGCAGGATCGCGAGCGCCACCGTCAGGTACCGGGTGTACTGCGTGATCTTGGCAGTCCCCGCCTGTCCCTCCTTCTTGAGGGCTTCCAGACGCGGAATCACGACCGTCAGCAACTGCAGGATGATGCTCGCCGTGATGTACGGCATGATCCCGAGCGCGAAGATCGTGATCTGCAGCAGAGCACCGCCACTGAACATGTTGACCAGCCCGAAGAGGCCCTGGTTACCCGAGGCCTCCCTGACGCACTGCTGGACAGCCTTGTAGTTGACACCCGGGATCGGGATGTGGGTACCCACCCGGTACACCACGATGATGCCGAGCGTGAAGAGCAGCTTCTTGCGCAGGTCGGGCGTCCTGAACGCCCGGGCGAACGCGGTGAGCACGGTGCCTCCTGCGACCCCCGCGCAACTGCGTCAAGGGTGACGGTCTTGAGAGTCCAATGGAACTACGACATGAATAACGGCTGACTGCCGCTCAGGGTGCCCCATGAGGAGCACCCGGTAAAAGTGGGCAGTGCAAGCCACCTTACCGGCGAGAGCACCACCCTAGGAACGACCAACCGGGGATACCCCTTTTGTGGAGTATCCCCGGTCGGGATCGTTCACGTCATCGGCGGACCTGAGGAACTCAGACCAGCTCGGTGACCGTACCGCCCGCGGCGGTGATCTTCTCCTTGGCGGAGCCGGAGACGGCGTCGACCGTCACCTGCAGCGCCACGGAGATCTCGCCCTGGCCGAGGACCTTGACGAGGCTGTTCTTGCGAACGGCACCCTTGGCCACCAGACCCTCGACGGTGACCTCGCCACCCTCGGGGTAGAGCGAGGCCAGCTTGTCGAGGTTCACGACCTGGAACTCGGTCTTGAACGGGTTCTTGAAGCCCTTCAGCTTCGGAAGACGCATGTGGAGGGGCATCTGGCCACCCTCGAAGCGCTCCGGAACCTGGTAACGGGCCTTGGTGCCCTTGGTACCACGACCAGCCGTCTTACCCTTCGACGCCTCACCACGACCCACACGGGTCTTGGCGGTCTTGGCACCCGGGGCGGGACGGAGGTTGTGGATCTTGAGCGGGTTGTTCTCCGCCATGATCAGTCGACCTCCTCGACCGTCACGAGGTGGCGGACGGTGTGCACCATGCCGCGGAACTCGGGGCGGTCCTCCTTGACGACCTGCGTGTTGATGCCCTTGAGACCAAGGGAGCGCAGGGTGTCACGGTGGTTCTGCTTGCTGCCGATGTACGACTTCGTCTGCGTGATCTTGAGCTGAGCCATTACGCGGCCCCCGCCCCGGCACGCGCACGCAGCAGAGCCGCGGGAGCGACGTCCTCGAGCGGCAGACCACGGCGAGCCGCGATCTCCTCGGGACGCTGCAGGCCCTTGAGGGCCGCCACGGTGGCGTGCACGATGTTGATCGCGTTCGACGAGCCGAGCGACTTCGACAGGATGTCGTGCACGCCGGCGCACTCGAGCACGGCACGCACCGGACCACCGGCGATAACGCCGGTACCGGGGGAAGCCGGCTTGAGCAGGACGACGCCCGCAGCCTTCTCGCCCGTGATCGGGTGCGGGATGGTGCCCTGGATACGGGGGACCTTGAAGAAGTGCTTCTTGGCCTCCTCAACACCCTTGGCGATGGCGGCCGGCACCTCCTTGGCCTTGCCGTAACCGACACCCACGGTGCCGTCACCATCGCCCACCACGACCAGCGCGGTGAAGCTGAAGCGACGACCACCCTTCACAACCTTGGCGACGCGGTTGATCGCGACAACGCGCTCAACGTACGCGGTCTTCTCGGCGGCAGCTGCGCCGCCGTCACGGCCCTTCCGGTCCCGCCGCTCGCCGCCACCGGCACCGCCACCGCGGCGCTGGGGTCCAGCCATTGGAATTACCTCTCTCTGTCTCCGCTAGCTACGGAACCGACTCAGAACTTGAGTCCGGCTTCGCGGGCGGCGTCCGCCAGAGCGGCGATGCGCCCGGCGTACTGGTTACCACCACGGTCGAACACGACGGCCTCGACACCGGCGGCCTTGGCACGCTCGGCGACCAGGGCGCCGACCTGCTTGGCCTGCGAGGACTTGTCGCCCTCGCCACCGCGGACGGACGCGTCCAGGGTGGACGCCGACGCCAGGGTGTGACCCTTGATGTCGTCGATGACCTGGGCCACGATGTGGCGGTTGGAACGCGTCACGACCAGGCGCGGCCGCTCGGCCGTACCCGAGATGTGCTTGCGGATCCGGATGTGGCGACGCTTGATCGCGGCGCGCTTGTAAGCATCGCCCTTGAGGATCTTCTGTCCGTATGCCATGGCTTACTTACCCGCCTTTCCGACCTTGCGGCGGATGACTTCGCCCTCGTACTTGACGCCCTTGGCCTTGTACGGGTCGGGCTTGCGCAGCTTGCGGATGTTGGCCGCAACCTCGCCGACCTTCTGCTTGTCGATGCCCTCGACCGAGAAACGCGTAGGCGCCTCGACCTTGAAGGTGATGCCCTCGGGGGCCTCGACAACGATCGGGTGGCTGTAGCCGAGCGCGAACTCGAGGTTCGAACCCTTGGCGGTCACACGGTAACCGACACCACTGATCTCGAGCTTCTTCACGTAACCCTGGGTCACGCCGGTGATCATGTTCGCCACCAGCGTGCGGGACAGGCCGTGGAGGGCCTTGTTCTGACGCTCGTCGTTGGGGCGGGTGACGTTCAGGACGCCGTCCTCACCCTTGACGATCTCGATCGGTGCCACGACGGTGTGGGTCAGCTCGCCCTTGGGGCCCTTGACCTTGACCGTACGGCCGTCGATGGTGACGTCCACGCCGGCGGGAACCGCGATGGGGAGCTTGCCGATGCGCGACATAGCTGTTTCCTCCGTTCCCTTCTGCTACCAGACGTAGGCGAGGACTTCCCCACCCACGCCCTTCTTGCCGGCCTGCTTGTCGGTGAGGAGCCCGTGCGACGTGGAGATGATCGCCACGCCGAGGCCACCCAGCACCTTGGGCAGGTTGGTGGACTTCGCGTACACCCGGAGACCGGGCTTGGAGATGCGCTTGATGCCCGCGATGGAGCGCTCACGGTTGGGGCCGAACTTCAGCTCCAGGACGAGGTTCTTGCCGACCTCGGCGTCCTCGACCTTCCAGCCCGTGATGAAGCCCTCCTGCTGGAGGATCTCCGCGATGTGCGACTTGATCTTCGATGCCGGCATCGTCACGGAGTCGTGGTATGCCGAGTTCGCGTTTCGCAGACGCGTAAGCATGTCTGCGATCGGATCAGTCATGGTCATGAATTGGCCTTCGGCCTCTCTCGCCGGGGTTTCCTGGTGCGCCATCCCTCTCCCCGATCCGAGACGGGACGGGTGCGGCGCGGTGGACCTACGGCGTAGTAAGTCGTACGGGCGGCAGACGCCCAACCCCGCTAGCCTACGGCATGCGGAGGTGGGCCCCTGCCGACCCAGATGCTTACCGAGAGCTTCCGGAATCCCTAAATGGGGGATTACCAGGAGCTCTTGGTCACGCCCGGCAGCTCGCCACGGTGAGCCATCTCACGAAGGCACACGCGGCACAGGCCGAACTTGCGGTACACGGAGTGCGGGCGGCCGCAGCGCTGGCAGCGGGTGTAGCCACGCACACCGAACTTGGGCTTGCGAGCAGCCTTAGCGATCAGAGCCTTCTTCGCCATCTCGCTCACGCCTCCTTGAACGGGAAGCCGAGGTGACGAAGGAGCGCGCGGCCCTCAGCGTCGTTGGTCGCCGTGGTGACCACGGTGATGTCCATACCCCGGACACGGTCGATCTTGTCCTGGTCGATCTCGTGGAACATGACCTGCTCCGTGAGACCGAAGGTGTAGTTGCCACGTCCGTCGAACTGCTTGGGGGACAGACCACGGAAGTCGCGGATGCGCGGGAGCGCGAGCGACAGGGTGCGGTCCAGGAACTCCCACATGCGGTCGCCACGGAGCGTGACGTGGGCACCGATCGGCTGGCCTTCACGCAGCTTGAACTGCGCGATGGACTTGCGGGCCTTGGTGACGGCCGGCTTCTGACCGGTGATGGTGGTCAGATCGCGGATCGCGCCATCGATCAGCTTCGAGTCACGGGCGGCGTCGCCGACACCCATGTTGACCACGATCTTGACGAGGCCGGGGATCTGCATGACGTTCTCGTACTTGAACTCGTCACGCAGCTTGCCCGCGATCTCCTCGCGGTACTTCTGCTTCAGACGCGGGGCAGTGGTGGTAGCCATCAGATGTCCTCACCCGTCCGCTTGGCAACGCGGATCTTGTTGCCTTCGTCGTCGAAGCGGTAACCGACACGCGTGACAACCTTGTTGCCGTCCTTCTCAACGACCAGCTGGACGTTGGAGACGTGGATCGGCGCCTCGGTCGTGACGATGCCGCCGGCCTGCGAACCGCTGGCGGTCGGGCCGGCCTTGGTGTGCTTCTTGACCCGGTTGACACCCTCGACCAGGACACGGTCCTCACGGGGGAAGGCCGCGATGACCTTGCCCTGCTTGCCCTTGTCCTTACCGGTGATGACCTGGACCAGGTCGCCCTTCTTGATCTTCATGCTTACAGCACCTCCGGCGCGAGCGAGATGATCTTCATGAACTTCTTCTCGCGCAGCTCACGGCCGACCGGGCCGAAGATACGGGTGCCGCGAGGGTCGCCGTCGTTCTTCAGAATGACAGCGGCGTTCTCGTCGAAGCGGATGTACGAGCCGTCCGGACGGCGGCGCTCCTTGACGGTGCGAACGATGACCGCCTTGACGACGTCACCCTTCTTCACGTTGCCACCGGGGATCGCGTCCTTGACGGTGGCGACGATGACGTCACCGATGCCCGCGTAGCGGCGACCGGAGCCACCGAGCACACGGATGCAAAGGATTTCCTTCGCACCAGTGTTGTCGGCGACCCGCAGTCGCGACTCCTGCTGGATCACGTCTATCTCCTGTTTGTCTGCCGGTTCCCCGGGAGCCGCTCAGCGAGCGGCTCCCGGAGCCTGGCGGAACTGTCCTGCGAGGGGCGCCTCGCAGGAGATTTACTTGGCCTTCTCGAGGATCTCGACGACGCGCCAGCGCTTCGTCGCGGACAGCGGCCGGGTCTCCATGAGGAGGACACGGTCGCCGACGCCCGCGGCGTTCTGCTCGTCGTGAGCCTTGAGCTTGTTGGTACGGCGGATGACCTTGCCGTACAGCGCGTGCTTGACGCGGTCCTCGACGGCGACGACGACGGTCTTGTCCATCTTGTCGCTGACGACGAGACCCTCACGGGTCTTGCGGAAGCCGCGGGCCTCTGCAGTCTGCTCAGTCACGTTGCTCTCACTCATCAGGCGCTCTCCACCGTCTCGATGCCCAGCTCGCGCTCACGCATCAGGGTGTAGATCCGCGCGATGTCCTTACGGACGGCCTTGAGCCGACCGTGGTTCTCGAGCTGACCCGTCGCCGCCTGGAAGCGGAGGTTGAACAGCTCTTCCTTGGCCTCGCGGAGCTTGTTCAGAAGCTCCTCGTTGCCCAGCTCGCGCAGCTCGGACGCCTTGGTACCGGCCGACATCACGCTTCACCTGCCTCGCGCTTGACGATCCGGCACTTCATCGGCAGCTTGTGGGCCGCTCGAGTCAGAGCTTCACGCGCAATCTTCTCGTTCGGGTAGGACAGCTCGAACATGACCCGACCGGGGTGAACGTTCGCGATCCACCATTCCGGCGAACCCTTACCGGAACCCATGCGGGTCTCGGCGGGCTTCTTGGTCAGCGGGCGGTCCGGGTAGATGTTGATCCAGACCTTGCCGCCACGCTTGATGTGGCGGGTCATCGCGATACGTGCCGCCTCGATCTGGCGGTTGGTCACATACGCCGGCGTGAGGGCCTGAATGCCGTACTCGCCGAACGCGACCGTCGTACCACCCTTGGCCTGACCGCGGCGCTTCGGGTGGTGCTGCTTGCGGTGCTTGACCCTACGGGGGATCAGCATGTCGGTCAGGCCTCCGTTCCGGTGCTCTCAGCCGGAGCGGACGCGGGAGCCTCGGCCTTGGGGGCCTCGGCGCCGGCGGCCTGCTGCGGCTTGCGACCGCGCCGCTCGCCACCACGGCCACCACGGGCCGGGCGGTCGGCACCACCGCGGGCCGGGCGGTTACCCGCACGGGCCGCAGCGTTCTCGGCGCGGACCTCGGCGATGTTCTTGACATCGCCCTTGTAGATCCAGACCTTCACGCCGATGCGGCCGAAGGTCGTCTTGGCCTCGAAGAAGCCGTAGTCCACGTTCGCGCGGAGCGTGTGCAGGGGCACACGGCCCTCGCGGTAGAACTCCGAGCGGGACATCTCGGCGCCGCCGAGGCGGCCACCGCACTGGATCTTGATGCCCTTGGCGCCGGCCTTCATCGCCGACTGCATGCTCTTACGCATGGCGCGACGGAAGGAGACGCGGGAGGAGAGCTGCTCGGCGACGGCCTGGGCAACCAGCTGAGCGTCGGTCTCGGGGTTCTTGACCTCGAGGATGTTCAGCTGGACCTGCTTGCCCGTGAGCTTCTCGAGGTCACCGCGGATGCGGTCGGCCTCGGCGCCACGGCGGCCGATGACGATGCCCGGACGAGCGGTGTGGATGTCCACACGCACACGGTCACGGGTGCGCTCGATCTCCACCTTCGAGATGCCGGCGCGCTCCATGCCGGACGTCATCATCCGACGGATGGCGACGTCTTCCTTGACGTAGTCCTTGTACAGCTTGTCGGCGTACCAACGCGACTTGAAGTCGGTCGTGACACCGAGCCGGAACCCGTGCGGGTTTACCTTCTGGCCCATTACCGGGTTCCTTCCTTGCTGCTGACGACCACGGTGATGTGGCTGGTCCGCTTGCGGATCCGGTAGGCACGGCCCTGGGCGCGCGGACGGAACCGCTTCAGGGTCGGACCCTCGTCGACGTACGCCTCGGAGATGAAGAGGCTGTCGGCGTCGGTGTGGTCGTAGTTGTGCGCGGCGTTGGCGATGGCGCTGTCAAGCACCTTGCCGACCGGCACGCTCGCGGCCTGCGGGGCGAAACGCAGGACCGCCTGAGCCTCCGTGGCATCCATGCCACGGATAAGGTCCACCACGCGGCGGGCCTTCATGGGCGTAACGCGGATGTACCGCGCCTGGGCCCTGGCTTCCATGGTTGTCCTTCCAGTGTCTGTCATGGTCATTCCACCCCGCTACTAGCGGCGCTTCGACTTCCGGTCGTCCTTGACGTGACCCCGGAAGGTGCGCGTCGGCGAGAACTCGCCGAGCTTGTGGCCGACCATCGACTCGGTGACAAACACCGGAATGTGGGTCTTGCCGTTGTGCACCGCGATCGTGTGGCCCAGCATGGCCGGGATGATCATCGAGCGTCGGGACCAGGTCTTGATGACGTTCTTGGTACCGGCTTCGTTCTGCGAGTCCACCTTCTTGATCAGGTGGTCGTCGACGAAGGGTCCCTTCTTCAAGCTACGAGGCATCTCAACCCGTCCTTAGCGCTTCTTGTTCGTCTTGCGGCGGCGGACGATGTACTTGTTCGACGCCTTCTTGGGCGAACGAGTACGGCCTTCCTTCTTGCCCCAGGGGGACACGGGGTGACGGCCACCGGAGGTCCGGCCCTCACCACCACCGTGCGGGTGGTCCACCGGGTTCATGACCACACCACGGACGGTCGGGCGAACGCCCAGCCACCGCTTACGGCCGGCCTTGCCCCAGTTGATGTTGCTCTGCTCGGCGTTGCCGACCTCGCCGATGGTGGCGCGGCAGCGGACGTCGACCAGGCGGATCTCACCGGACGGCATGCGCAGGTGGGCCATCGAGCCCTCCTTCGCGAGCAGCTGCACGGAGGCACCGGCGGAGCGGGCGAACTTGGCACCGCCACCGGGACGGAGCTCGATCGCGTGGATCGTGGTACCGACCGGGATGTTGCGGAGGGCCAGGTTGTTGCCCGGCTTGATGTCTGCCCCGGGGCCGTTCTCGACGCGGTCACCCTGCTGCAGGTTGCGCGGGGCGAGGATGTAGCGCTTCTCGCCGTCCGCGTAGTGCAGCAGCGCGATGCGCGCGGTGCGGTTGGGGTCGTACTCGATGTGCGCGACCTTCGCCGGCACGCCGTCCTTGTCGTGACGACGGAAGTCGATCACTCGGTAGGCGCGCTTGTGTCCGCCACCCTGGTGGCGAACGGTCACACGACCGGCGTTGTTACGGCCGCCCTTGCTGTGCAGCGGGCGGACCAGCGACTTCTCCGGCGTGGACCGCGTGACCTCGACGAAGTCGGCGACGCTGGCGCCACGACGGCCCGGCGTAGTCGGCTTGTACTTGCGGATTCCCATTTCTCAGTCCTCGTCCGATATCGGACGATCCGACCCGCTTACGCGGTCGGACCGCCGAAGATGTCGATACGGTCGCCCTCGGCGAGGGTCACGATCGCGCGCCGGGTCGCGGCACGCTGACCGAAACCGGTCTTGGTGCGCTTGCGCTTGCCCTGGCGGTTGATCGTGTTGACCCCGGTGACCTTGACGTCGAAGACCGCCTGGACGGCCTGCTTGATCTGGGTCTTGTTGGCGCCCGGGGCGACGATGAACGTGTACTTGTTCTCGTCGAGAAGCGCGTAGCTCTTCTCGGAGACGACCGGCTTGAGCAGCACGTCACGGGGGTCCGTGAAGGACTTGCTCAGCGGGGTCTCGACCGTGTTCTTGCCCTCGGTGGCGTGGCGCTTCGCCTTGGCGACGCGCGCGACCTTGGCGGCCTTGGCGGCCTTCGAGGCAATGCTCGGGTGACGCGTAGCCATCAGGCCTCGCTCCCTTCGGTGTCAGCGGCCTTGGGGCCAGACACGAAGGACTCGAAAGCGGCCTGGGTGAAGACCACGTCGTCCGAGACGAGAACGTCGTACGTGTTCAGCTGGCCCGGCTCCAGGATGTGGACCTGGGGCAGGTTGCGGGCGGACAGCCACGCGGCCTCGTCGGCGCGCTCGACGACCAGGAGCAGGTTCTTGCGCTCGCTGATCTTGCCGAACAGGCTCCTGGCGGCCTTGGTGCTGGGGTTCGCGCCCTCGATCACGCCGGAGACGACGTGGATGCGGTTGTGACGCGCCCGGTCGGTGAGGGCGTGGCGCAGGGCCGCGGCCTTCATCTTCTTCGGGGTGCGCTGCGAGTAGTCACGCGGCACGGGACCGTGCACGACGCCACCACCGGCGAACTGCGGTGCGCGGGTCGAGCCCTGACGGGCGCGACCGGTGCCCTTCTGGCGGTACGGCTTCTTGCCACCGCCGCGGACCTCGCCACGCGTCTTGGTCTTGTGGGTGCCCTGGCGGGCAGCGGCCAGCTGTGCGACGACGACCTGGTGGATCAGCGGAATGCTGATCTTCTCCACGTCGAAGATCTCCGCGGGGAGCTCGACGGAACCGGCCTTGTCGCCCGCCGGCGAAAGGATGTCAACAGTGCTCATCGGTTACCTCAGGCCCCCTTGGCCGCGGTGCGGACCAGGACGAGGCCGCCGTTCGGACCGGGAACCGCGCCCTTGATGAGCAGCAGACCCTTCTCCGCGTCAACGGCGTGGACGGTCAGGTTCTGGGTGGTGACCCGCTCGTTGCCCATGCGACCCGCCATGCGGAGGCCCTTGAACACGCGGCCCGGGGTGGCGCAGCCACCGATGGAACCGGGCGAGCGGTGCTTGCGCTGGGTGCCGTGTCCGGCGCCGAGGCCCTTGAAGTTGTGACGCTTCATGACACCGGCGAAGCCCTTGCCCTTGCTCTTGCCGGTCACGTCGACCTTGATGCCGGCCTCGAACACCTCGGCGGTGATCTCCTGGCCGAGGGTGTACTCGCTGGCGTCAGCGGTACGGATCTCGACGAGGTGGCGGCGGGGAGTGACGTCGGCCTTGGCGAAGTGGCCCTTGAGGGGCTTGTTCACCTTGCGCGGGTCGATCTCGCCGAACGCGATCTGGACGGACTCGTAGCCGTCGACGTCGTTCGTGCGGACCTGGGTGACGACGTTGGGGCCGGCCTTGACGACGGTGACCGGAACAACACGGTTGTTCTCGTCCCACACCTGCGTCATGCCGAGCTTCTCGCCCAGGATGCCCTTGATCTGCTTAGCCATTCTCAGATCACCAGCCCTCAGAGCTTGATCTCGATGTCGACACCGGCCGGGAGGTCGAGTCGCATCAGAGAGTCAACGGTCTTGGGGGTCGGGTCGAGGATGTCGATCAGGCGCTTGTGCGTGCGCATCTCGAAGTGCTCGCGCGAGTCCTTGTACTTGTGCGGCGACTTGATGACGCAGTACACGTTCTTCTCAGTGGGCAGCGGCACCGGGCCCGCGACCGACGCACCAGTGCGCGTCACCGTCTCGACGATCTTCTTGGCCGAAGAGTCGATGACCTCGTGGTCGTAGGCCTTGAGCCGAATGCGGATCTTCTGTCCCGCCATGGCTACTCAGTAGTCCTGTCTCTCTAACGCTCTGGAACCCGGGTGGTTCCGTATCCTTCTGTCCGACCCACGCGGTCGGGCGTGTCGCTCTCCCGCTGACACAGATGTCCCTTGTTCGAACATCCCTGCGGGGAATGCACACGGCCCTTCCGGTACCGCAAGCCGGAGGCGAAGGCCCACCGGGCGCCTGGCCGGTGCCGCACCGCACTTCCCGAAAGATTCCCGTACGTCCGCCCCAGTGCTGCCCGAAGGCAGTTAGGGCGACGAGTACTGTGGGACTCGCTTCCGGTCCTCCCGGCGGGAGGCGCGCAGCATCAACACTCGACCGAGCAACTCGGACAGTCTGCCATAGGGGGCAGCCTCATGGCCAATCGGGCCGAAGAGATTACCCCGAGAGTGACGTAGGTCAAACCGGCGCACGCCCCGACGACCGCGTCCCCCGCGGAGGCCCGGCCCCCTCAGGAGCACCCAAGCGTCGCCACGGTCGCAGGAAAGTACACCCGCATAAACCGCTCAATATCCCCCCGCCGCGACCGATCCGCCACCTTGATCAGGGGGAGCTGAAGGGTGAGGGTGAAGTAGTTTCCATTTTTGGTCTTGCAGGGCGCCTGTGAAATAGCTCCGTCGCTACCAACGATAGTCTTGTTGACAGAATCGATATAGCGCGGGCCGGTGACGCGGGACACCGTCCCGGTTCCCGTCGCCAAGTACATGAGATCCGTCGGACTGTGGTCCCACGAGAACCGAAACCCCAGGATCGCACGGTTTCCCGACAGAAGAACGCAGGGGCCGGTGACGGCATCCCTGCGGCTGACCCGGCTGAACTCGTGCAGATTTTCCTGGTGCGCCACAAGCGGGGCGACGAGTCGACGTGTGACGGGAGTGCCGCAGATCGTCTCCGGCAGAGCCCGGTCAGCAGCGCTGTCGCAGGCGGTGACGAGGCACTGGATCATCAGCGACAGACCCACAACGGCGATGCACAGGTTCCTTTTCATTGCGACTGCACCCCGGAAACGCCACGCGCATGCGCAATCCCGGCGTTTGCAGACCCACTGATCTCGTCCTTCGGGTTGAAATACACGGAATCTTTCCCGGAGTGATGCTTCCGCCATTCCTCGGCGAGAGCCATCAGTTGACCGTTCCGTGCGGAATACGCCTGGAAGTTCTCATCGACCTGCTTCTCATCCAACCGCTTCTGCTCGTCCTCCAACCACTGATCCGTCACGTAGTCGAACCCGGCCTGTACGTCTTCGCTTGCGACTGGTAGGTAACTGATCGCCTTGTCGAAGAGGGGCTTTGCTTCGAATTCTGCTGTCTTGGGCTCGCCCTGGGCCTGGATACGGGCCTCCTCGAGGAATCCCACCGTGCGTCCGGCGCGCAGGAGAGGTTCGGACGACGCGGAGGGGTCCGCGTGGATCTTCGCGACCATCGCCTGGTTCAAGCCCCCGTTCAGCGTCCCGTACGCGCCCTCGTCCTTGGAGATCTGCTTGACCACCTCGAAGAGCCGGTCTTGGGGTAGCGGGGAGTGGGCGATGTCGATCTCGCTCATGGACGCGTGAACCGTGTCGCCATGGTTCACCAGGATCGCGGCCATCGGAGCGCGCAGCGCAGGAGGGAAGTCGTCCCCGCTCTCGGCCAGACAGCCCAGGGCCGATCGGAAGACCGCCTCGTTGGACCGCGAGTGCGGCACGAAGTGCGCGTGCCCGGAGGCCGGGTCGATGCCCGTCGCCGCTGCCTGGAGCGCCGCCCCCAGACCGGCCCGGTCGTCCGCGTCGAGGCCGGCCGCGTACAGGGTGGCCGTCGGACCCTGTCGTACATGCAATGTGACGTCCCAGTCCCGCTCGCGCAGCAGGTACCTCATCCGCGGCTCGGAAGACAGATAGTGCGCCGCCGTCGCGGGATCCCGGCTCATCAGGCCGAGCGCGCCGTCCACGGGATCGTTGGCGAACCAGCCGTCATGCCGGCCCGCGTACTCGCCCTTCAGCTGCCAGATCCCCGGATGGCGGCGCTCGGCGGAGATCATGTCGTCGGTCAGGTCCTCCAGCATCGCCGGCGCCCAGCCGTGCCCCCGCCGCATCAGCGTCACCAGGGACTGGTACCCCACCGCCTGGTCCAGCCGTGCCCCCTGCGCGGCCGTCCTGTAGTGCTCGACGCCCGCGTGCCGCATCTGCGCCCGCCACCGCCGGTACCACGGTGAGCGCGTGTCCCGGGTCGCCGTGGCCAGGGAGTCGGCCAGGCCGGACTCGATCAGCCCGTAGGACCGCGCGGCCGCCGGCCCGTCGTGGCCGCCCCGGACGTGCAGGAGGTCGTTCAGTTCGTCGCCCAGGCGGAGCGTGCCCCGCGGCCCCAGGTCGTCCAGCAGCGTCCGCGAGAACGCCTCGTCGTCGGCGTTGTCCCGGAACACCCTTTCCAGCTCGGCGAGTTCGCGGCCCGAGAGGTGTCCCCCGCGGCTCAGCCGGGCCAGGGACCTCTCCGCCTCCACCGCCTCGTACGTCTCGACGTCCCCCGTCGCCCTGCCGTTGAAGCCGCGGCCCCCGGCCGGCGGGTCGCAGTCCACGACCGCCGCCGCCAGCGCGATGCGCACGCCCGTGTCCGCGTCCGTCACGTCCCGGACCGCCTTGTCGACACGGTCCTGCCAGGAGCGGACGGTCGACTCGTGCGTCTCCGGCTCCCCCGCCTCGCCGGGTTCCCGCGCCGGTGCCACCAGACCGCGCTCGGAGACCCGCATCCCCGCGGCCACCGCCTCCTGCCGCACCGCCGTCAGCCGGCCCTTCAGGTCCACGAACTGGCTGTGCGCGTCCCGCAGGAGCGAGGCGATCGCCTTCGCCTCCGTCTGTGCGTACTCGAACTCCTTGAGGGTGACGGCGAAGCGCCCGTGTGCCGCCTCCGCGCTCATGCCCGCCCACGCGGCGGGACCGGCGCAGACGCCATACACGTCCCGGCGGTACTCCCGCTCCCGCTTGGCGAACTCCCCCGCCATGCCCTCCCAGCGCTCGGCGGCGGTGATCAGGCTGCCCAGGTCGGCGGTCATGACCTCGTGGTACGTCGGCATCGGCGGCCGCCCCCGTCAGTACCGGTCCAGCGCGGACACCCGCCGCAGCGCGCCGCCGGTACCGATGTCCGCGCCCGTCAGCACCGTGTTGGTGGCCCGCAGGGCGTCCTTCTCGGCGCCCAGCCGGTCCAGCAGGTTCCCGACCTGTGCGGCCCAGGCCTCGTGGGCCGCGCGCAACGCGCCCGCGGTCAGCCAGCCGTCCCCGTCCCGCGCGCCGAGGGCCCTCACCGCCGCCGCGGTGTCCTCCTCGGCCCACCGCCCGGCCTCGCGGGTGCCGGGCTCGATGTGGTGCTCCACGGCCCGCGCAGCCGCCCGCTTCTCGGCGGGCGAGGAGACGAGGCTCCTCGCCCCCTGGCCGCCATCGGACAGACCGCTCGTCATCAGACCTCGCCCCCAGTCCCCCGCTACAGCCGCCGGCTCTCGGTGCGTCCGTGACGCTCCGCCGTTCACCGGCTTCAACCGGTGGACGCCGGTCTTCGTCACGGTGCGTTGCCACGGCGCCGTGTTGACGACACGTCCGGGCATGCGAATGAGGCCCGTACGACCGAAGTCGTACGGGCCTCTCGAAGGTCGGAGACCTTCAGGTCAACTGCTGACCTTCAAGCAAGCGGACTTACTTGACGATCTTGGTGACCTGGCCGGCGCCCACCGTGCGACCACCCTCACGGATGGCGAACTTCAGGCCCTCCTCCATGGCGACGGGCTGGATCAGCGCCACCGTCATCTCGGTGTTGTCGCCCGGCATGACCATCTCGGTGCCCTCGGGGAGGGTCACCACGCCGGTCACGTCCGTCGTGCGGAAGTAGAACTGCGGACGGTAGTTGTTGAAGAACGGCGTGTGACGGCCACCCTCGTCCTTGGACAGGATGTAGGCCTGCGCCTCGAACTCGGTGTGCGGGGTGACCGAGCCCGGCTTGATGATGACCTGGCCGCGCTCGACGTCCTCGCGCTTGATGCCACGGAGGAGCAGACCGACGTTCTCACCGGCCTGGCCCTCGTCGAGCAGCTTGCGGAACATCTCGATGCCCGTGACCGTGGTTGTGGTCTTCTCGGTCTTGATACCGATGATGTCCACGGTCTCGTTGACCTTCAGGACACCGCGCTCGATACGGCCGGTGACGACCGTACCGCGACCGGTGATCGTGAAGACGTCCTCGATCGGCATGAGGAACGGCTTGTCGACGTCGCGCTCCGGCTGCGGGATCGACTCGTCGACGGCCTTCATCAGGTTGAGGACGGAGTCCACCCACTCCTGCTCGCCCTCGAGGGCCTTGAGCGCGGAGACCTTGACGACCGGAAGGTCGTCGCCGGGGAACTCGTACTCGGTGAGGAGCTCACGAACCTCGAGCTCGACGAGCTCCAGGATCTCCTCGTCGTCCACCATGTCGGCCTTGTTCAGGGCGACGACGATGTACGGAACGCCGACCTGGCGGGCCAGGAGCACGTGCTCCTTGGTCTGCGGCATCGGGCCGTCGGTGGCGGCGACCACCAGGATCGCGCCGTCCATCTGCGCGGCACCGGTGATCATGTTCTTGATGTAGTCCGCGTGACCAGGGCAGTCGACGTGGGCGTAGTGACGCGCCTCGGTCTGGTACTCGACGTGCGCGATCGAGATGGTGATACCGCGCTGGCGCTCCTCGGGCGCCTTGTCGATGTTGTCGAACGGGGTGGCCTCGTTCAGGTCCGGGTACGCGTCGTGCAGCACCTTGGTAATGGCGGCCGTGAGGGTCGTCTTACCGTGGTCGATGTGACCGATGGTGCCGATGTTGACGTGCGGCTTAGTCCGCTCGAACTTCGCCTTCGCCACTGGGGTCCTCCTGTGGAGTGGTTCTGTACGCCTTACTTCATCGGCGCCAGGTGATCTTTGCTGTAAAGGCCCGGAACCCGGGGGCATTCCGTCCGCGTTTGCGAGGGAATGCCCCTGGAGGCTCCGGAGTCAAGCCTACGGCGTGTGAACGCGGTGCGTTACTCGCCCTTGGCCTTCGCGATGATCTCCTCGGCGACGTTCCGCGGAACCTCGGCGTAGGAGTCGAACTGCATCGAGTAGCTTGCGCGACCCGACGTCTTGCTGCGGAGGTCGCCGACGTAGCCGAACATCTCCGAGAGGGGCACGAGGCCCTTCACGACGCGGGCACCAGCCCGCTCCTCCATGGCCTGGATCTGGCCACGGCGGGAGTTGATGTCGCCGATGACCTCGCCCATGTAGTCCTCGGGCGTGGTGACCTCGACGGCCATCATCGGCTCGAGGAGCACGGGCGAAGCCTTGCGCGCGGCCTCCTTGAAGGCCTGCGAGCCGGCGATCTTGAAGGCGAGCTCGGAGGAGTCGACCTCGTGGTAGGCACCGTCGTGCAGGATCACACGGACACCGGTCATCTCGTAACCGGCGAGGATGCCGAACTGCATGGCCTCCTGCGCACCGGCGTCGACCGAAGGGATGTACTCCTTCGGGATGCGACCACCGGTCACCTTGTTCACGAACTCGTACGAGGTCTCGCCGGCCTCGATCGGCTCGATGCCGATCTGGACCTTGGCGAACTGACCCGTACCACCGGTCTGCTTCTTGTGCGTGTAGTCCACGCGCTCGACGGCCTTGCGGATCGTCTCACGGTAGGCCACCTGCGGCTTGCCGACGTTGGCCTCGACCTTGAACTCACGGCGCATACGGTCGACCAGCACCTCGAGGTGCAGCTCGCCCATGCCACCGATGATGGTCTGGCCGGTCTCCTCGTCCGAGTGGACCTGGAAGGACGGGTCCTCCTCGGCCAGGCGCTGGATCGCGACGCCCAGCTTCTCCTGGTCACCCTTCGACTTGGGCTCGATGGCGACCTGGATGACCGGCGCCGGGAAGTCCATGGACTCCAGGATGACCGGGTTCTTGTCGTCGGACAGCGTCTCACCGGTGGTGGTCTGCTTCAGGCCCATGACGGCGACGATGTCACCGGCGCCCACCGACTCGATCTCCTCACGCTTGTTGGCGTGCATGCGGTAGATCTTGCCGATGCGCTCCTTCTTGCCCTTGACGGAGTTCAGCACCGAGGTGCCGGACTCCAGGCGGCCCGAGTAGACCCGGACGAAGGTGAGCTTGCCGAGGTGCGGGTCGCTCATGATCTTGAACGCCAGCGCCGAGAGGGGCTCGTCGTCGGACGGCCTGCGCTTGACGACGACCTCGGGGTCCTTGACGTCGTGGCCTTCGATGGCCTCGATGTCGACCGGGGACGGCAGGTAGCGCACGACCGCGTCGAGCAGGGGCTGGACGCCCTTGTTCTTGAACGCGGTGCCACAGAACACCGGGGTCACGGTGGTGCCGGTGCCCTTGCCGGACGCGATGGTGATACGACGGATCGCGGCGTACAGCTGCTCCACGGAAGGCTCCTCGCCCTCCAGGTACAGCTCCATGATCTCTTCGTCGTTCTCGGCCACGGCCTCGAGCAGCTTGCCGCGGTACTCCTCGGCAGCCTCGGCGTGCGTGTCCGGGATGTCGACGGTGTCGTACATCTCGCCCTTGGTGGCCTCGGCGGACCAGACCAGGGCCTTCATCGTCACGAGGTCGATGACGCCCTTGAAGTCGGCCTCGGCACCGATCGGGAGCTGCATCACGATCGGCTGAGCGCCGAGGCGGTCAGAGATCATGTCGACGCAGCGGTGGAACTCGGCACCGGTGCGGTCGAGCTTGTTGACGAAGCAGATACGCGGGACGCCGTAGCGATCCGCCTGACGCCACACCGTCTCGGACTGGGGCTCGACGCCGGCGACGCCGTCGAACACCGTCACGGCACCGTCGAGCACACGCAGGGAACGCTCCACCTCGACGGTGAAGTCGACGTGACCCGGGGTGTCGATGATGTTGATGGTGTGGTCGACGTCTTCCAGCGGCCAGTGACAGGTGGTGGCAGCAGAGGTGATCGTGATGCCACGCTCCTGCTCCTGCTCCATCCAGTCCATGGTGGCAGCGCCGTCGTGGACCTCACCGATCTTGTACGACACACCGGTGTAGAACAGGATCCGCTCTGTGGTGGTCGTCTTGCCCGCGTCGATGTGGGCCATGATCCCGATGTTGCGGACCTTGGCCAGGTCAAGTGAAGTGGTAGCCATAAGGCTTCAGTCTTCTCTCGGTCTCGATGTGGGTAGCGACTACCAGCGGTAGTGCGCGAAGGCCTTGTTGGACTCGGCCATCTTGTGCGTGTCCTCGCGCTTCTTCACAGCGGCACCCAGGCCGTTGGAGGCGTCGAGAAGCTCGTTGAGCAGACGCTCGGTCATGGTCTTCTCGCGACGGGCGCGGGAGTAACCGACCAGCCAGCGCAGCGCGAGCGTGTTGGCGCGACCGGGCTTGACCTCGATCGGAACCTGGTACGTCGCACCACCGACACGGCGGGACTTGACCTCGAGGGTCGGCTTGATGTTCTCCAGCGCGCGCTTCAGCGTGATGACCGGGTCGTTGCTGGTCTTCTCGCGCAGGCCCTCCATGGCGCCGTACACGATGCGCTCGGCGGTGGAGCGCTTGCCGTTCAGCAGCACCTTGTTGATGAGGGAGGTCACCAGAGGAGAACCGTAGACCGGGTCGATGATGACCGGGCGCTTCGGGGCGGGGCCCTTACGAGGCATTCTTACTTCTCCT
The DNA here is from genome assembly GCF_044454765.1 of Streptomyces sp. NPDC051452. Lineage (NCBI taxonomy): Bacteria > Bacillati > Actinomycetota > Actinomycetes > Kitasatosporales > Streptomycetaceae > Streptomyces > Streptomyces sp. NPDC051452. The sequence goes on from NZ_JBITEB010000011.1 coordinate 103,905, forward strand.
TCTTGGCGCCGTAGCGGCTGCGGGCCTGCTTGCGGTTCTTGACACCCTGGGTGTCGAGCGAACCGCGGATGATCTTGTAACGAACACCGGGCAGGTCCTTCACACGGCCGCCGCGCACGAGCACGATGGAGTGCTCCTGCAGGTTGTGTCCCTCACCCGGAATGTAAGCAGTGACCTCGATACCGCTGGTCAGACGCACACGCGCGACCTTACGCAGGGCCGAGTTCGGCTTCTTCGGGGTGGTCGTGAACACGCGCGTGCAGACGCCGCGACGCTGAGGGGAACCCTCGAGTGCGGGCGTCTTGTTCTTCTCGACCTTGTCCTGCCGGCCCTTACGGACCAGCTGCTGGATCGTAGGCACTACTTCTCCGGTTTCTGTGTGCCGAATAGGTAAAGCTAACCTGGAACTTCTCCGACCCACGCGGTCGGGTGTGTCGAACCCCGCAGACTCCCCCCGCGAGGCGGGAAGGGCGCAGATTACGGTGGCCGGTGACGGCTCGCCATGCGGTCGAAGGCACGCACGAGAGCCAGGGCACACCCCAGGCACAAGGTCTGAGCGTACCTACCTCATTCGCTGCGGTCAAAACAAATGGGACCCGCCCCTATCACGACAGACACTCCGTCGCGCCCGGGACCCTCGGACGATCATGGATCGCGGCGGCGCCGTCCCCCACTTCCGCGCGCCCACCGGCCCCCTGAGGGGGCCCAGCGGGCCCTCATGGCGTCCGGCGACGCCGACGTGCGTCCGCATACACGCACGTCGCCGCCAGGGCCGTGCGAGGGCACACACGCGGATGTCGCCGGCGGCGCGACGCCGAAGGGCGGCCACCCCCGGTGGGAGTGGCCGCCCTTCGGCTCATGCTGCTCGCTTACTGGTTGTACGGACCGTAGTCGTAGTCCTCCAGCGGAACGGCCTGGCCGGAGCCGGTGCCGAACGGCGAGTAGTCGATGTCGTCGTAGCCGACGGCCGAGTACATCGCGGCCTTGGCCTCCTCGGTCGGCTCCACCCGGATGTTGCGGTAGCGGGACAGGCCCGTACCGGCCGGGATGAGCTTACCGATGATGACGTTCTCCTTGAGGCCGATGAGGCTGTCGGACTTGGCGTTGATCGCCGCGTCCGTCAGCACTCGGGTCGTCTCCTGGAAGGAGGCGGCCGACAGCCAGGACTCCGTCGCCAGCGAGGCCTTGGTGATACCCATCAGCTGCGGACGACCGGAGGCCGGGTGACCGCCCTCCTGGACCACACGACGGTTCTCGGTCTCGAACTTCGAGCGCTCGACCAGCTCGCCGGGCAGCAGCTCGGCGTCGCCCGACTCGATGATCGTCACACGGCGGAGCATCTGCCGGATGATGATCTCGATGTGCTTGTCGTGGATCGACACACCCTGCGAGTTGTAGACCTTCTGGACCTCGCCGACCAGGTGGACCTGGACGGCCCGCTGACCCAGGATGCGCAGCACGTCGTGCGGGTTGGTGGCACCCACGGTGAGCTGCTGGCCCACCTCGACGTGGTCGCCGTCGCGGACCAGGACCTTGGCACGCTTGGAGATCGGGAACGCCGTCTCGTCGCTGCCGTCGTCCGGGGTGACGACGAGCTTCTTGGTCTTCTCGGTCTCCTCGATCCGCACGCGGCCGGAGGCCTCGGAGATCGGGGCGACACCCTTCGGCGTACGAGCCTCGAAGAGCTCGACGACACGGGGCAGACCCTGGGTGATGTCGTCACCGGCCACACCACCGGTGTGGAAGGTACGCATCGTCAGCTGGGTACCGGGCTCACCGATGGACTGGGCGGCGATGATGCCGACCGCCTCACCGATGTCGACCAGCTTGCCGGTGGCGAGCGAACGGCCGTAGCACATCGCGCAGGTACCGACGGCGGACTCGCAGGTCAGCACCGAGCGGGTCTTGACCTCCTCGATGCCGCGGCCGACGAGCTCCTCGATGAGGACGTCGCCGAGGTCGGTGCCGGCCGGGGCCAGCACCTGGCCGTCGACCACGATGTCCTCGGCGAGGCAGCGCGCGTACACGGACGTCTCGACGTCCTCCGTCTTGCGCAGCACGCCGTCCGCGCCCCGCTCCGCGATCTTGAGCTTGAGGCCGCGGTCGGTGCCGCAGTCCTCCTCGCGGATGATGACGTCCTGGGAGACGTCGACCAGACGACGGGTGAGGTAACCCGAGTCGGCGGTACGCAGGGCGGTGTCGGCCAGCCCCTTACGGGCACCGTGGGTGGAGATGAAGTACTCCAGCACGGACAGGCCCTCACGGAAGGACGCCTTGATCGGACGCGGGATGGTCTCGTTCTTCGCGTTCGACACCAGACCGCGCATACCCGCGATCTGCCGCATCTGCATCATGTTTCCTCGGGCACCCGAGTCGACCATCATGAAGATGGGGTTGGTCTTGGGGAAGTTCTCGTTCATCGCCTCGGCGACCTCGTTGGTCGCCTTGGTCCAGATCGCGATGAGCTCCTGAGTGCGCTCTTCCTTGGTGATCAGACCGCGCTCGTACTGCTTCTGGACCTTCTCGTCCTGCGCCTCGTAGCCCTTGACGATCTCCTTCTTCGCCTCGGGAACGACGACGTCGGAGATGGCCACGGTGACACCGGAACGGGTCGCCCAGTAGAAGCCGGACGCCTTCAGGTTGTCGAGCGTCGCCGCCACGATGACCTTGGGGTAGCGCTCGGCCAGGTCGTTGACGATCTCGGAGAGCTGCTTCTTGCCCACCGAGTAGTCGACGAACGGGTAGTCCTCGGGCAGCAGCTCGTTGAAGAGCGCGCGGCCCAGGGTGGTGCGCAGACGGAACGAGTCCCCCTGCTGCCACTCGGGCTCGCCCTCCTCGCGGGCCGGCGGCGTCCAGCCACGCGGCGGGATGGTGCCCACCGGGAAGCGGATGTCGATCTGCGACTGCAGCGCCAGCTCGCCGGCGTCGAACGCCATGATCGCCTCGGCCGTGGAGCCGAACGCGCGGCCCTCGCCCTTGGTGTCACGCAGCTCGCCGTCGGTGGTGAGGAAGAACAGACCGAGGACCATGTCCTGGGTCGGCATCGTCACCGGGCGGCCGTCGGCCGGCTTGAGGATGTTGTTCGAGGACAGCATCAGGATGCGGGCCTCGGCCTGCGCCTCCGCGGACAGCGGCAGGTGCACGGCCATCTGGTCACCGTCGAAGTCCGCGTTGAACGCGGTGCAGACGAGCGGGTGGATCTGGATGGCCTTGCCCTCGACCAGCTGCGGCTCGAAGGCCTGGATGCCGAGGCGGTGCAGGGTGGGAGCACGGTTCAGCAGCACCGGGTGCTCGGCGATGACCTCTTCGAGGACGTCGTACACGACCGTGCGGCCGCGCTCCACCATGCGCTTGGCGCTCTTGATGTTCTGCGCGTGGTTCAGGTCGACCAGGCGCTTCATCACGAACGGCTTGAAGAGCTCCAGCGCCATGGCCTTGGGCAGACCGCACTGGTGCAGCTTCAGCTGCGGGCCGACGACGATGACGGAACGCGCCGAGTAGTCGACTCGCTTGCCGAGCAGGTTCTGACGGAAGCGGCCCTGCTTGCCCTTGAGCATGTCGGACAGCGACTTCAGCGGACGGTTGCCGGGGCCCGTGACCGGGCGACCACGACGGCCGTTGTCGAAGAGCGCGTCGACGGCCTCCTGGAGCATGCGCTTCTCGTTGTTCACGATGATCTCGGGCGCGCCGAGGTCGAGAAGCCGCTTCAGGCGGTTGTTGCGGTTGATCACACGGCGGTACAGGTCGTTCAGGTCGGAGGTCGCGAAGCGGCCACCGTCCAGCTGCACCATCGGACGCAGGTCCGGCGGGATGACCGGGACGCAGTCCAGCACCATGCCCTTGGGGCTGTTGGACGTCTGCAGGAACGCGGAGACGACCTTCAGCCGCTTGAGCGCACGGGTCTTCTTCTGGCCCTTGCCGGTGCGGATGATCTCGCGGAGGCGCTCGGCCTCCTCGTCGAGGTCGAAGGACTCCAGGCGCTTCTGCAGCGCCGCGGCACCCATCGAACCGTCGAAGTACGTGCCGAAGCGGTCGCGCAGCTCGCGGTAGAGCAGCTCGTCGCCCTCGAGGTCCTGGACCTTGAGGTTCTTGAACCGGTTCCACACCTCGTCGAGGCGGTCGATCTCGCGCTGCGCACGGTCGCGCAGCTGCTTCATCTCGCGCTCGGCACCCTCGCGCACCTTGCGGCGCACGTCGGCCTTGGCGCCCTCGGCCTCCAGCTCGGCCAGGTCGGTCTCGAGCTTCTTGGCGCGGGCCTCGAGGTCGGCGTCGCGGCGGTTCTCGATCTGCTGGCGCTCCACGGAGACGTGCGCCTCCAGGGAGGGCAGGTCGCGGGTGCGGCGCTCCTCGTCGACGTACGTGATCATGTACGCCGCGAAGTAGATGACCTTCTCGAGGTCCTTCGGCGCCAGGTCCAACAGGTAGCCGAGGCGCGAGGGGACACCCTTGAAGTACCAGATGTGAGTGACGGGCGCGGCGAGCTCGATGTGGCCCATCCGCTCACGGCGCACCTTGGCGCGGGTGACCTCGACGCCACAGCGCTCACAGATGATGCCCTTGAAGCGGACGCGCTTGTACTTGCCGCAGTAGCACTCCCAGTCCCGGGTCGGACCGAAGATCTTCTCGCAGAAGAGTCCGTCCTTTTCCGGCTTGAGCGTGCGGTAGTTGATCGTCTCGGGCTTCTTGACCTCGCCGTGGCTCCACTGACGGATGTCGTCAGCGGTGGCCAGGCCGATCCGGAGCTCGTCGAAGAAGTTGACGTCGAGCACTATGCGTCAATCCCTCTCAGGGTCGAAAGTCTGTGGTCTGAAACGGGGGCCTGGGGGTCGGCGGGGCCCTGTGGGTGGGGGCCCCGCCGGACTCCCGTCAGACCTCTTCGACGCTGCTCGGCTCGCGCCGGGACAGGTCGATACCGAGCTCCTCCGCAGCGCGGAAGACGTCCTCGTCGGTGTCGCGCATCTCGATGGACATGCCGTCGCTGGACAGCACCTCCACGTTCAGGCAGAGCGACTGCATCTCCTTGATGAGCACCTTGAAGGACTCGGGGATGCCGGGCTCGGGGATGTTCTCGCCCTTGACGATGGCCTCGTAGACCTTCACGCGGCCGGTGACGTCGTCGGACTTGATGGTCAGGAGCTCCTGGAGGGCGTACGCGGCGCCGTATGCCTCCAGCGCCCACACCTCCATCTCACCGAAGCGCTGACCGCCGAACTGCGCCTTACCGCCCAGCGGCTGCTGGGTGATCATCGAGTACGGGCCGGTCGAGCGGGCGTGCAGCTTGTCGTCGACCAGGTGGTGGAGCTTCAGGATGTACATGTACCCGATGGAGATCGGGTCCGGGAACGGCTCACCGGAGCGGCCGTCGAACAGCCGGGCCTTGCCGGTCGGCTGCACCATCCGCTCGCCGTCGCGGTTCGGGATGGTGTGCTGCAGCAGACCCGCGAGCTCGTCCTCGCGGGCGCCGTCGAACACCGGGGTGGCGACGTTGGTGCCCGGGGCGACCTGGTCGGCGCCGATGGCCTGCAGGCGCTGCGCCCAGTCCTCGCCGAGCCCGGAGACGTCCCAGCCGCGGCTGGCGAGCCAGCCGAGGTGGATCTCCAGGACCTGTCCCGGGTTCATTCGGGACGGGACACCCAGCGGGTTGAGGATGATGTCGACCGGGGTCCCGTCCTCGAGGAACGGCATGTCCTCGATGGGCAGGATCTTGGAGATGACACCCTTGTTGCCGTGCCGGCCGGCGAGCTTGTCACCGTCGGTGATCTTGCGCTTCTGGGCGACGTAGACGCGGACCAGCTGGTTCACGCCCGGCGGCAGCTCGTCGCCTTCCTCGCGGTCGAAGACGCGGACGCCGATGACCTTGCCGATCTCGCCGTGCGGCACCTTCAGCGAGGTGTCACGGACCTCACGGGCCTTCTCACCGAAGATCGCGCGCAGCAGGCGCTCCTCCGGCGTCAGCTCGGTCTCACCCTTCGGGGTCACCTTGCCGACGAGGATGTCGCCGGCGACGACCTCGGCACCGATCCGGATGATGCCGCGCTCGTCGAGGTCGGCGAGGACCTCCTCGGAGACGTTCGGGATGTCCCGGGTGATCTCCTCCGGGCCGAGCTTGGTGTCACGGGCGTCGACCTCGTGCTCCTCGATGTGGATCGAGGAGAGGACGTCGTCCTGCACGAGGCGCTGCGACAGGATGATCGCGTCCTCGTAGTTGTGACCCTCCCACGGCATGAACGCCACGAGCAGGTTCTTGCCGAGGGCCATCTCGCCGTTCTGGGTGGCCGGGCCGTCGGAGAGCACCTGGCCCGTGATGACGCGGTCGCCCTCGTTGACGATGACCTTCTGGTTGACCGAGGTGCCCTGGTTGGACCTGGAGAACTTGGCCAGGCGGTACGTGATGTACGTGCCGTCGTCGTTGGCGGTGGTGACGTAGTCCGCGGAGACCTCCTGGACCACACCGTCCTTCTCGGCCTTGACCACGTCGCCGGCGTCGACGGCGGAGCGGTACTCCATGCCGGTGCCGACGAGCGGTGCCTCGGACTTGATCAGCGGCACGGCCTGCCGCATCATGTTCGCGCCCATGAGGGCACGGTTGGCGTCGTCGTGCTCGAGGAACGGGATCATGGCGGTCGCGACCGACACCATCTGGCGCGGCGAGACGTCCATGTAGTCCACGTCGTCGGGCGCGACGTAGTCGACCTCGCCGCCACGGCGGCGGACCAGGACACGAGCTTCCTCGAACCGCATGTCGTCGTTGAGCGGCGCGTTGGCCTGCGCGATGACGAAGCGGTCCTCCTCGTCGGCGGTCAGGTAGTCGACCTCGTCGGTGACCTGGCCGTCGACGACCTTGCGGTAGGGCGTCTCGATGAAACCGAACGCGTTGACCCGGCCGTAGGAGGCGAGCGAGCCGATCAGACCGATGTTCGGGCCTTCGGGCGTCTCGATCGGGCACATGCGGCCGTAGTGCGACGGGTGGACGTCACGGACCTCGAAGCCGGCCCGCTCACGGGAGAGACCACCCGGGCCGAGCGCGTTGAGACGACGCTTGTGCGTCAGACCCGACAGCGGGTTGTTCTGGTCCATGAACTGGGACAGCTGGCTGGTGCCGAAGAACTCCTTGATGGAGGCGACGACCGGCCGGATGTTGATCAGGGTCTGCGGCGTGATCGCCTCGACGTCCTGGGTGGTCATGCGCTCGCGCACGACGCGCTCCATACGGGCGAGACCCGTACGGACCTGGTTCTGGATCAGCTCGCCGACGCTGCGGATACGACGGTTGCCGAAGTGGTCGATGTCGTCGGTCTCGACGATGATCGAGCGGCCGGACTCGCCGATCGTCTCGGTCTCGCCGGCGTGCAGCTTGACGAGGTACTTGATGGTCGCGATGACGTCGTCGGTGGTGAGCACGCCGGCGTCCAGCGGCTCGTCCGCACCGAGCTTCTTGTTCACCTTGTAGCGGCCGACCTTCGCCAGGTCGTAGCGCTTGGGGTTGAAGTAGAGGTTCTCGAGCAGCGTCTGCGCGGCCTCACGCGTGGGGGGCTCGCCCGGACGCAGCTTGCGGTAGATGTCGAGCAGCGCGTCGTCCTGGCCCTGGGTGTGGTCCTTCTCCAGGGTGGCGCGCATCGACTCGTACTCGCCGAACTCCTCGAGGATCTGCTCGGTGGTCCAGCCGAGAGCCTTCAGCAGTACGGTGACCGACTGCTTGCGCTTGCGGTCGATACGCACACCGACCATGTCGCGCTTGTCGATCTCCATCTCCAGCCAGGCACCCCGGGACGGGATGATCTTGGCGGAGAAGATGTCCTTGTCGGACGTCTTGTCGATGGAGGAGTCGAAGTAGACACCGGGGGAACGGACCAGCTGCGACACCACGACACGCTCGGTGCCGTTGATGACGAAAGTGCCCTTGTTCGTCATGAGCGGGAAGTCGCCCATGAAGACCGTCTGGGACTTGATCTCACCGGTCTCGTTGTTGGTGAACTCGGCGGTGACGAAGAGCGGGGCGGCGTACGTGAAGTCGCGCTCCTTGCACTCGTCGATGGAGTTCTTCGGCGGCTCGAAGCGGTGGTCCCGGAACGTCAGCGACATCGACCCGGAGAAGTCCTCGATCGGAGAGATCTCCTCGAAGATCTCCTCCAGACCGGACTTGGTGGGGACGTCCTGACCGTTCTCCAGAGCCTCCTCGACCCGACTCTGCCAGGCGGTGTTGCCGAGCAGCCAGTCAAAGCTCTCGGTCTGCAGCGCGAGCAGGTTCGGAACCTCGAGAGGCTCCTTGATCTTTGCAAAGGAGATGCGCAGCGGGGCGGTGCTGGCGCCGTTGTTCGTATTCGCGGTCGAGGCATTGCGCGAGGCGGCCAAGAGGGGGTCCTTCCGAGGGCTCGGACTCACTACGCGCGTGCCGGCCCCTCGTTTCGCACACAGAGACAGGAACCCCAGGTCAGAGGAGCTTTGTCATCGATGCTTGAGTGAGGGCAGACCCCTGGTGACGGGCAGGGGACAGCTAACAGGCAGCGCAAAGGGTCAGTGTAGCCACTTGGCACACTGATGTCCAGTGCGGGTGTTTCGAGACCCTCGCTGTGCTCACCGCTCTTGTCAACGCCCTCGGCATGCTGCCCTTCAACGCACGTTGATACTGCCCTCTTCGCCGTCGATCCATGCCTCGGATTCGGATCCTTGTGACGACGCGTCCTGAGAATTGCGCGCTGCGTGCGGTTCGTCAAGGCCCCTCAGTCCAAACGAGACTGCCGGGAGACACGACGAAGATCACCATACCCCTCGCCGTCGCGAGTGCAAGGTAACCGTGGACGGCCCCGCGGATACGCCGAAGAGCGACCACCCGGATGGATGATCGCTCTTCGGTGCGTTCGCGTTACAGCCCTACGAGGCGCGGTTCAGCGCGACGCGGGCCGCGGGCCGCGTGCAGTCGGGTTCGGCAGAACCCGGACGGTCTTACTTGACCTCGACGGAGGCGCCGGCGCCCTTGAGGGACTCGGCGGCCTTCTCGGCGGCGTCCTTGGCGACCTTCTCGAGGACGGGCTTCGGGGCGCCGTCCACGAGGTCCTTGGCCTCCTTCAGGCCGAGCGAGGTCAGCTCACGCACGACCTTGATGACCTGGATCTTCTTGTCGCCGGCACCGGTGAGGATGACGTCGAACTCGTCCTTCTCCTCCTCGGCCTCGGCGCCCGCACCGGCACCAGCGGCGCCGGCAACGACGACCGGGGCGGCAGCGGCGGCGGTGACGTCGAACTTGTCCTCGAAGGCCTTCACGAACTCGGAGAGCTCGATGAGGGTCATCTCCTCGAACTGGGCAAGCAGCTCGTCCTGGGTGAGCTTCGCCATGATGGCGGGTCCTTCCACTCAATCGGCGGGTGCCGGATGTACTGGGTGTGGCGGGCGTACTTCGGCCCGCTGAGACCCTCGCCGCCTCATGCGGCCAGGATCAGAAAGCGAGCCGAATTACTCGGCACCGCCCTGCTCGGCCTGCTTGGCACGGAGCGCGTCCACGGTGCGGACGAGCTTCGACGGCAGCGCCTGGAAGACGGAGGCAGCCTGGGACTGCTTCGCCTTGAAGGCACCGGCCAGCTTGCTGAGCAGAACCTCGCGGGACTCGAGGTCCGCAAGCTTCTTGATCTCGTCGGCGGACAGCGCCTTGCCGTCAAGGACACCGCCCTTGATGACGAGATTCGGGTTGTCCTTGGCGAAGTCACGGAGACCCTTCGCCGACTCCACCGGGTCACCGGTGACGAAGGCGACAGCCGTCGGACCGTTGAACAGGTCGTCCAGCGTCGAGATCCCGGCCTCGTTGGCCGCAATCTTGGTCAGCGTGTTCTTCACCACGGCGTACTGGGCGTTCTCACCGAGCGACCGGCGCAGCGTCTTCAGCTGCGCCACGGTGAGACCGCGGTACTCGGTCAGCACGGCAGCGTTGGAGTTGCGGAACTGCTCCGTCAACTCGGCCACTGCGGCAGCCTTGTCGGGCCTCGCCATAGAGCCTCGGCCTCCTTCCGGGTGATTCTGACCGCGCGGACCCGAAGGAGGTCTGGGAAAACGAAACGCCCCGGCGCAGGCGCACGGGGCGGACTCGACCGACGCACACACGCAAGGCGTGCACTCCGGGAGTTCTTCCACATTTACCTGCGCGGGTCGCCCACTTGTCAGCGGATCCTTCGGCCACCGCGCCCTCGTACGAGTGCACGGCAACGACCAGCGGTCTTTGGCTTCTGTAGGAGAGTACGGGACCAGGGCGCCACGGGCAAATCCGGTCGTACGGGCGCCCCGGTTCCCGGGTACGGCAGGGGTCAGGAGCTGGTGCCGGCGCCGCCCGCCACCGTGCCGCCGGACTTGAGCAGCTCCGTGAAGTCCCTGGTGTCGGCGGCCGGCGGCGCCTGGGCGGTGACCGGCACGCCGTAGTCGCTGTAGTACGTGGTGTTGGTCATGGCGCCGTGGGCGGTGTCCGCCTTCTCGGTCTTCTTCACCAGCAGATTCTGGTCGTTGATCCAGATGTCGATGGTGTCGTTGGTGATGCCCGACTGGGCGAGCTGCTTCTTCAGGGCCGCCAGCTGGTCGGCGCCGAGGTTGGTGCTCTTGCCGGCGAGGGAGGCGACGTCCACCGTGCCCGAGTAGTGCGTGGTGCGGGTGCCGGAGACGGTCTCCGAGCCGACCTTCTTGACGTCGCCGGAGGCCAGCAGCATCTGCACGGACTGGTTCGGCGTGGACGTCTGGAGCTGGTCCTTCATGTACGAGCCGGAGGCGCCGCCGAGCTTGGCCAGGTCGTCGTAGGAGTACTTGAGCCAGTGCTTGCCGCCCATCTGCTGGGCGTAGGCGTCGCTCATGTGCGCGTAGTAGGCGTCCTGGAGATAGCGGGCCTCCATCGACGTGGACCCGGCCTTGCGCATCATCTGGGCCATCTGGCCACCGGTGTAGGTGATGGTGAGGGTGCCCTTGAGGCCGTGGCCCCAGGCGAGGGCGCCGTCGGCCTTCACCGCCATGAGGTTGCCCAGGGACGTGCTGGAGCGCACCTTGGCCGAGTCGGCCTTGTCCGTGGACTTCTCCACCGAGCGCAGGGCGGCGATGGGGCTGACGTGTATCGCGCCCCCGCCGGCCGCCTTGCCGTCCTGGTCGGTGCCCGAGGAGCCGCAGGCGGCCACGCCCGTCAGCGCGGCGACCACCGCTGTCGAGAGGCTCATCCGGCGCACGGTCGTGCTCTTCATCTAGTCCCACCCCTAATGCGAGTCCTGTGCCTGCACCGTAGCCCAGGCCACTGACAGCCGCGCGAAAGGTCGCGCAAAGAAAGGACGGGCCCGCAACCGAATTGGTTGCGGGCCCGTCCTCTGCTTACGCGTCCGTGACGCGGCTGCCGGAGTGAGCGGAGGCTCAGACGGCGGCCGGGTCCTCCTCGACGAGGAGGTTGCGGGTGCGGTTGGGGTCGAGCGGGATGCCGGGGCCGATCGTGGTGCTGATGGCGGCCTTCTTGATGTACCGGCCCTTGGCGGCGGACGGCTTCAGACGGAGGATCTCCTCCAGCGCGGCGCCGTAGTTCTCCACCAGCTTGGCGTCGTCGAAGGACGCCTTGCCGATGATGAAGTGCAGGTTCGAGTGCTTGTCGACGCGGAACTCGATCTTGCCGCCCTTGATCTCCGTGACGGCCTTGGCCACGTCGGGGGTGACGGTGCCGGTCTTCGGGTTCGGCATCAGACCACGCGGGCCGAGGACGCGGCCGAGGCGGCCGACCTTGCCCATGAGGTCCGGGGTGGCGACGACGGCGTCGAAGTCCAGACGGCCCTTCGCGACCTCGTCGATCAGTTCGTCGGAGCCGACGATGTCGGCGCCCGCGGCCTCCGCGGCCGCAGCACGGTCACCGGTCGCGAAGACCAGGACCCGGGCGGTCTTGCCGGTGCCGTGCGGAAGGTTCACGGTGCCACGGACCATCTGGTCGGCCTTGCGCGGGTCGACACCCAGGCGGAAGGCGACCTCGACGGTGCCGTCGAACTTGGTGGTGGAGGTCTCCTTGGCGAGACGGACGGCCTCGAGCGGGGCGTAGAGCTTGTCCCGGTCGATCTTGGCGTCCGCAGCGCGGAGAGCCTTGCTGCGCTTGCTCACAACTGCTCCTGTGTGTTCTGAAAGGAGTCGTGGTGCGGGCCGAGCGGGCCCTGCCACGTGCGACCGGCTACGGCCGCATGACTGCTGGGGTGACGTCAGCCCTCGACGGTGACGCCCATGGAACGCGCGGTGCCGGCGATGATCTTCGCGGCGGCGTCCAGGTCGTTGGCGTTGAGGTCGGCCATCTTGGTCTCGGCGATCTCGCGGACCTGGGCGTCGGTGATCTTGGCGACCTTGGTCTTGTGCGGCTCGCCGGAGCCCTTCTCGATGCCCGCGGCCTTGAGGATCATCTTCGCGGCCGGCGGCGTCTTGGTCACGAAGGTGAAGGAACGGTCCTCGTAGACCGTGATCTCCACCGGGATGACCCAGCCACGCTGCGACTCGGTCGCGGCGTTGTAGGCCTTGCAGAACTCCATGATGTTCACGCCGTGCTGGCCCAGCGCGGGACCGACCGGCGGAGCCGGGTTGGCCGCACCGGCCTGGATCTGGAGCTTGATGAGCCCCGTGACCTTCTTCTTCTTGGGAGGCATTCCGGGTCCTCTTTCGTTTTCGCCTTCCTACGTCCGAGTCGCCCCGGACGGCCGCCCCCAGACGGACCAATGATCCGGATGGAGGCATACCGCACAACGATAACGGGTATCCATGCGCGGCTAAAAACCGAGCAGGTCAGACCGGCTGCGAGAGCCCGTCTGACCTGTTCGGAAGACGTACGTCCAGAAGCTGCTAGTTCTTCTGGATCTGGTCGAAGGACAGCTCGACCGGCGTCTCACGGCCGAAGATCTCCACCAGACCCTTGACCTTCTTCGAGTCGGGGTTGATCTCGTTGATGGTCGCCTGGAGCGTGGCGAACGGGCCGTCGGTGACGGTGACCGAGTCGCCGACCTCGAAGTCCAGGACCTGGACCTCGACCTTGCGCTGCGGAGCGGGCTTGCCCTCGGCCTCGGCGGCCTCGCGGGCCGCCTTCTCCTCGGCCTCCGGAGCGAGCATCTTGACGATCTCGTCCAGGGTCAGCGGGTACGGGTCGTAGGCGTTGCCGACGAAGCCGGTGACGCCGGGGGTGTTGCGGACGACACCCCAGGACTCGTTGGTCAGGTCCATGCGGACCAGGACGTAACCCGGCAGCTTGTTCTGCTTGATCGTCTTGCGGTCGCCGTTCTTGATCTGGACGACCTCTTCCTGCGGCACCTCGGCCTGGAAGATGTAGTCCTCGACGTTCAGCGAGACGGCGCGCTGCTCCAGGTTGGTCTTCACGCGGTTCTCGTAACCGGCGTAGGTGTGGATGACGTACCACTCGCCGGGCAGGGTGCGCAGTTCCTCGCGCAGGGCCTGGATCGGGTCGACCGGCGCGGCCGGCTCCTCCTCGACGGCCTCGGCCTCTGCGTCGGCGGCGTTGGCTTCCGCGTCCCCGGCGCTCGCGGCGTCCTCGGCGGCGACGGCTTCCGCCTCGCCCTCCTCGGCGTCGTCTTCCTCGTCCTCGACGTGCAGGGCGGCCTCTTCGGCCGGCACGCCCGACTCGGCCTCGGCAGCCTCGAACTCGTCCTGCTCGTCCGCGCCCTCGACGATGTCGAGCTCGTCGTCCACCGTCTCGGCGGCATTTTCGCGAGGCTCGGTGGCGTCGTTCAGGTTCGGGTCAGACACGATGGCTGCTTCTTCCTGGATACATAGGGGTGGAACATGCGAAAAGGGGCGCCGGTACCACGGCGCCCTTCGCTCTTGGCTCAGCCGAAGACGTACTTGGCCGCGTGGTTGAGCCCATAGTCAATCACGGTCACCAGAGCGATCATGATTGCGACGAAGAAGATCACCACGGTGGTGTACGACGTCAGCTGGTTGCGAGTCGGCCAGACGACCTTGCGGAGTTCCGCGATGATCTGGCGGTAGAAGGTGGCCAGGCGCTTGAGCGGGCCCTTCTTGGCCCGCTTGCCGCCCTTGCGAGCCTTCTTGGACTCGGGCACCTCGTCCTGGGCGTCAGGCGTGTCGATGGAGCCCACGGCGTCCGTCATGATCCTCACCTGGTCCCGGGTCGTGGCCGTGCCGCGCCCGGTTTCTGAGCCGCACGGCGGTGCATTGCTGGACGTACATGCGCACACATCCTGGCGGTGTGTGTAGCAGGGCCGGAGGGACTTGAACCCCCAACCGCCGGTTTTGGAGACCGGTGCTCTACCAATTGAGCTACGACCCTTTGTCTGCCCACCAACGTACCGCATCCGACCGAGTGCTCGGTGTGCATCGACGGCGGCGGCTGCTGAAGGCCAACGAGGTGAGAGTGTACGTGGTCCGCGCCCCGGCGTCGAACAGAATGTGGCCGTCCGGGGGCGCCCGGCCAAAGATCGTCCTGGCCGACGGCGGGATTCGGATCCCTGTTCACGCCTCGACCCCTTGCTGTTCAGTCTGTGAAACCCGTGTACCGGGGGCGTTTCCGGTCTGGAACGATGGGCCCATGAGCGCTGCAACCCCACCCACCGAGCGCCGGGTCTCCGCCCGAGTCGGCGCGATCTCCGAGTCCGCCACCCTCGCCGTGGACGCCAAGGCCAAGGCCCTGAAGGCCGCCGGGCGGCCGGTGATCGGCTTTGGCGCCGGTGAGCCCGACTTCCCGACCCCCGACTACATCGTCGAGGCGGCCGTCGAGGCCTGCAAGAACCCCAAGTACCACCGGTACACCCCGGCCGGCGGCCTGCCCGAGCTGAAGGCCGCGATCGCCGCGAAGACGCTGCGCGACTCCGGGTGGGAGCCCGACGTCTCGCAGATCCTCGTCACCAACGGCGGCAAGCAGGCCATCTACGAGGCGTTCGCCGCGATCCTCGACCCGGGCGACGAGGTCATCGTCCCGGCTCCGTACTGGACGACGTACCCGGAGTCGATCCGCCTGGCCGGCGGTGTCCCGGTGGACGTCGTGGCCGACGAGACGACCGGCTACCGGGTCTCCGTCGAGCAGCTGGAGGCCGCGCGCACGGAGAAGACCAAGGTCGTCCTCTTCGTCTCCCCCTCCAACCCCACCGGCGCGGTCTACTCCGAGGCCGAGACCGAGGCGATCGGCCGCTGGGCCGTCGAGCACGGCCTGTGGGTGCTCACCGACGAGATCTACGAGCACCTGGTCTACGGCGACGCGGCCGCGGTCTCCCTGCCGGCCCTGTTCCCGGAGCTGCGCGACAAGTGCGTCGTGGTCAACGGCGTCGCGAAGACGTACGCCATGACCGGCTGGCGCGTGGGCTGGGTCATCGGACCGAAGGACGTCGTCAAGGCCGCGACCAACCTGCAGTCGCACGCCACGTCGAACGTCTCCAACGTGGCCCAGGCGGCCGCCCTCGCCGCCGTCTCCGGCGACCTGGACGCCGTGGCGACCATGCGCGAGGCCTTCGACCGGCGCCGCCGGACCATCGTGCGGATGCTCAACGAGATCGACGGCGTGGTCTGCCCGGAGCCCGAGGGCGCCTTCTACGCCTACCCGTCGGTCAAGGCGCTGCTCGGCAAGGAGATCCGCGGCAAGCGCCCGCAGGACAGCGTCGAGCTGGCCGCGCTGATCCTGGAGGAGGCCGAGGTCGCGGTCGTCCCGGGCGAGGCCTTCGGCACGCCGGGCTATGTGCGGCTGTCGTACGCGCTCGGTGACGAGGACCTCGTCGAGGGTGTCAGCCGGATCCAGAAGCTGCTGGCGGAGGCGCGGGACTAGTTCCCGGCCTCCCCACACGCGCGTGCGGGCCGTTTCCCTGCGGGGAGGCGGCCCGCTTCTGTGTGCGAGCAAGACCACGTACGGGGAAACGGCTACCGGGACGGCGGTGACGTACGGCAGGATCTGGGAATGCTGCACTCTTCAGGCGGACACTCCCCGTGTGTACGTGATCTCTCCGAGCTTCCGAAAGCCCATCTGCACCTGCACTTCACCGGCTCGATGCGGCCGGGGACCGTCCTGGAGCTGGCCGACAAACACGGCGTGCGCCTGCCCGACGCGCTGACGGAAGCGCTGACCGGCGGTGAACCGCCCCGGCTGCGGGCCACCGACGAGCGGGGCTGGTTCCGTTTCCAGCGGCTGTACGACGCGGCGCGCTCGTGTCTGCGCGAGCCGGAGGACATCCAGCGGCTGGTCCGCGAGGCGGCCGAGGAGGATGTGCGGGACGGCTCGGGCTGGCTGGAGATCCAGGTGGACCCGACGTCGTACGCACCCCGTCTGGGCGGCCTGATCCCGGCGCTGGAGATCATCCTGGACGCGGTGGACACCACGTCCCGGGAGACCGGGCTCGACATGCGGGTCCTGGTGGCCGCCAACCGTATGAAGCATCCGCTGGACGCGCGCACCCTGGCCCGGCTGGCGGTGCGGTACGCGGACCGGGGCGTGGTCGGCTTCGGGCTCTCCAACGACGAGCGGCGGGGCATGGCGCGGGACTTCGACCGGGCCTTCAACATCGCGCGCGAGGGCGGTCTGATGTCGGCCCCGCACGGCGGTGAGCTGGCCGGCCCGGCCTCGGTCCGGGACTGTCTGGACGATCTGCACGCCACCCGGATCGGGCACGGGGTGCGTGCGGCGGAGGATCCGCGGCTGCTGAAGCGGCTGGCCGACCGTGGCGTGACCTGCGAGGTCTGCCCGGCCTCCAACGTGGCGCTCGGTGTGTACGAGAAGGCCGAGGACGTCCCGTTGCGCACGCTCTTCGAAGCGGGCGTCCCGTTGGCCCTCGGCGCCGACGACCCGCTGCTGTTCGGCTCCCGGCTGGCCGACCAGTACGAGATCGCCCGGCACACGCACGGTTTCTCCGACGCCGAACTCGCGGAGCTGGCCCGGCAGTCCGTAAGGGGCTCGGCCGCTCCGGAGGACGTCAAGGCGCGGCTGCTGGCAGGCGTGGACGACTGGCTGGCCCGCCCGGCCGGCTGAAGGAGGCGCGCTTACCCCCGCGGGGACTCCGGAACGGAGATGCCGCCCAGCAGGGTCCGTACGAGCCCGGCGGCGAAGTCGTCCACGGGAGGCCGTTCGCCGCTCTCGGTGGCGTCGAAGGCGAACGCGCGATGGGCGCAGGCGCCGAGGAGGAGGGCGGCGGCCGAGAAGGTGTCGGCGTCGGGGCGGACGCGGCCGGTGGCCTGTTCGGCGCGGAGGTAGGCGTCCAGGTCCTCGATGGGCAGGTGGGGGCCCGCCCCGATCGCGCGCAGGGCCTCGTCGTGGCGGCGCTTCAGCTGGGTCTCGGCGAACAGGGACGCCGCGATCGGGAAGCTCTGCTCGTAGAAGAGGGCGGCCTGCCGGGCGATGCCGGTGAGGTTCTCCCGCAGCGTGCCCTGCCCGGGTTCCGCGGCGAGGCTGTCGAGCAGGGTCGTGAGCCGGGGCAGGCGCTCCATGAGCACCTGGACGAAGAGGTCTTCCTTGCTGTCGAAGTACTTGTAGAGGGCCGCTTCGGAGCAGTCGGCCGCCTTGGCGATCTCCTTGGTGGTGGCGCGGGCGAGTCCGACGGTGCGCATCAGCTCGTGGGCCGCGTCGAGGATGCGGGCTCGCGCCGGCTTCGTCTCCATGAGATCTCCGAGGGGGCTTGACGGTGGGTGAGTACTTACCCACTCTAGGGGGAGACGGGTGAGTGAGCACTCACCCACCTGTCATCCACCCTTTCGAGTACGGGGGCAGACATGAACCTCACCGTTTTCGGCGCCACCGGCGGTATCGGGCGCGAGCTCGTCCGCCAGGCGCTCGACGCCGGCCACCGGGTCACGGCCGTGGTCCGCGATCCGGCCCGGCTGCAGGTCACGGGGGACACGCTGGAGGTGTTCACCGCGGACCTGAGCGATCCGGGGCGGCTGCGTGCCGCGGTCTCCGGCCGGGCCGCCGTTCTGTCCGGCCTGGGCCCGCGCAGCCGCAAGGACGCCGGGATCGCCACCCGGCTGACCGGCACGGTGCTGCGGGCGATGGAGGCCGAGGACGTACGACGGCTGCTGGTGGTCAGCGCCGGTCCGGTCGGCCCCGCCCCCGAAGGGGAGAGTGCCCTGGACCGCGGCATGCGCGGTGTGGTGTCGGCGGTCCTCAAGGACGTCTACACCGATCTGCGCGAGATGGAGGCCGAGCTGGCCCGCAGCGGCACCGACTGGACCTCGGTACGGCCGCCGCGCCTACAGAACAAACCGCTCACCGGCCACTACCGCACGGTCGTCGGCGGCTTCCCGCGCAACGGCCGCTTCATCGCCCGCGCGGACGTCGCACACGCGATGCTGTCGATGATCACCGACGAGACGACGGTCAGGCGGGGGGTGGGGGTGGCGTATTAGGGGAGGGGGAGGGAGACGGCTCGTGGCCGACCGCGGGGCTGGGGGGCTAGGGCTGGGGGCCGGGGGGTCGGGGGGCCATGAGACCGGTGGCTTCGGGGCTGGCCGGGGCCACGGGCCGGGGCCACGGCCGGTGACTTCGGGCTGGCCCAGGGGGCCGGGGGTGAGGAGCCGGGGCCAGGGCCAGAGCCGGGGCCGGGGCTTTGGGCCGGCCCCTGGCTGGGGGCGATGAGACCGGTGGCTTCGGAGCTGGCCGGGGCCACGGGCCCGGGACTTCGGGCTGGCCCAGGGGGGCCAGGGATTGGGGCCACGGCGAGGGGCCGGGGCCAGGGGTCGGGGGCAGGGGGCCAGGGGCCGGGGGCCAGAGCGAGCCAGGGCCAGTAGCCGGAACCAGGGGCGGGGCCCCAGGGCCAGGGGCCAGGACCGGGGCAGGGCCAGGGGCCGGGCCAGGGCAGAGCCCCAGGGCCGGGAGCCGGGGCAAGAGCCAGAGCCGGAGCCGGGCACGGGCCCGTGGCCAGGGGCACTGGCGGCTTTGGCCCGGCCCAAGGCCGGGGCGCCAGGCCGGGGCTTCGGGCTGGCCAGGGGTCAGGGGCCAGACCGGGGCCAGTAGCCGGGGCCCCAAGGCCAGGGGCCACGGACCGGGGCAAGGGCCGGGGGCCGGGGCTTTGGACTGGCCCAGGGCCGAAGCGCCGGGCCGGCTTCGGGCTGGCCAGGGCCAGGGATCGGGCCGGGGCCGGGGCAAGAGCCAGAGCGGGGGCAGGGCCCCGGGGGCCAGGGGCCGGACCGGGGCCCGTAGCCGGAACCAGGGCCGGCGCCTCAGGGCCAAGGCCGGGGCCGGGTCGGTGGCTGTGGGCTGGGCGGGGGTTGGTGGGTCGCGGGTTCTCGGGGGCGGGCCGGTGGGATCAGAGGCTGACGCCCACCGTCACCGGCTCGTTGACCAGGGTGATGCCGAAGGTCTCGCGGACGCCGGCGACCACCTCACGGGCCAGGGCCAGCAGGTCCTCGGTGGTGGCTGCGCCCCGGTTGGTGAGGGCGAGCGTGTGCTTGGTGGAGATGCGGGCGGGCCCGGTGCCGTAGCCCTTGGTGAAGCCCGCCTTGTCGATCAGCCAGGCCGCGGAGGTCTTCCTGTGTCCCTCCCCCGCCGGGTAGGCGGGCGGCTCGGCATCCTCCCCCAGCCGCTCGCGCACGCGCGCGCGGAACGCGGCGAACTGCTCCTCGGTGAGGATCGGGTTGGTGAAGAAGGACCCGGCCGACCAGGTGTCGTTGTCCTCGGGGTCGAGGACCATGCCCTTCCCCGCGCGCAGCTTCAGCACGGTCCGCCGGGCGTCGGCGAGCGGCACCCGGTCACCCGGCTCGACACCGAGCGCACGGGCCGTCTCCGCGTACTTGACCGGCGCGGACAGCCCGCCCGCGTCCTCCAGCTCGAAGCGGACGCGCAGCACGACGAAGCGCTCCGGGTCGGCCTTGAAGCGGCTGTGGCGGTACGAGAAGGCGCACTCCTCGTTCGTCAGCGTGGCCGTCTCACCGGTCCGTCGGTCGTAGGCGATCACCTCGGCGATGGTGGCCGAGACCTCCTGGCCGTACGCCCCCACGTTCTGGATCGGCGTGGCGCCCGCGGACCCCGGGATGCCCGCCAGGCACTCGATCCCGGCGAGCCCGGCCTCGACGGTGCGGGCGACGGCGTCCGTCCACACCTCGCCGGCCGCGAGCTCCAGCGTCGTACCGCGCAGCTCGACCCCGCGGGTGGCGATGCGCAGGGCCGTGCCGTCGAAGCCCTTGTCACCGATGACCAGGTTCGATCCGCCACCGATGATCAGCAGCGGGGTGCCGGTGTCGTCGGCCTCGCGGACGGCGGCGATCACCTCGGCGTCGGTCCCGGCGGTGACCAGCCGCGTGGCGGGACCGCCCAGCCGGAAGGTGGTCAGCGGGGCAAGGGGGGCGTCGTGGAGTACCTGCACGGGCCAAGACTACGAGACACCTCCGACAGCACGGCACGCCCGCACGCACGCCGTGTCAGGCGGACACACACGCGGTGCCCGACTCCACCGCCCCCGCCGCACACACACGCGCGCGGACCCTCATCCGTTCCGAGGGCCACGCGCGCGTGCGGGTCGTGTCACCGAAGGCCGGCCCGGGCGGGGCCGGCCGGATCAGGAGGTGGTCGTCTCCAGTACCGGGGCGGGCACCTGCTCGCCCGCCGGGGCGAGCCGGCCCGCGGTACCGCGGCCGGCCGGGATCAGCAGGGCCGCCACCGCCGCGAGGGCGACCACCGCCGAGCCCGTGACCAGGGCGGGCCGCAGGCCGTCGACGAAGTCCTGGGCGCTCGCGTAGCCGCCCTGCGCGGAGAAGATCGACGACATGACCGCGATGCCCAGCGCGCCGCCGACCTCGCGCAGCGCGTTGTTCGCGCCGGAGGCGATGCCCTGTTCCTGCGGGCGGACGCTGGACATGACCAGGTTGGCCGCCGGGGCGAAGTACAGCGCCATGCCGACGCCGCTGATGACCAGGGCGGGCAGCTGGACCGCGTAGGAGGCGTGGGCGGTGGCCACGACGGCCATGTAACCGAGGCCGACCGCCTGGAGGAACAGGCCCGTCGCGACGACCGGGCGCCCCCCGACGCGGTCGGAGAGGATCCCGGCGACCGGTGCGACGAGCATCGGCATGCCGGTCCACGGCAGCATCCTGAGGCCCGCCTCGGTGGGCGAGTAGCCGAGGACGCCCTGCATGTACTGGCTGAGCAGGAAGATCGAGCCGAACATCCCGACGAACATCAGCAGGCTTGCCGCGTTGATCCCGGAGAAGGCGCGGGAGCGGAACAACCGCATCGGAAGCATCGGCGCGGCCGCGCGGGAGCTGTACAGGACGAAGCCCACCAGCAGCGCCCCGCCGGCGATCAGCGCGGTCAGCACCACGGAGTCGGTCCAGCCGTCGGCGGGCCCGCGGACCAGGCCGTACACGATCCCGAAGAGGCCGCCGCTGGCGAGCAGTGTGCCGGGGACGTCGAGCCGGGCGCCGGCGCCGTAGGACTCGGCCAGCCGCAGCCGGGCGAGCGGCAGCACGGCCAGGCCCAGCGGAACGTTCAGCCAGAAGATCCAGTGCCAGGAGACGTGCTCGGTGAGACTGCCACCGATGAGCGGTCCGGAGGCGACGGCGAGCCCGTTGACGGCACCCCAGATGCCGTACACGGTGCCGCGCCTGGCGGCGGGCACGGCCGCGGTGAGGAGGGTCAGCGTGAGCGGCATCATCACGGCCGCGCCGACGCCCTGGACCGCGCGGGCCGCGATCAGGGAGCCGATGCCCGGAGCCATGGCGGCGGCGGCGGAGGCGGCGGTGAAGACCGCGAGCCCGGCTATGAACAGCCGGCGCCGGCCGAAGCGGTCGCCGAGTGCGGCGCCGAACATCAGCAGGACGGCGAAGGTGAGCGTGTAGGCGCTCACGGTCCATTCCAGGTCGTCCAGCGCGCCCCCGAGGTCCTGGCGGATGGACGGCAGGGCGGTGGTGACGACGAGGTTGTCGAGGGCCGCCATGAATCCGGCGACGCTGGTGATGACGAGGGCCCACACGGCGCCCCCGCGCCCCGGGCCGTGCTGCGCGGTCTGCTCTGACATCTCTCCCCCAGGAGTGGTTGATTCCAGTTAGTTATTGATGACTAACTTTCGTGGACAAAAGAAAGGCGAGGTGCCTTCCCGGCTTGCCTCACGTGCCGAGGCGCCCCGCCAGCCGGGCCGACGGATCGAGCCCCCGCCACACCCGGTGCTCGGGAGGGAACCCCATGGACACCAGACAGTTGATGAGCATCCCGCAGGCCAGGAAGTCGGTCGTCTCGCCGTCGTCCGCGCCGAGCGCCAGACGCACGGTGTCCCACAGGCGTGTCCAGCCGTCCCGTACGCCCTCGCCGAACTCGCGGTCGCCCTCCTGCTCCGCGGCGGCCACGGCGACGTACATCTGCATCTGCATCATCAGCCGCTCGGGGTGTTCCGTGATGAGCGCGGTGTACGCGTCCCCCATGGCATGCAGGGCCTCTTCGCCCCGCAGCCCCTCCGCGGCCTCCTCGAAGGTCCGGATGGTGTCTTCCACGCACCGCTCCGCCGCCGCGAGGAAGATCGCCTTCTTGCCCGGGAAGAGCCGGAAGAGATACGGCTGCGAGACCCCGACCCGCCGGGCGATCGCCTCGGTGGAGGTGCCGTGGTACCCGCCGCGCGCGAACTCGGCGGTCGCCGCGCGCACGACGCTCTCGCGGCGCTCCTCCGCACTCATTCTGGGCATGCGGCCAAGTTAGTGCTCAATAACTAACTTGGCAAGCCGGAAGGAGGGGGGCGCCTCGCATGGAGTGCGCCCCCTGCCCCCTGCCCATGCCCCACCGGTGTCAGGCGAGGTGGACGACCGCCCGGGACATGCCCAGCACCTTCTGGCCCGCGCTGATCGCCGTGAGGTCGATGCGGACGGTGTTGTCGTCCAGCTTGGCGCCCACCTTGCCGCTGACCTCGATGAGGGCGCCCTCGTCGTCGTTCGGCACGACGACGGGCTTGGTGAACCGGACGCCGTACTGGACGACCGCGCCGGGGTCGCCGAGCCAGTCGGTGACCACCCGGATCGCCTCCGCCATGGTGAACATGCCGTGCGCGATGACGTCCGGCAGGCCGACCTCCTTGGCGAACTTCTCGTTCCAGTGGATCGGGTTGAAGTCCCCCGAGGCGCCCGCGTAGCGCACGAGCGTGGCCCGGGTCACGGGGAAGGACTGCGCCGGCAGCTCGGTGCCGACCTCGACGTCGTCGTACGCGATCTTCGCCGTCATCGGTTCCTCACGCCTCCTCGGCCGCGCGGGCCACGAGCTTGGTCCAGGCGGTCACGACGTGCTCGCCCGCCTCGTCGTGCACTTCGCCGCGGACGTCGAGGATGTCGTTGCCCGCGAGGGACTTGATCGCCTCGATGGTCGAGGTGACGGTGAGCCGGTCGCCGGCCCGGACCGGGCGGTTGTACTCGAACTTCTGGTCGCCGTGCACCACGCGGCTGTAGTCCAGGCCGAGCTGGGGGTCCTGGACGACCTGCCCCGCGGCACGGAAGGTGATGGAGAACACGAAGGTCGGCGGGGCGATCACATCGGGGTGACCGAAGGCCTTCGCGGCCTCGGCGTCCGTGTACACCGGGTTGGTCTCTCCCACCGCCTCGGCGAACTCGCGGATCTTTTCCCGGCCCACCTCGTAGGGAGCGGTGGGCGGGTAGGTCCGTCCCACGAAGGACTGGTCGAGCGCCATGGCCCCGGCACCTCCTGGTGTCTGCTGTGATGGCCCCAAATTAGCCGGAAATCGGCCGTGGATCGCACACGGGGCGAGTCGCGGGGCGGGTGGTCGTCCGCCCCGCGCCCAGGGCCGGGGCCGCGAAGACGCCATGGGGCCGTGAAACGCCGTGAGGCCGCCCCCTGAACGGGGACGGCCTCACGAACGAGCCTATTTATCGCGTTTCGCGGTGCGCGGTGTGCGCGTTGCAACGCGGGCAGTGCTTCTTCATCTCAAGTCGATCCGGGTTGTTACGCCGGTTCTTCTTGGTGATGTAGTTCCGCTCCTTGCACTCCACGCAGGCCAGCGTGATCTTCGGGCGGACGTCGGTGGCAGCCACGTGAGTGCTCCTATAGACGAACGGTTGGACTAAGACAACGCAAGAAAGAGTAGCCGATCGAAGGACCGACCCCGCAATCGGCTACTGTCAGTAGCGGTGACCGGACTTGAACCGGTGACACAGCGATTATGAGCCGCTTGCTCTACCGACTGAGCTACACCGCTGCGATGCGATCGGGCCCCGTCTCGCGACGGGAACCTCTCACACCAGAGCCCCAAAACGGAATCGAACCGTTGACCTTCTCCTTACCATGGAGACGCTCTGCCGACTGAGCTATTGGGGCGAGCGATGAAGACATTACACGGTCCGCCGCCGTTCACCCAAATCCGTATCCGGCCGCCCCTCAGGACCCGCTTCCCAGCCCTCTCGGCCACCCCTCGAGTCCCGGACGGCACCGGGGTGTTGGCGCGCCGGAGGGTGCCGGCGACGGCGTGGCCGCACACGCGCGTGGACGACATGTGCGGCCCCACGCGCGGGCGGTGTCCGCGGGTGTTCCCGGGGCCGTCGGTGCGGGCGCGGCGTCGAACCGTCCCGCTCCCGTGTGCGTGCTGAGCGCCGGGAACGGGGCGGTCGTCGACCGGAGCGACATGTGCCACGCGCGTGGGCGACACGCGTACCTCCATGGGTGGGCCACACCGGTACGACTATTGCGCTCCTGCGCGACCCGGGCGGCGCGTCACCCTAGGCTCGACTCACTCTGCGTGATCTTGAGGTGGTCCCCGCCGCCGAGCCGCTCACGCCCCCGGCCCCCTCCGCCCCGCAACCCCCCTACGCCCCCTCGACACCTCTGAGCCCGCACGCCGGTCGCCCCGAGCCCCCGGCCCCGTCTCTGGAGCGCGATGCCCGACAGCCAGCCGCAGCCCCACCAGCCGCCGAACCCGTCGGGGTCCTCCGGGCCGTCCGACCCGGCCGCCCTGCTGCTGTGCGGGGCGCGGCTCACCGACGGCCGGACCGTCGACGTACGGCTGAGCGGCGGGCGCATCGAGGCGGTGGGCACGGCGGGGAGCCTCGCGCCGGGTCCGGCCCGGGCGGCCGCCGCGCGCGTGGACCTGAGCGGTTACCTGCTCCTCCCGGCGCCGGCCGAACCGCACGCGCACGCCGACACCGCCCTGTCCGCCGAGCGCCCCGGGCCGGTGTCGTACGCCCCCGAGGAGGTGCAGCGCCGGGCGACGGAGGCCGCGCTGCTGCAGCTCGGGCACGGGGCGACGGCGCTGCGGGCACACGTGCGCGTGGGCGACGTCCAGGGACTTGGCGCGCTGGGGGCGGTCCTGCACGCACGGCGGTCGCTGCGCGGGCTCGCCGAGCTGGCGACGGTGGCGATGCCGCGGCTGCTGACCGGGGTGGCCGGTGCCGACGGGCTGGCGATGCTGCGGGACGCGGTGAAGATGGGCGCCTCCGTGGTGGGGGGCTGCCCGGACCTGGACCCCGATCCCACGGGCTACGTGGAGGCGGTCCTGGAGGTGGCCTCCGAGCACGGCTGCCCGGTCGACCTGCACACCGACGCCACCGACCCGGCCCGGTTGTCCCGGCTCGCGGCGATGGCGGGAGGCCTGCGCCCCGGCGTGACGATCGGACCGTGCGCCGGTCTCGCGCGCCTGCCCGCTCACGCCGCCTCCCGGGTGGCGGAACAGCTCGCGGCGGCCGGTGTGACGGTGGTGTGCCTGCCGCAGGGCGGCTGTGGCGCCGCCGACCGGCAGGGCACGGCTCCGGTACGGCTGCTGCGCGCGGCCGGGGTGCGGGTGTCGGCCGGCAGCGGCGCCCTGCGCGACGTCTCCAACCCCGTCGGCCGCGGCGACCCGCTGGAGGCGGCCTACCTCCTCGCCTCCGCCCACGGTCTGCGCCCGGAGGACGCCTACGACGCCGTGAGCACCTCGGCCCGCTCGGCGCTGGGCCTGCCGGACGTGCGCGTGGAGGCGGGCTTCCCGGCGGAACTGCTCGCCGTGCGGGGCGACCACCTGGCCGGCGCGCTCTCGCTGGCCTACAGCAGGATCGTGGTGCACCGGGGCCGGGTGGTGGCACGCACCAGCGCGGTGCGCGAGTACTGCAGTTCGGCGGCGGCAGCGGAGCTCGGGTTGCCTCGGCAGGGGCGCAAGGAGCTGTCGTGAGCGCCCCCGGGTACTCGCCCGGCCGGACGAGCCGGACCCGGTCGGGCGACGCCGGTTAACTCGTGCGGCGGATGCGCCTCTTCGGGCGTACGGTCGGAATCATGCGCATTGTCATCGCTGGTGGTCATGGTCAGATCGCGCTGCGGCTGGAGCGTCTGCTCTCCGCGCGCGGGGACGAGGTGGCGGGAATCATCCGCAAGGCCGAGCAGGGCGACGCTCTGCGGGCGGTCGGCGCCGAACCGGTGCTGCTCGACCTGGAGTCCGCTTCGGTGGAGGAGGTCGCGGCCCATCTGCAGGGCGCGGACGCGGCGGTGTTCGCGGCCGGCGCGGGCCCGGGCAGCGGCACGAGGCGCAAGGAGACGGTGGACAAGGGCGCGGCGGTGCTGTTCGCGGACGCGGCCGTGCGTACGGGCGTACGCCGTTTCGTGGTGGTGTCCTCGATGGGCGCGGACCCCGCGCACCAGGGGAACGAGGTCTTCGACGTGTACCTGCGCGCCAAGGGTGAGGCCGACGCGTACATCGCCCGGCAGGACGCGCTGGACTGGACGATCCTGCGCCCCGGGACGCTGACGAACGACCCGGGCACCGGGCTGGTCCGTCTGGAGGCGCACACCGGGCGCGGCCAGATCCCGCGGGACGACGTGGCGGCCGTCCTCGCGGAGCTGGTGGACACGTCGGCGACGGCCGGTCTGACGCTGGAGCTGATCAGCGGGTCGACGCCGGTGTCGGTCGCGGTGAAGTCGGTGGCGGGGAACTGACACCGGCGCGGGCCGGGGGGCCGCGTAAGGCCGCCGGTCCTCAGAACAGAGGCAGCTGACCGGGGAAGTCCGGCACGGCGTACCCGTCCAACGACGGTTGTGCGGCCCCGAGTTGCGCCTGTTGCCGGGACCCGGCGCACGAGACGAGTTCCCCGCTCCCCCGCGCCCCGGGCGGGTCGTGGCGTGCGAAGCGGCCGGCGACGACGGCGATCTCACGGCGGCACACGGGGCAGGTTCTGCGTCGGGAGGACATGCCGTCAGTGTGCCTGGGGAGGGATGCCGGCGGGCAGGGGTGACGCCGGGGTGCCGGGCCGTCGCGTCACGTCCGGGACTCCGTCTCCCACCGGTCCGGACCGACCCCGCGCCAGTCGATCAGCGGCGAGTCGACGACCTGCTCGGGCTCGATCTCCAGCCCGGCCCGGCGCAGGAATTCGACCAGGTCCCGCACGTTGTGCGCGAGGCCCAGGATCTCGCCGTCCACCCGGACCCGGCGACCGCCGGTCGGGGAGGGCAGGTGCACGATGATGGGACGTTTCCCGGCCATGGCTCCAGCATCGTCCGGACCGCCCGGACCCGCACCCGGGCCGGTCATTCGCAGATTCCCAGCGGGACGTCCGGCCGACCCAGCGGGCACACCGCGACACCCCCTTCGGTGAGCGCGCGTGGCGACACCCGACAGCAACCGTTCATATGTTCGATTCTAGCGGCCCCCGCACCGAAGCGGAGTCACTTCTTCAACCAGCTCGCCGCGACCGCGAACTGCCGGTCCGGCACGACGCGTTCCGCGCGTCCGGGCAGGCCGGGGGGCGCCACCAAGGTGATCCGGGCGCCGTGGGCGCCCGGATCATGTCCTACGCGGCGAGGGCGTGGCCTGGGTGGAGCACCACCTTGGTGTAGCCCTCGATGCGCTTGTCGAACTTCTCGTACGCCTGCGGGGCATCCTCCAGCGGCAACTCGTGGGAGACGACGAAGCTGGGCTTGGCCCGCCTGGCGATGATCATGTCGCGCAACTGGCGGTTGTAGCGCTTGACGTTGCACTGGCCGGTGCCGACCTTCTGGCCCTTCTCGAACATCCTGCCGATCGAGACCAGGAGCTGGCCGTGTTTGGCGTGCTCGTCGGGCCCGCCGGGGTCGGAGGGCACGTACAGCCCCGGAATGCCGAGCCTGCCGGTCGCCCGCACGGTCTCCACCAGTTCGTTGAGGACGATGGCGGGTTCCTCGTGGCTGGTGTCGTGCGACTGGGCCTGATACCCGACGGCGTCCACGCCCTTGTCGGTTCCCTCTCCGTTCGTGTGCTCCTTGATCTGCTCGGCCGGGTCACCCTTGGTGAAGTCGATGGGGATGGCCCCGATCTCCTCCGCCTTGGCCAGTCGCTCGGGCACCCGGTCCACCGAGAACACCTTCGCGGCGCCCCGCAACAGGGCCGAGTAGGCGGCCATCAGGCCCACCGGTCCGGCGCCGTACACGGCCACGGTCTCGCCGGGTGACACCTGGGCGAGCTCGCAGCCGTGGTACCCGGTCGGGAAGATGTCGGCGAGCAGGACGAAGTCGGTCTCGAACTCCTCCCCGGGCGGCAGTTTCAGGCAGTTGAAGTCGGCGAAGGGCACCCTCAGCCGCTCCGCCTGGCCGCCCTTGTACGGGCCCATGGCGACGTAACCGTAGGCACCGCCGGCGAATCCGGGATTGACCGTGAGGCAGAAACCCGTCTCCCCGGCGAGGCAGTTCTTGCAGAACCCGCACGCGACGTTGAAGGGCATCACGACGCGGTCCCCCACGGACAGGGAGGCCACGCCACTGCCGACCTCCTCGACGACCCCCAGGTTCTCGTGCCCGAAGACGATGCCCGGCTCGGCCGCCGTGCGACCCTCGTACATGTGCAGGTCGGAACCGCAGATGGCAGACGACGTGACCCGTACGAGGACGTCGTTGGGGTGCTGGATCTGCGGATCGTCGACGTCCCTCACCGTGACGCTGAAGGGCTTCTCGTAGACAACGGCTTTCACCTCAGTCACCTCCGCGGCGAGCGTTGTGGGACGGCAGCGAGGAGGGGCGGCTGCCGGGTGGTCGCACGCGAAGGCGCGGCCCTCGGCCTGTGCCGTGGCCTGTGGGCTCGCTTCACCGTCGGTACTTCCAGCTAACGCCCGCGGCTCACCGCCTGCAACCCGCCCCGGCGGCCGTCGGCTTGGCCGCTCACCCCAGGTCGATGCCCAGCTCGGTGTCCGGCCGGCAGAACGCGCACGGCTCGATGGTCGGGTCGGTGAGCGCGGCCCGCGTCTCGTCGGCCCTGACGCGGTGCGGTGTGCCCTCGATCATGGTGCAGTCGGCCTGGTGGATGACCGCCGGCTCGGGACCGGCCGGTGTGCGCTTGCGCTGGACGACGTAACCGGTCACGACCGGGGGCGGGTTGAAACCGGGCAGCGGACCCGCGGCCTTCCCGCCGCGGCTCGGCCGCCAGCGCGGCGAGCCTTCGGCGCGTGCCAGTGCGGCGCGTACGGCCTCCCGCTGGAGGCGGAGGTACAGGGCGACGGTCTCGTTCTCGGCGAGCAGCTCGTCGAGGTACGCGAGGATCGCCCGGAGCCGGCGCGGGTCGGGCGGCAGCAGGGTCACGGCGCGCCGGGTGCGTACGCGAGCTCGTAGGGAATCGGTCGCATGGCCGAATTCAAGCATGTGTTCGATTTTTGATGCGAGTGGAGCCGCCTTCAGGGAGAGCCGTGGCGGTCCGCGCGGAGGCCGACCCCCGAGCTGCGCTTGGGTAGCCGCCAAGGACGGTCACCCCACGTCTGCCCCTCCGGAAGGTGTCCGTGGCGGGCCGTCGGCCCGGTCGGCGACGATCACCGCCACGTCGTCCGCCAGCTCTCCGCCGGTGTGACGGATCAACGCCTGGTGCAGTCGCTCCAGGAACTCCGGTGGGGCGGGGCCGACGCCCAGCCCCTCCAGTGCCTCTGGCAGGGCGAAGAATTCGCCGTCGCGATCGCGCGCCTCGATCACACCATCGGTGTACAACAACAGACGGTCACCAGGGAGGAACGCATAGCTCTCGGGCTTCTCGGGGAGGCCGGTGAGGAGGTCCTCGAGGCCGAGCGGCGGCAACGCCGAGCTCGGCGTCAGGGGTGCGGCCCTGCCCTGGTGCAGCAGCAGCGGTGGGGGATGTCCACGGTTGACCAGCTGCACCACGGGCTGGTCCGGCACCTGCGCGATGAGCGCCGTGGTGAACCCCTCCAGCACAACCTCCGGCCCATACGCACCCGGCACGGAGGCCTCCCGCCGCAGGGCAGCCGCACAGCGGTTCATGACCTCGACCAGGTCTTCCTCGTAGTGCACGGCTTCCCGGAACGCGCCCAGCGCCGCCGCGACGGCCCGCACCGCGGACAGTCCCTTGCCGCGCACATCCCCGACGATCATCCGAACGCCATAGCGTGTCTGCACGGCCTCGTACAGATCGCCGCCCACCCGTGCCCCGGTCCCGGCCGCAAGACACAGGCTGCCGGCCCACAGCGGGCCCAGGCGCGCGGGCACGGCCCGCAACACGACCTCTTGGGCCGCCACCGCGATGCGGCGGACCTGGTCGAGCTCCCTCTCCCTGCGCCCCAGCATGGCGCGGCTGGTGAGGAACCCCGCCACGGAGACCAAGGCCAGAGCCAGGAAGTTGCTGTAGACCTGCGGGGTGCCCCACGCCCCGTTGAAGGTCGCGGTGGTCACACTGATCACCAGCGCGAGGGCCGCCGCCGCGGTGGTGCCCTTGGGCCCCAACGTCACCGCCGCCAGGGCCGGGACCGCGGTGAGGAAGGGGCCCGTATAGATGAAGTGCGCAGGGGTGAGCTCGATGACCAGCACGGCCAGCGCGATCAAGAAGGGCACACACTGCATCAGCGTGAAGATGACCCGGTGATGACCGACTGCTCCAGGCCACGCGGGTGAGCGCAAGAGCGACTTCATGCACCAAGCCTGCAACGAAGAAACCCCCTCCCACCAGCCGTGAGGCTGGTCGGAGGGGGTTTCCCTCAGCGTGGCGGCGCCAGGATTCGAACCTGGGAAGGTAAAACCGGCAGATTTACAGACTCCGGTGAACGATCAGGCACACCGGCCGATCTGTGCAGGTCAGCCGTCCTGGTCTTCAGCCTCCGGAGCAGCGCCCTTCTCGTCGTGCAACGGCCGTGCCACGTCGCCCTTGATCCTCTTGGCTTTCCTGACACGAGCCCGCTTAGCCCGCTCGTGATCGGCATTGAGTTCCTTGGCGATCTCCGCATCCTGGCCGTCCCGAGAGCGGGCGTAGTGCCGAGTCGTGACACTCGCATTGGCATGGCCGAGTCGCTTGGCCGCAGCCATGACACCATGCCGGTCGGCCACCTGGGAGGCATGCGTTGCTCGGAGATCCTGCGGGGTGACGTCCTTGAGGCCGGCGCACTCCACGGCCTTGTCGAAGTGCGTTCGGCGCCATGAGTTGTACCGGAGAGGGCGCCCAGTACGACCGAGGAACAGCAGCGCTTCGGGATCGTCAGCCACGCGCGCGGTGAGGTGCTCTTGGAGCTCCCGGACGAGATACGCGGGCAGCGTCAAAGGTCGCTTCTGATGGGACTTCGGAGTGTCGAAGAACAGTTGCCCGGCGTCCTCCGCCAGAGCTTCATCCACCCAGATCAGACCGTTGACCAGGTCCACATCCTTCCGCCGCAGGGCGAACCCCTCACCGATCCGCAGCCCGGCATACGCGAGGAGCTTGACCAAGAGGTCATGCGGTCGGTTGAGGTTCGAGATCAAGCGTTCGACCTCGCGAGTGCTCAGGATGTGCGGCTCGGTCTCGGGCAGTCGTGGAAGCTTGATCCCCCGGCACGGCGTGACCGCGATCAGGTCGTTGTCGACCGCAGACGCGAAGATCTGGGACAGCACCCGGTAGGCGGTACGAGTACGCGAGGCACTCAGCCCGGCTTTCTGGAGTCCGGCCAGCCATTCCTTGATGTGGATCGGACGGACCGCCGACAGTTCGTAGCCACCGACCCGAGGGTTGATCCACAGACGGATCAGTCCGGCGTAGAGCGTCACCGTCCGTCGCTTCAGGTGTGGGGAAGCCGAGTCGAACCACCGCTTGCCCCACTCGGCTACGGTGATCTTCCCCGCGCTCGGGTCACGGAACGTGCCCTTGATGATCTCCGCCTCAGTGGTGGTGAGCCACAGATCGGCGTCCGTCTTCGTCTCGAAGGTGTGCGGCGCGGACCGCAGGAGGCCCGTTGCCGGATCACGGTACCGGGCTTGCCAGCGGCCGGACCCAAGTTGGCGGACCGCGCCGAAGCGCCGACGCCGCCCACGACTGTTGGGCATCAGGCCACCGTCCTCAACCGGC
Organism: Streptomyces sp. NPDC051452; assembly: GCF_044454765.1. Lineage (NCBI taxonomy): Bacteria > Bacillati > Actinomycetota > Actinomycetes > Kitasatosporales > Streptomycetaceae > Streptomyces > Streptomyces sp. NPDC051452. The sequence continues at coordinate 136,040 of NZ_JBITEB010000011.1, forward strand.
GGACGACGCGATGCACCGTGTTCGCGGCGATGTACTCGTCTACCGCGCTCTGCGGGATGCGGACATGCCGCCCCACTTTCACGAAGGTGATCCGGCGTTCCTCGATCAGGCGCCGGGGGAAGCGGACGCCGGTCCCGAGCACTTCGGCGACTTCCTGAACGTCCAGGAGCCGATCCATAATCACCACTCCCCCTCAGCTTCAACGGTCAACGCGTCGGCCAGCGCCTCACGGGCGGTCTCTCGGTTCAGTTGGATCTCCTTTGCGATCGATGCGGCGAGCCAGGACTCACCCGGCGTGTGGCCCTGTCCGGCGTAGGTCCAGTGGGCGAGCACCAGAGTGGAGCCCTCCGAGTCGTCGAGGTCCTCGGAGAGCCCGCGGTCTCGGCGTTCCTGGCGTGCCCGGTAGTCGGCGCGGACCTGGCGGAGTGCGCCGAGGGTGGTGGAGTACTGGCGGGACTTGGTCGAGAAGTGTCCGCGGAAGCCGAGCATGTGAGCCCAGCGGGCCAGCAGCCGATCCGGGTAGGCCGCGTCGAGCGTCCAGCACGCTTCGATCAGGCGCCGGGTGTGGTCGGGCAGTGGCAGCTTGTCGAGTTCGGAGAGCTCCCCGATCCGGCGGTCCACGGTGCCCGTTGTCTCGGCCGCTTTGGTGGCGTACTTGGCGACGTAGGAGGCAACGGCCTGCTCGGTCAGTTCTTCGTGCCCGAGGGCGCCGATGGGCTGCACGTCGACCTGAGATCCCCACCGCAACTCGCGTCCGGCGAAAGCGCCGGCGGAAGGCACCGGCACGGCGACCCGACCGGCAGCGGCGCGGATCGCACCGTCGAGGAGAGCGACCGTGGCCCAGGCCGGGGGCGCGGTGTCGGGACCGTCCGGGCCGTCGAGGCGCACCACGGCGTGAAAGTGCACGCTGCCGCGCTTCTGGAACTCGGCGACCTTGCCGAAGGAGACTCGGCACACCTCCCGCATGGCCGACTGGGTCAGGCCCGCGCGGGCGGCGATCTCCCGGCGCAGGTAGATCGTGAAGCGCCGCCAGAGGTCTCCGGCGAAGTTGTTCCACAGGACCGCACCCGGATAGTCGTAGCGCTCCGGGTCGAGCGCGGTCCCGAGGGCGGGGTCGTCGTCGGCGTGCTGGGCACCGCAGCGGCAGCGCCCGGAGTCCGGCCGGTTGTGGACCGGGCCGAACGAGGGCGCGGTGAGCGTGGCGAAGACGCGAGGGTGATCCCGAACCGTCTCCGGCACGTCCTTGCGTTCGTCGCCCGTGATCCCGGCACGGATCAGGTGGTAGGTGTCCCCGGCGTAGGTCCAGGCGCAAGCCGGGCAGCGAGAGGCTCGCCGGTTGCCACAGGCGACGCGGAGCATGCCGCCCGGCTCATGCTCGGTGCTGTAGGAATACAGGACATCACCGGTCTTGGCATCCCGGGTGACCGTCTCGCCCGCGAGGCGAATTGGGTGGGCGCAGCCACCGGTACGGCGGACCTGTTCCTGCCAGCGGTCGAAGCCGGGCGAGTTGGCCACCCGCAGCAGATCAGCCAGCGTCAAGGGATCAGTGCCCATAGAGGCCGCAGCACCAGCTACGGCCTCCGGGGGGACGGGGAACACCGTCACGCGGCGACCTCAAGACGAGTCCGAGACACGAGCGCCGACAGGCGGGCAATCTGTGCCGCGTGCCGACCCTTGGCGTTGTCGCTGGTCTCCTCCGAGGTGATCCCGCCGGACGCGTACTCGGCCAGACCGGAGCCGCCGCAGATCGGGCAGTAGACGTCCAGCGGCGAGTAGTCACCAGCGAAGCCGGAACCCGCGCAGATACCGCAGTCGGCCCACGGCCGCGAGGTCAGGAAGTACAGGCACTCTGCAGGGTCCGCGCACTGTGCGTCACCGCACGCCGGGCAGGTCCGCCGAAGTGAGACGTGTACCCGAACAGGAGAGGAAGGCATGATGGGGCTTCCCTTCGTGGGACGAAGGAGGGCGGCGACTTGCTTGGCGGTAGGGCGCCGCTCTCCGGGCTTAGCCAGGCGTCAACCTGTCTAACTTCTCTTGTGTTACCTAGATTAGTTTCCTCATGGCTATGCGCAAGACCTGGGGGCAGATTTCTTTAGGTCACTTAGGTAACCTGGAGACGTGACTGTGAGCCCTGACGACCCCCGTAACGCCTACGAGCAGGTAGCCGACGATCTACGGAAGAAGATCGCTTCCGGAGCTCTCAAGGCTGGCCAGCGGCTCGACGGCAACGCCAAGATGGCGGAGCGCTACGGCGTTGCGGCGATGACGATCAGGCATGCCCTAGACATCCTCAGGAAAGAGCGACTGATCGTCAGTCAGCAGGGCCGTGGGACTTTCGTAGCCAGCGATCCAGAGAGCGCGGAATCGCCCGAGCAAGCCACCCAGATGGTTGGCGAGCTTGGCGAGATCAAGGCCGCACTGGACCTGATCAACTCGCGACTCGATCGGCTTGAGGAGCAGGTACGCGAGCGTCCTTGATGGAGGTAGACAGCCGCTCAACGCGCTCGGTGACTTCGATGAGCTTCCTCCTGACGTCGTGCAACTCGACTAATAACCGCGCCCGGTCCGCGACCCTCACGGCAGACTTCCCCCTGTCAGTAGTGATCAGCCCAGCTTCATGCTTGTGGCGAGACGCCTGATCTCCGCCGTGTGCGAATGCCTGTCAGTCGACCGCAGATCATCAACGATGTTGCGAGCGATCGGCCGGTTGCGCACGTGCTGAGGAGCGATCGAGTCCGCCCGCAGGATCGCGTCAGCCGCAAGCGCCGGTTTGCCGTTCATCATCTGCCCGGCCGCAGTGCAGACCCAGAAGTGCGACTGTCGCTCGCCGGACGCGATGCGAGCGATGTTGACCAGCTCGGCACGCGAGAGCACGTCGCGAGGGTGCCCCAGCTCCAAGCTCACCTCCACCGAGTGAATCTCTGCGTTCACGGCATTGAACTGAGTTTGGAAGGCGTTGCCGTCCTCGGATACGCCGGCCGCAGCCTGGCGAGCCTCGGTCAGGTGCGCTTCAGCCTCCGAGCGATCCCAGAGACGCGACCACGCGACCGCCGCACGAAGGTGCATCGCGCCCCACAGGGCACGCACTGTCTGATCATCCGTCGCTAGATGAGGTTCGAGGTCATCAAGAGCCTTGCGCGCCATGTCGCGGGCCGCGCCGAGTTCACCCTCATGGAGCCAGACGCCGCAGAGGTCCCAGCGGGCAGCGGCTTGAAGAATCGGCGACTCGGCACGCTCCGCAGCCACCAACTCCCGCTGTACCGCACTCCAGCCAAGATCATGGTGCCCCAACAGGTTGGAAGACACGCGGGCCATGTGACTTGCCCGCAGCATGAGCGCCTCAGCCCGAGATACGTCCTCCCCTTCGGCCGCATCACAGAGGACGACCAGGTCACGAAGGATCTGGGGAAGAACATCGCCCAGGGCCGTGAACTTCGCATCTTGCCGCAGCCTCTCGGCAGCCTCGACGCGCACCGCCAGATCGGGGAGGGCGGGGTGAACCGTGCTCGTGATGAGAGCCGCCCCGCCGGGCATGGTCGCCTGTTGGAGGGCGAGGCGGAGGCCGGGAATCGCAGCATGGCCGGAGTCGAGTTCCGCGGTGTCGTGCCGATACGGCTGACCGGTCAGTTCGACAACTTCCACACCGAGCACTTCGGCAAGTTGACCGAGGACGCTCATGCGATCGAGCGGGAGGCGTCCAGTTTCGATCTTGGAGACCCAACTAACGGAGCGATCGACAGCAGCCGCCAGTTGCGCTTGATCCCAGCCGAGACGACGCCGTGCCCTTGCTACGCGCTGCCCCGTAGTCAGTTCAGCCCTCATCATGGGTTCCCTTCGACACTACGACGGTACCCACGCCCATCCGTTGGCACTGTCAGTAAAAGTGACAGTGGACGCTTGAACGGCCCTCCAGCAGGCCCGAGTTACGGGTTTCTCTACCTCATCAAGCCCCGGCTGCGCTCCGCTCCGCCGGGCGCGCTCCCGGCTCCGCTGCGGGCGCCGCTCCTGCCTCCGGCCCGCTCCGCCCGCGCTGCGCCGACGCGCGCCCTGGTGATGGTTGGCCTGCGGCATGAGGTCAGAACACGTCGTGGCTGGGGGCGGTCGGCTCCACGACTTTAGCCAGCCACTTTGGCGCGAGCCTCGAAGATCATGGCCCAAGATCGGGCACTAACGGGCAGGCTCACAAACCTGCCCGATCCGCTGGCTAGCGTAATGGGCCAGATCACTCGCGCCAAAGCAGCTCCCGGCCAAAGTCGCTCCGTCGACCGCGTGATCAAGGTCACCCGCGTGCCACGACCGTGCCAGAACGAGCGGGGAACGGCGGGGAGCGATGGGGAGAGGTAGTGGGTGGAAACGAGAACGGCCCCTGACCAGACTTGCTGGTCAGGGGCCGTATCCCACTTGCGTGGCGGCGCCAGGATTCGAACCTGGGAAGGCGAAGCCGGCAGATTTACAGTCTGCTCCCTTTGGCCGCTCGGGCACACCGCCAGGGATTGCTGCCGATCACACCCCCTTTGGGGCGGTGCTCCCTGGCAACGACGTAAACAATACCCGATAGGCAGGGGTGCTCCGCCACCCGATTGATCGCCACCCCTCGGGCACGGGACGGCCCGGGACCGTCCCGTGCCGCGCTGACCCACCGGCGGTCACCGGACGCGGTGCGCGGCGAGGTGGAAGGCCGCCCGGTACCGGGTGCGTTCGGGCGATCCGGCGACGCGGCGAGGTGCCGTGGCTGTCGCCGCGCGCCCACCGGGGACGACGGGACAGCCCTTAGGCTGGTGCGGATGCGGCCCGGCACAATGCCGGGCCCGGCGGCGGCCACCACGCACGCCGGCACGCACCCGACACGCACGCGATACAAGGAGCCACAGGACATGGCCGACTCCAGTTTCGACATCGTCTCGAAGGTCGAGCGGCAGGAGGTCGACAACGCCCTCAACCAGGCCGCCAAGGAGATCTCGCAGCGCTACGACTTCAAGGGCGTGGGGGCCTCGATCTCGTGGTCCGGTGACAAGATCCTCATGGAGGCCAACTCCGAGGACCGGGTGAAGGCTGTCCTCGACGTCTTCCAGTCCAAGCTGATCAAGCGCGGGATCTCGCTGAAGGCGCTCGACGCGGGCGAGCCCCAGCTCTCCGGCAAGGAGTACAAGATCTTCTCCTCGATCGAGGAGGGCATCTCCCAGGAGAACGCCAAGAAGGTGGCGAAGATCATCCGCGACGAGGGCCCCAAGGGCGTGAAGGCCCAGGTCCAGGGAGACGAACTGCGCGTCAGCTCCAAGAGCCGCGACGACCTCCAGGCCGTAATCACCCTGCTCAAGGGCAAGGACTTCGACTTCGCGCTGCAGTTCGTGAACTACCGGTAGGCGGTAGGTCCGGGACGGACAGCGGGGAGGGTGGGCACCCGGTCGGTGCCCACCCTCCTGTCGTTCAGTCCCTGTCGTTCAGTCGCGCGAGTTGCCGAACAGGAGGCGGTAGACGATCAGCAGCACCAGGGAGCCGCCGATGGCCGCCGCCCAGGTGGCGCCGTCGTAGAAGTTCTTGCTGATCGGGTGGTCCAGCCAGCGGGCCGAGATCCACCCGCCTATGAACGCCCCCGCGACGCCGATGAGGGTCGTACCGATGAAGCCGCCGGGGTCGCGGCCCGGGAGCAGGACCTTGGCGATGGCTCCGGCCAGCAGCCCGAGGATGATCCAACCGATGATGCTCATGCCGTGAACCTGCCCTTCCGCGCGGTGGCCGCACTGTCGGCCCCCGGATGTCCCGATGAGGGCCCGCCGACCGTCGCGCGCGTGTTCGTGCCGTCTCTGGGGAGGAGGACGTCACGGGGGTGCCGCCCGGTTGCGCCGGCCGGTGAGGCCCACCCGCGCTTCCGCCTTGACAGGTGATCAGCTGATACTGGTGGCAGCGGGTATGCCGACGGAGCGACCTGGAGAGGTGTGCCGATCATGAAGGTGCTCAACCTGCTGCTCAACATCCTCTGGCTCGTCTTCTGCGGCTTCTGGATGGCGCTCGGCTACCTCGTCGCCGCGCTGATCTGCTTCGTCCTGATCATCACGATCCCGTTCGGCATCGCGTCGCTGCGCATCGCCGGCTTCGTCCTGTGGCCGTTCGGGCGCACCACCGTGGACCGGCCGGGCGCCGGTGCGGGGTCCTTCGTCGGCAACGTGATCTGGGTCGTCTTCGCGGGATGGTGGCTGGCGCTGGCCCACCTGGTCACGAGCATCCCCCTGTTCCTGTCGATCATCGGGATCCCGTTCGGCTGGGCGAACCTGAAGCTCCTGCCGATCTCGCTGATGCCCCTGGGGCGGGAGATCGTCGCCACGGACGAGGCTTTCGGCGGACGCTGACTCTTCGATGGGCGCCGACCCGACGCGGGCGCCCACCGACATCGGAATATCTATTTTACGGGCCCCGCTTCAGATAATCCTCGACCCCGAGATCTTGCGGTCCCCCCCTGATCGCGCTCGGGGTGGTGTGACGTCGGTTTTTCGGGGAAAACCCGCTCGTTTTTCATTCCTCATACGGGCATCATGTATTCGCCCACCCAGGTGAACCTTCACCCGTTTGCCGCGCACCCATCACCGCACGATGGAGTTATTTGAAATGTGATGAAGGCATCGAGACTGGGTCCTTACACCTACCTGCCTGCGTCGGCCGGTACGAATACCACCACGGGAGTTCTGATGAAGGGGGGCCTTCCCGTCGCGCTTGAGGTGACCGAAGAGATTCTCCAGGATTTCATGGACGCAATGCACTTCCTGGAAAGAGACGTCTCAAGGCGCTGGGTGACCGCGGGAACCTGGTCCTGTGCCTCGTCGGCGGAATGAGACCCGCCATGTGGGACGGGCAAATGGAATATTATCCAGATCCCCCTGCCGATAATACGGACGATTATTACAGTCCCGGAGGCCGGCACCGACTGCCCACCGAGGACGTCTACCCCACCCTGATTCCCCCGGAATCGGGCTGGGACCCTGCAGAAGAGCTGGCCTTCATGCTGCAGGACGCCATCGAGCAGCAGCCGAAGATCCCGGTCGCACGCCATGAGGACCACTTCGCGAGTCCGGGGCCGAAGACCTCACGCGATGCCCTGGTGGAACTCACAGCCGAGCTGTCCCCGGTCAAGTCGGCCTCGCGGGGCCATCGCAAAGTCCGGGAGAGACAGCGCCCGAGCAGGGCGCGCGTCGCCAGCTACACCATCGCCGCACTGGTGACCGTCATCGCGTCCGCCGTGAGTATTTTCGGCGGTCTGATCGCCTACGATCCCCTTCGGTTCGTGGCGGAGACCCGGACCCAGAGCAATGTGGTCTCCTGGTGGCCGTTCCTGGTGTTCGGCCCCTGGCTCGTGGCGTCGCTTTCCATTGTCCGCGCAGCGCTGCATCAGCGCCGGGCCTTCCATTCCTGGTCCGTGCTCCTGCTGTTCTCCGCCGTCGCCATGACGCTGTGCGTGGCGCAAGCGCCGAAAGACCTCGTCGACACCGCGGCGGCCGCCCTGCCGAGTTTCGCCTCACTGGCCTGCTTTCAGCAGGTAGTGCGTCAGATCACCCTCACCAGGCCGCCCCGACGGACGCTGCCCCGGCACCGGTTGCAGCCCACCGAGGCGTCCGGCAACGAAGCCACCGACGCGCGGAAACAGGGCGGTACGCCGTCGACCAGCCTTTCTCAGGAAGATCACACGAGTGAAAAGCCTAGTTTCGACGGCACATCTGCTTCTTCCCGACGTCGCCCGGCTCCGGCCGCGCCAGCAGATGGCCCTGGACTGCGCCATCTGCGCCCGTCCGCTGGGCGCGGGCGGTCGGATGCTGGGTGAAGTGCTGCACCGGGGACTGCCGTTCCAGCTCTGGGCGTGCATCTTCGGCTGTCAGACGACCGCGTCGCCCTTCCAGACGATCTAGGTCTTCCTGCCGCTCCCGCCAGGTCCTCAGCGGGAGCGGCCCGCCATCCTCTCGAGCCGGGCGATGCGCTCCGCCATCGGCGGGTGCGTGGAGAACATCTTGGACAGCCCCTGGCCCGGCCGGAAGGGGTTGGCGATCATCATGTGGCTCGCCGTCTCGATCCGGGGCTCGGGCGGCAGCGGCAGCTGCTTGGTGCTCACCTCCAGCTTGCGCAGGGCGCCGGCGAGGGCGAGCGGGTCGCCGGTGAGCTGGGCTCCCGAGGCATCCGCCTCGTACTCCCGGGAGCGGCTGATGGCCAGCTGGATCAGGGTGGCGGCGAGCGGGCCCAGGATCATGATCAGGAGCATGCCGAGCAGGCCGGGGCCCTCGTCGTCGTCCGAGCGGCCGATCGGGATCAGCCAGGCGAAGTTCACCAGGAACATGATCACCGAGGCGAGCGCGCCGGCGACCGAGGAGATGAGGATGTCCCGGTTGTAGACGTGGCTCAGTTCGTGGCCGATCACGCCGCGCAGCTCGCGCTCGTCCAGCAGGCGCAGGATGCCCTCGGTGCAGCACACGGCCGCGTTGCGCGGGTTGCGGCCGGTGGCGAAGGCGTTGGGGGCCTCCGTCGGGGAGATGTACAGCCGGGGCATGGGCTGGCGGGCCTGCGTGGACAGGTCGCGCACCATGCGGTAGAGCGCCGGGGCCTCGAACTCGCTGACCGGGCGGGCGCGCATCGCGCGGAGCGCCAGTTTGTCGCTGTTCCAGTACGCGTACGCGTTGGTGCCGAGGGCGATCAGCACCGCGACGATCAGTCCGGTGCGGCCGAAGAAGCTGCCGATGACGATGATGAGTGCGGACAGCCCCCCGAGGAGTACGGCGGTCCTGAGCCCGTTGTGCCGGCGGTGCACGGTGCGCCCTCCAAGTCGTGCAGCTGGGGAACACTTTGGTCCAGTGGACCCTCCCGCTTGTCACAACGCCAGGCGGCGGTCCGGAGTTCCCCGGTGGGTACGGCGGCACGCGTTAGGCCGTACGGGTGACGTGCGGGTGACGTGCGGGTTCGGCCTACGCGCGCGTGCCGGCACGAGTGCCCAACGCGCGCGTGCCGACTCCTCGGCACGCGCGTGCCGACCGCTCAGAACAGCCCGGTGGCCGCGAAGCGCAGGACCAGCTGGGGTGCGCCGGACAGGGCGACGCCGAGGACTCCGGTCAGGGCGAGGGCGGCCGTCAGGGGGGCGGGGACGCGGTGCCGGACGGGTTCGCCGTCGGGGGCGCGGAACAGCAGGGCCGTCCACTGCAGGTAGTAGAAGAGCCCGATCACGACGTTGACGGCCATGACGACGGCGAGCCAGCCCAGGCCCGCGTCGACGGCCGCCGAGAACACGGTGACCTTGGCGAACAGGCCGATGACGCCTGGCGGCAGCCCGGCCAGGCACAGCAGGAAGAAGGCCAGGAGGAGGGCGGCGAGCGGGTGGGTGGCGTACAGGCCCCGGTAGTCGGCGATCCGGTTGAGGGACCTGCCGCGCCCGACCAGGGCTGCCACGGCGAAGGCGCCGAGGTTCACGGCCGCGTACATCAGGGCGTACGCGACGGTCGAGCCGATCGCCTTTTGGGGGTCCGCGGCGTATCCGGCGGCGGCGATCGGCACCAGCAGGTAGCCGGCCTGACCGACGGAGGACCAGGCGAGCAGCCGTACGGCGCTGTACGCGCGCGTGGTCCGCTGGCGCAACGCGCCCACGTTGCCGACGGTCATGGTGAGGGCGGCCAGGGCGGCGAGCGCGGGCCCCCAGACGTCGGCGTACGAGGGGAACGCGACGACGGTGACGAGGATCAGGCCGGAGAAGCCGACCGCCTTGCCGACGACCGAGAGGTAGGCGGCGACGGGCAGCGGCGCGCCCACGTAGGTGTCGGGCACCCAGAAGTGGAAGGGCACGGCGGCCGTCTTGAAGGCGAAGCCGACGAGGGTGAGGACGACACCGGTCTGGGCGAGGGTGTGCAGCTGGCCGTCGACGTGCGTCAGGCGCCGGGCGACCTCGGTGAGGTAGAGGGTGCCGGTGGTGGCGTAGACGAAGCTGATGCCCATCAGGCTCACCGCGGTGGCGGTGACCGAGGACAGGAAGAACTTCAGGGCGGCCTCGGAGGAGCGCTTGTCGCCGTGCCGGATGCCCACCAGGGCGAAGGCGGGCAGGGAGGCGACCTCCAGGGCGACGATCAGGGTGGCCAGGTCGCGGGAGGCGGGCAGCAGGGCGGCGCCGGCCGCGGAGGACAGCAGCAGGAACCAGAACTCGCCCGCCGGGACGCGTCGCCGGTCGTCGGCGAGGTTCGTGACGGACAGCAGGGCCGCCAGCAGGGCGCCGCCGAGGACCAGGAGCTGGACGACGAGCGTGAACCGGTCCGCGGTGTAGCTGCACACGCGCGCGTGGCCGGTCGCACAGAAGGTGCTGCGGTCGCCGTCCAGCAGGGGCAGGAGCATCAGGGCGGCCGCGGCCAGTCCGGCGACCGAGACCCAGCCGAGCGCCGCCTTGCGGGGTTCGGGCAGGAACAGGTCGGCGACCAGGACGACGAGTGCCACGACGGCGGCGATGGTGGGCGGGGCGATCGCGAGCCAGTCGACGGACTGGACCGCCGACTCGGCGAGCGGCTGGGCGCTCATCGGGTGCCTCCTGCGAGGAGCTGCTGCACGGCCGGGTCGGTCAGGCCGAGCAGGGCCTTCGGCCACAGTCCGGTGACGACGGTGAGGGTGACGAGCGGGGTCCAGGCGGCGAACTCGTAGCCGCGTACGTCGGCGAGCTCGGGCACCTCTCGTTCGGGGCCGCCCATGCAGACGCGGCGGACCACGATCAGCATGTACGCGGCCGTCAGCAGGGTGCCGAACGCGCCGATGGCCATGAAGGTGAGGAAGGCGGGCCGGCTGAGGCCCGCGGCGGGCTTGAACGCGCCGAACAGGGACAGCATCTCGCCCCAGAACCCGGCGAGTCCGGGCAGGCCGAGCGAGGCGACGGCACCGAAGGCGAGCAGTCCGCCGAGGCGCGGGGCCCGGCCGTACAGGGCGGCGCCCGTCCCCTTGGCGAGGGTGTCCAGGTCGGTGCTGCCGGTGCGGTCCTTGACCGCGCCGACCAGGAAGAACAGCAGGCCGGTGATGAGGCCGTGGGCGATGTTGGCGAACAGGGCGCCGTTCACCCCGGTGGGCGTCATGGTGGCGATGCCGAGCAGGACGAAGCCCATGTGTCCGACGGAGGAGTAGGCGATCAGCCGCTTGAGGTCCCCCTTGGCGCCGCGCTTGGCGAGGGCCAGACAGGCGAGGGACCCGTAGATGATCCCGACGACGGCGAACGCGGCGAGGTAGGGCGCGAAGGTGTGGAAACCGTGCGGCGCGACCGGCAGCAGGATGCGTACGAAACCGTACGTACCCATCTTGAGCAGGACACCGGCCAGCAGGACGGAGCCGACGGTCGGGGCCGAGGTGTGGGCGTCGGGCAGCCAGCTGTGCAACGGCCACATCGGCGTCTTGACGGCGAGCCCGATCCCGATCGTCAGAACGGCGATGACCTGCACGGACGCGGTCAGTGACCGGCCGTTGTCAGTGGCGAGTGCCACCATGTCGAACGTGCCCGCCTTGATCCCGATCAGGAGCAGGCCGAGCAGCATGACGACGGATCCGAGCAGCGTGAACAGGATGAACTTCCACGCGGCCCGGGTGCGGCCCTCGCCGCCCCAGCGGGCGATGAGGAAGTACATGGGGATGAGCACCGTCTCGAAGGCGAGGAAGAACAGCAGCAGGTCGAGGACGGTGAAGGTGGCGAGGGTGCCGGACTCCAGCAGGAGCACCAGGGCGACGAACGCCTTCGGGGACGGGCCCGGGGGCTGGTTGAAGTAGGAGTAGAGCGCGCAGAGGAAGGTCAGCAGCGCGGTCAGGACCACGAGGGGGAGGGAGATGCCGTCGATGCCGAGGTGGATGCGCACGTCGAGCGCGGGGATCCAGCTGATGTCGGTCGTGGCCTGCATCCTCGACGGATGGTCGTGGTCGAAGCCGAGCGCGAGGACGATCGCGGCGATGAGGATCACGCCGGTGACGGTGACACCGTGCCGGAGCACGGCCTGCTCGGGTGACTTCCCCTTCAGCCCGGGCGGGGCGGGCAGAAGGGCGGCGACGGCGCCGAGGAGCGGGCCGACGACGACGAATGCCAGAAGGAACCGCATCACGGACTCGTTGATATCGATCACGCCTGCTCACGCTCCGGTCGCGACGAGGACGACGGCGACCGCCAGGACGACGGTGCCGGCGAGCAGCGCGCTCACATAGGTCTGCACATTGCCGGTCTGCGCGCGCCGTACGGCGGCCCCGAGGAGCCGGGGCAGTGCGGCGGCGGCGCGTACGTAGGTGTCGACGACCTCGCGGTCGAGGAACCGGACGAGACTCGCCGCGGCCTGGACCGGGCGGACGAACAGCGCCCCGTACACCGCGTCCAGGTGGAAGCCGGCGGCCGCGTGCCGCCGCAGCGGGCCGAGCAGCAGCCGTGCGGGGTCGGCGGGGTCGGGGGCGTAGGCGATGTCGCCGTAGGCCGGCTCGTGGGTGGCGATGGCCTCGGCCTCGACGAGTCCGGCGTCGCCCTCGGGGTGTGCGGCGACCGCGCCGAGCGGGGTGCGGTCGGCGAGCGCGGAGGTGCGCTGCCAGGCGCCGTAGGTCAGCAGTCCACCGACCAGGGCGAGGCCCGTGCCGAGGATCGAGGTGAGGAGCGTGGGGGTCAGGGCACGGCCGTCGAACCAGTCGGGCAGAGCGCGGTAGGCGAGCCCGCCGAAGGCCAGGGAGGGGATCGCGAGCACCCAGAGCACCACGGTCATCGACAGCGGCTGGCGGCCGTGGTCGGGGGCCTCGGCGCCCCGGCCGCGGAAGGCCAGCAGCCACAGCCGGGTGGCGTAGGCGGCGGTGAGCAGCGCGGCGGCCATGCCGGCGACGAGGACGATCCAGCCCGCCGCTCCGGGCACGTGCGCCGTGTGGCCGTCGGTGACGTGCTCGGCGGCGCCGAGGACGGACTCCTTGGAGAAGAAGCCGCTGAAGGGCGGGATCGCGGCGAGAGCGAGGAGCGCCACGGTCATCGTCCAGTAGGCGTCCGGGACGCGGTCGCTCAGGGAGCGCATCCGGGACATGGCGGCCAGCGAGTTGGTGCCGGCGGCGTGGATGACCGCGCCGGCGGCGAGGAAGAGCAGCGCCTTGAAGGCGCCGTGGGACAGGAGGTGGAAGACGGCGGCACCGCGATCACCGACGGCGAGGGCGCCGGTCATGTAACCGAGCTGGCCGATCGTCGAGTAGGCGAGGACGCGTTTGATGTCGTCCTGGGCGAGCGCGGCCAGACCCGAGCCGGTCATGGTCACGGCGGCCATGACGGCGAGGACCACCATGGCGGCCGCGGAGGCCTCGAAGACGGGGAGGAGACGGGCGACGAAGTAGACGCCGGCGGCGACCATCGTGGCCGCGTGGATCAGCGCCGAGACGGGTGTGGGGCCCGCCATCGCGTCCGGCAGCCAGGTGTGCAACGGGAACTGGGCCGACTTGCCGGCCACGCCGGCGAGCAGCAGCAGGGCGATCGGCGTCGGGTGGTCGAGGCCGCCGTCGGCGACGGCGGCGAGGACGCGGGTGACACGAAACGACCCGGCGTCGGTGGCGAGGGCGAACAGGCCGATGAGGAAGGGCACGTCACCGAGCTTGGTGACCAGGAAGGCCTTCAGGGAGGCGGCGCGGGCCTCGGGGGTCTCCCAGTAGTGGCCGACCAGGAAGTAGGAGCAGATGCCCATGACTTCCCAGCCGACCAGCAGCACGATCAGGTCACCCGAGTAGACGACCAGGAGCATCGCGGAGGTGAACAGGGAGACGAGAGCGGCGTAGGAGGGGTAGCGCGGGTCGTCGCGCAGATAGCCCGTCGAGTAGATCTGCACGCAGGTGGCGACGAAGGCGACCAGTACGGCGACCAGCGCGGCGAAGCCGTCGATGTCGAGGGCCAGTTCGACGGGGACGGATCCGGTGGGCGTCAGCTCGGTGTGTGCCTCGACGGCCGCTCCGCCGCCCTGGCGCACGGCGACCAGCACGGCCACCACGAGCGCGGCCAGGGTGGGCAGCAGGGCGAGGGGGCGCACGAACCCGGGGGCCTTGCGGCCCAGGAGCAGGCCCGCGGCGGCGCCCAGGAACGGCAGGAGGGGGACGAGGACGGCGAGGGTGGTCGTGGTCACGAGGTGGCCTCAGCCTTCTCGGCCGCGGAGGTACCGGGGCCCTCGGTGTCGGGGCCCTCGGCGGTGTCGCGGAGCTTGTCGATGTCGGAGGTGCCGCGGTTGCGGTGGACGGCGAGGACGATCGCCAGGCCGATGCCGATCTCGGCGGCGGCGATGGCGATGGTGAACAGCGTCAGCGCCTGGCCGGAGTGCAGGGTCTCCGCGGCGGCCCGGCTGAGCCACACGTCGAAGGCGACCAGATTGAGGTTGACGGCGTTGAGCATCAGCTCGACCGACATCAGGACCAGGATCGCGTTGCGGCGGGCGAGGACGCCGTACAGGCCGGTGCAGAAGAGGAGGGCGGAGAGTACGGCGGGATAGGCGAGGTGCATCAGCGGGCGCCTTCCTGCTCGCCGGGGCGCGGCGCCGGGGTGACGGCGCGGCCGGCTGCGGGAGCGGGGGCGTCGGGGGTGGTCGTGTCCGTCCTCGCCTTGCGGGACAGGACGATCGCGCCGACCAGGGCCGCGAGGAGCAGCACGGAGAGGGCCTCGAAGGGCAGGACCCAGTGCCGGAAGAGGCTCTCGCCGGTGACGCGGGTGGTGCCGGCGGCCGGTCCGTCCAGGTCGATCCAGGTGGCGCGGAAGGCGTCCACGACCACCCAGACCAGGGCGACGGCGGCGGCCACCGCGACGGTGAGGGCGGCCCAGCGGTTGCCGGAGTCGGCGTCCGGGGAGCGGCCGATCGGGGCCCTGGTGAGCATCAGGCCGAACAGGAGGAGGACGACGACGGAACCGACGTAGATCAGGACCTGGACCCAGGCGATGAACTCGGCCGTGAGCAGCAGGTACTCCACGGCGAGACCGCCGAGCGCGACGACGAGCCACAGGGCGGCGTGCACCAGCTGGCGCGTGGTGACTGTGACGAGCGCGGCGCCGAGGGTGACGACGCCGACCAGGAGGAAGGCGATCTCGACGCCGGTCGGGGACAGGAAGCCGTGCCGCTCGGACACGGCTCGCAGGGCGCCCCCGGGGCCGGAGGCGAGCGGGCCGGCTGCTGTCGCCGCCGTGGCCGCCGCGGCTACTGCGAGGCTCATGACCGGCCCCCCTGCTCCTGCGGGCCCTGGGGGCCTCGCGGCTCCTGAGAGCTTTGCGGGACCTGCGGGGCCGCGGGCGCGGCCTGCGCGGCGGCGAGCTTCTCGGCGGACTTGCGGGCGGCGGCGACCTCCTTGGGCTCCTCCGCGCCGGGGTCCAGGGCGGGCGGGGCCGGGACGGTCCACATCCACTCGCGGAGCTTGTCCCGCTCGTGGGTGAGTTCGCGGATGTCGGTCTCGGCGTACTCGAACTCCGGCGACCAGAAAAGAGCGTCGAAAGGACAGACCTCGATACAGATACCGCAGTACATGCACAGGGAGAAGTCGATGGCGAACCGGTCGAGGACGTTGCGGCTGCGCTCACGTCCGCCCGGGGCGGCCGCGGGGACCGTCTCCTTGTGGGAGTCGATGTAGATGCACCAGTCCGGGCACTCGCGGGCGCACAGCATGCAGACGGTGCAGTTCTCCTCGAACAGGCCGATCACACCGCGTGTGCGGGGCGGCAGCTCGGGCAGGGTGTCCGGATACTGCTCGGTGACCGTCTTCCTCGTCATCGTGCGCAGGGTGACGGCCAGGCCCTTGGCGAGACCGGAGCCGGGAATGGGGGCCATTACGAGATCACCACCTTGACGATGCCGGTGAGGGCGATCTGGGCGAGGGAGAGGGGCACGAGGAGGGTCCAGGAGAACTTCTGGAGCTGGTCCTCGCGCAGCCGGGGGTAGGTGACGCGCAGCCAGATGACGACGAACGCGAGGACCGCGGTCTTCAGCAGGGTCCACAGCCAGCCGAGGCCGTCGGCGCCCCACGGGCCGTGCCAGCCGCCCAGGAAGAGGACGGTGGTCAGCCCGCACAGGACGACGATGCCCGCGTACTCGGCGAGCAGGAACAGGGCGAAGCGCAGCCCCGTGTACTCGGTGTAGGCGCCGAAGATGATCTCCGAGTCGGCGACGGGCATGTCGAACGGGGGACGCTGGAGTTCGGCGAGTCCGGCGACGAAGAAGACGAACGCGCCGACGATCTGCCAGGGCACCCACCACCAGTGGAAGGCGTGCAGGATGCCGGGGAGCGAGACGGTGCCCGCGGCCATCGCGACCGAGGCGGCCGTCAGCAGCATGGGGAGTTCGTAGGCGAGCAGTTGGGCGGCCGTGCGCAGGCCGCCCAGCAGGGAGAACTTGTTCGCGCTGGCCCAGCCCGCCATCAGCGAACCGAGCACCCCGACACCCATCACCGCGAGCACGAAGAACACGCCCGCGTCGAGGACCTGGCCGACGGCGCCCTCTCCGGGGCCGATCGGGATGGCGAGCAGGACGAGGAGGTACGGCAACAGGGCCACGGCGGGGGCGAGCTGGAAGACGCGGCGGTCGGCGCCCGCCGGGACCACGTCCTCCTTCTGGGCGAACTTGACGCCGTCGGCGACGAGCTGGGCCCAGCCGTGGAAACCGCCCGCGTACATCGGGCCGAGCCGACCCTGCATATGGGCCATCACCTTGTGCTCGGTCTGGCCCACGATCAGCGGGAAGGTGAGGAACACGACGAACACGACCAGGAGTCGCAGGGCGACGTCCAGCACGTCGTTCACTGCGGACCTCCTGTGGGGTGATCGGGCTGGTCGGGCTGGTCGGGGGCGCCAGGGGCGGAGTCGGGGTCGGGGTCGGCGGTCTCGCGGGATGCCGGGTCCTCGGAGGTCCCTGACCGCTGCTCCGGCTCCGCTTCCGGCTCCCCCTCGTCGAAGGCCGGGCGGGCGTGGTGCCAGGGGGCGTCCGAACTGCGCGGGGCCCTGCTCCGGCGGGCGGGGCCGTCCGGCTGCGTGCCTTCCGGTTCCGTCGATGCGGGTCCCGTCGACGCCGGGTCCGCCGGTGTCGGTTCCGCCGATCGCGCTCGCGTCGGCTCGGCCGGTTCCGGGGTCTCGGCCGGTTCCGGGGTCTGGGCCGCTTCCTCGGGCTGCGGCCGCTGGGAGGCCGAGCCTTGCGAGGCGGAGCGCGCGCGGCGCGGACGTGCCGGTGCGGGGGCGGACGCCGGGCCGGGCTCGCGCGCCACCGAGGCCTCGGCGGGCGGTCCTTCCGCCGCTGCCCGCGGGGCCGCTTCTCCCTCGGCCCCGGACGACGGCCGCTTCGGCGTGGTCTGGCTGGCCGAGCCCTCGCTCGCGCTTCTCGTACGGCGGGGGCGGGCGGCCGGGGCGCCGGTGGTTTCCGGCCGCGCGGGCGCGGGTCCCGTGCCCGCGGCCTCCGCCGGGCCGGCTTGCGTGGCGGCCGCTTCGGTCTGGCCGGCGGAGCCCTCCGCCGCCGTGCGGGTGCGCCGGACCGGGCGTTCGCCGGCCGCGCGTGCGGGCCGCTCGCCCGCCGCCCGTCCCGCCGCGCGGGCCGGGGCGGGCGGGAGCTGGCCCTTGAGCGGGCCCCACTCGTTCGGGTCGGGGACGCCCGGGGGCAGCATCTGGCGCCGCTTGGGGCCACCGTGCGCGGCACCCGCCGCGGACTCCCCCGGCTCCTTGGCGCCGGGCCACGCCTTGGCGACGCGGGCGGCGAGGACGAAGTCCTTGCGGAGCGGGTGGCCCTCGAAGTTCTCGGGGAGCAGCAGGTGTTCCAGGCCGGGGTGGTTCTCGAAGACGACGCCGAACATCTCGTGCGTCTCGCGCTCGTGCCAGGCGGCGCCCGCGTAGATGCCGACGGCCGACGGCAGGGTCGCCGTCTCGTGCGGGACGGTCGTGCGGACGAGGAGCCGGCGGACCGGGCCGAGCGCGACGAGGTGGGCGGAGACGCGGAAGCCGGTGCCCGGTTCGTCGACCGCGCTCAGCCAGTCGAAGTAGGTGCAGGACAGGGTGGTACGGGCGGTCTCCAGGGCGGTGAGCCAGGAGGACGGAGGCACGTCCACGGTCAGGACGTCGTAGGACTCCTCGGCGGTGGCGTCCGCGCCGAAGAGTTCCTCGGCGGGGGCGGGCAGCCAGCCGACCGTGCTCATCGGACGTCTCCCTCGCCGGCCGGGGCGGCCGGGGGCTTGACCAGGTCGCTCTTCAGGGCGGCGGCGGACGGCCGGGCGGCACCGGCGCCGTAGCGCTCCCCGAGGGACTCGCGGGCGATCTTCTCCTGGAGTTTGAGGATGCCCTGGAGCAGCGCCTCGGGGCGCGGCGGGCAGCCGGGGACGTACACGTCCACCGGGATGATCTGGTCGACGCCCTTGGTGACGGAGTAGGAGTCCCAGTAGGGGCCGCCGCAGTTGGAGCAGGCGCCGAAGGAGATGACGTACTTCGGCTCGGGCATCTGCTCGTACAGGCGCTTGACCGCCGGGGCCATCTTGTCCGTGACCGTGCCGGAGACGACCATCAGGTCGGCCTGGCGGGGGCCCGGCGCGAAGGGGATGACGCCGAGCCGGATGAAGTCGTGGCGGGCCATCGACGCCGCGATGAACTCGATGGCGCAGCAGGCGAGGCCGAAGTTGAAGACCCACAGCGAGTAGCGGCGGCCCCAGTTCAGGACCACCTTCATCGGCTCGGGTGCCAGGCGGGCCAGGGCACCGAGCTTCTGGGGCTCGGGCAGCGGGACGGGCCCGGGGGCCGAGGGGTTCACGTCCATGTCAGGACGCCCTTCTTGTACGCGTACAGCAGGCCTACGGCGAGGAAGCCGAGGAAGACGAACATCTCCACCAGGGTCGTCGCGCCGTAGCCGGGGGCGGCGAAGACCGTCGCCCAGGGGAAGAGGAAGATCGAGTCGACGGCGAAGATCACGTACAGGAACGCGTAGACGTAGTAGCGGACCTGGGTGTGGGCCCAGCCCTCCCCCACGGGGTCGACGCCGCACTCGTAGGTCAGCAGTTTCTCGGGTGTCGGCACGACCGGGCGCAGCAGGCGGCCCGCGCCGAAGGCGACCGCGACGAAGAGCACGCCGATGAGGGCGAGCAGTCCGACGACCGAATAGGACCGGAAGTAACCGGCCGCGATGACGTGCGTCGCGGCGACCGGCGAGCCCCCCAACGTCTCCCGCACCGTCCGTCCCTCTCCCTGACCTGGTGACCGTAGTGAACCCTGTGAAGCGGTGTGCTTCGTGGAATCCGTACGCACGGGAGTCTAGGCCCTGATAAAGAACCGGTAAGCAGCCCGTCACGGCGTGAGACGCGGGGTGGGGATTTCCCCCGTCGGCGCAGGGCGGCCCGCCGCATGGCGCGCAGGGTGCCGGGCACGGCAGGCTGACCGGTATGACCCCTCCCAGCCCAGCTGCCGGCCGGATCGACGGCGTCGACCGCACCCACGGCACCGACCACGCCGACGGCACCGATCGCATCGACCGCACGGGCGGCATCGACCGCGCCGACGGTTTCGAACGCGCCGACGGTTTCGAACGCGCCGGCGGTTTCGAACGCGCCGACGGCTCCGGCCTCCTGCCCCGGCCGCGGATCGCCTATGACGCGCTCACCTGGAAGGAGGTCGCGCATCTCCTGTTGAACCTGCCGTTGGCGGTGTTCGGCTTCGCCTACGCGATCACGGCACTGGTCGCCGGGGGGGTCCTGACCCTCACCGTGATCGGTCTGCCATTGCTCGCGCTCTCCCTGCTGGGCGCCCGTCAGCTGGGCAAGCTGGAACGGGCCCGGGCGCGGAGGCTGCTCGGGGTGCGGGTGGAGGAGCCCACCCCGCTGCCGCTCGCCAGGGGCGGCGGCCCGGTGCAGCGGCTGTGGATGGCGCTGAAGGACCCGGTGGGCTGGCGGACGCTGTTGTACGCCGCCATCCGGCTGCCCTGGGGCATCCTGACCTTCTGCCTCGTCCTGCCGTCGCTGTTCGTGCTGTGGCCGGTGCTGCCGTACCTCACGCGGGGGCTGACCAACGTGGACCGGGCGATGGTGCGGGGGCTGCTGTCGCCCTCCGACGAGCTGGAGCACCGGATCGCCGAACTGGAGTCCGACCGCGGGATCGTGGTCGACACGGCCGCGGCGGACCTGCGCCGGATCGAGCGGGACCTGCACGACGGGGCCCAGGCCCGGCTGGTGAATCTGGCGATGGGCCTCGGTCTGGCCAAGGAGAAGCTGCTGGAGGACCCGGACACCGCGCCGGCGATGGTGGACGAGGCGCACGGCGAGGTGAAGCTGGCCCTGCAGGAGCTGCGCGATCTGGCCCGGGGCATCCATCCGGCGGTGCTCACCGACCGGGGCCTGGACGCGGCCCTGTCCTCGGTCGCCTCCCGCTGCACGGTTCCCGTGACGGTGACCGTGGACCTGCCGGACCGGCCCGCGGAGGCCATCGAGGGCATCGCCTACTTCACCGTGTCGGAACTGCTCCAGAACATCAGCAAGCACAGCCGCGCCCGGAGCGCCTCCGTGGACGTGTGGCGCTCGGCGGACCGGCTGCTCATCCAGGTCCGGGACGACGGCCGGGGCGGCGCCCGGCTCGACGGCGGCAGCGGCATGCGGGGCCTCGCGGAGCGGCTGGGCGCGGTGGACGGCCTGTTCGCCCTCGACTCGCCGGAGGGCGGCCCGACGCAGGTCACGGCGGAACTGCCGTGGCGGGACCGGAAGGCGTAGCCGCACCACCGGCGGCGGCCGACCGCCCCGAAGGGCACACCCCTGACAACGGCACCCCGCGCCACCGCCCCAACCGATCCTTAAGGCCTCGTCGCCACGCTCTGCCGGGCCGGCCGGCGGTGGCGGGGCGGCCGGGTGACCGCGTGTCCGCCGCACCCTCCGGGGTGGGGAAAACCCCCGGCCCAAGACGCCGACGGCCGTCATGGCTCCGCGACGCGCGACGCACCACTCTGGAGATACGGCTGAACCGCCGCTCGGACGACGAGAACGGGACGAGATTCGATGGCCACGGACTACGCACAGGGGTACGGGCGAACGCACGGGCAGCCCGGCCGGCCCGCCGGAACCGGGCACCGGCTGCCCGCCGCGCTGCGGGCACCGTTCGAGGCGCGCGCGTGGCGTGAGTTCGGCCATGTGCTGCTGGGCCTGCCGATCTCCGTCATGCTGTTCACCTGGGCGGTGACGATGGCCTCGCTCGGGGCGGGCCTGCTGGTGACCTTCCTCGGTGTCCCGGTGCTGGCGGCGGCGCTGGCCGGCTGCCGGGGCTTCGGCGTGCTGGAGCGGACCCGCGCGCGGGCGCTGCTCCGGTTGGAGGTGGCCGACCCGGAGCCGCTGCGGGTGACGAAGCCGGGGGCGCTGGCCTGGATGGGCGCGGTCCTCAAGAGCGGCGCCTCCTGGCGGCACCTGTTGTACGCGGTGGTGCAGCTGCCGTGGGCGGTGTTCTCGTTCGCCGTCGCCCTGAGCTTTTGGAGCGTCGGCCTGACGCTGCTGACGTATCCGCTGTGGTTCTGGGCGGCCCCCGCGCACGCCGGCACGGGCGGTCTCCAGCTGTACGGCGACGCGCACCACGACGTCTATCTCGACAACCCGTTCGAGATCACGGGGACGGCGCTCGTCGGCCTGCTGTTCATCCTGGTCGCCCCCTGGCTGGTACGGGCCCTGACGACCGTGGACGGGCTGCTCGTGCGGGGGCTGCTCGGGCCTTCGCCGCTGTCGGCGCGGGTGGTGGAGCTGGAGTCGGACCGGGGGGTCGTGGTCGACACGGCCGCGGCGGACCTGCGGCGGATCGAGCGGGACCTGCACGACGGGGCCCAGGCCCGGCTCGTCGGTCTGGCCATGGACCTGGGGCTGGCGCGGGAGAAGCTCCAGGAGGACCCGCGGGCGGCGGCGCGGATGGTGGAGGAGGCGCACGGCGAGGTGAAGACGGCGCTGCAGGAGCTGCGCGATCTCGCCCGGGGCATCCACCCGGCGGTGCTCACCGACCGGGGCCTGGACGCGGCCCTGTCCTCGGTCGCCTCGCGCTGCACGGTGCCGGTGCGGGTCGAGGTCGACCTGCCCGCCCGTCCCGTCCCGGCCATCGAGGGCATCGCCTACTTCACCGTGTCCGAACTGCTCCAGAACATCAGCAAGCACAGCCGCGCCCGGACCGCCTCCGTCGACGTGTGGCGCTCGGCGGACCGGCTGATGCTGCAGGTGACGGACGACGGCGTGGGCGGCGCGGACGTCTCGCGCGGCACCGGCCTGGCCGGACTCGCCGGCCGGCTGGACGCGGTGGACGGCATCCTCATGGTGGACTCGCCGGCGGGCGGCCCGACCCGGGTGACCGCGGAACTGCCCTGGCGCACCTCCGCGTGATCGGATCGTGCCGCGCGCGTGGGATCGGGCCCGTCCCGAGCCCGCGTGATGGTGGAAGCCCCGCGAGGCGCCTCGACGGGCCCCAACCCGCCCCGCCGCGCCCGGTATTGCCGGGTGCGGCGGCGGTGCGCCCCGAATGCTGGAATGCTTGACCTCCGTACGGACACGTCGGGGACGGACGTCGTCGCGGCGTCGGGGTGTGGGGGGCCGAAGGATCGTGGAGGTCAGAGTGCGGGTGGTCATCGCCGAGGACTCGGTGCTGCTCAGAGAGGGCCTGACCCGGTTGCTGACCGACCGCGGGCACGACGTGGTGGCCGGTGTCGGGGACGCGGAGGCGCTGGTGAAGACCATCGCCGACCTCGACGGGCAGGGCGCGTTGCCCGACGTGGTGGTGGCGGATGTACGGATGCCGCCGACGCACACCGACGAGGGGGTGCGCGCGGCGGTGGCGCTGCGCAAGGCGCACCCGGGGCTCGGCGTGCTGGTGCTGTCGCAGTACGTGGAGGAGCGCTACGCGACCGAGCTGCTGGCCGGTTCGAGCCGGGGCGTGGGCTATCTGCTCAAGGACCGGGTCGCCGACGTGCGCGAGTTCGTCGACGCGGTGGTGCGGGTGGCCGAGGGCGGTACGGCACTGGATCCGGAGGTGGTCGCGCAGCTGCTCGGCCGCAGCCGCAAGCAGGACGTGCTGGCCGGGCTCACCCCGCGCGAGCGCGAGGTCCTCGGGCTGATGGCCGAGGGGCGTACGAATTCGGCCGTCGCCCGGCAGCTTGTGGTCAGTGACGGTGCCGTCGAGAAGCATGTGAGCAACATTTTCCTGAAGCTCGGTCTGGCTCCCAGCGACGGTGACCACCGGCGTGTGCTGGCCGTTCTCACGTACCTGAACTCGTGACGGAGGCGCCCGCACCGGCCGCACCGGCCAGGGGGTGTCCGTCCGCATGACGGACGTGGCCCGTGTCGGCAGCGCGCGTCCCGAGGGGCGCTCGGGCGACGCGGGACATCATGGGAGTCAGCGCGAACAGCCGTCTCGAAATGTCGTCCGATCCACGGATGGCCTCGGGAAGGTGACCCTAACCGACGTAGGGTTGATCCTGGGATGGTCCGTGGGACAGACCACGTCCCCGGACAGCCGCCTCGAAGGAGGTCCAGTTCAGTGACCAGCCAGGTCAGCAGCCCAATGGAGCAAGCCGACGACAGTGTCGTGGGAGAGCAGCGCGAACCGGGCGGAGCGAAGGGCGTGCGGCGCCTGAACCGGGTGATCATCCGGTTCGCGGGGGACTCGGGTGACGGCATGCAGCTCACCGGTGACCGGTTCACCTCGGAGACCGCGTCCTTCGGCAACGACCTCTCGACCCTGCCGAACTTCCCCGCCGAGATCCGCGCGCCCGCCGGCACCCTGCCCGGCGTCTCCAGCTTCCAGCTCCACTTCGCCGACCACGACATCCTCACCCCGGGCGACGCGCCGAACGTGCTGGTCGCGATGAACCCGGCCGCTCTGAAGGCCAACATCGGCGACGTGCCGCGCGGCGCCGAGATCATCGTCAACACGGACGAGTTCAGCAAGCGTGCCCTGCAGAAGGTGGGCTGGGACAGCTCGCCGCTGGAGGACGGTTCGCTCGACGGCTACCACCTGCACCCGGTGCCGCTGACCACGCTGACGGTCGAGGCCCTGAAGGAGTTCGACCTCTCCCGCAAGGAGGCCGAGCGCAGCAAGAACATGTTCGCGCTGGGCCTGCTGTCCTGGATGTACCACCGGCCCACCGAGGGCACCGAGAAGTTCCTGAGGACGAAGTTCGCGAAGAAGCCGGAGATCGCGGAGGCCAACATCGCCGCGTACCGGGCGGGCTGGAACTTCGGCGAGACGACGGAGGACTTCGCGGTCTCCTACGAGGTCGCCCCGGCCGCCAAGGCCTTCCCGGTCGGCACCTACCGGAACATCTCCGGCAACCTCGCCCTGGCCTACGGTCTGATCGCGGCCTCGCAGCAGGCGGACCTCCCGCTGTACCTGGGCTCGTACCCGATCACGCCGGCCTCGGACATCCTGCACGAGCTGAGCCGGCACAAGAACTTCGGTGTGCGCACCTTCCAGGCGGAGGACGAGATCGCGGGCATCGGCGCGGCGCTGGGCGCGGCGTTCGGCGGCTCGCTGGCGGTCACGACGACGTCCGGTCCGGGCGTGGCCCTGAAGTCGGAGACGATCGGGCTCGCGGTCTCGCTGGAGCTGCCGCTGCTGGTGGTCGACATCCAGCGCGGCGGCCCGTCGACCGGGCTGCCGACCAAGACGGAGCAGGCCGACCTGCTGCAGGCGATGTACGGCCGCAACGGCGAGGCCCCGGTCCCGGTGGTCGCGCCCCGGACCCCGGCCGACTGCTTCGACGCGGCGTTGGAGGCGGCCCGGATCGCGCTGACGTACCGGACGCCCGTCTTCCTGCTCTCCGACGGCTATCTGGCCAACGGTTCGGAGCCGTGGCGGATCCCGGACCTGGAGGAACTGCCGGACCTGCGCGTGCGGTTCGCCTCCGGTCCGAACCACACCCTGGCGGACGGCAGCGAGGTCTTCTGGCCCTACAAGCGGGACCCGCTGACCCTGGCCCGGCCGTGGGCGGTCCCGGGCACGCCGGGTCTGGAGCATCGCATCGGCGGCATCGAGAAACAGGACGGCTCGGGCAACATCTCCTACGACCCGGCCAACCACGACCTCATGGTCCGTACCCGCCAGGCCAAGATCGACGGGATCGAGGTGCCGGACGTCGAGGTCGACGACCCGCACGGCGCGAGGACGCTGGTCCTCGGCTGGGGTTCGACGTACGGCCCGATCACCGCGGCGGTACGGCGGCTGCGCACGGCCGGCGAGTCCATCGCCCAGGCGCATCTGCGCCATCTCAACCCCTTCCCGCGCAACCTCGGACACGTGCTGAAGCAGTACGACCGGGTGGTCGTCCCGGAGATGAACCTGGGGCAGCTGGCCACCCTGATCCGCGCGAGATACCTGGTCGACGCCCACTCCTACAACCAGGTCAACGGCATGCCGTTCAAGGCGGAACAGCT
The DNA here is from genome assembly GCF_044454765.1 of Streptomyces sp. NPDC051452. Classification (NCBI taxonomy): domain Bacteria; kingdom Bacillati; phylum Actinomycetota; class Actinomycetes; order Kitasatosporales; family Streptomycetaceae; genus Streptomyces; species Streptomyces sp. NPDC051452. The sequence continues at coordinate 161,390 of NZ_JBITEB010000011.1, forward strand.
CGCCAAGGCGCTGAAGGAGGCCATCGATGACTGACGTCGGCAACGGTCTACTGCACCTGGTCCCCAAGGCCGAGGCCAAGCAGTCGATGAAGGACTTCAAGTCGGACCAGGAGGTGCGCTGGTGCCCGGGGTGCGGTGACTACGCGATCCTGGCCGCCGTGCAGGGCTTCATGCCCGAGCTGGGGCTGGCGAGGGAGAACATCGTCTTCGTCTCCGGCATCGGCTGCTCGTCCCGCTTCCCGTACTACATGAACACCTACGGGATGCACTCGATCCACGGCCGTGCCCCCGCCATCGCGACCGGTCTGGCCTCCTCCCGCCGGGACCTGAGCGTGTGGGTGGTCACCGGTGACGGCGACGCGCTGTCGATCGGCGGCAACCATCTGATCCACGCCCTGCGGCGCAACGTGAACCTGAAGATCCTGCTGTTCAACAACCGGATCTACGGGCTGACCAAGGGCCAGTACTCGCCGACGTCCGAGGTCGGCAAGGTCACCAAGTCGACGCCGATGGGCTCGCTGGACGCGCCGTTCAACCCGGTGTCGCTGGCGATCGGCGCGGAGGCGTCCTTCGTCGCGCGCACGATCGACTCCGACCGCAAGCATCTGACCGAGGTGCTGCGCGCCGCCGCCGAGCACCCGGGCACCGCGCTGATCGAGATCTACCAGAACTGCAACATCTTCAACGACGGCGCCTTCGACGCCCTGAAGGACAAGCAGCGGGCCGAGGAGGCGCTGATCCGGCTGGAGCACGGGCAGCCGGTCCGGTTCGGGGCCGACGGCGCGCACGGTGTCGTACGCGAGCGGCGGAGCGGCGACCTGAAGGTGGTGGCGGTGACCGCGGAGAACGAGGCGGACATCATCGTCCACGACGCGCACAACGCGTCCCCGACGACCGCCTTCGCCCTGTCCCGGCTCGCCGACCCGGACACCCTGCACCACACCCCGATCGGTGTCTTCCGCTCGGTGGAACGGCCGGTGTACGACACCGAGATGGCCGATCAGCTCGACAGCGCGATCGAGCAGCGGGGCAAGGGCGACCTGGCGGCGCTGCTCGCCGGTGGCGACACCTGGACGGTCGTCGGCTGAACGCTCCGGCGCCGGTTCGGCCGGCGCCGCGCCGTTCAGGAGGCCCGGGACCGCTGTTCCCGGGCCTCGTCGTACGTCCGGCGGGCCCGCTCCACCTCGTCCATGCGGTCCTCGGTCCACCGGGCCAGGGAGCGCACCTGTTCCGCCGCCTCGCGGCCGAGTGCGGTGAGCGAGTAGTCGACGCGTGGCGGGATGACCGGCCTGGCGTCCCGGTGGACCAGGCCGTCGCGTTCCAGGGTCTGCAGGGTCTGGGTGAGCATCTTCTCGCTGACGCGCCCCACCTCGCCGATGGCCCGGCGCAGTTCGCCGTACCGCCGCGAGCCCTCCAGCAGCTCGATCAGGACCAGCACGCCCCAGCGGCTGGTGAGGTGCTCCAGGACGAGCCGGTAGGGGCACAGGGCCTCGGTGCCGGCTCCGGTGCGGGCCCGCGGGGTACTTACCGTCATGACCGTACCTTACTTCAAAGTGGGTACTTTCAGATCGAAAGTGTGGCTCTTACAGTGAGTGCGACAGTCACCCTCACGAGGAGTCCTCAGCATGAGCATCGTCGTCACCGGAGCCACCGGACAGCTTGGCCGCCACGTCGTGGAGCAGTTGCTGGAGAGGGTCCCGGCGCAGGAGATCACCGCGGTCGTACGCGACGAGCACAAGGCCGCCGGCCTCGCCGCCCGCGGAGTGCGGATCGCCGTCGCCGACTACAACGCGCCCGAGACCTTCGACGGCCTGTTCGCGGCCGGCGACAGGGTTCTGCTGATCTCGGGCAACGAGTTCGGCGAGGGCCGGGTGCGCCAGCACCAGGTCGTCATCGACGCGGCGAAGGCGGCGGGTGTGGCGCTGCTCGCGTACACCAGCGCCCCCGGCACCCTGACCGCCGCGCTCGCGGACGACCACCGGGCCACCGAGCGGGTGCTGCTCGCCTCGGGGCTGCCGTACACGCTGCTGCGCAACGGCTGGTACCACGAGAACTACACCGAGAACCTGGCCCCGGTACTGGAGCACGACGCGGTCGTCGCGGCGGCCGGCGAGGGCCGGGTCTCCTCGGCCACGCGCGCCGACTACGCGGCCGCCGCGGTGGCGGTGCTCACCGGCACCGGCCATGAGAACGCCACGTACGAGCTGGGCGGCGACGTGGCGTGGAGCTTCGCCGAGTACGCGGCCGAGCTGAGCCGGCAGACCGGCCGGAAGATCGTCTACAGCGCCGTCACCGGCGACGCGCTCAAGGACATCCTGAGCGGCGCGGGCATGCCGGCACCGTTCGCCGAGATCTTCGCGGGCGTCGACGCGTCGATCGAGAAGGGCGAGCTGGTCGTCGCGAGCGGTGACCTGTCCCGGCTCATCGGCCGCCCCACCACTCCCCTCGCCGAGGCGATCGCCGCCGCGCTCGGTGACTGAGCCGCACCTCCACCTCGACTGTCATGACCGTATGGCGATACGGGCATGACAGGCGAGGGTGCTCGGCGCTACCGTCGGTCGGGCGTAGCCGACGTGGAGAGGGAGGGGCCCGTGACCGGGACACCCGAGGCCGAGCACCGAATAGGCCTGCTGAACGGCTTCGCCGCCTATGGCATGTGGGGGCTGGTCCCCCTGTACTGGCCGCTGCTCGAACCCGCCGGGGCGGCGGAGATCCTCGCTCACCGCATGGTGTGGTCCCTGGGGTTCGTCGTGATCGCCCTGCTCTTCCTGCGGCGCTGGGCCTGGGCCGGGGAACTGCTGCGCCGGCCGCGCCGGCTCGGGCTGGTCGCCGTGGCGGCGGCCTTCATCACCGTGAACTGGGGCGTCTACATCTGGGCGGTGAACTCCGGCCATGTCGTCGAGGCCTCGCTCGGGTACTTCATCAACCCGCTGGTCACCATCGGGATGGGTGTGCTGCTGCTGAAGGAGCGGCTGCGGCCCGCGCAGTGGGTGGCGGTGGCGACCGGCCTCGTCGCCGTCGTCGTGCTGACCATCGGCTACGGCCACCCGCCGTGGATCTCGCTCTGCCTCGCCTTCTCCTTCGCCACCTACGGTCTGGTGAAGAAGAAGGTGGACCTCGGCGGTGTGGAGTCGCTGGCCGCCGAGACCGCCATCCAGTTCCTGCCCGCCCTCGGCTATCTGCTGTGGCTCGCCGCGCACGGCGAGAGCAGCTTCGCCGACGCCGGGACCGGGCACGCCGCCCTCCTCGCCTCCACGGGCGTCGTCACCGCGCTGCCGCTGGTCTGCTTCGGCGCGTCGGCGATCCGGGTCCCCCTGTCGACGCTCGGTCTCCTCCAGTACCTGACCCCCGTCTTCCAGTTCCTGCTCGGCATCCTCTACTTCCACGAGGCCATGCCGCCCGCCCGCTGGGCCGGGTTCGCGCTGGTCTGGGTGGCGCTGGTGCTGCTCACGGGCGACGCGCTGCGCACCGCACGCCGGGCCAGACGCACGCTCGCCGCGAAGAGCGGCGGGGCGAGGGCGGCGCAGGGGCCGGACGGGGCCATGGCCGTCACCGGCGAGGCCGCGGGGAGCGGCGGGAGCGGCGAGGCCGGGAGGCGGTAGCAGGTCGACGCGGTCGGTCGGCGCAGCCGGTCACGGGCCGCCCCGCCCTCCGGGACCCGGCAGCCTCGGCGCGCGGGTGCCGCGCGGGCCGGGTGGCGATGGGGCTGACCCGGAGGACCACGAGTTCCGTGTGCACAGGGCCCACCACGCGCCGGACGCCCGGATGTCCGCCGCGCGGCCGGTGGCGCTCCTACGCCTGGGCCGTGCGGGCCGCCCGGTCGGTCAGGCGGAGCATGCGGGCGCGGGCGGACTCCAGGGGGCGGGGGTCCTCGGCCGCGGGGCCCGGCTCGGCGGTGAGGTCGGCCCACAGCTCGATCAGATCGCGGCCCATCCGCAGCCCCTCCTCGGGGTCGCGCACCGCGCGCCACGCGGTCGCCGCGCTCTGCACGTTGCCGTAGGCCGCCCCCGCGTCCAGCGCGGCGCGGCGCAGCCGGGCGAGCTCCAGGGAGAGGCGGAAGGCGCGGACCGGGTCGCCCGCGAGGTAGGCGATGTACGCCGCCATCTCGCGCAGGTGCAACACCTCGGCATGGCGGGGGCCCAGCACCGCGGACGCCTCGGTGACCGTGCGGTCGGCGAGTTCCACCGCCGCCTCGATACGGCCTGCCCGCACGGCCTCGTTGATCCGCGTCATGGGCTCGGTGAGCAGCTCGGCCCCTTCCACGGTCTCGGTCACCGGGCCGTCCCCGAGCATCTCCTCGGCGACGGCGTCGAACCCCCGGGGCGGCGTGGGGGTGGGAACGTGGGCGGGCTCCGGCTCGACCGGGCCCAGGAGGGGCACGGAGAGCAGCCTCGGCTCCACCGGCAGCGGCGCGGCGGGCAGCGGTTTTGCCACCAGGGGTGAGGGGCCGGATTCCGCCGTGAGCGGCGCGGGGCCGGGTTCCGGCATGACGGGCGGGGGGCCGAACCGCCCTGTCGGGGCCGGCGCGGAAGCGGTCGGTGCGGCCGTCCCGGCGGGTACGGCCGGCGCGCCCGGCGTCTCGCCCTCCCTCACCCGGACGGGTTCCCCGGTCATCCGGCTGGAGCCGTCGGTGGAGACCTCCAGGGGGACCACGCAGCCGGCGCGTTCGTCGTGGATCGTGGCGCGTATCGGGGCACCGAGGCTGATGGCCAGGCGCTGGAGATGGTTGAGCACGGCCTGCTGGATCTCCTCACCCGGTGCCGCGACGACGTGCGCCCCGCCCACCGACGCGCCCGCCGCGCCGAACACCCGGACGGCCACCACCGAGGTGTGCGTCCCGGGCTGCTGCACCCGCTTCTTCTCGAAGCTGAGTCGAGACATCGGTTTCCCTCACTCCCCCGGCGTCACGATCCGGTCGTACGCGTCCTGTGGACCAGTGTGTCGTCTACCCCCTGGCTTCCGCGTCACCACGACGTCACAGCATCGCACCAGCCGCACCCTGGCAAATTTGCTTGCATGTGCATAAGATGCGTACGCCTTTATTTTCGTTCGACACCACTTCTCGTCCTGGGGGACCCATGAGCCGCCGCTTTCTCTTCGTCCTGGGCAGCGCCCGCGCCGAGGGCAACACCGAGTCGCTGGCCCGCAAGGCCGCCGAACAGCTGCCCGGTGACGTGGAACAGGACTGGATCCACCTCGCCGAGAACCCGCTGCCGGACTTCGTGGACCTGCGGCACGACAGCGATCACGTACGGCCGGCCGCGGACACCCCCGCCGGCCGGGCGCTGGACGCCACGCTCGCGGCCACGGACATCGTGATCGCCTCGCCGCTGTACTGGTACTCGGTGTCCGGCCTCACCAAGACCTATCTGGATCACTGGTCCGCCTGGCTGCGCATCCCCGAGATCGACTTCAGGGCGGCCATGGCCGGCCGCACCCTCTGGGGTGTCGCCGCGCTCGCGGCCGTCGAACCGTCCGTCGCCGACCCCTACGTGGGCACCCTGAACAACTCCGCCGCCTATCTGGGCATGCGCTTCGGCGGTGTGCTGCTGGGCAACGGCAGCGGGCGCGGCGACGTGCTGAGGGACACCGCGGCTCTGGCCCGCGCGAAGACGTTCTTCGCGCAGGACGCGCCGCTCGCGCGCTTCCCGCACGAGGTGCATGAGGCCGCCTGAGGGGGCTCGGGCTCGGCGTGGGGCGGCGGTCCGGCGTTCCGGCGGTCCGGCGGTCCGGCGGTCAGGCGCTGATGTCCCTGGCCGTGAACCGTGCCCAGGCGGCCGAACCGAACACGCCCGCGTACAGGGCCTGTAGGCCGAGGTTGTGCACCAGGTCGTCCCAGTAGACCGGCTCGCGCATCAGGTCGGCGAAGGACAGCCAGTAGTGCGGGAAGAGGTACGGCTGGATGGCGTGCAGCTGGGGTATCTGGTCGAGGATCTGCACGGTGATGAGCAGGCCGACGGTGGTCGCCATGGCCGCGATGCCGCTGTTGGTGAGCGTCGACACGAACAGGCCCAGGGCCGCCACGCCGACCAGCGAGGCGGCGACGACCAGCGCTATCAGCAGGGCCCGGCCGAGTCCCTCGGCGTAGCTGATCCGGGTTCCGGAGATGGTCGTCAGATCGCCGAGCGGGAAGAGCAGGGCGCCGACGATCAGCGCCGAGCCGGCCACCACCAGGGTGGCCAGTACGCAGAAGGCCAGCACGGTCGCGTACTTGGTCAGCAGCAGCCGGGTGCGCCCGGCCGGCGCGACCAGCAGATAGCGCAGGGTGCCCGCGCCCGCCTCCCCCGCGATCGCGTCGCCCGCGACGACGCCGACGGCCATCGGCAGGAAGAACGGCAGCGTCGCGGCGAGCGAGGTGAACACCAGGAACAGGCCGTTGTTGGTGATCTGCGAGATGAACGCCGGGCCCTGTCCGCCGTCTCCGCCCGCTCGGGAGCCGCCGCTCGTCTCGATCCGCACCGCGATTCCGACCAGCACCGGCACCGCCGCCAGCACCGCGAGCAGGGCGAGCGTGCGCCAGCGGCGGAGCGTGGTGACGACCTCGTTGCGCAGCAGCCCGAAGGCCCACAGGGGGCTCGGCCGGCGCGCCACCGACGCCGGGACCGGCTCAGCCCGCGACATCGAAACCCTCCCCCGTCAGGGCCACGAACGCGTCCTCCAGCGAGGCCCGTTCGAGCGTGAATCCCCGGACCCGTACCCCCGCGCCGAACAGGGCGGCGCTCACCTCGGACAGCTCCCGGGCGGGCGGCTCGCCGGTGACCCGGTCCCCCTCGGCGATGACGTCCGTGACGCCCTGTTCCTTCAGCACCCGGGCCGCCTCGACGGCGTCCGGAGTGGTCACCACCAGCCGGCCGCGGGCACCGGCCGCCAGGTCGGCCACCGCGCCCTGGGTGATCAGCCGGCCCTGTGCCATGACGGCCGCGTGGGTGCACACCTGCTCGATCTCGTCGAGGAGGTGGGAGGAGAGGAAGACGGTCGTGCCTTCGGCGGCAAGTTCCCTGATCAGGGCACGGATCTCGCGCATCCCCTGCGGGTCGAGCCCGTTGGTCGGCTCGTCCAGCACGAGCAGTCTGCGCGACCGGAGCAGCGCGGCGGCGAGGCCCAGACGCTGTTTCATGCCGAGCGAGTACGCCTTCGCCTTCTTGCCCGCGGCGGCCGCGAGTCCCACCCGGTCCAGTGCGGCGGCGACGCGGGCACGCCGGGTGCGGGGGTCGGCGGTCGGATCGGCGGCGTCGTAGCGCAGCAGGTTGTCCCGGCCGGACAGGAAGCCGTACAGCGCAGGGCCCTCGATCAGCGCGCCGACCTGCGGCAGGACCGTGCGGGCCGATCCGGGCATGGGGCGGCCCAGCACCCGGGCGGTGCCCGCGGTCGGCTCGATCAGGCCCATCAGCATGCGGATGGTGGTGGTCTTGCCGGAGCCGTTCGGGCCGAGGAAGCCGAAGACGCTGCCCGCCGGGACGGTCAGGTCGAGACCGTCTACGGCGAGCTGTCCGCCGCGGTAGCGCTTGGTGAGGCCGTGCGTGGCGATGACGCTCGCCCCCGCCTGCCCGAGGTCGCGCTCCGGCGCGCCCCCCGGGCCGGGCCCCTCCCGCCGCGCGGCGGACGGTCCGTCCATCGGCTCCCCCTCGTCTCGTCGGGCCCGGAAGGGTTACTTCCCCGCGTCGGCCGCCTTCACCAGGGCGTCCTTGGTCACCGCACCGGCGTAGACCTTGCCGTCGTCGGTGATCAGGGCGTTGACCAGGCGGGTGGAGAAGACGGTGCCCTTGCCGAACTTGCCGGACACCTTGTCCCCGAGCGAGTCGAGGAAGCCGCCGGCGGCACCGCTCGCCGAGCCGGTCGGCAGACCGCCCTTGGCACCGGTGTCGAAGGTGACGACGGAGGTCCAGCCCTTGCCGAGGACCGTGGCCCCCTCTCGGCCCTTGCCGAAGCCGTGGTCCGCCTTCGGGCCGTGCTCCCGCGCCCCGGACTCCTTGTCCCCCTCGGTGACCTTGGCGCCCTTGGGCGGGGTGAAGTCGAACGTGGAGGCAGCGGGCTTCGCGAAGGAGACCTGGGTGAAGCCCGCGTTGACGACGGCGGCGCCGCCGCTCCTCGGGGTCAGCGTGAACTTCAGCGGCAGCCCCGTCTTCGCGTCCACGGCGATGCTGATCGCGCCGACCGTGGTGCCGGACTGCCTGGGCTTGATCAGCAGCTTGTAGGCGTCGCGGCCGGCGACCCGCTCGGTGCCGTCGACGGTGACGGACGTGGTGTCGTCCACCGACTTCAGCGCCTTGTCGGCGAGGTCCTTGGGCGTGGAGGGCGGCTCGGCCTGGTGGTGCCTGCCGGTGCCCGCGTCGGTGGAGTGGTAGACCTGGTTGCTCTTGCTGTCGTAGCCCCAGACGTCCTTGCCGTCGTGGATGAGGCTGTACTCGGCGCCCTGCTCAAGCAGGGACAGTTTCTGCCGGTCCGGGCCGTCTTCCGCCACCCGCAGGGTGTGCGTGCCGGTGGCCAGTTCGGTCAGCTTGGCGCGCGGGTCGGCGGAGGAGCCGTCGCCGGAGCCCCGGGTCGCCCCGGAGGCGAAGCCGCCGCCCAGCCCGCCGAGGTCGGGCAGTCCCAGGTCGGTGCTGACCCGGACGGTGCCGGACAGCTGCTGTACGTCCGACTTGGCGATCTTCTCCACGAGCTGTTGAGCGCTGATCCTGGGCAGGTCGGGGTCGCCGGAGTCGGCGAGCGCCGGGACCAGCCCGATCGTGGCCGCCGCCACCCCCACCACCGCGACCGGGACCGCGTACCGCGCGGCCTTGCGCCGGCCGGAGGGAGCGTCCTCGTCCCGTGCGGCGGCCGGTGCGTCGTCGGATTCGTACGGTGCCATGTGTGCCTTACCTCCGTCGTCCGCGGCGGCTGTCCTCACGCTGGTCCACCTAAGCCGCCATTCTCACCCGAATCGGTGAGGAGTGGTGATGTCCGTGGTTTCCATCTGACCAAATCCGCCGTGTCGAAGCGTCAGACCACGGAGCCAACTCCGTGTACGCCTGGGGTATGACACGCGGGGTCCCCTGGTATCCCGACCCGTAGGGGACGGGGCGGGAGGGGAGGCGGTCGAGGACGGGGGCGGGGGCGCGGGCGCGGGGTGTGTGCGGGATGCCGTGTGGTCGCCGGGGCGTGCGGAGTGGTCGCCGGGGCGTGCGGGGTGGCCGGTTGGGCCTGCGGGGTGGCCGGTGGGGGCGTCCCGGGTGGGGGCAGCGCCGGTGTGCGCTGCCCCGGTGAGGCCGCAGGTGGTGGGGCTAGCCAGCGCGGTGCACCACGGCGTCGCAGAGCTCCAGCAGGGACGTCTTGGCGTCGCACTCCCGCAGCGGGGCCAGCGCGGCCCGCGCCTCCTCCGCGTAACGGACGGTGTCCCGGCGGGCCTGCTCCAGCGCGGGGTGCGCGCGCAGCGCGGCCAGCGCCTCGGCGTGCCGGGCGTCGTCACTGAGGTCGGAGTCCAGCAGCTCGCACAGGGCGATGTCCTCGGGCTTCCCGAGGCGGGCGGCACGCTCGCGCAGCCGCAGCACCGGCAGGGTCGGGATGCCCTCGCGCAGGTCGGTGCCCGGGGTCTTGCCGGACTCGTGGGAGTCGGAGGCGATGTCTAGGACGTCGTCCGCGAGCTGGAAGGCCACCCCGAGCCGTTCGCCGTACTGGGTGAGGACGTCGACGACCCGCTCGTCGGCGCCGGACATCATCGCGCCGAACCGGCACGCGACCGCCACCAGGGAGCCCGTCTTGCCGCTGAGCACGTCCAGGTAGTGCTCGACGGGGTCACGGCCGTCCGAGGGACCGGCGGTCTCCAGGATCTGGCCCGTGACCAGCCGCTCGAACGCGAGGGCCTGCACCCGGACCGCCTCGGGGCCGAGGTCGGCGAGGATCTGGGAGGCGCGGGCGAAGAGGAAGTCCCCGGTGAGGACCGCGACCGAGTTGCCCCAGCGCGTGTTGGCGCTGTCCACGCCGCGCCGCACGGCCGCCTCGTCCATGACGTCGTCGTGATACAGCGTGGCGAGGTGCGTCAGCTCCACGACGACGGCCGACGGCACGATGCCCGGCGCGTAGGGATCGCCGAACTGCGCCGCGAGCATCACGAGCAGCGGCCGGAACCGCTTCCCACCGGCCCGCACCAGGTGCTGGGCGGCCTCCGTGATGAAGGGGACCTCGCTCTTCGTGGCCTCGAGCAGCCCCTCCTCGACAGCCGCCAATCCCACCTGGACATCGGCTTCCAGAGCCTGGTCCCGCACGCTCAGCCCGAACGGCCCGACGACGGTCACGAGGGGTCTCCTGTCTGCTGGTGTCTGCTGGCGATTACACGGTTTGTCGATAGGTCGCTGCCATCACTCAAGTCAGCGTATCCGGTCCTGTTTCGATCACCGATAGCGCCCACCGGTCCAGCCCGGGCCGTATCGGATCATGACCGGTATGGTTTTGATCGGATAGTAAGGGCGGATACCTCTCGACTTAACATGACTCGGCGGGGTTTGTCGCGACCTGGGGGTGAGCGGAGCGGCGCGGCGTCCCCGCCGGCCGTCCGCCGGGACCCCCCGGAGGGGTGCGCGACCACGGCCGGATCCGCCCGCGCGATCCATTCCTCCCCCTCCCCCCTCCTCTCCCCTCTTCCCGCGCCGCCCGATCCCATCCGCGCGCCCCCGGTCATGACGAGAACGACCGACGGCGCGTCACGGATCCCCCCACTGTCCAATTTTCGGAGCGAATCGCCCTAATCCCTCATGTCTGATTTGCAGGGTTTTGCTATTTCGTGAGTTGGGTCACGTGGCCCCCGGCGTCACCCCACCCGCCCGGAGACACCTTTTCCCGTTTGCCATCGGCGAGTTGAGGGTTGGCAACCGCAAAGGATCAAGTACCTCATACGGCCCCGATCAAGGTCAAATAGTGCGTTGTATGAATCCGGTGCTTGTTCCCGACATGTGCTCTCGCATACGTTCCCGGCCATCGGGTGGACGCCTAATCCTGCCGCCACCCGCATACCCATCGACGAACTCATTCGCAGGGCAGGAGCGGGGGAACCAGGTAAGTCGCCGGACCGGACGGCACATGTCGCACCGGAACGGCTAGGGGTTAAGTCGCGCTCTACCGGAGCGCGACCGGGCACCTCCCCGCCCGAACCCGACAGCTCACCTCGCAGGCGCCGGAGAGGAACTTCCCCATGCCTGCTGCCGCTCAGCCCCGCCGCGTTCGCTCCAACCGCCTCGTCCGCAAGCTCGCCGTCCTCGGCACCGGCGCCGCCGTGCTCGCCCTTCCGCTGATCGGCGCGGCCAGCGCCTCCGCGGCCACCCCGGCGGCCAAGACCGCGTCCACCACGCCCGCCGGTTACCCGAACAACCTCGACGGCTGGATCCGCGAGTCGCTCGCGATCATGGCCCAGAAGCACATCCCGGGTACCTACAACGGCATCTACCGCAACATCATCCGGGAGTCGTCCGGCAACCCGGCGGCCATCAACCTGTGGGACTCCAACGCGGCCAAGGGCATCCCGTCCAAGGGTCTGCTCCAGGTCATCGACCCGACCTTCAACGCGTACCACGTGGCCGGAACCTCGTTCAACATCTACGACCCGGTCGCGAACATCACCGCCGCCTGCAACTACGCGGCCGCGCGCTACGGGTCGATCGACAACGTGTTCGGCGCGTACTGACGCGGCACGCACCGAGGGACGGCGCACCGGCACCGACGTAGGGAAGGTGCCGGTCAGCCGGTCACCGGTCAGCCGGTCAGCCGGTCGGGAAGATCTTTTCGAGGACGACGGCGATGCCGTCGTCCTCGTTCGACCGGGTGATCTCATCGGCCACCGCCTTGAGTTCGGGATGCGCGTTGGCCATGGCGACCCCGTGGGCCGCCCAGTCGAACATCGGGATGTCATTGGGCATGTCCCCGAAGGCGAGGGCCTGTTCCGGCTCGACCCCGAGCCGTTCGGCGGCCAGCGCGAGACCGGTCGCCTTGGTCACCCCGTGCGGCTGGAGCTCCACGGTCCCCGGCCCCGACATGGTGACGGTGGCCAGCGAGCCCACCGCCGCCCGCGCGACGGCCGCCAACTCGTCGTCGGTCAGGGTGGCGTGGCGCAGCAGCACCTTGCTGATGGGCGCGCGCCACAGGTCGTCGCGCCGGGCGACCCGGACCGCGGGCAGGGTCGGGCGCGGCATCAGATACCCGGGCTCGACGAGCGTGAGACCGTCCACGCCGTCCTGGTCGACGGCCGCGTGGACCTGCCCCACCTCCGCCTCGATCTTGCCGAGCGCGGCCTCGGCCAGTTCCCGGTCCAGCCGGACCGACCAGACCAGCCGGCCGGACGCGGCGTCGTAGAGCTGGGCACCCTGTCCGCACACCGCGAGGTCGGCGCGGCCGAGGCCCGCCAGCAGGGACCGAACCCGCGGGGCCGGCCAGCCCGTGACCACCAGGTGCCGGGCGCCCGCCCGCGCCACCCGCGCGAGCGCGGCGAGCGACCGGTCGGAGACCGTGTCGTCGCCACGCAACAGCGTCCCGTCCAGGTCGGTGGCGATCAGTGCGTACGCGGGGGTGGGTGCCATGATCAGAGAATACGGACACCGCGCCTCGCCGACTCACCCGTGATCGCGCGCACTTACGTGCCGTCCAGCCCCGGGAGAGCGCCGCTCGGAAGGGGTGCGGTGGGCGGCGGACCGGCTTCCGCGGCCTCACCCGGCGGCACCTCACGCGGTCGTGCGCCGGAGCCGTCATCCGATCATCCTCCGATGACTTTCGGCCGCTCCCCGAGGTGACGCCCGAGGGCACTGCCCAAGACACGCATCCCGGCCGTAACGTGTGGCCCGACCACATGGAACGCAGAGCCATGCATGGCCTGGATGAGAGCGAGGCAGCACCCCATGCCCCCCTTCGACGTCCCCGAGGGCGACCCCTTCGGCCCGCACAACCTTCCCTATGGCGTGTTCTCGCCCTCCGGCAGCACGGAGCGGAGGGTCGGTGTCCGGCTCGGGGACCACGTTCTCGACGCGGGCGCCGCGGCCGCCGCCCTCGGCTCACCGCACGGCTCCCTGCTTGTGCGGCCCACCCTCAACCCCCTGCTGGCGGCCGGGCCCACGGTCTGGTCGCAGGTGCGGCAGGCGCTGACCGAGTGGGTGACGGAGCCGGCACACCGGCCGAAGGTCGAACCGCTCTTCCACCCCTTGTCGTCGGTCACCCTCCACCTGCCCTTCGAGGTCGCCGACTACGTCGACTTCTACGCCTCGGAGAACCACGCCAGGAACGTCGGCCAGATCTTCCGCCCGGAGGCGGAGGACTCCCTCACCCCCAACTGGAAGCACCTGCCGATCGGCTATCACGGCCGGTCCGGCACGGTCGTCGTCTCGGGCACGGACGTACGGCGGCCGTCCGGGCAGCGCAAGGGCCCCGGTGATCCCGCCCCCGTCTTCGGCCCGTCGGTCCGGCTGGACATCGAGGCGGAGGTCGGCTTCGTCGTGGGCGTGCCCTCGCGGCTGGGCGGCCCGGTCCCGCTCGACGGCTTCCGGGAGCACGTCTTCGGGCTGTGCCTGCTGAACGACTGGTCCGCGCGCGACATCCAGGCCTGGGAGTACGTCCCTCTCGGCCCCTTCCTCGGCAAGTCCTTCGCCACCTCGGTGTCGGCGTGGATCACCCCCCTGGAGGCGCTGGAGCACGCGCGCGTGACACCGCCGGAACGCACCCACCCGCTGCTGCCCTACCTGGACGACTCGGCCCCCGGTATCGAGCCCGGCGGCTACGACCTGCGCATCTCCGTCGCGATCAACGGTCATGTGGTGTCGGAACCGCCCTTCTCGACCATGTACTGGACCGCCGCCCAGCAGCTCGCCCATATGACGGTGAACGGCGCCTCGCTGCGCACCGGCGACCTGTACGGCTCGGGCACGGTGAGCGGACCGGACGAGCGTCAGCGGGGCTCCCTGCTGGAGCTGACCTGGAACGGCCGCGAGCCTCTGGAACTCCCCGACGGCAAGCGCGCGTTCCTGGAGGACGGCGACGTGGTGACCCTCTCGGCGTGGGCTCCGGGACCGGACGGGTCCCGGGTCGGGCTGGGAGAGGTCAGCGGCCGCGTCGTGTCCGGCTGACACCCTCCCGCTCACGTCGACCCGTCGGCACAGGCCCTCCGTCGCCCGCGCGTCGTGGGGCCCCCCCCCCCCCCCCCCCCGGGGGCCCCCGCCCCGGGCCCCCCGGGGCCGCCCCCCCCCCCCCGCCCCCGGCCCCCGCCCCCCCCCCCCCCCCCCGGCCCCAA
>NZ_JBITEB010000011.1:175638-289850 GCF_044454765.1 Streptomyces sp. NPDC051452
GCCGCGCCCCCCCCCCCCCCGGGGGGGGGGCCGGGCCCCCGCGGGGGGGGGGGGCGCCCCGGCCCCCCCCCCCCCCCCCCCCCCCCCCCCCCCCCCCACGGCCGCGGCGCACGAGGGGCCGCCCGGACCCGGATCCCTTGAAAGCCTCCGGCCCGAAGGACGCCGTGCGGTTCACCGCGGACACCTGCCCCACGCCGCCTCGCGGCGTCATACTGGCGGGACACGCATCACGCGGCGCGCCCCGGCGCGCCGCCCCCGCACCATCCGGCCCCCGCGCAACTCTCCGACCAGGAACCGGAGCCCCGGCATGACCGTCTGCCTGCTCCTGCTGAGCGTCGTCGCCCTGGCGGCCGCCGTACCGGCGCCGCGTGCCCTGACCCGGGCCGACTGGCCCGAGCGGGATCCCGTACTCGCGCTGTGGGTGTGGCAGTGCCTCGTCGCCACCGTCCTGCTGTGCTGCCTGACCGCACTGGTCCTGGTCGCGGCGGCCGTCTTCCACACCGTGCGCGACCACGTGTTCGCCCCCGCGCCGCCGGCCGTCACCGCCGCCTACGATCTCTCCGCCGCGCCCGTGTGGTCCGCCGCGCTCACCGTCCTGCTGGCCTGCGGGGCCGCCTGGACGACGGCGATGCTGGGCCGGGAACTCGTCGAGGCCCGCCGCACCCGCGGCCAGGCCCGGGCACAGCTGCGCGAGCGCGCCCCCGATCTGCCGGCCGGGCTGCCGGCGGCACGCGGACCGATGCTGGTACTGGAGGACGAGTACCCCGACGCCTGGTGGATGCCGGGTCACCCGCCCCAGCTGGTCGTCACCACCGGGGCGCTGCAACGCCTCACCGACCATCAGCTGGACGCCGTCCTCACCCACGAGCGCGGCCACGCCCGGGCCCACCACGACTGGCTGCTGCACCTGTCCACCGCCCTCGCGACGGGCTTCCCGCACGTCCCCCTCTTCGCCCACTTCTGCGATCAGACGCACCGTCTGGTCGAACTCGCCGCCGACGACACCGCGTCCCGGCGCTGCGGCCACCTCACCACGGCGCTCGCGCTGATCGAGCTGAACCAGCACCGGGGCGTCCTGTCCTGCGACTCCAGCCGTCGTCTCCTCGGCGAGCGCGTGGACCGTCTGCTGGAGCCGCCGCCGCGGTTGCTGCCCCGGCACCGGGCCCTCACGACGACGGTCGCCGCGCTGGTGCCGCTGCTGCCACTGCTCATCACCTTCGCCCCGGGACTGACCGCCCTGTCCTGACCCCGCGAGGCACCGGCACGACGCGTCGACCGCGCGGCCGGGATACCGGCGACATCGGGGCGAAGCACGGGCCGACCGTCCACGGAAGGTGGCAGATCTTCTCCTCACCCTCGGAGAACCGCAGGTCAAGGGGGTGCACAGCGGCCTCCCCCTGGCGCAACACTTCAGCAACACCCCTCTTCCTACCGCGTCGGTATGGTTCCAGCCATGCCACCCACCGACCGCCCCCGCGACCATGCCGGTCAGGGCGCCGCGACCACCGTCGCCGCCCACCGCACGCGTCGACGGCTGCGTGCGGACCGGGCCCGGCAACTCGCCGACCTGCTGCGCCACCAGCTCCTGGCCGGTGCCTTCCCGGACGGCACGCTGCCCCACGAGTCCACCCTGGCCGCCGACTACCGCGTCTCCCGCAACACCGTCCGCCAGTCCCTGGACCTGCTGCGGGCCGAGGGCCTGGTGACACGGCTGCCCGGGGTCGGCACCGTCGTCGTCGCCCGGAAGTACCCCCATGGGCTCGACCGGCTGATGGGCCTCGCGGAGACCCTGCGCGAACACGGCCATGTCACCAACGAGGTCCGCACCATGGGCCCCGCCCCCGCACCCGCCCCGGTCGCCGAACGCCTCGACGTCCCGGCCGGCGCCGACGTCCTCTACGTCGAACGCCTGCGCCGCCTGGGCGGGCTGCCGCTCTCCCTCGACCTGACCTACATCCCGCTCGACATCGGCACCCGCCTGCTCGGCGCCGATCTGGAGAACACCGACGTCTTCCGCCTCCTGGAAGCCATCACCGGACAGCGTCTCGGCCACGCCGAGATCACCCTGGAGGCGGTGAACGCCGACGCCCACTCCGCCGCCGTGCTTGAGGCCCCGCGCGGCACCGCCGTACTGATGCTGGAACGCCTCACGCACCTCGCCGACGGGCGCCCCGTCGACCTGGAGTTCATCCGCTTCCGCGGTGACCGCATCAGCATGAGCGGCCTGCTCCACCGGTCGTGACCGCCGGGTCTCCGCTCCGCCCCTCCCCCGCGTATCCCGACCCCACGTTTCCCCTCCGCACGTTTCCAGGAGACAGCCATGCCCTTGGTACCCCAGCGGGTCGACGTGCCCGTGACCATCGACGAGTCGAAGTGCATCGACGGCTGCACCCTCTGCGTGGACATGTGCCCACTGGACTCCCTGGCCATCGACACCTCCAGCGGCAAGGCGTACATGCACGTCGACGAGTGCTGGTACTGCGGTCCCTGCGCGGCCCGCTGCCCCACCGGAGCCGTCACGGTCAACATGCCCTACCTGCTGCGCTGACCCGTCCGCACCGCCCCGCCGTGCCGCCCCCGGCGACCGCGTCGCCCCGCGCCCCGACACCCTCGCCTCGCTCGCCCTCCGAAAGGCTCCCCGGTGACCACCCACGCGCCCGCTTCCACGGAGATCCCCGCCGTCACCGACGCCGAGGAGCTGACCTGCGACGTCCTCGTCATCGGCGGCGGCACCGCCGGCACCATGGCCGCCCTGACCGCGGCCGAGCGCGGCGCGAACGTCCTGCTGCTGGAGAAGGCCCACGTCCGCCACTCCGGCGCGCTCGCCATGGGCATGGACGGCGTCAACAACGCGGTCGTCCCCGGCCGTGCCGAACCCGACGACTACGTCGCCGAGATCACCCGCGCCAACGACGGCATCGTCGACCAGACCACCGTCCGCCAGACCGCCACCCGCGGCTTCGCCATGGTCCAGCGGCTGGAGTCGTACGGGGTCAAGTTCGAGAAGGACGAGCACGGCGAGTACGCGGTCCGCCAGGTCCACCGCTCCGGCTCGTACGTCCTGCCGATGCCCGAGGGCAAGGACGTCAAGAAGGTCCTGTACCGGCAGTTGCGGCGGCGCGAGATGCGGGAGCGGATCAGGATCGAGAACCGGGTGATGCCGGTCCGGGTCCTCACCGCCGGGGGCCGGGCCGTGGGCGCCGCCGGTTTCCACACCCGCACCGGCGCCTTCGTCACCGTCCGCGCGGGTGCGGTGATCCTTGCGACGGGCGCCTGCGGCCGACTCGGCCTGCCCGCCTCCGGCTACCTCTACGGCACCTACGAGAACCCCACCAACGCCGGTGACGGTTACGCCATGGCCTACCACGCGGGCGCCGAGCTGACCGGCATCGAGTGCTTCCAGATCAACCCGCTGATCAAGGACTACAACGGTCCGGCCTGTGCCTACGTCGCCAACCCCTTCGGCGGCTACCAGGTCAACCGGCACGGCGAGCGGTTCGTCGACTCCGACTACTGGTCGGGGCAGATGATGGCCGAGTTCGCCGCCGAGACCGCCGGCGACCGGGGGCCGGTATATCTGAAGCTGAGCCACCTCCCCGAGGAGTCGATCTCCGCACTGGAGTCGATCCTGCACTCCACCGAACGGCCGACCCGCGGCACCTTCCACGCCGGGCGCGGACACGACTACCGCACCCACGACGTCGAGATGCACATCTCCGAGATCGGTCTGTGCGGCGGGCACTCCGCCTCCGGTGTCCGGGTCGACGACCACGCCCGCACGACCGTCCCGCGCCTGTACGCCGCCGGCGACCTCGCCTGCGTCCCGCACAACTACATGATCGGCGCCTTCGTCTTCGGCGACCTCGCCGGCGCGGACGCCGCCCGGTACACGGCCTACACCGGTGAACTTCCCGCGGACCAGGTACGCGAGGCGCACGAGCTGATCTACCGCCCGCTGCGCCACCCGGACGGCCCGGCGCAGCCCCAGGTCGAGTACAAGCTGCGCCGTTTCGTGAACGACTACGTGGCCCCGCCCAAGTCCGGCGCGCGGCTCTCCCTCGCCCTGGAGGCCTTCGAGCGGATGCGCGCCGACATCGCCTCGATGGGCGCCCGCACCCCGCACGAACTGATGCGCTGCGCCGAGGTCTCCTTCATTCGCGACTGCGCGGAGATGGCCGCGCGCGCCTCTTTGGCCCGCACGGAGTCCCGCTGGGGCCTCTACCACGACCGTCTCGACCATCCCGGGCGCGACGACGTCTCCTGGTTCCACCATCTCGATCTGCACAAGTCCCCCTCTGGTGCCATGGAGTTCACGGCACGTCCCGTGGCTCCCTATCCGGTGCCGGTGGAGGAGTTCACGCCGGTCGGCGGCCCCTCCCGGCCGTTGGGCGAGGTCCACGCCGAGCACGTGGCCACGGCCGGGCCGCGCGACGCGGCGCCGGTCGCCACCGGTGCGGCTCCCACGCCCGCCTCCGGTCCCGCCGACCCGGCCGGTGCCCGGGGCACCGCCTCGCCTCGACTGCTGGAACTGCTGGAACTGGCCGAGGCCGAACCCGAACTCGCCGCGGTCGAGCCCTATCTGACCGACTCCGAGGCCGCCGTCCGCCGCACGGCCGTCGCGGTCCTCACCGAGACCGTGCCCTCCGGTACCGGACGGGCCCTCGTCGGTGCGCTCGCCGACCCCGATGCCGAGGTCCGCGCGGCTGCCGCGGCCTCACTGCGCGAGCTGGTCGAGACCCTGCCGCCCGAACCCGCCCTGGGCGCCGCCCTCGTCGGCGCGCTCGGCCAGGCCGACCCGGTGGTCCGCGCCGCCGCCCTCGATGTCCTGCGGGCGCTGCGACTCGGCGAGGTGGCGGTGTTCGCGGCGGCGGTGCGGGACCCCGAGATCGCCGTCCGCATCGAGGCCGTGCGGGCGCTCGTCTCGGTCGACGCCGTCGGCCCGCTGACCGGCGTCGCGGACGATCCCTCCCGGGAGGTCCGGGTCACTGTGGCCAAGGCCCTGGCCGCCGTCGGGCCTGCGTCCCTGAGCGCGCCCGACCGGGAACTGCTCGCCGGCACCCTGGACCGGCTGACCGAGGACGCCGATCCGCTGGTGCGCGGTGCCGCGCTCGGCGCGCTGGCCACCACGGGCTGCCCGGCACCACTCGTCGCCCGGGCCGTGGCCGCCCTGTCCGCCCCCGCGTGGCAGGTGCGGTCCGGTGCGGCCACCGCGCTGTCGGCCGCGCCCGCCGACACGGCCGTCCCCGCTCTGGCCGACGCCCTCGCCGACCTGAACGCCGACGTCCGCAAGGCGGCGGTCCTGGCGCTGACCCGGCATCGCGCCACCGAAGAGTCCCGGACAGCTCTGGCGACCGCCATGACGGACGCGGACGCCGACGTCCGGGCCTACGCGTCCCGGGGGCTTCAGCCCGAGAGGCCCTAGCCGCGACAGAGCCGACCGCCTGCCTCAACCCTCACGCGACGCCCCGCCGGACGGCACCAGGCCGAAAGACGGAGGGGCCACACCACACCGAGCCTCCCCCTCGCGCCCCGCCGGGCGGCGCCAGGCCGAAGGGCGAAGGGACCGCACCACGCCGATCCGCCCCGCGCGGCCCACCACCGGGCCGACCCGAGACCCGCGACCCCGGCCGGGCTTGCCGTCACGCCCCGCCGAGCCGGCGCGAGACACACGGGCCCGCATCAAATCCGCCCCACCGTCACCCGCCGAGCCACACACGCCGAGCCTCCCCCTCGCGCCCCGCCGGGCGGCGCCAGGCCGAAGGGCGAAGGGACCGCACCACGCCGATCCGCCCCGCACGGCCCACCACCGGGCCGACCCGAGACCCGCGACCCCGGCCGGGCTTGCCGTCACGCCCCGCCGAGCCACACCCCGCCGGGCTTCCCCTCGCGCCCCGCCGGGCCACACCCCGCCGGACTCCGCGCCGCCGTCGCCCCCGTCCGGCTACATCCAGTCGTCCGGCTCCGGCTCCGGCTCGTCCGTCGGCTCGGGCCAGTGGTCCTCCGGGGGTCTGCGGTCCGCAGGGGCCGCGGCGCGGGGCGGGTTCGCCGCATCGGCCGGTGCGGGCCGGGGTTGGGAGGCCAGCGCCGCGAGGACCCCTTCCCCGTAGGTGGCGAGTTTCCTCTCGCCGACCCCGTTCACCGTGCCCAGCTCGCGCACCGAAGCGGGCCACAGGGAGACGATCTCCCGCAGGGTGGCGTCGTGGAAGATGACGTAGGCGGGGACACCCTGCTCCCGGGCCTGCTCGGCACGCCAGGCGCGCAGGGCCTCGAAGGCGGGGAGGAGTTCCTCGGGCAGCTCGACCGCGGCGGCCTTGGCCTTGCCGGAACCGCCGGAGCCCCCCGCCGACCGGGACCGGGAGGCGGCCGGCTTCTTCGGCTCCTTGCGCAACGGCACCTCGCGCTCCTGCCGCAGCACCGAACCGCTCGCCTCGGTGAGGACCAGCGTGCCGTACTCGCCCTCGACTGCGAGCAGCCCCTGGGCGAGCAGCTGGCGGACGACGCCCCGCCATTCGCCTTCGGTGAGGTCCGTGCCGATGCCGAAGACGGACAGCTGATCGTGGTCAAACTGGATCACCTTGGCGGTGCGCTTGCCGAGCAGGATGTCGATGATCTGCACCGCGCCGAACTTCTGCCCGCGTTCGCGCTGGAGCCGCACCACCGTCGACAGGGCCTTCTGGGCGGCGACCGTGCCGTCCCACGTCTCCGGCGGGGTCAGACACGTGTCGCAGTTGCCGCAGGCGGTGACGTCGGGGTCCTGGCCGAAGTAGGCGAGCAGCTGGACGCGGCGGCACTGGGCCGTCTCGCACAGCGCCAGCATGGCGTCGAGGTGGGCGGCGGCCCGGCGGCGGAAGGCCTCGTCCCCCTCGCCGGACTGGATCAGCTTGCGCTGCTGTATGACGTCGTTCAGGCCGTAGGCCATCCAGGCCGTGGACGGAAGGCCGTCCCGGCCCGCTCGGCCGGTCTCCTGGTAGTAACCCTCGATCGACTTGGGCAGGTCCAGGTGGGCGACGAAGCGCACGTCCGGCTTGTCGATGCCCATGCCGAAGGCGATGGTCGCCACCACGATCAGGCCGTCCTCGCGCAGGAACCGGGACTGATGGGCCGCGCGCGTGCCCGCGTCCAGGCCCGCGTGGTAGGGCACCGCCGTGATGCCGTTCGCGGTCAGGAACTCCGCCGTGCGCTCCACCGAGTTGCGGGAGAGGCAGTAGACGATGCCGGCGTCGCCCGCGTGCTCCTCCCGGAGGAAGGCGAGCAGCTGCTTCCTGGGGTCGGCCTTCGGCACGATCCGGTACTGGATGTTGGGCCGGTCGAAACTGGCGACGAAGTGGCGGGCCGTCGGCAGGTTCAGCCGCCGGGTGATCTCCTCGTGGGTGGCGCGCGTGGCGGTCGCGGTGAGGGCGATCCGCGGGACGTCCGGCCAGCGCTCGCCGAGGAGGGACAGGGTGAGGTAGTCGGGGCGGAAGTCGTGGCCCCACTGGGAGACACAGTGCGCCTCGTCGATCGCGAAGACGGAGATCTTACCGCGGGAGAAGAGGTCGAGCGTGGAGTCCAGGCGCAGCCGCTCCGGCGCCAGGTACAGCAGGTCCAGCTCGCCGGCCAGGAACTCCGCCTCGACCACGCGCCGCTCGTCGAAGTCCTGCGTGGAGTTGATGAAGCCGGCCCGCACACCGAGGGCGCGCAGGGCGTCCACCTGGTCCTGCATCAGGGCGATCAGCGGTGACACCACCACGCCCGTGCCGGGCCGGACCAGGGCCGGGATCTGGTAGCACAGTGATTTGCCGCCGCCGGTGGGCATGAGCACGAGGGCGTCGCCGCCCGCCACCACGTGCTCGATGATCTCTTCCTGCTCGCCCCGGAAGGCCTCGTATCCGAAGACCCGGTGGAGTGTGGCCAGCGCCTCGCTGTCGGCCGGGCCGGGTCCTTCGGTCATCATTGGCATCTCGCTGCTTCCGCCCGTCGCGCCCATCGTCCTGTCCCCCGCCGCTTCCCCCGTGTGTCGTCCGTCGACCACTGCGTCCACGATAGGCGCCCGCGCCGACAGTGCCCGACGGTTGTCCACAGGCAGGGTGTGCTTGTCGTATCAACGCCTCCGCGCGCCGGGAGGCAACGGCCGCGCCGCCCGCTTGTCACGGACGGTGTCCGACCGTTGACGTGCGACGGCCCCGGTTCCCCTCCCGAGTGGGAACCGGGGCCGTACGGCCGTACCGTACGCGTCAGCGCACGAACACTCCCGCCTGGCTCGCCAGGTCCAGGAAGTACTGCGGTGCCACACCGAGCACCAGCGTCACCGCCACGCCCATCGCGATCGCCGCCATGGTCATCGGCGAGGGGACGGCCACGGTCGGCCCCTCGGGCTTCGGCTCGCTGAAGAACATCAGCACGATCACGCGGATGTAGAAGAACGCGGCGATCGCCGAGGAAATCACACCCACGACGACCAGGGGCACCGCGCCACCGTCCGCCGCCGCCTTGAACACGGCGAACTTCCCCGCGAACCCCGAGGTCAGCGGGATGCCGGCGAAGGCCAGCAGGAACACCGCGAACACCGCCGCCACCAGCGGTGAACGGCGGCCCAGTCCCGCCCACTTGGACAGGTGGGTCGCCTCGCCGCCCGCGTCGCGCACCAGCGTGACCACGGCGAAGGCGCCGATCGTCACGAACGAGTACCCGGCCAGGTAGAACAGCACGGACGACACGCCCTCCTTCGAGGTGGCGATGACACCCGCGAGGATGAATCCGGCGTGCGCGATGGACGAGTACGCCAGCAGCCGCTTGATGTCGGTCTGCGTGATGGCGACGATCGCGCCGCCCAGCATGGTGATGATCGCCACCGCCCACATGACCGGCCGCCAGTCCCAGCGCAGGCCGGGCAGGACGACGTACAGCAGGCGTAGCAGCGCGCCGAACGCCGCGACCTTCGTCGCCGCCGCCATGAAGCCCGTCACGGGGGTCGGCGCGCCCTGGTAGACGTCGGGCGTCCACATGTGGAACGGCACCGCGCCGACCTTGAACAGCAGGCCCATCACGATCAGCGCGCTGCCGAGCAGCAGCAGTGCGTCGTTGCCCATGGTGCCGGCGAGTGCCGGGTCGACGTTGGTGACGGTGCCGTCGACGACCTGTGCGATGCGCGCGTACGACACCGAGCCCGCGTAGCCGTACAACAAGGCGATGCCGAACAGCGTGAACGCCGAGGCGAAGGCGCCGAGCAGGAAGTACTTGACGGCGGCTTCCTGCGACATGAGCCGCTTGCGGCGGGCCAGCGCGCACAGCAGGTACAGCGGGAGGGAGAAGACCTCCAGGGCCACGAACAGGGTCAGCAGGTCGTTGGCCGAGGGGAACACCAGCATGCCGGCGATGGCGAACAGCAGCAGCGGGAAGACCTCGGTGGTGGTGAACCCCGCCTTCACCGCGGCCTGTTCGCTGTCGCTGCCGGGCACCGACGCCGCCTGGGCGGCGAAGGAGTCGACCCGGTTGCCGTGCGCCGCGGGGTCCAGCCGGCGCTCGGCGAAGGTGAACAGGCCGACCAGGCCCGCCAGCAGGATCGTGCCCTGCAGGAACAGGGCCGGTCCGTCCACCGCGATCCCACCCATGGCCGCGATGTGCGCCTTGGTGGTGCCGTACCCGCCGGCCGCGAGTGCGACGACCGCGGCGAACGCGGCGCACAGCGCGACGCCGGAGACGAACACCTGCGTGTAGTAGCGGGACTTGCGCGGGACGAACGCCTCGACCAGCACCCCGACCAGGGCCGCGCCGAGGACGATCAGTGTCGGCGACAATTGTCCGTATTCGATCTTCGGCGCGTCGATCCTGGAGATCGGGTCGACCGCGTTTGTCCACAGGCTGTGGACGGCTGCTGCGCTCACTTGGCCGCCTCCACCTCGGGCTTGGGGTCCTTCTTGTGTACGTCGGACATGGTCTGCTTGACCGCCGGATTGACGATGTCCGTGACGGGCTTGGGGTAGACGCCCAGGAAGATCAGCAGTGCGATCAGCGGGGCGACGACCAGGAGTTCCCGGACCCGCAGGTCGGGCATCGCCGAGACCTCGGGTTTCACCGGTCCCGTCATCGTCCGCTGGTACAGCACGAGGGTGTACAGCGCGGCGAGGACGATGCCGAAGGTGGCGATGATGCCGATCACCGGATAGCGCGAGAACGTGCCGACCAGGACCAGGAACTCGCTCACGAACGGGGCGAGTCCGGGCAGCGAGAGGGTGGCGAGGCCGCCGATCAGGAAGGTGCCGGCCAGTACCGGGGCGACCTTCTGCACCCCTCCGTAGTCGGCGATGAGCCGCGAGCCGCGCCGGGAGATCAGGAAGCCGGCGACCAGCATCAGCGCGGCCGTGGAGATGCCGTGGTTGACCATGTAGAGCGTGGCACCGGACTGCCCCTGGCTGGTCATCGCGAAGATGCCCAGGACGATGAACCCGAAGTGGGAGATCGACGCGTAGGCCACCAGCCGCTTGATGTCCCGCTGGCCGACGGCGAGCAGCGCGCCGTAGACGATGCTGATCAGCGCCAGTACGAGGATCACGGGCGTCGCCCACTTGCTGGCCTCCGGGAACAGCTGGAGGCAGAAGCGGAGCATCGCGAAGGTGCCCACCTTGTCGACGACCGCCGTGATGAGCACGGCGACCGGCGCGGTGGACTCCTGCATGGCGTTGGGCAGCCAGGTGTGCAGCGGCCACAGCGGCGCCTTCACCGCGAAGGCGAAGAAGAAGCCCAGGAACAGCCAGCGTTCGGTGCCCGTCGCCATGTGCAGCGAACCGTTGGCGCGGGCCGCGGCGATCTCCTGGAGGGAGAAGTTCCCGGCGACCACGTAGAGGCCGATCACCGCGGCCAGCATGATCAGACCGCCGACCAGGTTGTAGAGCAGGAACTTCACGGCCGCGTACGAGCGTTGTGTGGCCGCCGTCTCCTCGCCGTGCTCGTGGGCGTGGTCCCCGAAGCCGCCGATGAGGAAGTACATCGGGATCAGCATGGCTTCGAAGAAGATGTAGAAGAGGAAGACGTCGGTGGCCTCGAACGAGATGATCACCATCGCCTCGACGGCGAGGATCAGCGCGAAGAAGCCCTGGGTCGGGCGCCAGCGGCGGTTGCCGGTCTCCAGCGGGTCGGCGTCGTGCCAGCCCGCGAGGACGATGAACGGCATCAGCAGGGCGGTGAGCCCGATCAGGGCCACCGCGATGCCGTCCACGCCCAGTTCGTACCGCACCCCGAAGTCCTTGATCCAGGCGTGCGATTCGGCGAGCTGGTAACGGGCGCCGTCCGGGTCGAAGCGGACCAGGACGACGATCGCCAGGGCGAGGGTGGCGAGCGAGACGAGCAGCGCCAGCCACTTGGCGGCGGTGCGCTGCCGCGCCGGTACGGCGGCCGTGGCGACGGCCCCGAGGGCCGGGAGCGCCGCCGTCGCTGTCAGCAGGGGAAAGGACATCGGTATCAGACCGCCCTCATCAGCAGGGTCGCGGCCACCAGGAGTGCCGCACCGCCGAACATCGAGACCGCGTAGGAGCGGGCGAAGCCGTTCTGGAGCCGGCGCAGCCGCCCGGACAGGCCGCCGAAGCCGGCGGCGGTGCCGTTGACGACGCCGTCGACCAGGGTGTGGTCGAGATACACCAGGGAGCGCGTGAGGTGCTCGCCGCCGCGGACCAGGGCGACGTGGTTGAAGTCGTCCTGGTAGAGGTCGCGCCGGGCGGCGCGGGTGAGCACGGAGCCGCGCGGGGCGACGGCCGGGACGGGCCGCCGGCCGTACTGGAGCCAGGCGATGGCGACACCGACGACCAGGCAGACCATGGTCGCGCCGGTGACGGTGGTGGCGCTGAGCGGCGAGTCGCCCTCGCTGTGGCCCGTGACGGGCTCCAGCCAGTGCAGGAACCGGTCGCCGATGCTGAAGAAGGCGCCGCCGAAGACCGAGCCGACGGCCAGCACGATCATCGGGATCGTCATGACCTTCGGGGACTCGTGCGGATGCGGTTCGGCGTGCTCGCCGCGGTGCTCGGCGGCCGGCTCGGCGCTGGGCGCCTCGGGCGAGCGGGTGGGCTGAGACTTCCAGCGCTCTTCTCCGAAGAAGGTCATCAGCATCACGCGCGTCATGTAGAAGGCGGTGATGGCGGCGCCCAGCAGGGCCGCGCCGCCGAGGATCCAGCCCTCGGTGCCGCCCTTGGCGAAGGCCGCCTCGATGATCTTGTCCTTGGAGAAGAAGCCCGACAGGCCCGGGAAGCCGATGATCGCCAGATAGCCGAGGCCGAAGGTGATGAACGTGACCGGCATGTACTTGCGCAGGCCGCCGTACTTGCGCATGTCGACCTCGTCGTTCATGCCGTGCATCACGGAACCCGCGCCGAGGAAGAGCCCGGCCTTGAAGAAGCCGTGGGTCACGAGGTGCATGATCGCGAAGACGTAGCCGATGGGGCCGAGGCCCGCCGCGAGCACCATGTACCCGATCTGCGACATGGTCGAGCCGGCCAGCGCCTTCTTGATGTCGTCCTTGGCGCAACCGACGATCGCACCGAACAGGAGCGTGACCGCGCCGACGACGGTGACGGCCAGCTGGGCGTCCGGAGCGGCGTTGAAGACGGCGCCGGAGCGGACGATCAGATAGACACCCGCCGTCACCATCGTCGCGGCGTGGATCAGGGCCGAGACCGGGGTCGGGCCCTCCATGGCGTCCCCGAGCCAGGACTGCAGCGGCACCTGGGCCGACTTGCCGCAGGCGGCGAGCAGCAGCATCAGGCCGATGGCGGTGAGCTTGCCCTCGGACGCGTCGCCGGCGTGGCCGAGGACCGGGCCGAAGGCGAAGGTGCCGAAGGTGGTGAACATCAGCATGATCGCGATCGACAGGCCCATGTCGCCGACGCGGTTGACCAGGAAGGCCTTCTTCGCGGCCGTGGCGGCGCTCGGCTTGTGCTGCCAGAAGCCGATCAGCAGGTAGGAGGCGAGGCCGACGCCCTCCCAGCCGACGTACAGCAGCAGGTAGTTGTCGGCGAGGACGAGCAGCAGCATCGCCGCCAGGAACAGGTTCAGGTAGCCGAAGAAGCGGCGGCGGCGCTCGTCGTGCTCCATGTACCCGATCGAGTACAGGTGGATCAGCGAGCCGACGCCCGTGATCAGCAGCACGAACGTCATCGACAGCTGGTCCAGGCGGAAGGTGACGTCCGCCTGGAAGCCGCCGACCGGGACCCACGTCCACAGGTGCTGGGTCAGGGTGCGGTGTTCCGCGTTCCTGCCGAGCAGGTCGGCGAAGAGGATCAGGCCGACGGCGAAGGAGGCCGTCGACAGCAGGGTGCCGATCCAGTGGCCGACGCGGTCGAGGCGCCGGCCGCCGAGGAGCAGGACGACCGCTCCGAACAGGGGCGCCGCGATGAGCAGCGCGATCAGTTTCTCCACGATTCTTCCGACCCCTTACAGCTTCATCAGGCTGGCGTCGTCGACCGAGGCCGAGTGGCGGGCGCGGAACAGGGACACGATGATCGCGAGGCCCACCACGACCTCGGCGGCGGCGACGACCATCGTGAAGAAGGCGATGATCTGGCCGTCGAGGTTGCCGTGCATCCGGGAGAAGGTGACGAACGTGAGGTTGCAGGCGTTCAGCATCAGCTCGATGCACATGAAGACCACGATGGCGTTGCGGCGGATCAGGACGCCGGTCGCGCCGATCGTGAACAGCAGGGCGGCGAGGTAGAGGTAGTTGACCGGGTTCACTTCGACGCCTCCTCGGGCCGCTTGAACGTCGTCGGCTCGATCGTCGTGCGCTCCAGGCGCTCCTGCGCGCGCTGTTCCAGGGCGCGCAGGTCGTTGAGCGCCTCGGTGGACACGTCACGGACCTGGCCGCGCTCGCGCAGCGTCTTGCTGACCGTGAGCTCCGAGGGGGTGCCGTCGGGCAGCAGACCGGCGATGTCCACGGCGTTGTGCCGGGCATAGACACCCGGGGCGGGCAGCGGCGGGACGTTCACGCCCTCGCGGACGCGCCGCTCGGACAGCTCCCGCTGGGTCTCGGCGCGCTCGGTGCGCTCGCGATGGGTGAGCACCATGGCTCCGACGGCGGCCGTGATCAGCAGGGCGCCGGTGATCTCGAAGGCGAAGACGTACTTGGTGAAGATGAGGGAGGCGAGCCCCTCCACGTTGCCGTTCGCGTTCGCCTGCCCGATGCCGTCGAAGTCCTTCAGGGAGGCGTTGGCGATGCCGGCGAACAGCAGGACCCCGAAGCCGAGACCGCACACGAGGGCCAGCCAGCGCTGGCCCTTGATGGTCTCCTTCAGGGAGTCCGCGGCCGTGACGCCGACGAGCATCACCACGAACAGGAACAGCATCATGATCGCGCCGGTGTAGACGACGATCTGCACGATCCCCAGGAAGTAGGCGCCGTTGGCGAGGTAGAACACCGCCAGGACGATCATGGTTCCGGCGAGGCAGAGCGCGCTGTGCACCGCCCTGCGCATGAAGACGGTGCACAGGGCGCCGATCACCGCGACGGTGCCGAGGACCCAGAACTGGAAGGCCTCACCGGTGGAGGTGGTGTAGGCGGCGAGCTGCTGCGCGCTCATCGGTCGATCACCTTCTCCGAGGCCGGCTCGTCCTCGCCGAAGGTGGACGCCGCCTCCTGCACGACCTCGCCCTTGGAGACGGCGGTCTGCCGGACCGTACCGGGTGCCGCCTGGGTCACCAGGCCCCGGTAGTAGTCCTGTTCGTCCGTCCCCGGGAAGATGGCGTGGGGTGTGTCGACCATGCCGTCGTCGAGACCGGCGAGCAGCTGCTCCTTGGTGTAGATGAGGTTGGCGCGGCTGGAGTCCGCCAGCTCGAACTCGTTGGTCATCGTCAGCGCGCGCGTGGGGCACGCTTCGATGCAGAGCCCGCACAGGATGCAGCGGGCGTAGTTGATCTGGTAGACGCGGCCGTAGCGCTCGCCCGGCGAGTAGCGTTCCTCGTCGGTGTTGTCGGCGCCCTCCACGTAGATGGCGTCCGCGGGGCAGGCCCAGGCGCACAGCTCACAGCCGACGCACTTCTCCAGGCCGTCGGGATGGCGGTTGAGCTGGTGCCGTCCGTGGAACCGCGGAGCCGTGGTCTTCTTCTGCTCCGGGTACTGCTCGGTCAGACGCTTCTTGAACATGGCCTTGAAGGTCACGCCGAAGCCGGCGACGGGGTTCTGGAAACCGGGCTTGGTCTCCTTGGGTTCCTCAGCCATCGGACGCCTCCTTTCCATCCGTAGGTCCGTCACTGACAGTGTCCGACCCACCACTGACAATCAGCTCCCGCTCGCGGCGCGGGTGGCGCCTCGGCACCGCCGGGAGTTCCTGTCCGGGCAGCGGCGGTACGGGGAACCCGCCCGCCATCGGATCGAATGCGGGTTGCTCGACGGCGGCCTCGTCGGCCGACTTCGCCTTCTCGCGGAACATGTCGGCGACGAAGGAGATCACCAGCAGCGCGAGGACTCCGCCGCCGACATAGAGGCCGATGTCGGCGAAGCCGTAGTTCTCGTTGCGCAGCGCCCGCACCGTCGCCACGAGCATCAGCCAGGTCACCGAGACCGGGATGAGGACCTTCCAGCCGAGCTTCATCAGCTGGTCGTAGCGGACGCGGGGCAGCGTGCCGCGCAGCCAGATGAAGAAGAACAGCAGCAGCTGGACCTTGATCACGAACCAGAGCAGCGGCCACCAGCCGTGGTTGGCGCCCACCCAGAAGGTGCTGATCGGCCAGGGTGCCCGCCAGCCGCCGAGGAAGAGCGTCGTCGACACGGCGGAGACCGTCACCATGTTCACGTACTCGGCGAGCATGAACATCGCGAACTTGATCGAGGAGTACTCGGTGTTGAAACCGCCGACCAGGTCGCCCTCGGACTCCGGCATGTCGAAGGGGGCGCGGTTGGTCTCGCCGACCATCGTGACGATGTAGAGGATGAAGGAGACCGGCAGCAGCAGGATGTACCAGCGGTCGTGCTGCTGCTCCACGATCGTGGACGTCGACATCGACCCCGAGTAGAGGAACACGGACGCGAACGCGGCGCCCATGGCGATCTCGTAGGAGATCATCTGCGCGCACGAGCGCAGACCGCCCAGGAGCGGATAGGTCGATCCGGAGCTCCAGCCCGCCAGCACGATGCCGTAGATGCCGACCGAGGCGACGGCGAGGATGTACAGCATCGCGATCGGCAGGTCGGTGAGCTGCATCGTGGTGCGGTGGCCGAAGATCGAGATCTCGTTGCCGGCCGGGCCGAAGGGGATCACGGCGATGGCCATGAACGCCGGGATGGCGGCGACGACCGGCGCGAGGACGTAGACCACCTTGTCCGCGCGCTTGACGACGAGGTCTTCCTTGAGCATCAGCTTCACGCCGTCGGCGAGCGACTGGAGCATGCCCCAGGGGCCGTGCCGGTTGGGGCCGATGCGCAGCTGCATCCAGGCGACGACCTTGCGCTCCCAGACGATGGAGAACAGCACGGTCACCATCAGGAAGGCGAAGCAGAAGACGGCCTTGACGACGACCAGCCACCAGGGGTCGCGGCCGAACATCGAAAGGTCTTCAGCGGCGAGGTACGGGCTCATGCCTCCACCTCCTTGGGGGCCTGTTCGGCGCGTGCCGCCGGGCCGATGCGGACGAGGGAACCGGGCTGTGCGCCGGTGTCGGAGGCGACGCCGCCGCCGACGGAGTTCAGCGGCAGCCACACCACCCGGTCGGGCATCTCGGTGATCTGCAGCGGGAGTTCGACCGTGCCGACGGGGCCGGTGACCGCGAGGACACCGCCGTTGCCGACGCCCGCCTCGGCGGCCGTCGCGGCGGACACACGCGCGTGAGCGGCATGCCGGGTCCCGGCGAGCGCTTCGTCGCCCTCCTGCAGGACACCCTGGTCGAGCAGCAGCCGGTGTCCGGCGAGCACGGCCTCACCGGCGGCGGGGCGGGGCAGTGCGCCCGCGGACTCCACCGGTTCGGCGGCGCGTGGGCCGCCCCAGGCACCGAGCCGGTCGATCTCCGCGCGTGTGCTGCGCAGGTCCGGCAGACCCAGGTGGACGTCCATGGCGTCGGCGAGCATCTGCAGCACGCGCGCGTCGGTCGGTGCGAGCCGGCGGGTCATCTGCTCGGGTTTGAGGGCGGCCTCGAAGAAGCGGACACGGCCTTCCCAGTTGAGGAAGGTGCCCGCCTTCTCGGCGACCGCGGCGACCGGCAGGACGACGTCGGCGTGCTCGGTGACCTCGCTCGGCCGCAGCTCCAGCGAGACCAGGAAGCCCACACTGCGCAGGGCCTCACGGGCGCGTGCCGGGTCGGGCAGGTCGGCGACCTCCACGCCGGCGACCACCAGGGCCGACAGTTCGCCGGTGGCGGCGGCCTCGACGATCTGGTGGGTGTCGCGACCGTGGCGCGCGGGCAGTTCGGCCAGCCCCCACACGGCGGCGACCTCCTCCCGCGCGCGCGGGTCGGTCGCCGGGCGGCCGCCCGGCAGCAGCGACGGCAGCGCGCCCGCCTCGACCGCGCCGCGTTCACCCGCGCGGCGCGGGATCCACGCCAGGTGGGCGCCGATCGCGGTGGCGGCGCGTACGGCGGCCGTGAGCCCGCCCGCGACCGACGCGAGCCGTTCGCCCACGACGATGACCGCGCCCGTTTCGCGCAGTGCCTCGGCGGCGTGCGCGCCGTCGCCCTCCAGGCCGACGCCGCTCGCGAGGGCGTCCAGCCACTCGGGCTCGGTGCCCGGCGCGGCCGGCAGCAGGACACCGCCCGCCTTCTCCAGGCCCCGGGTGGCGTGCGTGGCCAGCGAGAACACCCGCTGCTTGCGTTTGCGCCAGGCCTTGCGCAGCCGCAGGAAGACGCCGGGCGCCTCCTCCTCCGACTCGAACCCGACGAGCAGGACGGCGGGCGCCTGCTCCAGGGAGGTGTACGTGACACCCGTACCGTCGAGGTCGCGGCCGCGGCCCGCCACGCGGGCCGCGAGGAAGTCGGTCTCCTCGGCGCTGTGCACGCGCGCGCGGAAGTCGATGTCGTTGGTGTCGAGCGCCACGCGCGTGAACTTGCTGTACGCGTAGGCGTCCTCGACGGTCAGCCGGCCGCCGAGGAGGACACCGGCCCGGGAGCGGGCGGCGCCCAGCCCCCGCGCGGCCGCCTCCAGCGCCTCCGGCCAGGAAGCGGCCTGCAGGACACCGTCGGCGTTGCGCACCAGGGGCGTCTGCAGCCGGTCCTTCTGCTGCGCGTACCGGAACGCGAAGCGTCCCTTGTCGCACAACCACTCCTCGTTGACCTCGGGGTCGTCGGCCGCTAGGCGGCGCATGACCTTGCCGCGCCGGTGGTCGGTGCGGGTCGCGCAGCCGCCCGCGCAGTGCTCGCAGACCGACGGCGAGGAGACGAGGTCGAAGGGGCGGGAGCGGAACCGGTACGCCGCCGAGGTCAGGGCGCCCACCGGGCAGATCTGGATGGTGTTGCCGGAGAAGTACGACTCGAACGGGTCGCCCTCGCCGATGCCGACCTGCTGGAGTGCGCCCCGCTCGATCAGCTCGATCATCGGGTCGCCGGCGATCTGGTTGGAGAAGCGGGTGCAGCGGGCGCACAGCACGCACCGCTCGCGGTCGAGCAGCACCTGGGTGGAGATCGGTACCGGCTTCTCGTAGGTGCGCTTCTTGCCGTCGAAGCGGGACTCGGCGTTGCCGTGCGACATGGCCTGGTTCTGCAACGGGCACTCGCCGCCCTTGTCGCAGACGGGACAGTCCAGCGGGTGGTTGATGAGCAGCAGCTCCATCACCCCGTGCTGGGCCTTCTCGGCGACCGGGGAGGTGAGCTGGGTCTTCACGACCATGCCGTCGGTGCACGTGATGGTGCAGGACGCCATCGGCTTGCGCTGGCCCTCGACCTCGACGATGCACTGCCGGCAGGCGCCGGCCGGGTCGAGCAGGGGGTGGTCGCAGAACCGCGGGATCTCGATGCCGAGCTGCTCGGCGGCCCGGATGACCAGGGTGCCCTTGGGCACGCTGAGTTCGGCGCCGTCGATCGTCAGCGTGACGAGGTCTTCCGGCGGGACCGCCGCCTCGCCCCCTCCGGAGGGAGCGCTGGTGGTCACGGTCATGCGTTCACCTCCGGGCGATCCGCCCAGGCCGTCGACTTGGTCGGGTCGAAGGGGCAGCCCCGGCCCGTGATGTGCTGCTCGTACTCCTCGCGGAAGTACTTCAGCGAGGAGAAGATCGGTGAGGCCGCGCCGTCGCCGAGGGCGCAGAAGGACTTGCCGTTGATGTTGTCGGCGATGTCGTTCAGCTTGTCGAGGTCGGACATGACGCCCTTGCCGGCCTCGATGTCGCGCAGCAACTGCACCAGCCAGTACGTCCCTTCACGGCACGGCGTGCACTTGCCGCAGGACTCGTGCGCGTAGAACTCGGTCCAGCGGGTGACCGCCCGCACGACGCAGGTCGTCTCGTCGAAGCACTGCAGCGCCTTGGTCCCGAGCATGGAACCGGCGGCGCCCACTCCTTCGTAGTCGAGGGGGACGTCGAGGTGCTCGTCGGTGAACATCGGCGTCGAGGAGCCGCCCGGTGTCCAGAACTTGAGGCGGTGCCCGGTCCGCATGCCGCCGCTCATGTCGAGGAGCTGGCGGAGGGTGATGCCGAGCGGCGCCTCGTACTGGCCGGGGCTCGCCACATGGCCGCTGAGCGAGTAGAGCGTGAAGCCCGGGGACTTCTCGCTGCCCATCGACCTGAACCAGTCCTTGCCGTTCTTCAGGATGGCGGGAACCGACGCGATGGACTCGACGTTGTTCACCACAGTGGGACAGGCATACAGGCCTTCCACCGCAGGGAAGGGGGGACGGAGCCGCGGTTGACCCCGGCGGCCTTCGAGCGAGTCGAGCAGCGCGGTCTCCTCACCGCAGATGTACGCGCCGGCGCCCGCGTGCACGGTGATGTCGAGATCGAGCCCGCTGCCCAGGATGTTCTCGCCGAGGTAGCCCGCCGCGTAGGCCTCGCGCACGGCCTCGTGCAACCGCCTCAGTACAGGGACGACTTCACCACGCAGATAGATGAAGGCATGCGACGAACGGATGGCATAGCAGGCGATCACCATGCCCTCGATGAGGCTATGCGGGTTCGCGAAGAGGAGCGGGATGTCCTTGCAGGTCCCGGGCTCCGACTCGTCGGCGTTGACAACTAGATAGTGCGGTTTTCCATCACCCTGCGGGATGAACTGCCACTTCATCCCCGTCGGGAATCCCGCGCCGCCGCGCCCGCGCAGACCGGAGTCCTTGACGTACGCGATCAGGTCGTCCGGTGACATGGCGAGCGCCTTGCGCAGCCCCTCGTATCCCTCGTGCCTCCGGTAGACGTCCAAAGACCAGGACCGGTCCTCGTCCCAGAAGGCCGACAGCACGGGTGCGAGCAGTTTCTCGGGGCTCGGGTCCTTGATTTCGGCTGCCACGCTCATCACTCCCCCTCCTCGGCGGTAGGCCCTGCCGGGTGGGCGGGGTCGGAGGCCGATGTGTCCTGCGGCGCGTCATGAGAACTGAGGTGCTCGGCGGGCGACGGCTCGTGCACCCGGTCCTGCGGTTCGTCATGCGGACCGCCGTCGCGCGGATGGACCACGCGCGCGGGTGCGGCTTCTCCCCTTGCCAGGCGAAGGCCCACCAGCGACGCCGGTCCCGCACTGCCGCCCTCCTCGACGGCCCC
This sequence comes from Streptomyces sp. NPDC051452, assembly GCF_044454765.1. Taxonomy (NCBI): domain Bacteria; kingdom Bacillati; phylum Actinomycetota; class Actinomycetes; order Kitasatosporales; family Streptomycetaceae; genus Streptomyces; species Streptomyces sp. NPDC051452. Next base: position 196,260 of record NZ_JBITEB010000011.1, read on the forward strand.
GGGCCGCTCGTCGGGGAAGCCGGCCAGGACCCGCGCGGTCTCCTTGAAGGTGCACAGCCGGGCCCCGCGCGTGGGCTGCACGGGCCGCCCCGCGCGCAGGTCGTCGACCAGGCGCTTGGCGCTGGCCGGGCTCTGGTTGTCGAAGAACTCCCAGTTGACCATCACGACGGGGGCGAAGTCGCAGGCCGCGTTGCACTCGATGTGCTCCAGCGTGACCAGGCCGTCGTCGGTGGTCTCGCCGTTGCCGACGCCCAGGTGCTCCTGGAGGGTCTCGAAGATCGCGTCGCCGCCCATCACCGCGCACAGCGTGTTGGTGCACACGCCGACCTGGTAGTCACCGGACGGCTTGCGCCGGTACATGGTGTAGAAGGTGGCGACGGCGGTGACCTCGGCCGTGGTCAGGGACAGCATGTCCGCGCAGAACCGCATTCCGGTGCGCGTGACGTGTCCCTCCTCCGCCTGCACGAGGTGGAGCAGCGGCAGCAGGGCGGATCGGGAGTCCGGGTAGCGCGCGATCACTTCGCGCGCGTCCGCCTCCAGCCGGGCCCGGACCTCGTCCGGGTACGCGGGCGCGGGCAGTTCGGGCATGCCCAGGCTGACGCCGCGCTCCGAAGAACTGGTGGTCACCGGTCGACGCCTCCCATCACGGGGTCGATGGACGCGACGGCGACGATGACGTCGGCGACCTGGCCGCCCTCGCACATCGCCGCCATGGCCTGCAGGTTGGTGAAGGACGGGTCGCGGAAGTGGACCCGGTAGGGGCGGGTGCCGCCGTCGGAGACGGCGTGCGCCCCGAGTTCGCCCTTGGGCGACTCGACGGCCGCGTACGCCTGTCCCGGCGGGACGCGGAAGCCCTCGGTGACCAGCTTGAAGTGGTGGATCAGGGCCTCCATGGAGGTGCCCATGATCTTCTTGATGTGGTCGAGGGAGTTGCCGAGCCCGTCCGGTCCCAGAGCGAGCTGGGCGGGCCAGGCGATCTTCTTGTCGGCGACCATGACCGGGCCGGGCTGGAGCCGGTCCAGGCACTGCTCGACGATCCTGAGCGACTGGTGCATCTCCTCCAGGCGGATCAGGAAGCGGCCGTAGGCGTCGCAGGTGTCGGCGGTCGGGACGTCGAAGTCGTACGTCTCGTAGCCGCAGTAGGGCTGCGACTTGCGCAGGTCGTGCGGGAGGCCGGTGGAGCGCAGGATGGGGCCGGTCACGCCGAGGGCCATGCAGCCGGCCAGGTCGAGGTAGCCGATGTCCCGCATACGGGCCTTGAAGACGGGGTTCCCGGTGGCGAGCTTGTCGTACTCCGGGAGGTTCCTCTTCATCTTCTTCACGAACTCGCGGATCTGGTCCACCGCGCCGGGCGGCAGGTCCTGGGCGAGTCCGCCGGGGCGGATGTAGGCGTGGTTCATCCGCAGGCCGGTGATGAGCTCGTAGAGGTCGAGAATCATTTCACGATCACGGAACCCGTAGATCATGATCGTGGTCGCGCCCAGCTCCATGCCGCCGGTGGCGATGCACACCAGGTGGGAGGAGAGCCGGTTCAGCTCCATCAGGAGCACCCGGATGATCTCGGCGCGCTCGGTGATCTCGTCCTCGATGCCGAGGAGCTTCTCGACGGCGAGACAGTAGGCGGTCTCGTTGAAGAAGGACGTCAGGTAGTCCATGCGCGTGACGAAGGTGGTGCCCTGCGTCCACGTGCGGTACTCGAGGTTCTTCTCGATGCCGGTGTGCAGATAGCCGATGCCACAGCGGGCCTCGGTGACCGTCTCGCCGTCGATCTCCAGGATCAGGCGGAGCACTCCGTGGGTGGACGGGTGCTGGGGACCCATGTTGACGACGATGCGCTCGTCGTCGGCGCGGGCCGCGGACTGGACGACCTCGTCCCAGTCGCCACCGGTGACCGTGTAGACGGTGCCCTCGGTGGTCTCGCGGGCGGATGCTGACTGCGTGCTCACGAGTACGACCTCCGCTGGTCCGGAGCCGGGATCTGGGCGCCCTTGTACTCGACGGGGATGCCGCCGAGGGGGTAGTCCTTGCGCTGCGGGTGGCCCTGCCAGTCGTCCGGCATCATGATCCGCGTCAGGGCCGGGTGACCGTCGAAGACGATCCCGAAGAAGTCGTAGGTCTCGCGCTCGTGCCAGTCGTTGGTCGGGTAGACCGGGACCAGGGACGGGATGCGCGGGTCGCTGTCGGGAGCGCTGACTTCCAGGCGGATCAGGCGGTTGTGGGTGATCGAGCGCAGGTGGTAGACGGCGTGCAGCTCGCGTCCCTTGTCGTGCGGGTAGTGGACGCCGCTGACGCCGGTGCACAGTTCGAAGCGCAGGGCCGGGTCGTCGCGCAGGGTGCGGGCGACGCGGACCAGGTGCTCGCGCTCGATGTGGAAGGTGAGCTCGGCACGGTCGACGACCGTCTTCTCGATGGCGCTGTCGGGGAGGAGGCCCTGCTCCTCCAGAGCGCCTTCCAGTTCGTCGGCGACCTCGTCGAACCAGCCGCCGTAGGGGCGGGTCGCCGGCCCGGGGAGCCGGACCGAGCGGACCAGGCCGCCGTAGCCGGAGGTGTCGCCGCCGGCCGTGGCGCCGAACATGCCGTGCTGGACGCGGATCTCCTCGCCGCCCTGGCCGCGCTGGCCGGGGAGGTTGGAGGCGGCGAGGTCCTTCTCGGGGTTCACCCCGTTCGCGGAGCCGTTCACCCCGTTCGCGGAGCCGTTCACCCCGTTCGCCCCGTTCCCGGAGCCGTTCACCCCGCCGGTGCCCTTGGCGCCGTTGGCGCCGTTCGCGTCGCTCACCGCAGCAGCCCCTTCATCTCGATCGTGGGCAGGGCCTTGAGCGCCGCCTCCTCCGCCTCGCGGGCCGCTTCCTCGGCGTTCACGCCGAGCTTGGAGGACTGGATCTTCTGGTGGAGCTTGAGGATCGCGTCCATCAGCATCTCGGGGCGGGGCGGGCAGCCGGGCAGATAGATGTCGACCGGCACGATGTGGTCGACGCCCTGGACGATGGCGTAGTTGTTGAACATGCCGCCCGAGGAGGCGCAGACGCCCATGGAGATCACCCACTTCGGGGCGGGCATCTGGTCGTAGACCTGCCGCAGGACGGGCGCCATCTTCTGGCTGACCCGGCCGGCGACGATCATCAGGTCCGCCTGGCGCGGTGAGCCGCGGAAGACCTCCATGCCGAAGCGTGCGAGGTCGTACCGGCCGGCACCGGTGGTCATCATCTCGATGGCGCAGCAGGCTAGGCCGAAGGTGGCCGGGAAGACGGACGCCTTGCGCACCCACCCCGCGGCCTGCTCGACGGTGGTCAGCAGGAAGCCGCTCGGCAGCTTTTCTTCGAGTCCCATGTCTAAAGGCCCCTCAGTCCCATTCCAGGCCGCCGCGCCGCCATACGTACGCGTATGCGACGAAGACGGTGAGCACGAAGAGCAGCATCTCCACGAGCCCGAAGATCCCCAGGGCGTCGAAGGTGACGGCCCAGGGGTAGAGGAAGACGATCTCGATGTCGAAGACGATGAAGAGCATCGCCGTCAGGTAGTACTTGATGGGGAAGCGCCCGCCGCCGGCCGGCGTGGGGGTCGGCTCGATGCCGCACTCGTAGGCCTCGAGCTTGGCGCGGTTGTACCGCTTCGGACCGATCAGCGTGGCCATGACCACGGAGAAGATCGCAAAGCCTGCCCCGAGGGCTCCCAGTACGAGGATGGGCGCATACGCGTTCACCGCTCCTCGCTCCTCTCAGTCGGCGCTGACTGCTGGCGGTTGTGCTGGGCTCACACCCGCCCCACCGGTCCCACGAGCACCGCTCGTCCCGGCGAAGATCGAGAACATGTGAAGCAGGTCACAAGCCCAACTGCCTCGCATCTTATGCCTGCCGCTCTGTGATCTGCGACACGGGGTATTGCACAAGCTTTGTGATCTCCACCACCTGACGAAGGATCATGAAGTCGGATGATGAGTGATCTTCATACTCGAAGCGTTCAGTTGATCACCAGAAGTGACATTTCCGCTTGTCACCGCAGGCCAGAAGGGTCGTCTCAATATCAAGAGAGTTCCGTTGCATGCAAATTGGCGTTGGACGAGGGCTCCTGATAGTGCGCGGCGTTCACACCTCCGAGGGAGGGGAAGGCGGGGTGTGGACGCCGGTCCGGGCGCGTGCGCGCGTTCACGAGCTCCGCGCGCCCCGGACGCCACCCCTCCGGTAATCGTTCCGTGACCTCCACCACACCGGCGAGAGGTGTCCGGGAACCGGGCTTGGCCAACCATCCCAACCAGTGGTAGGCGTGGGGCAATTCGGGCGTAATGATCAAAGACCGTGATCAAGGCCTTGATCGCCGCAGTCCACAATGTCCGTTACGGCGTCAATAAAGAGCGACACGCCCGGGATTAGGGGCGTCGGCTGAACAACTGTGGCGCAGCACACGTTTCTTGAAGATATGAAGGAGACCCTGGTACCGGTTATTCCCATGCCCCACACCGCTCACATACGCAGCCACCGGAAGCCCCGCCGCAGCGCGTCGACCCTCGCGATGCGGGCCGGAGTCGCCGGTGGCGTCCTCGGCACCCTGGCAGTCGCCGGGGCGTCTGGTTCGGCGAACGCTGCCGAGCCGGTGACGCAGACCCTCGAACTGCCCACCCTGACGGCCGACCTGGCCGCTCAGGCGGCCCAGTCCGCGGACGCCACGCAGCAGGCCGCCTCGAACTACCAGCTGCAGGCCGAGCGCGACGCGGCCGCCGCAAAGGCCGCGAAGCAGGCCAAGGCGGACCTCGCCGAGGCGAAGCAGAAGGCCGCGGAGGCCAAGAAGAAGGCCCAGGAGGCCGCCCGCAAGGCTGCCGCCGCGCACGCCTCCCGCAGTGCGGAGCGCACGACGCTGTCCACCACGGCGAGCACCGGCACCGCCACCGGCTCCGACACGACCTCCACGAGCACGTCCACGGCCACCGGTTCGGCCGCGGCCGTCATCAGCTTCGTCAAGGCGCAGGTCGGCAAGGCGTACGTCTCCGGCGCCACCGGCCCCTCCGCCTACGACTGCTCCGGCCTGGTGCAGACGGCGTTCAAGCAGATCGGCATCAGCCTGCCGCGCGTCTCCCAGGACCAGTCGACCGCCGGGACCCAGGTGGGCCTGAGCAACCTGCAGCCGGGCGACATCCTGTACTGGGGCAGTGCGGGCAGCGCGTACCACGTGGGCGTGTACGTGGGCGACGGCATGTTCGTCGGCGCCCAGAACCCCTCCACGGGCGTCGTGGAGCGTCCGCTGTCGTACGACCCGCCCACCGGCGCCGTGCGGGTGCTCTGAGCGCTCCTCGCACCATCCACGCGCGTAGGGCCGCAGCCGTTCCGGGCAGCGGCCCTTGCGCCGTTCCCGCGCCGCGCGGCCGGGGTGCCCAGCCCCGCCGCCCCGGCTCGCGGTGTCTTCGGACGGTCCGGCACGCCCCTTCGCCGGACCGCCCGCCTCGCGTCCCGCCTGCCATGCTCGGCTCGGGCCGCCGGCCGGCGGCCCGTCCGCGAGCGAAGGAGACAGCGCGATGCCACGTGTGTTCGTGCAGGGAAGCCCCGTCGACCGGTTCCCCCGGTACGCGCCCGAGGCCGGGCGCGGCATGGTGCGCCGCATCACCGAGGTCGGCGAGGAGGTGCTGCACAGGCCGTGCCGTGACGTCACGGAGTTCGGGCCCGACCTCGCCGCGCTGATCGACGACATGTTCCGCACCCTGTACGTCGCCGAGGGCGCGGGGCTGGCGGCCAATCAGGTGGGGGTCGATCTACGCCTGTTCGTGTACGACTGCCTCGATGACGAAGGAATCCGGCATGTCGGACACCTTGTCAATCCGGTGCTTCGGACGCGGTCGAGCGGGCGACGGCTGCTGGACGAGGGCGAAGGCTGCCTGTCGGTGCCGGGCGCCGTGATGGCCGTGGCGCGGCCGGACCGGGCCGTCGTGTGCGGGCAGGACAAGGACGGCGCCGCGCTGGCCGTCGAGGGTTCGGGGTACTTCGCGCGCTGCCTGGCCCACGAGACCGACCACACCGAGGGGCGCCTCTACCTGGACCGGCTCTCCAAGCGGGAGAAAAAGGACGCCCTGGGGCAGATGGCGGCCCGGCGTGACGAGGTGCTCGCCCGCCGGGCCGTCAGAGCCGGCAATCCTGCCGGGACCTGACCGGCTCCCGGGACCTGGCCGGGATCCGGCCGGGTCCCGGGGAAAGTTCACGCCTTCGGGGTCACCTTGGTGAGGCCGTTGATGATGCGGTCCATCGCGTCGCCGCCGGTGGGGTCGGTGAGGTTGGCCAGCAGCTTCAGGGTGAACTTCATCAGCAGCGGATGCGTCAGGCCGCGCTGCGCGGCGATCTGCATGACCTTCGGGTTGCCGATGAGCTTCACGAACGCGCGGCCCAGGTTGTAGTAGCCGCCGTAGGTGTCCTTCAGGACGCGCGGGTAGCGCTGGAGGGCGATCTCGCGCTGGGCGGGCGTGGCCCGCGCGTGGGCCTGCACGATGACGTCGGCGGCGATCTGGCCGGACTCCATGGCGTAGGCGATGCCCTCGCCGTTGAAGGGGTTCACCAGGCCGCCGGCGTCGCCGACGAGCAGCAGGCCCTTGGTGTAGTGCGGCTGGCGGTTGAAGGCCATGGGCAGCGCGGCACCGCGGATGGGGCCGGTCATGTTCTCGGGGGTGTAGCCCCAGTCCTCCGGCATGGAGGCGCACCAGGCCTTGAGCACCTCGCGCCAGTCCAGCTCCTTGAAGGAGGCGGAGGTGTTGAGCACGCCCAGGCCGACGTTGGACGTGCCGTCGCCCATGCCGAAGACCCAGCCGTAGCCGGGCAGCAGGCGGTCCTGGGCGCCGCGCCGGTCCCACAGTTCCAGCCAGGACTCCAGGTAGTCGTCGTCGTGGCGGGGGGAGGTGAAGTAGGTGCGCACCGCGACGCCCATGGGGCGGTCCTCGCGGCGGTGCAGGCCCATCGCCAGGGAGAGGCGGGTGGAGTTGCCGTCGGCGGCGACGACGAGCGGCGCGCGGAAGGTGACCTCGCGCTTCTCCTCGCCGAGCCTGGCGGTCACACCGGTGATGCGGCCGGTGCGGTCGTCCACGACCGGCGCGCCCACGTTGCAGCGCTCGAACAGGCGGGCGCCGGCCTTCTGGGCGTTGCGGGCGAGCTGTTCGTCGAAGTCGTCGCGCTTGCGGACCAGCCCGTAGTTCGGAAAGGAGGCGAGATCCGGCCAGTCGAGCTGGAGCCGGGAGCCGCCGCCGATGATGCGCAGGCCCTTGTTGCGCAGCCAGCCGGCCTCTTCGGAGATGTCGATGCCCATGGCGACGAGCTGCTTGACCGCGCGGGGGGTGAGGCCGTCGCCGCAGACCTTCTCGCGCGGGAACTCGGTCTTCTCCAGGAGGAGGACGTCGAGGCCGGCCTGGGCGAGGTGGTACGCGGTGGTGGAGCCGGCTGGCCCCGCGCCTACGACGATCACATCGGCGGTGTTGTCGGAGAGGGGCTCGGTCACGGCGGGATCTCCCCAGGATTCGGAAACTGCGTGCCGACCGGCACTGGACAGAGGCAGTCTATTCAGCAGACTTGATCACCCGGCTGAAGGGCTGTCCTGTGAACCGACCCCTCCCCGCGGTACGGCTGCGCGTCCCCACGCACGAGGACGCGGTCGCCTGGCACCGGGTCTTCGGCGACCCCGAGGTCATGGAGTTCTACGGCGGCCGTCCCGCGGCTCTGTCGGTCTACGAGGAACTCACCGCGCGGCAGCGGCGGCACGACGCGGTGCACGGCTTCTGCCTGTGGACGATGCTGGACGCGTCGGACGAGGTCATCGGCTTCACCGGCGCGCAGCCCTGGCGGCCGGACTGGGGACCGGTCGGCGAGACGGAGATCGGCTGGCGGCTCGGCCGGGCGCACTGGGGCAAGGGGTATGTCACTGCGGCGGCGCTGGAGACGCTGCGGCGGGTGCGGCGGGCGGGGACGCCGGGTGTGGTGGCGATGGTCCGGCCGGGCAACGCGCGGTCGATCGCGGTGGCCCGGCGCCTCGGCATGGAGCCGGCGGAGACCTATGAACACCCCACCCTGAACGAGCCGGCGCTCTGTTTCCGGCTCGCTTTCGACCACGCAGAGTAGTCACCTGTCACAGATAGCCACGAATACCTTCCGGCCGGGGCGCGCGGGAGTTACGCTTCCAGTACCGCTGGGGGTGACATCTGTGCATATACCGCCGCAAACACCCGAAGTGCGCGTTCCGCGTCTGGTCGGCCTGATGGCTGTGGACGCGCGCGAGACGGCCCGGGCGCGGGGCCTGTTCCTCAACGCGCCGGACCGCCCGGATTTCCCTCGCACGGTCGTCGAGTACGTCGTACGCCAGTATCCGCAGCCCGGGGCCGAGGTGCCGCCGGACTCGATGGTGTACGTGTGGTTCGACTTCGGTGAGGGCGACGGCGGAGGAGGCGTGCGCGAACCGCGGGTCCCGCGACCGCCCGCCGGCGGACTCCAGCGCGAACTCGGCGAGCCGGGCGACGCCTTCGAGGTGATCAACCGCTGAGAGGAGCCTGGCTCTCCTTGTAGCCCCGGTGCAGCGCGACGACACCGCCGGTGAGGTTGCGCCACGCCACCTTCGACCAGCCCGCCTTGCGCAGCCGCTCGGCGAGAGCGGGCTGGTCGGGCCAGGCGCGGATGGACTCGGCGAGGTAGACGTAGGCGTCGGGGCTGGAGGACACCGCGCGCGCGACCGACGGGAGCGCCCGCATCAGGTACTCGGTGTAGACGGTCCGGAAGGGCGCCCAGGTGGGGTGCGAGAACTCGCAGATCACCACGCGCCCGCCGGGCCGGGTCACCCGGTACATCTCGCGCAGGGCCGCGTCCGTGTCCTGGACGTTGCGCAGCCCGAAGGAGATCGTGACGGCGTCGAAGGTGTCGTCCTTGAACGGCAGCCGCGTCGCGTCGCCGGCCGTGAACGGCAGCCAGTCGTGGTTCTTCTTGCCGACCTGGAGCATCCCGAGGGAGAAGTCGCAGGGGACGACGTACGCGCCCGTACGCGCGAAGGGCAGCGAGGAGGTCGCCGTGCCGGCGGCGAGGTCGAGGACCTTCTGCGCGGGGCGCGCGTCGACCGCCTTCGCCACCTCCTTGCGCCAGCGCCGGTCCTGGCCGAGTGACAGCACGTCGTTCGTCAGGTCGTACCGTTCCGCCACGTCGTCGAACATCGAGGCGACTTCGTGCGGCTGCTTGTTCAGGGAAGCGCGGGTCACCCGGCCATTGTTGCAGCCCGGCTCTGCGGGCTCCGTCCGGGCCGTGTTCCGGCGGGGCGCGCGATCGGGGCGGGGCGCGCGATCGGGAGCGAGGCGCGCCAGGACATCCGTCCGTGGGACCGCCCTAGCGCGCCCGGTACACCAGGCGGCCGCCGATCACGGTCGCCACGCAGGTTCCGGCGCCGCGTCGGACGAGTTCGGCGCGGTCCGCGACGTCGAACACGGCGAACCGTGCCGGGCCGCCCGGTACGAGCCGGGGCAGCAGGATCAGGGGGACCGGGGACAGCGCCGCCGGGCCCGGGAGCCGGTCGGGCCGCCGCCCGACCGCGAGTCCGGCCCTGCGCACGGTGTCGACCACGGCCGGCGAGCGCAGTTCCCCGGCGACCGCCACCGTGCCGTGCGCCAGCATCCGCTGCACCCCGCGGCGCGCACTCGCGCCGAGGCGTGCGGGGTCGCCACGGAAGATCTCCCGCGCCCGCGCGCCCGTGAGGGGCTCGGTGCCGAGCGTGCCGGCCTCGCGCGGGTCGGGGTGGTAGGTGGCCTCCAGCAGCTCCGGGGCGTACGGGTTCAGCAGCCCCGGGGTGAGGATGCCGGGCCAGCGCCGGACTCGCGCCCGGGGCTCGGCGGCGGCCAGTTCCTCGTAGGGGCCGACGGCGGCGATGGCCGCGCCGTCGACCAGGACAGCCGCCTCCTCGGACCGCTCGGCGACGTGAAGGGTCAGCACGCGAGGCTCAGTTGGTGCTCAGCAGCTTCAGCTCGGGGTGGGCGGTGCCACCCTCGATGGCCGTGGAGGAGATGTGGGAGACCACGCGGTCGTCGACGGGGTCGTTCGCCGGGTCGTCGTGCACGACGAGGTGCTCGTACGTCGTGGCACGCTGCGCCGGGACGCGGCCCGCCTTGCGGATCAGGTCGATGATCTCCAGGCGGTTCGAGCGGTGCTTGGCACCCGCCGAGGAGACGACGTTCTCCTCCAGCATGATCGAGCCGAGGTCGTCGGCGCCGTAGTGCAGGGACAGCTGGCCGACCTCCTTGCCCGTGGTCAGCCAGGAACCCTGGATGTGCCGGACGTTGTCGAGGAAGAGGCGGGCGATCGCGATCATCCGCAGGTACTCGAAGAGGGTCGCCTGGGTGCGGCCCTTGAGGTGGTTGTTCTCCGGCTGGTAGGTGTACGGAATGAAGGCGCGGAAGCCGCCCGTACGGTCCTGCACGTCCCGGATCATGCGCAGGTGCTCGATGCGCTCGGCGTTGGTCTCGCCGGTACCCATCAGCATGGTGGAGGTGGACTCCACGCCCAGCCGGTGCGCGGCCTCCATGATCTCCAGCCAGCGCTCGCCGCTCTCCTTCAGCGGGGCGATGGCCTTGCGCGGGCGCTCGGGGAGCAGTTCGGCGCCGGCGCCGGCGAAGGAGTCGAGGCCGGCCTCGTGGATCCGGGTGATGGCCTCCTCGACCGACACGCCGGAGATCCGGGCCATGTGCTCGACCTCGGACGCGCCCAGCGAGTGGATCACCAGCTGCGGGAAGGCGTCCTTGATGGCCTTGAAGTGCCGCTCGTAGTACTCGACGCCGTAGTCCGGGTGGTGGCCGCCCTGGAACATGATCTGAGTGCCGCCCAGTTCGACGGTCTCCGCGCACCGGCGCAGGATGTCGTCGAGGTCGCGGGTCCAGCCCTTGGCGGTGTCCTTGGGGGCCGCGTAGAAGGCGCAGAACTTGCACGCCGTGACACACACGTTCGTGTAGTTGATGTTGCGCTCGATGATGTACGTCGCGATGTGCTCGATGCCGGCGTACTTGCGGCGGCGTACGGCGTCGGCGGCGGCGCCCAGAGCGTGCAGCGGGGCGTCCCGGTAGAGGACGAGCGCTTCCTCGGGGGTGATGCGTCCGCCCGCCGCGGCTCGGTCGAGGACGGCTGTGACATCAACGGATGCGAGGTCGGCCTTCTCGGTCACCGGGCGTCCCTTTCGTCAAGGGTGTGGACGGACCGAACCAGCCTACGCCAGCCTTTTCGCACCGAGGACGTCAGGCCGTGAACGCGCCCACCAGCAGCCCCGCGAAGGCACCGGCCAGCAGGAACGGGCCGAACGGGATCGCCGTCTTCCGCCCCGCGCGCCGGGCCAGGAGGAGTGCGCCGCCGTAGAGCGCGCCGAACAGGAAGCCGGCGAAGGTGCCGAGCAGCACGGTGGGCCAGCCGTACCAGCCGAGCACGGCGCCCAAGCCCAGGGCCAGCTTCACATCGCCGAAGCCCATGCCGGACGGGTTGAGGAGATGGAGCACGAAGTAGCCGCCGCCGAGGGCGAGGGCGCCGTAGAGCGCGGTGAGCCAGTGGCCCGTGTGCTCGGGCAGCAGCGCGGTGAGGCCCAGCAGGGCGAGCGCTGCGGCGGCGAGCGGCAGGGTCAGCGGGTCGGGCAGCCGCCGCACCCGCAGGTCGACCGCGGCCAGCAGCACCCCGGCGGGCGCGAGCAGCAGCCACACCGCCAACTCGGGCCGGGTGCCGGTGGCGGCGGCGAGGGCGGCACAGGTGAGGGCGGTGGCACCGGCGAGGAGGAGGACGGAGGGGGCGTAGGGCAGGCCCGGCGTGGACGGCGCGTCCGATACCTCGGGCGTGTCCGGCACCTCCGGCGCGTGCGGCACCTCGGACGCGTCCGGCGCGTGCGGCACCTCGGACGCGTCCGGCGCGTGCGGCACCGACGGCCGGGCCTGCGCGCGCCCCTTCTCCCCCGCACGCCCCTTCTCCCCCGCGCACCTCCCGCACCCGCGCGTTCCCAGCCAGCCTCGGAGGGGGTGGCCGCCGGGGCAGTGGTCGTGCCAGGGCCGGCCGGGCGGTACGGCGAAGCGGTACGCGGCGCGGGGCAGCACCGCGCCCGCCAGCGCGCCCCACAGCGCGGCGGCGACCACCAGCGCCGGCGTGCCGCTGTCACCCCAGGCCGCGCTCACGTGGTCGGGCCTTCCGTCGAACTCGGCGTGCTGCGCGGGGCCATGGCGGTGTCCTCGAAGGTGGCCGGAAGGGCGCCGGACAGCCTACGGACCATCCGACCGGGCCGCTATCGGACTCTCGACATCCGCGAGGTCGGGTTGCCCTCGTCCGAACTGTCCGACGTGTACGTCAGATCGTCGCCGACCGGGGTCAACTCCACCTGGTGTGCGGCGGGGTCACAGCCGGCGTGGTTGCCGGCGGCACCCACCGAGGTGGTCAGCAGCCGGCTGCCGGTCGCCTCCTTCAGGTAGAGGATGTCGTCGCAGACCGCGCCGAGCTGGTCGGTCTGCCGGAGACGTCCCACCACCTGGCCGGCGCGCGCCTGCTGGACGGTGAGCCGGAAGGTGCCCATGGGCAGGGTGCCGCCGAGCCCGCTGGCCTGGCCCTCCCAGGTGCCGAGGTAGCGGGCGGGGACGGTCCCCGGCTGGTCGCTCTTGCCACCGGGGCTGCTGGCGGCGGCGCTCGGGCCCGGGGAGTGCGCGGTGCCACCGCCGCTCGGTGTCGGGGAGTACGCGCTGCCGCCACCGCTGGGTGCCGGGGAGTGGGTGCTGGCGCCGCCCGCGCTCGTGTCGTCGCCGCCCGGGTGGAACCAGGGTCGCAGCAGGACGCCGAGGCCCACGGTGGCCACGGCCAGGGCTCCGGCGATCGCCAGCGCCACCGTGCAGCTCAGCCGGCGGCCGCGGCCGCCGTCCGCCGGTGCGGAGGCCGCCGCCACGCTGAGCGAGACCCGTCCGGGCGGCGGTACGTCCCCGGGGGCCGGGACGACGGTCGACGCACCGGTGGGGGCGCTGCCTGTGCCGCTCTCCGGGGCACCGGCCGCCATGACGGGAGCCGGCCCGAACCGCCCGGCGGGGGGCGGCGGGAGGGGCGGGCCGGCGTCGGCCCCACCGGTGGTCCCGGAGGCGGCCGGGGACTCGCCGGGACCGACCGAGAGGTTGCCGAAGCGCACCGGTCCCGACCGTGCCTCCTCCCCCGTCCGATCCCCCGTGTCCAGGTTGAGCAGGCGTACGGCGCCGCGGCTGACCTGTTCCACCAGGGGGCCCGGCAGCCAGCCGCCCGCGACCAGGTGGGCGGTGCCTTCGGGGGCGAGCCGCCGGCTCAGCTCGGCGGGCGCGGGCCGGGCCGCCGGGTCCTTGGCCAGACAGGCCGCCACGATCTCGCGCATCTCGCCGCGCAGGGAGCCGAGTTCGGGCTCCTCGTGGACGACCTTGTACAGCAGCGCGGCCGAGGAGTCGCCCCGGAAGGGCGGTTCGCCGTCGGCCGCGCACGCGATCACCGCGCCGAGGGAGAAGACGTCGGCGGCGCCGGTGACGCCTTTGCCGAGGATCTGCTCGGGCGCCATGTAGCCCGGGGAACCGATGGAGACCCCGGTGGAGGTCAGGGACGCCGTGCCGTCCATGGCCCGGGTGATGCCGAAGTCGATCAGCAGGGGGCCGTCCAGGGTCAGCAGGACGTTGGACGGTTTCACGTCGCGGTGGACGAGACCCAGCTCGTGTACGGCCGTCAGCGCCTCGGCGAGGCCGGCGCCCAGGGCCCGCACGGTGTGCGCGGGCAGCGGTCCGCCGTCGGTGACGGCCGCCGCGAGGGAGGGACCGGCCGCGTAGGCCGTGGCGACCCAGGGCACCGGGGCCTCCGGGTCCGCGTCCAGGACGGGCGCGGTCCAGGCGCCGCCGACCCGGCGCGCGGCCTCCACCTCGCGCCGGAACCGGGCGCGGAACTCCTCGTCCAGGGCGAAGTGCGGGTGCACGATCTTCACGGCGACCGTACGACCGCCCGAGCTGCGGCCGAGGTAGACCCGGCCCATCCCACCGGAACCGAGCCGGCCGAGCAGCCGGTAGGGCCCGATCTCGGCCGGCTCGTCCGCTTCCAGCCGCCGCATGGCGCTCTCCCCCCCGATGCCCCGACGCCGCCCCTGCCCCCCCGGGTGCCGTCGGCGCCTTGTGTACGGCAGCGTAGTGATTCGCGCTTACGGACGCAGCAGGTCCACCCGCACGTCCGCCGGGAAGCCGGTCGTCGGGCCGACCCGGCGGGCGAACTCGGCGACGGCCTCCAGCTGGGGCGGCCCGAAGCTGAAGTCGAGCGTGGTGAAGTACTGCTCCAGGGTCGCCTCGTCGAAGGCCTCCCAGCGGGCCGCCTGCTCGGCGACCTTGCCGACCTCCTCCAGGGAGAGGTTGCGCGACTCGAGGAAGGCCTCGTGGACCTGGCGGGTGATGGCCGGCTCGCGCTCCAGGTAGTCGCGCCGGGCCGCCCAGACCGCGAAGACGAACGGCAGGCCGGTCCAGTCCTTCCACAGCGCGCCGAGGTCGTGCACCTCCAGACCGAAGCGCGGGCCGTCGAGGAGGTTCGCGCGCAGGGCGGCGTCGCCGATCAGGACGGCGGCGTCCGCCTCCTGCATCATCAGGCTGAGGTCGGGCGGGCACGTGTAGTACTCGGGCCGCACGCCGTAGCGCTCGGCCAGCAGGAGCTGGGCGAGCCGGACCGAGGTGCGGGAGGTCGAGCCGAGCGCGACCCGGGCGCCGTCGAGCCGGTCGAGGGGGACCTGGGAGACGATCACGCAGGACATGACGGGGCCGTCGCAGCCGACGGCGATGTCGGGGAAGGCGACCAGGTCGTCCGCGTGCTTGAGGAACTCGACCAGGGTGATGGGCCCGATGTCGAGGTCGCCGCGCACCAGCTGTTCGTTGAGCTTGTCCGGGGTGTCCTTGGTCAGCTCGAAGTCGAGGAGCGTGCCCGTTCTCGCGAGCCCCCAGTAGAGGGGCATGCAGTTCAGGAACTGGATGTGGCCGACGCGCGGCCGGGTGCGGGAATTGTCCACATCGCGACAGTAGACCCCGCGCCGGAGCGCGCACGGACCGGCCCCGCCGCCGAACAGGCTGGCGAAGATTCAAACCTCCGAGTGAAGTGATCTTGACCTCTATTGCTTTCAGGTGCCCGCGTGCTAGGCTCGCCGCAAGTTGCAGTTTGGTTTCCCTTGCAGTACAGAGCCTGCGGAGCATGTGACCGCGGGCTCTCGTCGTTTTCAGACGAATGCAGTTGTGCAGCACCGTTTCGCACGTGCAGGTTCTGGAGCAGGGCAACCCTTTTGAGCCCAAGGAGGGCTTATGGCTACCGGAACCGTGAAGTGGTTCAACGCCGAAAAGGGCTTTGGCTTCATCGCCCAAGAGGGCGGCGGCCCCGACGTCTTCGTTCACTACTCCGCGATCAACGCCAGCGGCTTCCGCTCCCTCGAGGAGAACCAGGCCGTGAGCTTTGACGTGACGCAGGGCCCGAAGGGTCCGCAGGCGGAGAACGTCACCCCCGTCTGACCTCTGCCTGATCGCAGAACCTGAGTGCAGTACCCAAGGAGCCCCACGCCTTTCGGCGACGGGGCTCCTGCCTTTTCGTTAGGGTCGCCGGTCATGGCCGACACCCTCGACTTCCTCGCCGCCACCCGCACCTTCTACGACGCCGTCGCCGAGGACTACTCCGCCCGCTTCCGGGACGTGAGCCTCGGTACGCCGCTGGAGCGCGCCCTCCTCGGCGCCTACGCCGCGCTGGTCGGGCCCGGCGCGCGGGTCGCCGACCTCGGCTGCGGGCCCGGGCGGGTCACCGGCCACCTCGCCTCCCTCGGTCTCGACGTCTTCGGCCTCGACCTCTCCGCGTCCATGCTGGCCGTCGCCCGCCGTGAGAACCCCGGGCTGAGCTTCCAGCAAGGCTCCATGCTGGACCTCGCCGTCGCCGACGGCGCGCTCGCCGGGGTCGTCTCCTGGTACTCCAGCATCCACACACCCGTGGACCGGCTCCCGGCCCTGTTCGCCGAGTTCCACCGCGTGCTGTCTCCCGGGGGGCACCTGCTGCTGGCCTTCCAGTGCGGAGAGCGGCCCCGGCGTCACGAGCGGCCCTGGGGGCACCCCGTGGCGCTGGACTTCCTGCGGCGCCGCCCCGAGCGGATGGCCGAGCTGCTGGGCGACGCCGGTCTCGCCCTCCGCTCCAGCACCGTCCGCGAACCGGACGAGGCCCTCGGGGAGTCGGTCCCGCAGGCGTTCCTGTTCGCCCGGAAGAAACGCTGACCAGGCCAGGCCGCCCGACGACCCGTACAGCAGACGTACAGCACCCGTACGACTACGCTCGGTCGCCGAGTCTCCCCTGGTCAGGGTAGGGAGAACCGACCACGCTCGGTGAGGTGAACGCAGAGATCCCCACCCCCGCGACCGAACTCACGCAACGCCTGAGTTCCACCCCGCGCGGGGCCCGCCTGGCCCGCCGCCTCACCGCCCACCAGCTCGCCACCTGGGGGTATCCGCACGACAGCGAACCCAACCGCACCGCTCAGCTGCTCGTCGCCGAGCTGGCCGCGAACGCCGTCACCCACGGTCGTGTCCCGGGTCGGGACTTCCGGTTACGGCTGTTGCTGCTGCCCGGCGCGGACACCGTGCGTATCGAGGTGAGCGACCCCCGCGCCGACCGGGTCCTGCGGTTCCTGACCGGAGACCTGGAGGCCGAGGCCGGCCGGGGCCTGATCGTCGTACAGGTGCTCGCCTCGCTGTGGGGGGTCGCCGAGCGGGACGTCGGCAAGACCGTCTGGGCGGAGCTGGCCCTCAGCCCGCGGCAGCGGCCCGGCGCTCCACGACCATGTCCGCGAAGGCCCGGGCCGGCGGGTTGAGCGCGTCCCAGCGGCGGACCGCCCAGCCGACGGGGAGCGGGCGCAGCCCGGGCAGCGGCACGAGGCGCAACGGACCCTCGCCCGGAACGGGCAGACCGGGTACGGCGGGTACGACCGCGCGGCCCGCTCCCACCTCGGCCAACAACAGGGCCGTGTCCCAGTCGGCCACGCTCGGCTCGTAGGTGAGCCGTACGCCCGACTCGGCGCAGGCGGCGTCGAGTTGGGCGGCCGACGTGGAGTTGGGCGGCAGCCGGATGAGGCGGACGTCGGTCAGGTCGGCGGCCGTGAGCCCGCGCCGCCCGGCCAGTGGGTCGTCCTCGCGGACGGCGAGCACCCAGGGCAGCTCGACCACCGTGCGCTGCTCGATGCCCCGTACCGGCGGGCCGATGGTGATCCAGGCGAGGTCGAGGGTGCCGTCGGCGAGGGCGTCGAAGGTTCCCCGACCCGAACTGACCGTGCGGAACTCCAGGTTGACAGCGGGGTGACGGCGGCGGAAGGCGACCACCGCGTCGGACATGAAGTGCCGGACCGTGGTGGCGCCGGTGGCGACGCGGACGTAGCCGCTGTGGCCGTCGACCAGATCGCGCAACTGCCGTACGGCGAGGTCCAGTCCGGAGATGCCCTCGGCCGCGGCGGCCTCCAGGATGCGCCCCGCGCGGGTCGCCACGACGCCTCGCGGCCGGCGTTCGACCAGGGCCACACCGGTCTCCCGCTCCAGTCGCCTGACGTGCTGGCTGACCGCGGACTGGGTGCAGCCCAGTTCACGGGCGACGGCACTGAGGCTGCCCGCGCGGCACACGGCCACGAACACACGGAGGTCGTCCAGGGTCACAACACCCAAGCTAACACTTGGGGTTGGCGACAAAACCCAAGGATTGACTGGCTTCAGGGGGCGTACGAGAATTTTCCCGGGCCGCGACCGACCCAGGCGGCAACCCGCTCCCGCGCCCGCCGAGTCCGGACGAGGCGGGCTCGCACGGGAGCGGGTGCCGACCATCTTCCGGGCGGCGCTTCCCGGCGGTGGTGCGGCTCAGCGCTCGTACAGGCCCTCCACCTCGCGCGCGAAGTCCCGCATGATCTGTTCCCGCCGCAGCTTCATCGACGGGGTCAGATGGCCGAGCGCCTCGGTGAAGTCGCCCGGCAGCACGGCGAACCGGCGGATGGACTCCGGCCGGGACACCATCTTGTTGGCCTCGTCCAGCGCCCGCTGGAGGACG
The DNA here is from genome assembly GCF_044454765.1 of Streptomyces sp. NPDC051452. NCBI lineage: Bacteria > Bacillati > Actinomycetota > Actinomycetes > Kitasatosporales > Streptomycetaceae > Streptomyces > Streptomyces sp. NPDC051452. Next base: position 214,289 of record NZ_JBITEB010000011.1, read on the forward strand.
GCCCTCAACTCGGGGTCGTCGAGCAGGAGTTCCGGCGGGACCGGATGCTTGCCGATCATCTGGCGCCAGTGGGTGAGACCGTCGGGGTCGAGCGTGAGCAGGGCCGCGACGTAGGGGCGGCCGTCGCCGACGAGCATCACCTGGGAGATCAGCGGGTGCTGGCGCAGCCAGTTCTCCAGCGGGGCCGGGGCCACCGACTTGCCGCCGGCCGTGATCAGCAGCTCCTTCTTGCGGCCGGTGAGGGTCAGATAGCCCTCGTCGTCCAGTTCGCCCAGGTCACCGGTGGCCAGCCAGCCGTCCTGGGTCGCCGGGACGACCCCGCCCGCCTGTGGGTCCCAGTAGCCGCGCAGCACGTGGTCGCCGGCGAGGAGGATCTCGCCGTCCGCCGCGATCCGGACCCGGGTGCCGGGCAGGGGCCAGCCGACCGTGCCGAGACGGGGCTTCAGGGGCGGGGTGACCGTGGACGCCCCCGTCGTCTCCGTCAGGCCGTACCCCTCGAAGATCTGGACGCCGGCACCGGCGTAGAACGCGGCGAGGCGCCGGCCGAGCGGGGAGCCGCCGCAGATGACGTGGCGGACCCGACCGCCCATGGCGGACCGGATGCGGCGGTAGACGAGCGGGTCGTAGAAGCTGCGGGCCGTCTTCAGGGCCCGTCCCGGGCCATGGCCGGTGCCGGCCTGCCGGGCCTCGACCGCCTCGCCGTAGCGCTGGGCCACGCCCGCCGCCCGGTCGAAGACCGTCGCCCGGCCGCCCGCCTCGGCCGTGGCCCGCGCGGAGTTGTAGATCTTCTCCAGCATGTAGGGGATGGTCAGCAGACAGGTGGGCCGGAAGGCGGCCAGGTCCGGGAGGAGGTCCTGCGGCGCCAGACTGGGCGCGTGGCCGAGGCGCACCCGGGCGCGGACGCAGGCGACGGCCACCATCCGGCCGAAGACGTGGGACATCGGCAGGAAGAGGAGGACCGACGGCTCCTCGTCCCGTGCCTTGAACACCGGGTAGAGCAGCTCGATGGCGTTGTCGACCTCGGCGAGGAAGTTGCCGTGCGACAGGGCGCAGCCCTTGGGGCGGCCCGTGGTGCCCGAGGTGTAGATGAGCGTGGCGAGCGTGGCGGGACCCATCATGCCCCGGCGTACGGCGACTTCGCCGTCCGGCACGTGGGCGCCCCTGTCGGCGAGTTGTTCCACGTGCCCCTGGTCCATCACCCAGACGTGTCCGAGGTCGGGCAGATGCTGGAGTTCCGGGCCGATGGCGGAGGCGTCGGCCGTCGTCTCGGTGACCAGGGCGACCGCGCCGGAGTCGTGCAGGATCCACCGGGTCTGGAAGACGGAGGAGGTGGGGTACACCGGGACGGTGACCAGGCCGGCCGCCCACGCGGCGAAGTCGAGCAGGGTCCACTCGTAGCGGGTGCGGGCCATCACCGCGATCCGGTCGCCCGGTCGCAGCCCCTCGGCGATCAGCCCCCTGGCCACCGCGAGCACCTGCTCGGCGAAGCTCGCGGCCGTCACGTCGGTCCAGCCGCCGTCGGGCAGCCGGCGGCTGAGCACGATCGCGCCGGGGTCCGCCTCGGCGTTGTCGAACGGCAGGTCGGCCAGCGAGCCGTGGGTGACCGGCGCGGCGAGCGGCGGTACGGACACCTCCCGTACGGCCCCGTCCAGCCGCTGGATGCGGGGCTCCACCAGGACCGGACGGCCGTCGTAGTCGATGCCCGAGACGGGGGCACCGGAGGAGACCGCAGCACCGGAGGAGACGGGGGCGTTCGGGTACGGGGTGGTCACGGGCGGCTCCTCAGGCGTGCGGCGGCGCACTGCTTGCTGCATGACGTACGTGTCCCATGTGGCGAGGCGTTCACCGGTGGCGGGCCGCAACGGGGGTTACCGCCGGTCAGGCAGGTGATGGTACGGGTCCGTCGTGGGGGGCTTGTGCGGGTTCGGGGCGGGTCCGGGGCCAGGGCTGTGCAGCCTCACGGGCGTTCCAGGGCCGCCGCCACACCCGCCGCGTTCCGCCGGACGCGGTCCGCCGGCGGCAGGCCCCGCTTCTCCGGGCGGCGAGCGTGGCCGGCACCTGGGAGGCGAACGCCTCATCGACCTCGACCAGGCCGAAAAGGGGACTCATCTCTCCACGTGCTCCTGACCCGTGACAGTGGCTCACCTTGGCTTACCTCCGGTAACCTTACTCCAGAGTAAGCAGAAGTCAGCCCCTCGGAACCGAGTCGCGCGGGAGTCGCACATGGCCGACCGCTATCTGAGCTTCACCGGCACGGCGCCCGGCCGTCTCCTCGCCCGGCGCCTGGGCCTGCCCCAGCCGGTCGAGCTGAGCCGCCGGTCGCCCGAACGGCCCGCGCCGGACGGACCGTTGCCACACCTCACGGCCGGGAAGTCCGCCCTGGCCCTCGCCTCCGGCGCGGTCGAGGGCCAGGTCGTCCGCGTCTGCGGGCAGAGCCTGCCGGGGGCCTGATGAGCGCCGTCACGCTGCACTCCGCGCCCGCGCTGGCCCCGCTGCTGGCCCGGGGTGCCCTGCGCTCCCCCTTCAAGCGTCCCGGCCCGGACGCGGAGTTCCCGCGCACCCGTCTGGTGCTGCCGGGCCTGCGGGTCGATCTGGCGAAGCTCGCCGCGTACGAGCGGGTGTGCGGGTTCGCCGCGGCCGCCGACGGGTGCGCCGGCGTGGACGCGCTGCCCGTCACCTACCCGCATGTCCTCGGCTTTCCGCTGGCCATGCGGCTGATGAGCGGCCGGGACTTTCCGCTGCCGCTGCTGGGGCTGGTGCACACGTCCATCGAGATCGTCCGGCGCGCCGAGGTGCCCGCCTCCGGGGAGTACGAACTCGCCGTCCACATCGACGGTCTCGCTCCGCACCGGCGTGGCACCGAGGCCACCGTGGTGACCGGGCTGCGCGCCGACGGCGACCTCGTGTGGGAGTCGCGCAGCACGTATCTGTCCCGGCACGGCGCGGGGGATGGTGTGGCACCTGCGGCACCGGGCGCGGTGGTGCGGGAGGTCGAGGCGACGCCTCTGCCCGTTCTCGCCGAGTGGCGGCTGGCCGAGGATGTGGGGCGGCGGTACGGGGCGGTCTCCGGTGACCGCAATCCCATTCATCTGCATCCGCTCACCGCCCGTCTCTTCGGGTTCCCGCGGGCCATCGCGCACGGGATGTGGACGGTGGCCCGCTGTCTGGCGGCGCACGGCACGCCGGGGGCGGCGGTGGTGCGGGCCGGGTTCCGGGCGCCGGTGCTGTTGCCCGGGGCGGTGGCCTACGGCGCGGACGGCTCCGGTCGGTTCGATCTGCGCGGCGCGGGAGGGAAGTTGCACCTTGCCGGGGAGGTGCGGGCGCTGGGCGGCGGGGTGCGGGGGTGACGCGGGCCGCGCTGTCGGGTGCGGGTGCGTGGTGGGGTTTCGCGCAGTTCCCCGCGCCCCTGAGGGGGGCGGGGCGAGCGTGCGGTGACGGGTGCGGGTGCGTCGTGGTTCTCGCGCAGTTCCCCGCGCCCCTGACCGGGGCGAGCGTGCGGTGACGGGTGCGGGTGCGTCGTGGGTTTCGCGCAGTTCCCCGCGCCCCTGACCGGGGCCGGCGTGCGGTGACGGGTGCGGGTGCGTCGTGGGTTTCGCGCAGTTCCCCGCGCCCCTGACCGGGGCGGGCGTGCGGTGACGGGTGCGGGTGCGTCGTGGTTCTCGCGGAGTTCCCCGTGGCCCTGACGGGAGCGGCGGCGCGTCGTTGCTCGGGGGGCTATGAGGCCGGGGTCCAGGGGTGGCCTTGTAGGAGGTTGGATAGGCCTGACCAGGCGAAGTTCATCAGGGTGGAGGCCGCCTGGCGGGCGGTTACGCGGGGGTTGGTGTTGGCCCAGGCGGCCAGCGACTCCGCCGCGCCGACCAGGGCCTCGGCGAGGCCGGCGACCTCACGCTCGGAGGGATCGGGGACCCGGTGGGCCTCCCGGGCGGCGTCGGCGATCAGACGGGTGACGAACGCGACGATCTCCGCACGCATCGCGGCGACCTCGGAGGCGAACGGCTCACCGTGCGTGCGGGCCTGCAGATGCAGCACGGACCAGCCGTCGGGATGCGCGGCGGTGTGCGCGAAGAACGCCCGTAGCCCCTCCCACAGTTGCCGGTCGGCGGGGAGGTCCGGCCGTACACCGGTGCGCACCGCCTCGGTCAGGGCGGCGGCCTCCCGGCGGATGCAGGCCGTGAAGAGGTCTTCCTTGCTGTTCAGGTACAGGTACACCAACGGCTTGGACACGCCCGCCAGTTCGGCGATCTCGTCCATCGACGCGGCCCTGTATCCACGCCGGCCGAAGATCCGTACGGCGGCGTCGAGCATCTGCCGCTCCCGCACCGCACGCGGCATCCGCTTGGTCTTGACGGCACCCATGGGGCAAGCCTAATCGGGGTCCGGGACACCACCCGGAATCGCCCGATAGGACCGATACGACCGCTTGGTCAGGAAGGCTGGCCCTGCGCGTGAACGCCGTCTTCGGCGCCGTCCTCCGCCGCGCGGTTGGCGTCCAGGTTGGCCTTCATCCGGTCCACCCTGCCCGCGACCCGCGCCGAGGCACGGTCCCGCTCCCCGCGCAGCACCACCCAGCTGATCGGCGCCGAGATCACCATGGCGAGCAGCAGGAGCCACAGGAAGTTGGCGTTGCCGTAGCCGCGCGGGAAGATGCCGGAGTAGACGGCTCCCCAGACGACCACGAGGCAGCCGGCGAAGATGCCGAGGCGCATCAGCGTGTAGCGGAGCATCTCAATCCACTCTTCCGTGTCGTAGGTCGGACAACCCATATCGGGCATCGTCCAGTGAAGCACGCCCGGCCCGGGGCCTCGGCGGCGGGTGGGACGGCTCAGGCCAGCGGCAGCAGCATGGTGATGTCGTCGCGGTCGTCACCGGGGGCCACGCGGATGGCGTCGGGCACCCGGCCGACCTCCTTGTAGCCGCAGGAGGCGTAGAAGCGCTCCAGGCCCAGGCCGCCGCGGCAGCCGAGCCGTATCGCGTCGATGCCCTCGAAGCCGCGGGCCGCGTCCGCCGCGGCCGCCATCAGCTCGCGCCCGTGGCCCCGGCCCTGGTGACGGGGGTGGACCATCACCGTGTAGAGCCACAGCCAGTGCCGCTGCAACCGGTGTCCGTTGAAGGAGAAGAAGGCGGTGGCGGCCACCTCGCCCGCCTCGTCGTGCCCGACCAGCAGCCGGTGCCGGCCCTCGGCCATGGCCGCGAGGTGACGCACCAGGTCGGGGCGTATCTCCTCGCGGTTCACGGGAGCCACGAAGCCGACGGCCCCGCCCGCGTTGGTCACGTCCGCCCACAGGTCGAGGATGCCGTCGCGCAGGGCGGGCGTGACGGCCGGATCCAGGGTGAAAGTAAGGGGCATGGGCGCATACTATCCATTACCCCGCAGCGTGCCCTCCAGGGCTTCGCCCGTCTTCAGGGACGCGGTGTGCCGTCCGTCACCCCAGGGCCCGTGCGGCCACCTCCAGATCGGCCACCAACCCTCGCAAGGCGCTCTCCCGGTCGTCCGAGCGCAACACGGACGACGGATGCACCGTGGGGAGCAGCCGCTCCGCCCGGCCGTGGATCTCCCGCTCCAGCAGCGTCCCGCGCACCTCGCCGACCCGGAACGACGAACCCAGCAGCGCCTTTCCGGCCGTCGCGCCCAGCACCACGATCAGCTCGGGCCGCACGATCGCCAGCTCCGCCGCGAGCCACGGCCCGCACGCGGACATCTCCCGCAGGCTCGGCGCCTTGTGGATCCGGCGCCCCCGCGGCTCGCCCCGGGTGAACTTGAAGTGCTTGACGGCGTTGGTGACGTACGCCTCCGCCGGATCCAGGCCGGCTTCGGCGAGGGCGCGGTCGAGGAGCTTGCCCGCGGGGCCGACGAAGGGCTTGCCCTGCCGGTCCTCCTGATCGCCGGGCTGTTCACCGACGAGCAGCAGCCGGGCGCTCGCCGAACCCTGCCCGAAGACGGTCTGGGTGGCGTCCCGGTGCAGCGGGCAGCCGCGGCAGTTCGCGGCGGCCTCGCGCAGGGTGGGCAGGCCGCCGTGGTCCGGCACGAAGGGCTCCGCGGTGTAGGCGTCCTCGGGTGTCCTCGGCTTCGTGACGGCCATGCCGGGCGGGTACCCCTGGTTCCGGCGCGGAACCAGGGGCGCGCGGGCCGCGGCCCGGCGGCGGGGGTCAGAGCCGCATCGGCTGCGGGGACTCGCGGCGGGCCGGGTCGGCGCCCTCGTACTCGCGGATGATCTCGTAGCGCGTGTTGCGCTCCACCGGGCGGAAGCCGGCGTCGCGGATCAGGTCGAGCAGGTCCTCACGGGTCAGCTTGTTCGGCGTGCCGTAGTTGTCGGCGTCGTGTGTGATCTTGTACTCGACGACCGAGCCGTCCATGTCGTCCGCGCCGTGCTGGAGGGCCAGCTGGGCGGTCTGCACACCGTGCATCACCCAGAAGACCTTCACGTGCGGGACGTTGTCGAAGAGCAGCCGGGAGACGGCGAAGGTCTTCAGGGCCTCGGCGCCGGTCGCCATCTGCGTGCGCGCCTGGAGCCGGTTGCGGACCTTGCCGTCCTGCACGTCCACGAAGTCGTGCTGGTAGCGCAGCGGGATGAAGACCTGGAAGCCGCCGGTCTCGTCCTGCAGTTCCCGCAGCCGCAGCACGTGGTCGACGCGGTGGCGGGGCTCCTCGATGTGGCCGTAGAGCATGGTGCACGGGGTCTTCAGCCCCTTCTCGTGCGCCAGGCGGTGGATACGGGACCAGTCCTCCCAGTGGGTGCGGTGGTCCACGATGTGCTGCCGGACCTCCCAGTCGAAGATCTCCGCGCCGCCGCCGGTCAGCGACTCCAGTCCGGCGTCGATCAGCTCGTCCAGGATCTCGCTCGCGCTCAGCCCGGAGATCGTCTCGAAGTGGTGGATCTCCGTGGCCGTGAACGCCTTCAGCGAGACGTGCGGCAGCGCGGCCTTCAGCTCGCGCAGCGACCGGGGGTAGTACCGCCAGGGCAGGTTCGGGTGCAGGCCGTTGACGATGTGCAGCTCGGTGAGGTTCTCCGACTCCATCGCCTTGGCGAGCTTGACGGCCTCCTCGATGCGCATCGTGTACGCGTCCTTCTCGCCCGGCTTGCGCTGGAACGAGCAGTAGGCGCAGGAGGCCGTGCATACGTTGGTCATGTTCAGGTGCCGGTTGACGTTGAAGTGCACGACGTCACCGTTCTTGCGGGTACGCACCTCGTGCGCGAGGCCCCCCAGCCAGGCCAGATCGTCCGACTCGTACAGCGCGATGCCGTCCTCGCGGGACAGCCGCTCACCGGAGCGGACCTTCTCCTCCAGCTCGCGCTTGAGCCCGACGTCCATGGCAACACCTTTCTACGACAGCTCGGCCCACGGTATCCCTAGACCTCTTCGGGCAACTCCCCGACCCGGTTCTCCCACTTCGTGGAGAGCACGATCGTGGTACGGGTCCGGGACACGCCCCTGGTCCCGCTCAGCCGACGGATGGTCTTCTCCAGACCGTCCACGTCCGTCGAGCGCACCTTGAGCATGAAGGAGTCGTCGCCGGCGATGAACCAGCAGTCCTCGATCTCCGGCAGGTCCCGCAGCCGCTGCGCCACGTCCTCGTGGTCGGCGGCGTCCGAGAGCGAGATGCCGATCAGCGCGGTGACGCCGAGACCGAGCGAGGGCGAGTCCACCGTGGCGCGGTAGCCGGTGATGACCCCGGCCGCCTCCAGCCGGTTGATGCGGTCGGTGACGCTGGGTCCCGACAGGCCGACGAGGCGCCCCAGCTCCGCGTAGGAGGCCCGGCCGTTCTCCCTCAGGGCCTGGATGAGCTGCCTGTCCACCGCGTCCATGCGATCGAAGCCTTCCGCTGAAGAGTTGCGAAGTGTGATGAGAGGTGTTGCGCCGGGCGCTACTGGTCGGGCCTGCCGCCGCCCAGTTCGCCCCGCCACCGCCGGTACAGGTCGTGCCCGACGCCCGCCGCGTCCAGCACGCGCCCGGCGACGAAGTCCACCAGATCCTGGATGTGGGTGGCCCCCGCGTAGAAGGCGGGCGACGCCGGCAGCACCGAGGCACCGGCCTCGTCCAGCGCGACCAGGTGCCGCAGGGTCTGCCCGTTCAGAGGGGTCTCGCGCACCGCGACGACCAGCGTCCGGCGCTCCTTCAGGGTGACGCTCGCCGCCCGCTGCAACAGGTCCTTGGACAGCCCGAGCGCCACTCCGGCCACGCACGCGGTGGAGGCCGGCACGATGAGCATCCCCTTCGCCGGGTACGACCCCGAGGACGGGCCCGCCGCGAGATCGCCCGCGCCCCAGTACCGCACCCCGTCGACGTCCACCTCGAAGGTCCCGGGCTTGCCGTCCGCCCCCAGGGCCAGCCATGCGCGCAGGTCCTCCTGCCAGTGGGCGTCCCGGAACGAGATCCCCGTCTCGTCCAGCAGCGTCAGCCGCGAGGCCCGGCTGACCACCAGGTCGACCGCTTCCCCCGCCCCCAGCAGCGCCCGCAGCACAGCGGCCGCATACGGCGTCCCGGAAGCTCCGGACACCCCCACGATCCAAGGCGCGCGCTGCGATTCTCCTGCGTTCACACCTTGAGCGTACCGGCGGGTCGCCCAGGACTCAGGCCGGGTGCCGCGCCGCGGGGCCGGCCGTCGGGCGGGAGGCGGGCACGGCGGGTGCTCAGGCGGTCAGACCGCGCGTCAGCAGGTCCAGCAGCGCGCACACGAACAGGGCGATGCCGATGAAGCCGTTGACCGAGAAGAACGCCCGGTCGAGGCGGGACAGGTCGTGCGGGCGGACGATGCGGTGCTCGTAGACGAACGCTCCCGCCACGATCGCCAGGCCCAGCCAGAAGAACGGGCCGGCGTGGGTGGCCAGGGCGTACCAGACGAACAGGCCCGTCGTCACCGTGTGGCAGGCGCGCGCCCCCCAGATCGCGGCCGGGACGCCGAAGCGGGCCGGGACCGAGCGGACACCGATCTCCCGGTCGGTCTCGACATCCTGGCAGGCGTAGATCAGGTCGAAGCCGCCGATCCAGACGCCCACGGCGAGTCCGAGGATCACCGCGTCCCAGGACCAGGAGCCGGAGATGGCCAGCCAGCCGCCGATCGGGCCCATGGCCTGGGCGAGCCCCAGGATGGCCTGCGGGAAGTTGGTGAACCGCTTCCCGTAGGGGTAGACCACCATCGGGATCACCGCGACCGGCGCCAGCGCCAGACAGAGCGGGTTGAGCAGGGCCGCGGCGCCGAGGAAGACCACCAGCGCGACCAGGGCGCCCGTCCAGGCGTGCCGGACGGACATCGCGCCCGTCACCAGCTCGCGGTGCGCGGTGCGCGGGTTGCGGGCGTCGATCTCGCGGTCGATGATCCGGTTGACCGCCATCGCGAACGTGCGCAGTCCGACCATGCAGACCGTGACCAGCAGCAGCCGGACCCAGTGGATGTTCTCGTCCCACTCGTACATCGCCGTGAGCGCGGCGATGTAGGCGAAGGGCAGCGCGAAGACCGAGTGCTCGATCATCACCAGGCGCAGGAACGCCTTGGTGCGTCCCGGCTGCGGGATGGCGGCGGACGCGGAGGTCACAGCCCGTACTCCTTCCAGCGGCGGTCCACCAGGGCCGCCGTATCCGGGTCCGACAGGACCATGTCCGGCCACCCGCCGTCGCGGGTGTAGCCCTCCTCCGGCCACTTCCTCGTGGCGTCGATACCCGCCTTGCCGCCCCAGAACTGCTGGTAGGAGGCGTGGTCGAGATGGTCGACGGGGCCTTCGGCGACCGTGAGGTCGCGGGCGTAGTCCGTGTTGCCGAGGGCGCGCCAGGCGACCTCGTGCAGATCGTGGACGTCGCAGTCGGAGTCCACCACCACGATCAGCTTGGTCAGGGACATCATGTGCGCCCCCCAGATCGCGTGCATCACCTTCTGCGCGTGCTTGGGGTACTTCTTGTCGATCGAGACGATCGCGCAGTTGTGGAAGCCGCCGGCCTCGGGCAGGTGGTAGTCCACGATGTCCGGGACGATGATCTTCAGCAGCGGCAGGAAGAAGCGTTCCGTGGCGCGGCCGAGGGGGCCGTCCTCCGTGGGCGGCCTGCCGACCACGATCGACTGGAGCAGCGGGCGCTTGCGCATCGTCACGCAGTCGATCGTCAGGGCGGGGAACGGCTCCTGCGGGGTGTAGAAACCGGTGTGGTCGCCGAACGGGCCTTCCGGCAGCATCTCGCCGGGCTCCAGCCAGCCCTCCAGGACGACCTCGGCGTTCGCCGGGACCTGGAGCGGGACCGTCTGGCAGTCGACCATCTCGATCCGCTTGCCCGCGATGAACCCGGCGAAGAGGTATTCGTCGATGTCGCCGGGGAGCGGGGCGGTGGAGGCGTACGTCACGGCGGGCGGACAGCCGAAGGCGATGGCGACGGGCAGCCGCTCGCCCCTCTTCGCCGCGACCTGGTAGTGGTTGCGGCTGTCCTTGTGGATCTGCCAGTGCATGCCGATGGTGCGCTTGTCGTGGCGCTGGAGCCGGTACAGGCCGAGGTTGCGGATGCCGGTCTCGGGGTCCTTGGTGTGGGTCAGGCCCAGGTTGAAGAAGGAGCCGCCGTCCTTCGGCCAGGTGAACAGCGCCGGGAGCCGGTCCAGGTCGACCTCGTCGCCCCGCAGGACGACCTCCTGTACGGGCGCGCTGCCGGGCTTCACCTTCTTCGGCGGCACGTGCGCCATCGCGCCGAGCTTGCCGAACGCCTCGCGGACGCCGACGAAGCCGTGCGGCAGCTCGGGCCGCAGCAGACCGCCGATCTTCTCGGAGATCTCGCCGTACGACTTCAGGTCCAGCGCCTTCAGCAGCCGCCGGTCGGTGCCGAAGACGTTCATCGCGAGCGGCATCGCGGAGCCCTTGACGTTCTCGAAGAGCAGCGCCGGGCCGCCGGATTTCTGCACCCGGTCGACGATCTCCCCGACTTCCAGGTAGGGGTCCACCTCGGCCTTGATGCGCTTGAGGTCGCCCTCGCGCTCCAGCGCCCGCAGCAGGGAGCGAAGATCGTCGTAAGCCATGCCTCCCAGTATCGGCCACCCGCCTGCCCGCACCGGTCACCGGGGCGGCTCCGGCGGCACCGGGGCGGCTGGAATACTCGTCGATCATGAGACGTCCCGGTCGCTTACGGTTCCTCGCGCTGCTGTCCGTACTCGCCGCGTGCTCGCCCGCCCAGGAGACGGGCGGCTCCGCCGGCTCCCCGCCGGACCGGGTGCCGGCCGCCGACCGCCGTGCCGCGCCGGACCTCTCCGGCACCACCCTCGACGGCCGGCCGGCCCGCCTGTCCGACTACCGCGGCAAGGTCGTCGTCCTGAACGTGTGGGCCTCCTGGTGCGGGCCCTGCCGCGCCGAGGCACCCGAACTCTCGCGCGCCCAGCGCCATCTGGCGGCGCGGGGGGTGCGGGTGCTGGGCGTGGACACCGATGCCGAGCGGTCGGCGGGCCGGGCGTTCCAGCGCGACCACGCGTTGGCCTACCCCAGCCTGCACGACCCCGGCGGCCGGCTGCTCACCCGGCTCCCCCGCGGCTACCGGCCCGTGGGGCTGCCCTACACGCTGGTCATCGACCGGGACGGCAGGATCGCGGCCCTGCGCGTCAGCGGCGTCACGGAGGCCGAGGTGCGCGACGTCACGCGTCCGCTGCTGCGCGAGAAGGCGCACCGGGCGCGCTGAACGTCAACCGCCGCTCACACAGTGGTCGTCGAGCGGCAGGGAAGCGACCAGCCGGCTCAGGTCCGACAGCACGGTGTCGGTGTGCCCTGCCGAGTCCGCGATCGACACCTCCACGGCCGGCCGTCTGCCGTAGGTGACGAGGAGCTTGCGGCCGCCGTGGGACCCGGCCTCCCGCAGTACCCAGTCGACCCCGTCCACGGCGAAGCACGGGTCCGTCGTCGGGGCCGGCGGGATCAGGCCGCAGCGCAGCCGCACCGTCCCGTGACCCCACACCGCGAGTCCCTCGAAGGTGACCGGGTCGAGCCGGTCGCCGTCCAGCCGGTCCGGGTAGTGGCCGGCGATCCGAGCGCAGCCCGGATCCTTCGCCAAGGGGCCCTGCCGCAGACCGAACACCGGCGAGGACAGTTCCCGGGCCACCAGCACCCCCGCGACGAGCAGGCCGCCCGCCGCCAGCCCGGCCGCCGCCCGTCTCCTGCGCGCACGTAACCCCATGGCCCCCTCCGACGAACCGCGATCACGGAGCGTCCATCATGGCCACCCGCTACCCTGGCCCGGTCACCGGGGCCGTCTCACATCGTCGGGAGAGCGCACGACCATGCTCAGGTATCTGCCGTTCCTGCTGGTCCTCGCGCTGTGGATCTACGCCTTCGTGGACTGTCTGAACACACCCGAGGAAGAGGTCCGCCATCTGCCGAAGGTGGTGTGGGTGATCGTCATCTTGCTCTTCGGCGAGGTCCTGGTCGGCCCGGTCGCCTGGCTGATCACCGGCAGGACCCGCCCCGTGAACGGCCCCGACCCCGCGCAACGGCGCCACGGCACCACGGCCGGCTGGGTGGCCCCCGACGACAACCCCGAGTTCCTCAAGTCCCTGGAGAAGCAGGACAAGAAGGACGACCCGAAGAACAACGACTGAGCCCCGGCATCCGTCCCGGGACCCAAGTACGGCCCCGCCGCGCGCCCTTGACTGCTTGCGGCCGACGATCACCCGGGGTTGTTGCCCGGTCGTCCGGCGCGTCGCACAGTGGGGGAATGGACGAATCGCGGGTGCGTGCCTGGCTCGGTGTCGCCGTCGAGGAGGCCCGTGCTGGGCTCGCCGAGGGGGGCATCCCGGTGGGGGCCGCGCTCTACGGCCCGGACGGTGAGCTGCTCGGCCGGGGCCGCAACCGCCGGGTCCAGGACGGCGACCCCTCGACGCACGCGGAGACGGCGGCCTTCCGAGCGGCGGGACGGCAGCGCACGTACCGCGGCACGACCATGGTCACCACCCTCTCCCCCTGCTGGTACTGCAGCGGCCTGGTGCGCCAGTTCGGCATCTCCCGGGTGGTGGTCGGCGAGGCCACCACCTTCCACGGCGGGCACGACTGGCTGGCCGCCCACGGAGTGGAGATCGTGCTCGTGGACGACGCCGAGTGCGTGGCGATGATGCGCGCCTTCGTCGAGGACCATCCGGACCTGTGGAACGAGGACATCGGCGTGTGAGCCCCGCTCCCCGGAGGGTCACCGCCGCTTAATCACATCCGCGTTCGGCCTGCCACCCGTTCCGTTGAAATGAACCGTACGGGCATGTCCCGGCCGCGTCCCACGGCATTGCCTTGAGGGGGGCCCGCACCCAGGTCCCCCCTCTGTGATGGGAGACGCGTGCGAATCACTGACATCCAGCGTTGCGAGGTCCGGCCGGGACGGCTCGTCGAGTGGACGCTGAGCCCGGCGACCGTCGCGGTGGCGACCGGGCTGCCGGAGGACTCCCGGCCCCCGGCCTACATCCAGGAGTCGCACATCAGGACGGCCAAGTGCGTCCGGGAGGACGGGCTGTTCGTGCCGACCTGGCTCGGTGCCGCCTTCGACCTGCCCGGCCCGGTCGACCTCGACGCGCTCGGGGAGGCGCTGCGCGCCTGGACCGTGCGGCACGAGACGCTGCGCAGCGGCTTCCGCTGGGTGGGCGAGGAACTGCGCCGGTTCACGCTCGACGCCGCCGATGTGTCCCTGTGCCGGGAGGAAGCGGGCGACTTCCCCGACGCCGACGGCCTCGTACGGCACCTCCAGGACCGCTTCGACACCGCCGCGGACGCGCTGCGCTGGCCGAACCTCATCTACACCGCGGTCGTCCGGGACGACGGCGCGAGCGTGTACATGGCCTTCGACCACAGTAACGTGGACGCCTACTCCCTGAACCGCGTCCCCGCCGAGATCCACGAACTGTACGCGGCCCACCTCGCCGGCACCGAGCCCGACAGCCGCGCCCCGAGCGCCAGTTACATCGACTTCTGCGAGATCGAGCGGGCGGACGCCGACGGCCTCGACGGCCGGCACGCGATCGTGGAGCGCTGGCGCGAGTTCATCCACCGCTGCGACGGGACGCTGCCCGGCTTCCCCGTCGACCTCGGTCTGCGGCCGGGCGGCCCGCTGCCCCGGCAACAGATGCTGTGCGAGCCGCTGGCCGACGCGGACGAGGCGGCGGCGTTCGAGGCGTACTGCCGGCCCTACGGCGGCAGCCTCGTCGGCCTGCTGGCCGCGACCGCGCTCATCGTCCACGAGCTGGGCGGGCAGTCGGTGTACCGGACGGTGGTGCCGTTCCACACCCGGGTGAAGACCCGGTGGAGCGACTCGGTGGGCTGGTACGTGGGCGGCGCGCCGATCGAGGTGCCCGTGGGCCGCGCCCCCGGTTTCCCGGACGCCCTGCGGGCGGTGCGCGCCGAGCTGCAGGCGAACCGGCCGCTGGCCCGGATGCCGCTGGCCCGGGTGCTGAGCCTGCTCGGCGCGGACTTCCGGCCCACCTCGCCCGACCTGTACTCGATCGTCTCCTACATCGACGCCCGGGCCATCCCCGGCGCCGAGCGGTGGGCCGAGTTGAACGCGCACGGGCTGCTGCGAGTGTCCTACGGGGACCAGGTGTGCGTATGGGTGAACCGGCTGCCCGAGGGGCTGTGGCTGGCCAGCCGGTACCCGGACACGGACGTGGCGGCGAAGAATCTGCGGCTGTACGTCGAGCGGCTGCGCGACCACATCGCCTCGGTGGCGCACGGCAGGCTCCCGGCCGTCTCGTGACAGGCCCCCGCCGCTGAACGAGAGCGGCTGCCGTCACGGCACTTCCGGGACGGCGGCGCCTGCGCGGCACACGCCGAGCGGTCGCCGCGCCTCGCCGTGCCGGACCGGCGGGCGTGGAGCCGACGCCGAAGGCGGCGCACGCCGCGTGCGAATCGCGGCGGGCGTCTCAGGTGAACTGGCCCGGGAGCGGCCGCACGTCCTCCTGAGCGGGGGACCGCGGCGCGGACGCCGGGCCGGTGAGCAGCCGTTCGAAGCGGGCGCGCCAGCCCGACTCGGAGGCGCCCTCGGAGGCACCCTCGTCCTGGAACTCGTGGGTGAAGCGCAGCACGCAGCCCCCGCCCCCGTCCCGCTCCAGATGGAACCGGAGCCGGCCGCCGCCCTCGACGGTGTACTCGGCGACCCGGTCGACGTCCCACGCGGTGACCCGCCCGGCACCGAAGTCACGCAGGGTGACCGCGCCCTCGACGCGGGGTTCCATGGCGTCGACGGCGGTGCACCAGGCCCCGAGGCCCTCGGGGGTGGCCACCGCCGCCCAGACGTCCTCCATGGGACGCGGGATCCGCACCAGGAAGTGGAGTATGTGCGTGTTCCCGTGCGTCTGGCTGGTGCCTTGTTCGATGGAACCGCTCATGACACCAGTGTCACCGACCGGGCGGTCACACGCCCGCGTAGGAGTGCTTGCCGGTGACGAAGATGTTGACGCCGTAGTAGTTGAACAGCCAGCAGCCGAAGGCGATCAGTGCCAGGTAGGCGGCCTTGCGGCCCTTCCAGCCGGCCGTGGCCCGGGCGTGCAGGTAGCAGGCGTAGGCGACCCAGGTGATGAAGGACCAGGTCTCCTTCGGGTCCCAGTTCCAGTACCGGCCCCAGGCGTCGCCCGCCCAGATCGCGCCCGCGATGATCGTGAACGTCCACAGCGGGAAGACGGCCGCGTTGACCCGGTAGGCGAACTTGTCGAGCGAGGCGGAGGCGGGCAGCCGCTCCAGCACCGAGGTGGCGAAGGCGCCGGGCTTGCCGCCGGACTGGAGCTTGCTCTCGTAGGCGTCCTTGAACAGGTACAGGATGGTGGCGACCGCGCCGACGTAGAACACCGCGCCGCAGAAGATCGCGGTGGAGACGTGGATGTACAGCCAGTACGAGTGCAGCGCGGGGACCAGCTGGTCGCTGGCGGTGTACAGCACGGTGACGGCGAGACCGAGGTCGAGCAGGACCGTGGTGATCAGGAACAGCCCGAGCCAGCGCACGTTCTTCCTCAGCGCGAGCAGCGCGAGGTACACGCCGACGGCGACCGTGGAGAAGGTGATGTTGAACTCGTACATGTTGCCCCACGGCGCCCGCTCCACGGAGGCCGCGCGGGCGACGACCCCGGCGAGTTCCACCAGGAAGGCGAGCGCGGTGAGCGAGATGGCGATCCGCCCGTAGAGGTCGCCCTGGACGTCACCGCCGTGCGCGCCGGGCCCGTCCGGGACGTCCCGGGCGCCGGAGGCCGAGCGGACGACGACCTGGGGCCGCTCCAGTACGGCGGTGCCGCCGGCCTGCTTGACGGTGACGGCGGGGCCGGCCGTCTTCCGCGCGCCGTCGGCGGTGAGCGCGGCCGCCGTGCGGGCGACCTTGCTGCGACTGCCGAAGAGCCATTCGGCGATGTACGCGAAGAAGGCCAGGGTGTACACGGCCATCGAGGAGTAGATCAGCGTGTTGCTGATGCTCGCCAGGTGCTCGTTGGTCGCGACGGCAAGTTGGGTTGCGGCGGCGAGAGTCACTTCTCAGCCCCTTCGGCAGGTACGGCTGGGGATGGTGCGGAGTCGTCGGTGGTGTCGTCGGGGCCGGCTGTCGCCGGGGCGAGGTCGTAGAGGGTTCCGGCGAGGGCGCCCAGTTCCTCGGGCACCTTGGCGGACTCGCTGCGGCCGAGGCCCGCCATCTCGACGACCGTGCGGCCGTCTGCGCCGCGCACCGCCCGCACCCACACCCGGCGGCGCTGGATGAACAGGGAGGCGGCCAGACCGAAGATCGCGGTGAGGGCACCGCCGAGCGCCCAGCCGCCACCCGGCTCCTGGACGATCTCGAAGCCGGCCCATTCCTTGATGTTCTTCTCGAAGGTCACGGACCCGGCGCCGTTCGGCAGCTTCATGGTCTGGCCCGGCTTCAGGTTCGTGCGCAGCTGGGCGCCCTTGGCGTCCTTGAACGCCTTCATGTGGGTCTTGTCCAGCTGGTACACGCTCTGTGGGATGCCCGAGTCGACGCCGAGCGAGCCGTGGTAGGGCTCCAGGTTCAGCACCGGGTTCAGCAGCGCCGGGAACGCCGAGGCGATCTCCATGCCGGGGCCGCCGTAGGTCGGCAGGAAGAAGGCCTTGATACCGAGCTGGTCCCGGACTCCCCGGCCGTCCCGGTAGCCGTCCATCACCTTGACCACGCCGGTGGAGGTGACGTTTCCGTCCAGCGGCAGCAGCGGCACGGCGTCGTGGTAGACGACCTTGCCCTTGCCGTCGCGGACGGTGATGACGGGGGCGTAGCCGTGACTGACCAGGTAGACCTTGGCGTCGTCGATCTTCAGCGGCTCGTTGACCTTGATGGTGGCCGGCTTCTCCGCGCCGTACGCACCCCGGCTGTACTTGATCTTCGCTTCGAAGGTCCGCGGGGTGCCCCGGCTGGGGCCGCTGGTCTCGTAGGTGCCCTCGAAGTCCTTCAGGTCGAAGCTGAACGGCACGAGGTCGTCGTTCTGGAACAGGCTGCCGGACTTGATGTCGTCGTACATCGGCAGCGCGTTGGCGAAGCCGTCGCCCTCGACCATCAGCTTGGTGCCGTCGGACTTGAACATCTGGCCCGAGGCGAAGGCGACCAGCAGCACGATCAGCGCGATGTGGAAGGCCAGGTTGCCCACCTCGCGCAGATAGCCCTTCTCGGCGGCGACGGCGTCACCGGCGACATGGGCGCGGAAGCGGCGCTTCTTCAGCAGGGCGAGCGCCGCCTCGCGGACCTGCTCGGGATCGGCCTCGGTGTGCCAGGTCGTGTAGGCGGGCAGCCGGGTCAGCCGCTTGGGCGCGCCCGGCGGACGGCCGCGCAGCTGACCGACGAACTGCCAGGTGCGCGGCACGATGCAGCCGATGAGGGAGACGAACAGCAGGATGTAGATCGCGGAGAACCACACCGAGCTGTAGACGTGGAACAGTCCGAGCTTGTCGTAGACCGGCGCCAGCGTCCGGTGGGCGGCGCGGAAGTCGTCGACCTTGCTCACGTCGGCGCCGGTCTGCGGGATCAGCGAGCCGGGGATCGCGCCGAGCGAGAGCAGCAGCAGGAGCAGCAGCGCGACCCGCATGGAGGTCAGCTGCCGCCAGAACCAGCGGACCCAGCCGAGCACGCCGAGACCGGGCAGGCTCGCCGGTTCGTCCCGCGGCGCGGTGGACAGCTGGGAGCCGGCCTCCCCCAGGTCGTCCTGCTCCTGGCCCTTGTCGGTTTCGGTCTTGCTCATCGATCAGATCCCCACGGTGAAGCCATCGGACCAGCCCTGCATCTCCTGCACGAGGCTGTCCCAGGCCCCGGTCAGCAGCAGCACACCGGTCACGATCATCATCGTGCCGCCGATGCGCATCACCCAGACATAGTGGCGCTTGACCCAGCCGAAGGCACCGAGCGCCTTGCGGAAGGCCACGGCCGCGAGCACGAAGGGGACGCCGAGCCCCAGACAGTAGGCGACCATCAGCACGGTGCCGCGCGCGGCGCTCGACTCGTTCAGGGAGAGGATGTTCACCGACGCGAGGGTCGGGCCGATGCAGGGTGTCCAGCCGATGCCGAACAGGGCTCCCAGTATCGGGGCACCCACCAGGCCGGTCGTCGGCCGCTTGTGGAAGCGGAACTCGCGCTGGGTGAACCAGGGCATCAGCCCCATGAAGAACACACCCATGACGATCATCAGCACGCCGAGCACCTTGGACAGGCTGTCCTTGTGCTCCTGGAGGGTGGAGCCGAAGTACCCGAACAGGGCCCCGCCAGAGATGAACACGGCACTGAAGCCGAGCACGAACAGGGAGGCCCCGACGACCATCCGCCCGCGTCTGGCCTCGGCCAGGTCGGTTCCCGCGACGCCGGTGACGTAGGAGAGGTAGCCGGGAACGAGCGGGAGCACGCAGGGCGAGAAGAAGGAGACGAGCCCCCCGAGCAGGGCGATCGGCAGGGCGATCGGCAGGGCGCCGCTCTTCACCGTCTGGTTCTCCGCGGCGAGCATGAGGAGTGCGCTCACGTCACTTCTCCGCCAGAACCGGCTTGACCATCTTCAGCAGGGCCGTGTCGTCGAGGGGCTCCAGCGCCCGCGCCGCGACCTTCCCGTCCTTGTCGATGACGAGCGTGGACGGGACGAGCTGCGGGTTGAGGGTGCCCTTCTTGAAGCGGAGCATCAGCCTGCCGGTGGGGTCGTACAGGCTCGGGTAGCCGATCCCGTTGTCCTTCTCGAAGGCCAGCGCGGGGGTGGTGCTGGCGTCCCGGGTGTTGATCCCGACGAACTGCACGCCCTTGTCCGCGTACTCCTTGGAGACCTTCGCGAAGTACTTCGCCTCTTCCCGGCACGGCCCGCACCAGGAGCCCCAGACGTTGACGACGACGACCTTGCCCTTGTAGTCGGCGACGTCCAGGGTCTTGCCGTCGATGGTCTTGCCGGACAGGTCGGGCGCCGCATCCCGCTTGCCCCGGGGCGCGGCGTCGACGCCGTTGTGGCCGGTGACGAAGTGGGTGTCGCCGCCGCCGCCGGAGATGCCGCCCTTGCCGCACGCGGACAAGGTCAGGGCCGCGACGGCGGCCACGGCGCTGCACAGGACGGCGCGGCTACGGGTACTCATGTGAAAAGTTTCGCATGCCTGTTCCGGGGATCTCGCGCGCCCCCCTGCCGGGCGGAAAACCGCATTTCAGGGCGTATTTACACGGGGCATTTCGGACACGACGCCCCGGGTGCCCCCGGCCCCGCCCCCCGCAGACCTCAGGCGGCGTCCGAGGAGGCCGACTTGGTGTCCCGCAGGAACTCCTTCCAGCCGCCGGTGGGCCGCTGCCCGACCTCCAGCGACCGGAGCCTCGCGAGCACCTCGGGCTTCTGCACGTCCATCCAGTCCACGAACTGCCGGAAGGAGACCAGCCGCACATCGGCGCCCTTCTCCTTCTCCCGCGCGATGTGCTTGAAGGCCTCCTCGACGGAGTCCATGTAGATGCCGCCGTTCCAGTGCTCGAAGTGGTTGCCGACGAAGAACGGTGCCCGGTTCGTCTCGTATGCCCGCTGGAAACCCGCTATGTACGCCCCCGCCGACTGCTTGCGCCAACCCGGGTAGTTGTAGGCGGGCGCCTTGGTGGAGTTCACGGACTGGTTGGCGAGCATGTTGTAGTCCATGGACAGGACCTCGAAGGAACGTCCGGGGAAAGGTATCTGCTGAAGCGGCAGGTCCCAGATCCCCATCCGCTTCACCGGCCACGTCTGCCGGCCGCCCGGCGAGGAGGCGTCGTAGCGCCAGCCCAGCTCGCGGGCGGTGGGCAGCAGGTTGTCCTGGCCGAGCAGACAGGGCGTACGGCCGCCGACCAGTTCCTTGTCGTAGTCGAAGGGCAGCGACGGCAGATCGGTCCAGCCGGTGTTGGTCCGCCACTCCTTCACGAACGCCTTGGCCTGCTGGATCTCGCTCTTCCACTGCTGCGGGGTCCAGTTGCCGACCGTGCCGTGGCCGGCGCAGAAGTGGCCGTTGAAGTGGGTGCCGATCTCGTGACCCTCCAGCCAGGCCCGGCGGACGTTGGCGAGGGTGGCCTTGATGTGCTCGTCGGTGAGGTAGCCGATGTCGGAGGCGCCGCGCGGGTTGTTCGGGGGCGCGTACAGCCGCTTCTTCGACTCGGGCAGCAGATACAGCCCGGAGAGGAAGAAGGTCATGCTGGCGCCGTGCTGCTTGGCGAGGTCCAGGAAGCGCGGGAAGAGTCCGTTGCCGACCTCGCCGGCGCCGTCCCAGGAGAAGATCACGAACTGCGGCGGGGTCTGCCCCGGCTCCAGCGGCTCGGGCTTGGCCGGCTGGTGCGGCTGCTTGCCGGTGAAGGAGGTGGAGCCGTCGCCGAGGGGCCGGCCCGGGCGGGAACCGCCGCTGCCGTCCGGTGCGTTCTTGCCCTTGGGGGAACCGCCCGGGTGCCCGGCGCCGCCCGAGGACGTGGAACCTCCGCAGCCGGCGAGACCGGCTGCGGCCGCCGCGCTCGCGCCGAGTCCGAGCATTCCCCTGCGGGAGAAGGTCCGGGAGGTGGTGGGCATGGGGATCCCCGATTCGTCGCGCCTGCTGGGTCACCCAGTGAGAGGACGCGACGATCGGGAAGGTTCCGTGGATTTGTGTGCTTTTCGTAACAGAAATCGCGAAAGCACGTCAAGCCCCTGTAAACGGACCGTCAACAACGGCCGGGTCAGGCTCCGAAGGCCTTGCCCTGGACGGTGCCCTTGCCCTTCTGCGGCTTGGCACCGGCCCGCAGATGGGCCGGGACGAGGTCGATGGCGGGCTCGCTGTAGCCCACGGACACGATCCGGTCGCCCTGGTAGGTGAACGTCGTCAGGGAGGCCAGCGTGCACTGCCGCTTGCGCGGGTCGTGCCACAGCCGCCGCCGCTCGACGTACGACCGCACGATCCAGATCGGCAGCTGATGGCTGACCAGCACCGCCTCGTGCCCGCGCGCCTGGTCCTTGGCCGCGTTCAGCGCGCCCATCATCCGCACGACCTGGTCGACGTACGGCTCGCCCCAGGACGGCTGGAAGGGGTTGACGAGGTGCTTCCAGTTCTCCGGCTTGCGCAGGGCGCCGTCCCCGACCCCGAACGTCTTGCCCTGGAAGACGTTCTCGGCCTCGATGAGCCGCTCGTCGGTGGCCAGGTCGAGACCGTGCGCCTTGGCGATCGGGGTGGCGGTCTCCTGCGCCCGCTCCAGCGGGGAGGCGACGACGTGGGTGACGTCACGCGAGGCGAGGTGCTCGGCGACGCGGTCGGCCATCTGCCGGCCCAGCTCGGACAGGTGGTAGCCGGGCAGCCGGCCGTAGAGGACGCCGTCCGGGTTCTCGACCTCACCGTGCCGCATCAGGTGGACGACGGTGACGTCCTTGCCGCCCTCGCCGCCGCCGTTCCCGATGCCGTCGCCGGCGCTGTTTCCGGTGCTGTTGCTCACGCGGTGGCCTCCGCAGCCGCCCGGGCCGCCGCCGGAAGGGCGTCGGCGATGGTCTGGATGGCCCGCTCGTCGTGGGCCGTGGACACGAACCAGGACTCGAAGGACGACGGCGGCAGATAGACGCCGTTCGCCAGCAGCGAGTGGAAGAACGCGGTGAAGCGGAACGACTCCTGCCGCTTGGCGTCCTCGTAGTTCCGCACCTGTCGGTCGGTGAAGAACACGGAGAACATGTTGGAGGCGGTCTGCAGCCGGTGCGCCACACCCTCCTTGGTCAGCGCCTCGGTGACGAGGGACTGGATCTGCGCCGAGACGGCGTCGACCTTCTCGTAGGCCGCGTCGTCCAGGAGCCGCAGCTGGGCGAGCCCGGCGGCCGTGGCGATCGGGTTCCCGGAGAGGGTGCCCGCCTGGTAGACGGGGCCGGCCGGCGCGAGGTGGGCCATCACATCGGCGCGTCCGCCGAAGGCCGCGGCCGGGAAGCCGCCGCCCATGACCTTGCCGAAGGTCATGAGGTCGGGAGTGACGCCGTCGACCCCGAACCAGCCGCTCCGGCTGGTGCGGAAGCCGGTCATCACCTCGTCGGAGATGTAGAGGGCGCCGTTCTTGTGGCACGCGTCCCTCAGCCCCTGGTTGAAGCCGGGGGCCGGCGGCACGACGCCCATGTTGCCGGGCGAGGCCTCCGTGATCACACAGGCGATCTCGCCCGGGTGCCGGTGGAAGGCCTCCTGCACGGCCTCCAGGTCGTTGTACGGCAGCACGATCGTGTCGCCGGCCTGGGCACCGGTGACGCCCGGGGTGTCCGGCAGCGCGAAGGTCGCGACACCGCTGCCCGCGGCGGCGAGCAGCGAGTCCACGTGGCCGTGGTAGCAGCCGGCGAACTTGATCACCTTGGCCCGCCGGGTGAACCCGCGGGCGAGCCGGATGGCCGACATGGTCGCCTCGGTCCCGCTGCTGACCAGCCGGACCTGCTCCACGGGCGCCACCCGGGCGACGATCTCCTCGGCCAGCGCGACCTCGCCCTCACCGGGCGTGCCGAAGGACGTGCCGCGGGACACGGCCTCCTGGACGGCGGCGATGACCTCGGGGTGGGAGTGCCCGAGGATCATGGGGCCCCAGGAGCACACGAGATCGACGTACTCGCGGCCGTCGGCGTCGGTGAGGTAGGCGCCCTTTCCGGACACCATGAACCGCGGGGTGCCGCCGACGGCGCGGAAGGCGCGCACCGGGGAATTCACACCGCCGGGCGTGACGACGGAGGCACGGTCGAAGAGCGCCTGGGAGGCGGGCGCTTCGTAGGGATAGGGCGTTTCGCTCAGGGCACTCATGTCGTGCGTCTTCTCCGGCTTCTCGGACTCCGGTGGCGTGCGGACCCCCTCAGGGTAGGCCGCGGGGCGGGCGGACCGCGGTCGGCCTCAAGATCAAAGCGATGCCGTCCGGCATCTGCGAGACTGAGAGCTGATACAGACAGCTCATTCGCACGTAATGATCAGGGCCGGGTGGGTTCCCCGTGGACTGTTGTTCCACCGCACGTTTCGGTGGGCGGCCGTGGGGGAGGTCACTGACACGATGATCGGGTTGCGCGGCGGGGGCCACGCGTCCTAGAAAAGCAGTCGGGTGGAGATATGCATCGCGGTGGCGGACTGGGCGAGGGGACTGATGACCTGGGTCCTCGACGTGCCCGGCGGGGAAGGCACCGGCGCGACGCGGAGGAGACGACCGAGACACGTCAGGCCGACGCACGTCAGACACAGGGTGTACCGAGTGAGCCCGAGCGGTTCGACCGGCAACTCGACCGGGAGATCGACCAGCAGCTGGAGCGCCGGCTGGACCGACCGGGCGACCGCCGGCTCGACCAGCGGGTCGATCGCCTGCGGGCGGGGAGCGGGAATGGTAGTCGGGTGGGGGTGACGTACAAATACTTCGGCGCGCCCGACGGTGCGACCGCGGCCCGCGTCCCCATCTCGATGCGCCCCGAGGAACTCGGCGGCGACGAGCTGGGCATGAACGGCATGTTCACCAAGATCAAGCCGGAGACGATGGCCGCGATGGTGCTGACCGGCATCGAGGGCGTCCCCCTGCACAAGGTGCCACCCCTGGAACTGGTCGTCCTGCACCCCGACTACGCGGTCGTCAAGCTCCCCATGACGGTCGTCGACCCCCTGCGCGGCATCGGCGAGGAGGCGGTCGGCGCGGCCGCGTTCATCTGGTCGACGGTCCCGGACCGGGGCGGCCCACGCGACGCGTTCAACGTGTACCAACTCCTCCACGAATGGCAGGACTTCTCACATCGGCTGCACGAGGCGGGACATCAGCCTTATTGCCTTGTTTGGCCGTGAGCTGGGGTTTCACTGGTACCGGGCGGGGTTTTCGAGCCCCGCCCTCGTCATGTGCATGTACGTCCTCAAGGTGAAACCGGGGTCCGAGTGGCCGAGGTACTCGGAGAGCGCCTTGATGCTTTCCCCCGCATCCAGGAGCACGGAGGCGTAGGCGTGCCGGAGGGCGTGCATCCCATCCTCCCGGGCCGCCTGGAGGTACCTCGCGCCGCGCTCGCGGGGAGGGATCACGCCGGCGGCGGCCAGGGCGCGCTTCCAGTCGCCCATGTTGAAGACGCTGCGGTTGTACGCCCGCCCCTTCTGGTCGACGGAGAGGAGACGGAAGGCTTCGGCTCGCCGTCCGGCTTGGCCCAGGGCAGGGTGACCTCGACCGGCGGGAACTCCTTCATGTGCGCCTTGAGGGCAGCGGCAAGCTGGGCCGGTAGAGGCACGTGGACACCTCCGTAGCCCATGCCGAGGCCTCCGCAAAGTGCTCCGGTTGGACACCCTCTCGGGGATTGGGCTGGATCAGGAGAGTCGGCAACCCGCGGGCGACACGCTCCGCTGACCATTCGTGGTCGAGGCTGGTGAAGTCGTCGTCGATCCACACAGCGGGCGCGTCGCCCAGCCAGGCGTCGACGTGGTCGCGCTTCCACAGGTAGCCGTGGGGGTGGCTGGTGGTGATGTCGGGGCGTGGCAAGTCGAGGTGCGGTAATGGCGGGAGGCCGAGAAGGGGGCCGATCAGGGTTGTCGCGTCCTGGCGCCAACTGGTGCACCAGACGGGTGTGAGGAGGCCAGTACGGATCAGGTCCATGAGCGCGGGACCGTGTGCGGGGTTGAGCCAGATGGTGACCGGGTCGTCGGCACTGCGGCCTGTGGGTACAACCTCATGGCGGGCATGGGCGGCGGGGGTGGTGCCGTCCGCGTCGGGGAAGGGTATGAAGACGCCGTCGATGTCGATGAGCAGGTAGGGACGCATCGGTTCCTCCGCGGAAGCCGGGGCAGGTATCAGAGCTTGCGTGCGGTGATCAGCAGAGTGGCGGGCCAGCGGCCCTGTCGGGGGTCGTGGAAGTCCTGGGCGGAGGCGAGCCACAGGTCCGCGCGGTCGAGGTGTTTCTCCCAGCGGCTGGCATCGAAGTCCCAGCGAGCGACAGGCAGGCGGGTGCGGTCCGGCAGCGTGACGTAGTCGCGGCGGGGTCGGTCGTCGGCAGCGGGGGCCCGGCCGCCGCGCTGTGGGTGGGGGACGGAGTAGGCCAGGGTGCAGCCGGGCTTGAGGCGGTTGGCGATGGCGGGGAGCAGGAGTTCGGGGGCGACGAGGCCGATGGCGCCGAAGACGGAGTAGATCGCGTCGAACTGCTCGCCGCTGGCCTGCAGGTAGTGCAGGGCGTGGCCGGCGACGAAGGTGAGGTTGTTCAGCCGTCCGTAATGTGAGCGGGCCCTGCGGACTTGAAGGCCGACCAGGTCGACGCCGGTGACGTGGGCCGCATGCCGGGTGGCGAGACATGCTGCGTTGTGGCCGGGTCCGCAGCCAAGTTCGACCACGCCTTTGCGGCGCAGGTCAGGGCCGAGGATCTCGGCGCCGGGTCCGATCCCTGGCCGTGTAGTCCACTCCATCCGGGCGGGTGGGGCGAGTGGTTCGGCCGGGCCGGCGGCCGTGCGCTGGAGGGCGTGGGCGTACCAGGGGGAGGCTTGCGCGAGCACCTACACCTCCAGGAGCTGGAGGACGTCGGAGAGGTGCCTGCGGACGACCTTGATGTAGGTGGGATCGGTGGCGGGGTCGTTGATCCAGCGGACGGACTGCTCCATGAACCACTCGACGGCCCACATGCGGTGCCAGCCCAGCGCCCACTTCTCGGCGGGCAGGCCGCCCCGCTCGGCGAGTACGTCCGGGGTGCCGCCTTCGGTGACGTAGGACTCCAGGAAGACGCGGAGGCGCACCGGGTCGGGGTCGTCGAGGGTGCCGTGCCAGCTGGCGAGGTCGAGCAGTCCGGGTCCGGTGAAGGCGCGGGCGAAGTCGAGCAGGCGCCAGCCGCGTCGGCCGATGTGGAGGCTGGTGGGGTGGAACTCGGAGTGCACCCAGCCGAACGGGGCCAGGGTGGTTCCCTGCGCGCGGACGTCGGCGGCCTGGGCGATCTGGTTGAGGGCCTGCTCGATGTCGCCGGTGTCCTGCCACCGGTCGGCCTTGCGGAGCTGGTTGAGGTGGTCCAGGGCGCGGCTGGGCAGGGCCCGCAGCCCTTCCTCGTGCAGTACGGGCAGAGCGCCGGCGGTGCGGGTGCGGTGGAGGACCACGGCCGCGGCGGCGCCGTCGAGGTCGTCCGCTTCCCGGGTCGGGGTGCCGAGGTCTTCCAGGAACATGCCGAGCCAGCCCTCGATCTGGACCGAGTGGTAGACCTTCGGGACGGGGGTGCCGAGGGTGTCGGCCAGTCGTAGGGCTTGGTCCTCGCTGTCGAAGGGCCTCTTGGCGTACTTGAAGATCCGCGTGCTGCCGTCGGGGAAGGTCACGCGTTCGACGCCGGACATCGACCACACTCTCACCTCCTCGCGCTTGGCGGCGGTCTGGTTCGCGACGATGCACAGGTTGGCGAGGAGATCGGTTGTCAGGTTGTCGTCCACAGTGGCTCCATTGCGGTTGTGGCGGCATCCGGGGCGGGCGAGCGGACCTGCCCGCCCCGGAGCCTTGCTGCTGGGTGTTACGCGGCGGGGGTCACGCGGTGGGCGTAGACCTGCTCGATCCAGCCGGCCTTGAAGGCGGCCAGGTCATCGCGGAGGTTGGCCATCGAGGCACCGTAGGGCGCGACGACGCCGCCGGACTGGTCCGGCACGGACTGGCAGCCGTGCACCAGACGTCCGCCGAGGGCGGCGTGGGCCTTGATGGACTCGATGCGGCGGTGCTCGTTGAACCAGCCGCCGTGGTAGACCTCGTCGAGCATCCCGCCCATCTCGTCGTCCAGGTCGAAGACGACCGAGGTGGCGGCGGGGAAGAACCAGCACGGGCCGACGTTGGAGATGTGCCCGTCGAGCTCGACCTTGTTGAGTGCCATGAGCGTGGCCGCCTCGCGCAGCGTCCGCAGGTGGTCGGCGGTGATCTGCGGCAGTCCGAGCCCGTCGAGGTGTTCGTCGCGGAACAGGTAGGCGTACACCTCGTAGGCGGTGGACAGCACCCGGGCGGCGTCCGAGGTGGACTCGCCATGGGCCTTGATGAAGTCCAGCGCGAGCTGCTCCACCGCGCTCTCGGTGGTTTCCTGCACGTCCAGGAGCTGGGACTTGACCAGCTCCCAGTCGGCGACGAGCCAGGTGTTGGACTCGAAGCGGAAGAAGTACTCGGCCGGGTCGATCGTGATGCGCCGGCCGTCGACCTGGATGCCCGGCAGGCGGCTCCAGCGCTCGTCGAACGCCAGCGGCAGTTCGACCGTGATGGCCTTGGTGTCGATGGTGGTCACCGTGTCTCCGTCTCTGATCGGCCGGGTTCGGGCACAGGCATGCCTGAACTCGAGTAGGGCGTACGGAACTTCGGGGAGCCGCCCGACCGAAGGGGGGAGCCTGGTAACGGTGTCGGACCGGGGCCGGGCGGCTGATGTTCAGTGAACACGCCGTCACGCACAGTGGGTACGGTGTGGGCGAGGCCAAGCGGTATACGCGGTTTACAGCCCCCAGGACGGAGGAGGCCATGGCGGCCCCCAACAAACCCAATGTCCGTTTACGCGAGGCCATCGACGCGATCGGCTGCACGTATGACGCGCTGGCCAAGGACGTACGCCGGATCGCCGCAGAGAACGGCGAGATCATCCACACCAACAAGTCGGCGATCTCCCACTGGGCCAACGGCACCCGTCAGCCCACCGGACGGACCGGCCGTTACCTGGCGGAGGCCCTCTCCCGCCGGGCCGGCCGCACCGTCACCCTCACCGAGATCGGCCTGCGCGACCCCGAGGTCGCCGTCCCTGACGACCCTGATCCTGTGGTCACGGTCACCGACCTGGGCCGTGCCGACATGGAACGGCGCCGCTTCCTCGCCGTTGCCGCCTTCACGACCGCAGGCGTGGCCATGCCCTTGGCCTACGACCACGAGGCCGCATCTCGCATGCTCCGCGCCCGCACTGGCAGGGCCCTGGTAGGAGCGGAAGACGTCGACGTGGTCCGCCAGATCACTGCCGTGTTCAGCGCGGCCGACGAACGCCTGGGTGGTGGCCACGGGCTGACCACCGTCACCGCCCACCTCGCCGACACCGCCGCTCCGATGCTGCGTGCCCGTTTCGCCTCAGAAGCCTTGCGCCGGGCCGCCTTCGGCGCCGTCGCCGAGCTGGCCTACCTCGCGGGCTGGAAACACCACGACCTCGGCCAGGAGGGCGCCGCCCAGCGCTACTACCAGGTCGGCTACCAACTCGCCTGCGAAGCCGATCCGCATGGCCACGCCGCCTGGATGATGCGCGCCCTCGCACACCAGGCCCTGAGCCTCAAACAGCCCCACCACTGCGTCGACCTGGTCGAAGGTGCCCTCAGCCGTGGACTCGGCCGCGTAGACGGTCAGACCGAGGCCCTGCTCCACATCACCCACGCTCGCGCCTTCGCCGCAGTCAATGAGAAACCCGCAGCGGCCCGCGCCCTGCTGGCAGCCGAAGACGCTCTGCTCCGCGACGACGGCCCCCAGCCCAGCTTCTCCCTCGTCAGCGGACCGGCCGCCGGCACCGTCGCCAGCCACACGGCTCGCACCCTCACCGACCTCGCCGATCACGTCGGAACGGAGCAACAACACCGCGATGCGCTCATCCGCTGGGACCCCGTGAAGTACAAGCGCGTCCACGCCCTCACCTACGCCGACCTCGGCGACAGCCTCGCCGCCCAGGCCCGCGCCGATGAGGCGGTCGCCGCCTGGAGCGAGGCCCTCACGCTGATGGACGGAATGACCTCCGGCCGCACTCGCAAGGCCATCACCTCCATCCGATCAACCCTGGCGGTCTACCAGCGACGCAAAGTACCCGGCGCCGCCGAACTGGCTCGGCGCGCGCGGGAGGCGCTCGCCTAACATGCCCACCAACCCGGCCGACGAAGGGACACCCGTGGCTCAGCCGACAACCGATGACCAGCCCAAGGCGCTCAAGCCCGCCCTTGAATCCATGACCCTGCTAGTCGCCGCCGTCATCGTCCACGACAAGGCCACCAACCGCGTGGTCCTCCTCCAGCGCAGCGACCAGGCCAAATTCGCCAAGGGCATGTGGGACCTCCCCGTCGGCAAGAGCGAGCCCGGCGAGCCGATCACCGCGACAGCAGTCCGCGAGCTGTACGAAGAGACCGGTCTGACCGTCAAGCCGGAAGCGCTCAAGGTCGCCCACATCATCCACGGCGCCTGGGGCGTGGAAGCTCCCAACGGCTTCCTCACGGTCGTCTTCGTCGCCCACGAGTGGTCCGGCGAGCCGGAGAATCGCGAACCTCGCAAGCACGCTCAGGTCCGCTGGGTCGACACCGACGCCATCCCCGAGGAGTTCGTGGACACGACCGCGAGCGCCCTCCACCGGTATCTCGCTGGAGGCCCGGAGGTTTCCCTCGACGGCTGGCGGTAGAGGGCCAACTGCGGCGCGAGGGGCTGTCTGGGGGGCCTCCTCCCACTCGTGCCTGGCCGCCGGAGTCGCTCGCTTGCGGTCGCATGAACACCGGATACCAACGACCCGCAGCGGAGCGCGATGGCCGTCCGCCGGATCGGCAGCCAGGAAGTACACCTACGAACCCGAGTCCGTACGCTGCAGCGGCGGCACTCAAGCAGCTCCGCACTCTTGGCTGGCTGCCGCCGGCAGCGCTAGCATCTGTTGAGCATTATCTGAAGGTCGGGATGCCCTGCGCTTCCGTCGAGGCAATGCAACTGATTGCCAAGCGCCACCGGTTGAACCTGCAGAGCCTGGCGGATCTGAACCCGTCCCTGGCGCTGGCACTCCCTGGCTCATCCCTGCTGGCCTCTTCGGATGCCCGCGATGCCGCGCAGCTCGTGGCTCAGCCTGTACTGCCGAGCAACCTGCGCCGCCTGATCGAGGACGGGCAGCCCATCATTCCGGGTCGCCGCGTCCGGCAGAAGGATGTGCCCGTAGGCGGTGGCCAGCCGACCCGCTGCATCGGGGAGTACCACCGCCCCTCTCTTCTGGTGGCTCTGGGCGAGCACATCCCGCCCGGAGCTCGGCCACGGTCGCGCTGCCGAGGTAGGCCCGGCCGAGCGTTGTCGGTTCCGGGTGGCATGATCCGCGGCATGGATCTCCGCCTCGTCTTCGCCGACCTCGACCGGACGGAGTGGTCACGGCTTCGCCATGCCTACGGCTCTGCGGAGGACGTCCCCGCGCTGCTGCGGGATCTCGCATCCCCGGTGGAGGAGACCGCCGCGGAGGCGGAGCAGGCGTTGTGGAGCAGCATCGTCCACCAGGGCACGGTCTACACGGCGACAGCGGCCGCGGTGCCCTTCCTGGCACGGCTCGTTGCCGAAGGCGTGCGCCAAAGCGCCCTGGTGGGCATGCTCGGCGTGATCGCCGGGAGTGTCGACGAGCACGATCTTCCGGTGCCCGGCGCGGCTCGCCGCGCCGTTGCGGCACACCTGGGGCTGCTTTTGCCGCTGCTCGCGGACGACGATCGCGAGGTGCGGCGGACCACGGCGTGGACGGTGGCCCAGTGCCGGTCGGCGGTCGGCCCCGACGCCCGTGCGGCGCTGCGGGCCCGCTGGGCGGCGGAGAGCGATCCGGCGGTGCGGGCGGATGTGCTGACGGCCTGTGCGCTCCTGGATCCCGATGCGGCCGGCGAGCTGTGCTCCGCTGCGCTCGCCGGAAACGAGCCGGCGCCGGTTCAGGTCGCGGCGCTGCTGGTCACTGCCGACCAAGGCCTGCCGTGGGACATGGAGACGACCGCGTGCGTCACGGCATTGGTCCCGTTGGAGCGGCACGGTTTCGGTGACCTGTGGGAGCGGGAGCCGCTCCAGGCGCTCGCCAAGGCCCTGCACACACGCGGCGAGGTCGACACCGCCATCGACGTGGTCGGCGCCGCGCTCGGACGGGCCGCGGCCCTACGGGATCAGGAGAGCGAGCACGCGCCGGCCGCCACCACCGAGGCGCGATGGGCCGCCGAGTCACTCGCCCGCCGCTCACGGACCACCCCGGCACGGCTGCTGCCCGCACTGCTCCCGCTGCTCGACGATCCGGCCACCGCGGCCGACGTGATTGCGCTGCTGCGCACCTGGTGTCAGCCAGCCCCGGAGGCGGTCCCGGCCCTGCTTGCCATCGCGCAGGGCAATGACGCATCGGCCGACGAGGCCCTCGCCGCGCTGGTGGCCCTGGGAGCCCCGGAGGCGAACGGGCTGCTCGCCCGCCACCTGCCCGAGCGACCCCGCGCGCTGAAGGCCGCGTACCGCCTCGCGACCGGTGAGACCCGAACGCCGCGTGATGTCCACGCGCCCGGCGAGGACCGGACGCCCCTGCCCTACGACCCTGAACTGCTCGACGCGATACGCGTCCGGCTCGCCGCCGAAACGTCCCGCGAGCGCGGTTCGGTCTTCGACGGCGGGCCGGCCGCGACCAACGAACCGGTTCACCTGAGCGGGCTGCTGGCCGCCTGGGGCAGACAGGCCAGAGCCGCCCTGCCGGAGCTGCTCGCCGCGCTGCCCCGTCATCCGCACCCGGTCAGCCGCGCCCTGGCCGGCGTGGCCGATCCCCAGACCGACGCCCACGTGATCGAGGCGCTGGGAGCCCAAGCCCGACAGGGAACACCGGCCACGCGTCAGGCGGCGGCAAGCGCACTCCACTCCCTGACCGGCGACGCCGACCCCCTGATCTCCGTACTCTCCGAGTCGCTGGCCAAGCGAGGCAACAGCCTGGACCACATCGTCACCGCGGCCGCCTCGCTCGGGGAGGCAGCTCGTCCCCTGCTGCCGCTGCTCCACACACTGCTGGCGGAACCGCCGCAGTCGCGCGAGACCGTGCCGGCGATCAGGGCGGCGCTCGGGGCCGCAGCGCTGGTCTGGGAACTGACCGGGGACGAGCGGGCGGTGCTCCCGGTGATCCAGGAGGGCCTCGCCTGGGCCTCCCATACGTGGGGTCAGGAGACGGCGAGACGCGCCGCCGAAGTCGCCTGCCTGCTCGGTCCCCCGGCCGAGCCGCTCGTCCCCGACCTCTTGCCGCTGCTGGACGATCCGCACCTCTCCCCTGTCGTCGTACTCGTCCTGACCAGCGCTTATCCCGAGGCCGACACACTCGCCGGGTTCGCCCGGACCACCCTGGCCGACCGTGTCCTGGCGGCGGCCAGACCGGGCTCGTACGCGCGCTCCGCCTCGGCAGTGCTGAAGGCCTGCGTCGCGCTCGGCCCGACCGCCTTCACCGACGCTCGGCTCGACCTGATCCGCGATCTCGCGGACGGCGACCGGCGCATCGTGGGCGCCGGCCTCCAGGACCAGATCATCCTCGACGACGAACGCTTCCGCGCCGAGGCCCGGGAGGTCCTACGGACGCTGACCGTCAATCCCCGGCACGCGTAGAGACCCCGGCTGTGCAACCTGGGTGGGGCCGACCGGGCCGGGGTGCCCAGGCGGCTGTCCGGGCCACGGCCGGCGCCGTGGGACCATGGTCGTCGTACACCGTCGCATGCCGGCCGGCCGTCCCCGAAGACCTACGACGCACCGCGCACCCCGCCCGGACGGCGACCCTACGTGCTGTAGGTTCCCAACCGCCAGCGTCACACGCCAGTTCAACGGGGGAGTCATGCCGGACACGGAAGCGGAGCTCGGCGGAGAGGTCGGTGTCCGCAGTCTCGCGCCGACCCTGACCGTGCTGGTCGTCAGCCTTGTGATCGCCGCCATCGGCGTGTACGAGCTGTGCGGGTTCGGGCTGCACAGCCTCGACCGGCGCCCCCACCTGTTCAGTGACGGTCTCGCGACCGGCGGTGTGATCGTCGCCGTGGTGGCGGCCGGGGCGGCGGTGGGCAACCTGGCCTGGCTGCTGGCCATGGCCCGGCGCCGTGGTTGACGGATGAGACCCTGGGTACCGGCTGTGCGGACTCCGTGACCCGGTAACCCTACAAGCTGTAGGGTCTACGGTGCTCCGTCCCCGTCCCCTCGCCCTCAAGGTGACCAGTCACCATGCCCGCTCGACAGCCGAACCTGACCTCCACACGGGTTCCCGCTCCCCGCACCCCCGGCCGCGGCGTCCGCTTCCTGCCGCCCGGGATCCCGCCGATCCGCTTCGGGCCGGCCCCCGGCAGCGGGCTGGGCGCCCGCGCCGCCACCGCCACCGTCTGGTATCTGCGGCTCCTCGCGGCCCTCAACATCGTCGCCGTCGTGTCGCTGCCCTTCCGTGAGGAAGTGCACGAGCACAACGCGGGCGAGTACTTCACCCCCTACCTCGCCACGGCGGGCCTGGGCTCGGCGGCACTCGCCCTGTTCCTGGCGGTGGTGATGCGCCGCCGCAAGCGCGCCGCCTGGGTGTTCAACCTGCTGCTGGCCGGCCCCCTGTGCTGCCTCTACGTCGTCGCGCTCACCCGCGACCCGTTCCGCGGGCATGTGTTCAACTGGCTCTCCGCCGCCCTCACCGGCCTGTTCGTCGTCCTCCTGCTGCTCGGCCGCCGCGAGTTCGACGCCATCGGCGACCGCTCCAACCCGCGGCTGGCCCTCGCCGTCGGCGCCGGGGGCACCCTCCTCGGCGGCGCCCTGGGCACCCTCCTGGTCCACGCGACGAACCGCCTGCCCGGCGCCGCCCTCAAGGACGAGCTGGCGTACACCCTCCTGCGCGGCATCAGCGTCGGCCCGCTCGCCGACCATGTGCCCACCGTGCTCGCGCCCCGGTGGGCCGACGTGATCGTCAACATCCTGACCGCCGTGGTCTTCCTCCTCGTCCTGTACGCGTGCTTCCGCTCCCCCCGCGGCGAGTGCCTGCTCTCCGCGGCGGACGAGGACAGGCTCCGGGCGCTGCTGGCCCGGCACGGCGACCGGGACTCCCTCGGCTACTTCGCCCTGCGCCGCGACAAGTCCGTCATCTTCTCCCCCAGCGGCAAGGCCGCCATCGCCTACCGCGTCGTCGGCGGTGTCAGCCTGGCCTCCGGTGACCCGATAGGCGACCCCGAGGCCTGGCCCGGCGCCATCGACGCCTGGCTCACCGAGGCCCGGCGGCACGCCTGGGCCCCCGCGGTGATGGGCGCGAGCGAGGAGGCGGGCACCATCTACGCCCGTCACGGCCTGGACGCCCTGGAACTGGGCGACGAGGCGATCGTCGACCTGGCCGAGTTCACCCTGGAGGGCCGGGCCATGCGCGGGGTCCGCCAGGCCCACAACCGCGTCCGCCGGGCCGGCTACACCGTCCGCGTCCGCCGCCACGAGGAGATCGGCGACGAGGAGATGGCGCTGCTCGTCGACCGCGCCGACCACTGGCGCGACGGCGCCACCGAACGCGGCTTCTCCATGGCCCTCGGCCGCCTCGGCGACCCCTCCGACGGCCGCTGCATGATGCTGGAGTGCCGGGACGCCGACGACGAACCGCGCGCGCTGCTCAGTTTCGTCCCCTGGGGCGAGCACGGCCTCTCCCTGGACCTGATGCGCCGCGACCGGGACTGCGAGAACGGCCTGATGGAGTACATGGTCGTCGAACTGCTGTCGCGGGCCGAGGAGTTGGGGATCCGTCGGGTCTCCCTCAACTTCGCGATGTTCCGCTCGGTCTTCGAACGCGGCTCACGCCTCGGCGCGGGCCCGGTGCTGCGGCTGTGGTGCTCGACCCTCACCTTCTTCTCCCGCTGGTGGCAGATCGAGTCCCTCTACCGCGCCAACGCCAAGTACCGCCCGCTGTGGGAGCCCCGCTTCCTGCTCTTCGCCAAGAGCAGCGACATCCCGAGGATCGGCCTGGCGAGCGCCCGGGCGGAGGGGTTCCTGACCCCGCCCAGCCTGCCCGGCCTCGCCCGCCGCGAGCAGCGGCCCGCGACGGAGCACCGCCCGGCGTCCTAGGCGTGTCCGCGACAGGGCCTGTCGCGAAGGAACCGCGGCCGGGCACCTGACCGGCGAGGGGGGCGGCCCGGCGCCCGACCCGCGAGGGGGGGCGGCCAGGCACCTGACCGGCGAGGGACCGGCCCGGCGCCCGACCCGCGAAGGACCGGCCGGGCGCCTGACCGGCGAGGGAACCGCCCGGGTGCCTGACCGGCGAGGGGACCGCCCGGCGCCCGACCCGCGAGGGGGGGGGCGGCCAGGCACCTGACCCACGAGGGACCGGCCCGGCACCCGACCCACGAGGGACCGGCACCGGGCGCGGCCTGCCCCGCGAGAGAACCGCCCGCCGCCCGACCCGCGAGAGAACCGCCCGCCGCCCGACCCGCAAGGAGCCGCGCTGGGCGCGGCCTGCCCCGCCGTCGCCGCTGAGCGCCGTCCGGAGCGGACGCGGGCGGTGCTCAGCCGCCTGCGCCGCCGTGTCCGGTTCCGCTGCCCACGATCCCGCCGCCCACCGTGAACCCGATGACCGCTCCCCCGCCCTCGCGCCGGGAGGCGAACGGCGCTCCGCCGTGCGCCATGGCGACCTCGCGCACGATGGACAGCCCGAGGCCCGATCCCGGCTGGGAGCGCGCGTCGGCCGCCCGGTAGAAGCGGTCGAAGATACGGATCAGGTCGCCGTCGGCGATGCCGGGCCCCCGGTCGCGCACCTCCACGCGCACGGCGCCCGGCCGCGCCGGTCCCATGACGACGACCTCGATCGGCGCGCTGCCGCCCCGGTCGAACTTGGCCGCGTTCTCCACCAGGTTGGACAGGGCCCGCTGCAGCATCCCGGGGCGGCCCTCGGCCGTCGTGTCACCGCTCGCCCGCAGCAGGATCTCCCGTCCGGTGCGCCGGCGGGCCAGCCCCACCACGTCCTCGGCGATGTCGGCGAGGTCCACCGCCTGCGGCGGCTCGGCGTCGGACTGCCCGGCGGCCAGGTCGACCAGCTCGTTGACCAGGTCGGTCAGCTCCCGGGCCTCCTGGGTGAGGTCGGCGACCAGGTCCTCCCGGCTGCCGGGCGGAAGCTCGTCGATCCGCCGCAGCAGCGAGATGTTGGTGCGCAGGGACGTCAGGGGCGTACGGAGTTCGTGACCCG
This sequence comes from Streptomyces sp. NPDC051452, assembly GCF_044454765.1. Taxonomy (NCBI): domain Bacteria; kingdom Bacillati; phylum Actinomycetota; class Actinomycetes; order Kitasatosporales; family Streptomycetaceae; genus Streptomyces; species Streptomyces sp. NPDC051452. The sequence continues at coordinate 250,488 of NZ_JBITEB010000011.1, forward strand.
CGTCCTGGACGAGCCGCCGCTGGTCCTCCTCGGACTGGGCGAGCCGGCCCAGCATGCGGTCGAAGGCCCGCCCGAGCCGCCCCACCTCGTCCAGGCCCGCGACCGGTACCTGGATGCCCAGCTGCCGGGTGCGGGCCACGTTCTCGGCGGCGGACGTCAGGACCACCAGCCGCCGGGTGATCCGCCGGGCCAGCCACCAGCCGAACAGTCCGGCGGCCACCACGACCGCCGCCATCAGGATCAGCGTGCGCTGCTGCAACGTCCGCAGCAGGTCCTCGGTGTCGCTGAACTCCTGGGCGACCTGGACCGCGCCCCGGCCGTCGCCGAGCGAGACGGTGGCGATGCGGAAGAGGTCCGTGTCGACCCGTACGTCCTTGTGCTGGACGACCTTCCCGGCGGGCCCCGCGACGGCCATGGACCGGTCGCGGGCGGTGACGGGCAGCACCGGGCTGCCGTGGTCGACGATCTGCCCCCGCGCGCCGAGCACCTGTACATCGGTGCGGGCGGGCCGGACCAGGTCGTGCCCCGGCCGGGAGGAGGAGAAGTCATCCGGGACCATCGCGTGCTGCCGCACCTCGCCCTGGACGTCCTGCACGACCTGGGTGAACACCGACTGCTGGTCGACGCGGACCAGCCGGGCGGCGGAGCTGTAGGACAGGATGCCGACGAGGATCGTGACGACGGCGGTGACGGCCGCGAAGGACACGGCGAAGGTGGTGCGCAGGGATACGAGCTTGGGCCGGCGCAGGACCGGCGGCCGCCGCTGGCGGCCCACTCAGTCCTCCCGCAGCACGTAACCCACGCCCCGCACCGTGTGGATCAGTTGCGGGGCGCCGGGCTCGTCGAGCTTGCGGCGCAGATAGCCGACGTAGACGGCGAGGTTCTTGGAGCCGGGCCCGAAGTCGTAGCCCCAGATCCGGTCGTAGATCGTGGAGTGGTCGAGGACGATGCCCGCGTTGCGCACGAGCAGTTCCAGCAGTTCGAACTCGGTGCGGGTCAGTTCCAGCTCGCGTCCGCCGCGCCAGGCCCGGCGGGCCTGGAGGTCCATGCGGATCGCGGCGGCCTCGAGCCGCCGGCCGGAGACCTGCGCCTCGGGGCGGCCGGGCTCGATGGTGGCACCGCTGGTGATCACGCCGGTGTCGTCGCCCGTGCCGCCGGTGTCGCCCTCCGGTGCGGGCACCGGGCTGGTACGGCGCAGCAGCGCGCGCAGCCGGGCGAACACCTCCTCCACGTCGAACGGCTTGACCACGTAGTCGTCGGCCCCGGCGTCCAGGCCCGCGATGCGGTCGGCGGTCTCCACCAGCGCGGTGAGCATGAGGATCGGGGTGCGGTCGCCCTCGGCGCGCAGCACGCGGCAGACCTGCAGGCCGTCGATGCCTGGCATCATCACGTCGAGCACCAGCACGTCCGGCGGGGACTTGTGCGCCTGCGCCAGCGCCTCGACGCCGTCGGCGACCGCCGTCACGTCGTAGCCCTCCAGGGTCAGGGCACGCTCGAGGGCATGACGGATGGCACGGTCGTCTTCGGCGAGCAGCACTGTCTGGGGCACGGCTCCAGTCTGCCAAGGCCGCCGGTGCTTCGGCCGGGCCGGGTGGCCTCGCGATCACCCTTTTTACCCGCCTCTCACCGTCCCGGCGGCCCCGTCCCCAAGGGGATCAGCCCTCCAGCGCCGCCAGTCGCTCGGCGAACGGCACCACGGAGGCCTCGGTCCGCCGCGGCGCCCTCTCCATCAGGGACGACAGCTCCTGGGCCGCCCTCTCGATCCGCTCGGCCAGCCCCGGGGCGCAGCAGGGCGTAGTTCTCGATGGCGAGGTCGATGCCGTCGCGGATGTCCTTGCCGAACCAGGGGTAGACCGGTCCGGTGTTGCCGCGGCCCATCATGAGGTCGACGCGCCCGTCGGCCAGGTGCTGGAGCATCGCGTAGTCCTCGGCGATCTTCACCGGGTCGTTGGTGGTGATCAGGGTGGTGGAGGTGGAGAGGATCAGCCGCTCCGTGCGGGCGGCTATGTAGCCGAGCATGGTCGTCGGGGACGACGGCACGAACGGCGGGTTGTGGTGCTCACCGGTGGCGAAGACGTCCAGCCCGACCTCCTCGGCCTTCAGCGCGATGGCGACCATGGCCTTGATCCGCTCGCGCTCGGTCGGAGTGCGCCCCGTGGTGGGGTCCGGCGTGACATCGCCGACCGTGAAGATCCCGAACTGCATGGTCGCTCACCCTCCAGATTGTTGACCGTTCAACTATACCCGCCCAACGGTCACCCACCCCTGGTTATTCCGGTCGCCGCGAGCACGGCCTCAGGGCACCAGCACCAGCCGCCCGCGCACCCCGCCCCCGGCCAGCCGGGCGTGCGCCTTGGCCGCGTCCGGCAGGGCGAAGGTCTCCGCCACCCGCAGGCTCAGCGCCCCCTCGTCCACGAGCCGGACCAGCTCCGCCAGCCGGGCCCCGTCGGCGCGCACCGCGACCGCCGTGGTCCGCACCCCGCGCACGGACCCGGGCTGCCTACCGGGCTGCGCTCCGACGTACACCCCGCCGTCCCGCACCCACTCCAGCGCCGGCGCACCGAGCATCGCCGTGTCCAGCACCGCGTCCACGCTGCCCGGCCGGACGCCCTCGGCCGTGAAGTGCGCGGCTCCCAGCGACCGCACCAGCTCCTCGTCGGCCGCCCGGGCATGCCCGGTCACCACCAGGCCCCGGCGCGCGGCCAGCTGCGCCGCGAACCCCCCGACCGCCCCGGCAGCGCCCGTCACCAGCAGGGACGAGCCCGGCTCGAGCTCCAGCAGATCGAGGGCCTGGGCGGCGGTCAGCCCGTTCAGCGGCAGGGTCCCGGCGCGCACCGCGTCCACCGAGGCCGGGGCCTTCGCCACCGCGTCCGCCGCGACGACGACGTACTCGGCGTGCGCCCCCAGCGGCTCGGCCACCCCCGGCGCCAGGGCGACGACCTCGTCGCCCACCCGCCAGGCGGCGCCCACCCCCACCGCGTCCACCGTCCCGGCGACATCCCAGCCGAGCCCGATCGTCCTGCCCTCCCCGCCGAAGAGCCCGGCCCGGGTCGCCAGATCCACCGGGTTCAGCGCCCCGGCCGCCACCTTGATCCGCACCTGACCGGCCGCCGGCTCCGGGACCGCCACCTCGGCGATCTCCACGGCCTCCGGACCGCCGAACGTCCTCACCACAGCGGCAAGCATGTCAACTCTCCCTTTGCACAAGGCACTTGTCGGATTCCGGACCGGTTTCCCGGCCACGGCACCAACCCTAGGAGAGCTACTATCCATAGGTAAGTAGTTACCCGAGAGTGCGTTGGTCCCCCGGAGGAGAGAACCCATGGCGACCATGACCGCCGCCCAGCGGCGCGAACAGGCCCGCGCCGACTACGACGCCTTCCTGCGCGACTGCCCCACCAACCAGCTCCTCGGCCGCCTCAGCGACAAGTGGGTGGGCCTGGTCGTCGCCGCCCTGGCCGCCGGCCCCATGCGCTACAGCGGCCTCGGCCGCAAGATCGCCGGCGTCAGCCCCAAGATGCTCACCCAGACCCTGCGCGCGCTGGAGCGGGACGGCATCGTGACCCGCACCGTCACCCCGTCCGTGCCGGTCCGCGTCGACTACGCGCTCACCCCGCTCGGGGCCGGCCTCGCGGGCCTGCTCAGCGCCGTGAAGCAGTGGGCGGAGACCCATATGGACGAGGTGCGCGAGGCCCGCGAGCGCTACGACGAGGAGAACGACGGGGCGACCGGCCCCGCCTGACCCGGGGGCGGGGCCGCGCGGGAGGGGCGCTACTCAGAAGGGCGGTCCTTGTCCAGCACGCCCGCGCACCATGCGGTGTCCGGCTCCAGCGTCACCTCCGACGGCCGCCCCGGCAGCCGTACCGATACGCGCGGCTCCTCCCCGGCCGCGTCCGGGGCCGGCGCCCCGGTCCCGCACACCACGGTCCGCTCGTCCTCGCGGGCACACCGGGCGGGCAGCCGCTGCCGGTCCGCCGGCCGCACCGACCAGCGCAGCCGCACGGTGGCGTCGGTGACGTCGGCGGCCCCGTCGTCGCGCGGGGCCAGTCGCACCTCCACCCGGTCCCCGGTCAGCACCGCGGCCCCGTGAAAGGCCGGATCCCCCTCCGGCACCGGAGCGGGCCGCACGCTCCGCACGGCCCGAGGACCGGCCACCGCCCCCACCGGCCCACCGCCCCCACCGGCCCGCCGGCGGCCGACGCGCCTCCCGGCGCCAGGGCGGCGCGGGCACACACCCGGCCGCACCCAGTCCCGTCCGCACCCGCACGCCTCCGGCCGCCGCGCACCGCTCCTCACCGCCGGACGCACACGCGATCCCGCATGCCGTCCGGACGTATGCCACGCGGGTCGCCGGACAGGCGCCCTGCGACAGGTGACACGCGTTGTCGGGGACGCGGCGCCGGCGTGCGAGGCTGCCCCCATGCCGATCCTCCGCTCCGCCACCCTGTTCGTCGTCGCAGCGCTGTTCGAGATCGGCGGCGCCTGGCTGGTCTGGCAGGGGGTGCGCGAACACCGCGGCTGGCTGTGGGTCACGGGCGGGGTCCTCGCCCTCGGCGCGTACGGCTTCGTCGCCACCTTCCAGCCGGACGCCCACTTCGGTCGCATCCTCGCCGCGTACGGCGGTGTCTTCGTGGCCGGCTCCCTGCTGTGGGGCGCGGTCGCCGACGGCTACCGCCCCGACCGCTGGGACGTCACCGGAGCGCTGATCTGCCTGGCCGGGATGGCCGTGATCATGTGGGCCCCGAGGAACGGCGCCTGAGCCTCGCCTACGCTGGACGAAACCGTCCGCACACCGAGCCCAGGAGCACCCCATGGCCAGCGCAGCCCCGTCCGCCGCGTCCCGCATCGCCGTCGTCACCGGTGCGAGCAGCGGCATCGGCGCCGCCACGGCGCGTCGGCTCGCCGAGGCCGGTTACCGCGTCGTCCTCACCGCCCGCCGCAAGGACCGGATCGAGGCCCTGGCCGAGGAGCTGACGCAGGCGGGCCACTCGGCGGTGGCCTACCAGCTGGACGTGACGGACCGCGCGGCCGTGGACGAGTTCGCGACGGCCTTCGAGACGGTCGGCGTCCTCGTCAACAACGCGGGCGGCGCCCTCGGCGCGGACCCGGTGGCCACCGGCGACCCGGCGGACTGGCGCACGATGTACGAGACGAACGTCATCGGCACCCTGAACCTCACCCAGGCGCTGCTGCCCAAGCTGGAGGCGAGCGGCGACGGGGTGGTGGTGGTCGTCTCCTCCACCGCGGGACTAAGCACGTACGAGGGCGGCGCGGGGTACGTCGCCGCCAAGCACGGCGCCCATGTGCTCGCCGAGACGCTCCGCCTGGAGATCGTCGCCAAGCCGGTCCGGGTCGTCGAGGTCGCGCCCGGCATGGTCAAGACGGACGAGTTCGCCCTGACCCGCTTCGGCGGCGACGAGGAGAGGGCGGCGAAGGTCTACGAGGGTGTCGCCGAGCCCCTCAGCGCCGACGACGTGGCCGAGACGATCACCTGGACGGTCACCCGCCCCAGCCACGTCAACATCGACCTGCTGGTCGTCCGCCCCCGCGCCCAGGCCTCCAACACCAAGGTGCACCGGGAGCGGTGATGTCCGACGAGGACTCCCTGGAAAAGCGCCGGCTGGCCCAGGAGACGAAGGACGAGCGCCAGGTCTGGTACTTCCTGGCCTACTTCCTCTTCGGCATCCACTTCCTGGCCTTCGTCATGATCTACGCGGTCCGCCACGCGAAGTAGGGCGGCCCGGAACCGTTCCGGACCGCCCACGGGCGTACCGCGTCATCGCGGGGCGTCAGCCCTTCACGCAGACGACCTGCTTCAGCTTGGCCACGACCTCGACGAGGTCCCGCTGGCGTTCGATCACCTGGTCGATCGACTTGTAGGCCCCCGGGATCTCGTCCACGACACCGGAGTCCTTGCGGCACTCCACGCCCCGGGTCTGCTCCTCCAGGTCCTTCGTCGAGAAGCGCCGCTTGGCAGCGTTCCGGCTCATCCGCCGACCGGCGCCGTGCGACGCGGAGTTGAAGGCCTTCTCGTTGCCCAGGCCCTTCACGATGTACGAACCGGTGCCCATCGAGCCCGGGATGATCCCGTACTCGCCGGAGCCGGCCCGGATCGCGCCCTTGCGGGTGACGAGCAGGTCCATGCCCTCGTACCGCTCCTGCGCCACGTAGTTGTGGTGGCAGGAGATCTCCGGCTCGAAGGCCGGCTTGGCCTTCTTGAACTCCTTGCGGACGACGTCCTTCAGCAGCGCCATCATCAGGGTGCGGTTGTGCCGGGCGTACTCCTGCGCCCAGAACAGGTCGTTGCGGTAGGCCGCCATCTGCGGGGTGTCCGCGACGAAGACGGCGAGGTCCCGGTCCACCAGGCCCTGGTTGTGCGGGAGTTTCTGGGCCACGCCGATGTGGTGCTCGGCCAGTTCCTTGCCGATGTTGCGGGAGCCGGAGTGCAGCATCAGCCAGACCGCGCCGTCCGTGTCCGTGCACACCTCAACGAAGTGATTACCGCTTCCGAGCGTTCCCATCTGCTTCGTGGCCCGCTCCTGACGGAACCTGACCGCTTCGGCCACCCCGTCGAACCGGTCCCAGAACGACTCCCACCCACTGGTGGCCAGGCCGTGGAAGCGGCCGGGGTCGACCGGGTCCTCGTGCATCCCCCGCCCCACCGGAATCGCCTGCTCGATCTTCGAGCGCAGCCGGGACAGGTCCCCCGGCAGATCGTTCGCCGTCAGGGACGTGCGTACGGCCGACATCCCGCAGCCGATGTCCACGCCCACCGCGGCCGGGCACACCGCGCCCGCCATCGCGATGACCGATCCGACCGTCGCACCCTTTCCGTAGTGCACGTCCGGCATCACGGCCAGACCCTTGATCCACGGCAGGGTGGCGACGTTCTGGAGCTGGCGCAGGGCCACGTCCTCGACCGTCGCGGGGTCCGTCCACATCCGGATCGGGACCTTGGCGCCCGGCATCTCCACGTACGACATGTGTTCCTCATTCCCCCGACAAAGACAACAAAAGGCTTAAAAGCAACAAAACGCAAAAGCGGCGCGAAGGTCTACGGAAGGGACGAGGGACCGGCATCCACGGCGGTGCGTGCGATACACATTGTCTCCAGGGGACGCCCCGCGGCGGCAAGCGAATAACCAGCGGGGACACTGGAGCACCGGGCGATCGACCTCCGTCGGATCGCACACCGACGAGAGGAGACCGACCGTGCGGCGCAAGGCGTACGTATCCGGCACCGCCGCCCTCCTCGCGGCGCTGCTGGCGGGCTGCACGAGCGGCTCCGGGGGCGGCAGCCCGACGGACGACGCCAATCCGGGGGACGCCGGCACGGCCGCGGTCACCGCCCAGCCCGGGAAGTACCGCACCCTGCCCGAGCCCTGCGGCGCGGTCGGCCACGACACGCTCGACTCGATGCTGCCCGGCGTCAAGCAGATCACCGACCCGAGCCAGCGGGACAAGGCCTACCAGGGCGAGGCCTCGCTCACCTACGACACCGACCGCAAGGTCGGCTGCCGCTGGAAGGTGATGTCCGCCGAGGCCACCGACCGCCTCTCGGTCGACTTCGAGCGCGTGGTGTCGTACGACAACGCGGTCAGCGACGACGACCAGGCGCAGAAGCTGTACCAGGAGCAGGAGACGGCCGCCGATCTGCCCGAGCCGAGCGGCTCGGCGACGACGGGCGCCTCGACCGCCCCCGCCTCGCCCACGGACTCCGCGAGCGACCAGGCGGACCCCTCGGGCTCGCCGTCCGGCTCCCCCGCCGGCTCCCCGTCCGGCTCGGCCTCCGGCTCCGGCTCCCCCGCCGGCTCCCCGTCCGGCTCGGCCTCCGGCTCCGGCTCCGCCGCCGGCCCCCAGTCCGGCGCCGATCTGGCGGCCCTGCAGCCGCGCGTCCTGCCCGATCTCGGTGACGAGGCGTATCTCGACGACCAGCTGAGCACCTCCGGTTCGACGGCCGAACCGCGGACGGTGACTGTGGTGTTCCGCACGTCCAACGTCATCGTCACCATCGAGTACGAGGAGCAGCCGACGGCCGTGGGAACGCCCCCCGACAGCAAGGAAATGCAGGACAGGGCCCGTGATCTGGCCTCTCAACTGGCCGACAAGTTGGGTGGTTGACGGCCGTCGCGCCCCCGCCCGGCCCCGTCCGGCGAGCGGCCGGACACGAGCCGCGCCGCTTCTTCACCGCGTACGGTGGGGCCCCGCAGGAACCCGCACGAACACCGAGCGTCATGAGTGAAGGAACCATGCAGCGAGCAGCCCAGCGAGACGACCGTGCCCAGGGGGTACCTCCCACGCCGTCCAGGCAGTGGCGAAGTGACCAGCGAGCCAAGCGCCTCCGCCGGGCCCTTGTCTGCGCGGCAGCCGTACCCGCGGTGCTGATCACCGCCGCCTGCTCCTCGGACTCGGGCGGCTCCGAGGCCAAGGGCGGCGACGGCTCCGCCGGGCAGTCCGCGGCCGGCTCCACGCAGCCCTCCGCCAGCGCCTCCCCGACCGTGCGTCCGGCCGCGTACCGGAAGCTTCCGGACGCGTGCGCGGTGCTGACGAAGAAGACCCTGACCGACCTGGTCCCCAAGAGTGGGAAGTCGGGCAAGAAGGGCAGCTCGGACAGCCCCTCGTCCCGCTCCTCCTGCGCCTGGAGCAGCCTGGACAACAACGGCGTCAAGGGCTCCCAGTTCCGCTGGCTGAACGTCTCCCTGCTCCGCTTCGACTCGGACTCCACGCGGGGCGCCGGCGAGGCCCAGGCGCACGCCTACTACACCCGGCAGACCAAGGACGCCCAGGCGGTGGACGGCGCCAAGAACGCCAAGGTGGTCCCGCTGTCCGGCACGGGCACCGAGGCGACGGCGGTGCGCTACGACCTGAAGAAGAAGGAAGGCCTCTTCAAACAGCAGACGGTCGTGGCCCGGGTGGAGAACGTCGTCGTCACCGTCGACTACAACGGGGCCGGTCTGGCAGGCGAGAAGACCCCGGACGCCGACGACCTGACGAAGGCCGCGCAGCAGGCGGTCAAGGAAGCGATCGCGTCGGTGTCGGCCGCCAACGGTGAAGGTTCTGGGCAGAGTTCGTCGGGTACGGCGTCCGCGTCGCCCTCGAAGCCGGGCTCGAAGTCGCCGTCCAAGTCGCCGTCCAAGTCGCCGTCCAAGTCGCCGTCCGCGTCGGCCTCCAAGGCGGCTTCCAAGGCGGGCGCCAAGGCCCCCTCCGACACCGCGTCCGCGTCGAAGGCCGCCGTCAAGAAGAGCTGACCGGAGGGCCGTAGGCCCGACCGGCACGACGTTCGCCGCACACGTGTGCCACTCTGTTGCGCGCAACAACACGCAAGGGGAGGGGAGTACGAGTGGCCGCGCCACTGCAGCTGACTCGGATGCACCGCGTTCTCGTCGGCGTGGTCGTGTCCGGCGCGTTGATCATCGCCGGCATCGGCTTCGCCGGTTCGTATGCGGCCGTCCGTGAGCTGGCCATCAAGAAGGGCTTCGGGAACTTCTCCTATGTGTTCCCGGTGGGCATCGACGCGGGCATCTGTGTGCTGCTCGCCCTGGACCTGCTGCTGACCTGGATCCGCATCCCCTTCCCCCTGCTGCGCCAGACGGCGTGGCTGCTGACGGCGGCGACGATCGCCTTCAACGGGGCCGCCGCCTGGCCGGACCCGCTCGGCGTGGGCATGCACGCGGTGATCCCGATCCTCTTCGTCGTCTCCGTCGAAGCGGCCCGGCACGCCGTCGGCCGCATCGCGGACATCACCGCCGACAAGCACATGGAGGGCGTCCGCCTCACCCGGTGGCTGCTCTCCCCGGTCCCGACGTTCCTGCTGTGGCGCCGGATGAAGCTGTGGGAGCTGCGCTCCTACGAGCAGGTCATCAAGCTGGAGCAGGAACGTCTCGTCTACCAGGCCCGGCTGCACTCCCGCTTCGGCCGGTCCTGGCGGCGCAAGGCACCGGTGGAGTCCCTGATGCCGCTGCGGCTGGCCCGCTACGGCGTGCCCCTGACGGAGACGGCCCCGGCGGGTCTGGCGGCGGCGGGCATCGAGCCGGCGCTGCTGCCACCCGGGCCCGCGCCGGTGCCACAGCCGGCCACGGCCACCGCACAGCTCGCCCCCGCCCCCACCGCCGCCGCGACGGCGGACGAGGGCACCGCCGAGGCCCCCGGCATCCCGAGGCAGGCACGGCCCGCCGGCGGGCAGCGCCCCGAGCCCCCGGTGGACGAGGAGAGCCCCTGGTTCCAGGCGCAGCGCGAGATCGAGTACCACGGCGGCTACGACCCCGCCTACGAGCCGCCCCCCGAGCCCCAGTACGAGCCCGAGGAGCAGTACGAGGACTGGTACGAGGAGCAGCCGGCGGAGCGGTTCCAGCAGCCCTCCCCGGAGGAGACCGGCAGCTTCCCCATCCCGGTCGGGCCGACCCGCACCCGTGAGCTGGGCGAGGGCGGCGGCACCCCGGAGCCCGAACCGACCGAGGAGGACTTCTACATGGTCTTCCGCAAGTCGATCGACGGCAGCTATCCCACGTCCGCCCAGTTCCGGGACGACGTGGAGGCCACCTTCGGCATCGCCCTGCCGCCCCGGGAGTCGGACCGCATGGTCGGCCGGTTCGCCGAGCGCCACACCCGGGAGCTCCAGGAGGAGCACATCGCGTGACGGCACCTCGCGTGACGCCGTGACGCGTTCGACGCGCAGAGCGAAGGGGCCCTCCCGTGGGAGGGCCCCTTCGCTGCGTTCTCCGCCGCCTCCGCCGGGCTACTCCCCGAGCAGCCGGCGCACCCGGTCCTGGCCCACGGCCAGCAGCAGGGTGGGCAGCCGGGGGCCGGTGTCCCGGCCCACCAGCAGGTGGTACAGCAGCGCGAAGAACGTCCGCTGGGCCATCTTGATCTCCGGCGGCAGCTCCTTGGGCGTCGCGTCGGCGGAGAACCCGGCCTGTACCTTCGGCACGCCGTAGACGAGGTGCGTGAGGCCGTCCAGCGACCACTGCTCGGCGAGCCCGTCGAGCAGCAGCCGCAGCGACTGCCGGGACGCCTCGTCGAGGGACTTCAGCAGTTCGGCGTCGGGCTCCTCGCGCACGACGGTCCGCTGGTCGGCGGGCACGTGCGTGTTGATCCACGCCTCGGCCTTGTCGTAGCGCGGGCGGGCCTCGTCCAGCGAGGCCAGCGGCTGCTCCGGGTCCAGCTCGGAGAGGATGCGCAGGGCCTGGTCCGAGTGCCCGGCGGTGATGTCGGCGACGGACGCGAGCGTGCGGTACGGCAGCGGGCGCGGCGTCTTCGGCAGCTCACCGGCGGCGGTGCCGACGGCCCGGGTGTGGGCGGCGATGTCGGCCGGCAGGGCGGAGCCCTCGGCGACCTTCGCGCCCAGCTTGTCCCACTCGTCGTAGAGGCGCTGGATCTCCTGGTCGAAGGCGATCTTGAAGGACTGGTTGGGGCGGCGGCGGGCGTAGAGCCAGCGCAGCAGCTGCGGCTCCATGATCTTCAGCGCGTCGGCCGGGGTGGGCACTCCGCCCCGCGAGGACGACATCTTCGCCATGCCGGAGATGCCGACGAAGGCGTACATCGGGCCGATCGGCCGCTCGCCGCCGAAGATGCCGACGATCTGGCCGCCGACCTGGAAGGAGGATCCCGGCGAGGAGTGGTCGACACCGCTCGGCTCGAAGATCACGCCCTCGTACGCCCAGCGCATCGGCCAGTCGACCTTCCAGACCAGCTTGCCGCGGTTGAACTCGCTCAGCCGCACGGTCTCGGTGAAGTCGCAGGCGGTGCAGGTGTACGTCAGCTCGGTGGTGTCGTCGTCGTACGAGGTGACCGTCGTCAGGTCCTTGCCGCAGTCACCGCAGTACGGCTTGTACGGGAAGTAGCCGGCGGAACCGGAGCTGCCGTCGTCCTCGGCGGCGGCGCCCGAGCCCTCCTCGGCCTCCAGCTCCGCCTCGTCGACCGCCTTCTGCTGCTGCTTCTTGGCAGGGGCCTTCTTCGTCCGGTACTGGTCGAGGATGGCGTCGATGTCCGCGCGGTGCCTCATCGCGTGCAGGATCTGCTCGCGGTAGGCGCCGGAGGTGTACTGCTCGGTCTGGCTGATCCCGTCGAACTCGACGCCCAGTTCGGCCAGCGACTCGGTCATCGCGGCCTTGAAGTGCTCGGCCCAGTTCGGGTACTCGGAGCCCTTCGGGGCCGGCACCGAGGTCAGGGGCTTGCCGATGTGCTCGGCCCACTCCGCCTGGTCGACGCCCGCGATTCCGGCCGGCACCTTGCGGTAGCGGTCGTAGTCGTCCCAGGAGATCAGGTGCCGGACCTGGTGGCCGCGGCGGCGGATCTCGTCGGCGACCAGGTGCGGGGTCATGACCTCGCGCAGGTTGCCCAGGTGGATGGGGCCGGAGGGCGAGAGACCGGACGCGACGACGACCGGTTTGCCCGGGGCCCGGCGCTCCGACTCTTCGATGACCTCATCCGCGAAACGGGAGACCCAGTCGGTGGTATCGGTGCTCTGAGCCACGATCGGCACGTCCTTCTTTCTGAACGGGTGACACCCCATTGTCACAGACGGTCTGCCGACCGGGAAAACCGCTTTTCCCCCCATGGGATACTGGCCGGGACTATCCATCCCCACGAGGAGAACGGCACCCATTCCTATGGCCTCGGTCAAGTCCCTCAGCGATTCCGTCCAGCAGCACCTCGCGTCCGCCCTCTCGGCCACCCTGCCGGAGGCCGCCGACGCCGACCCGCTGCTGCGACGTAGCGACCGGGCTGACTTCCAGGCCAACGGGATCCTGGCGCTCGCCAAGAAGGCGAAGGCGAATCCTCGGGAGCTGGCCGCACAGGTCGTCTCCCAGGTGGTCACCGGCGACCTGATCGAGGACGTCGAGGTCTCCGGGCCCGGCTTCCTCAACATCACGATCGCGGACAAGGCGATCACCGGGAACCTGGCCGCGCGGTACGCGGACGAGTCCGACCGCCTCGGCGTGCCGTACGCCGAGCACGCCGGTACGACGGTCATCGACTACGCGCAGCCGAACGTGGCGAAGGAGATGCACGTCGGGCACCTGCGCTCCGCGGTGATCGGCGACTCGGTCGGCCGGCTGCTGGAATTCACCGGCGAGACCGTGATCCGGCGCCACCACATCGGCGACTGGGGCACCCAGTTCGGCATGCTCATCCAGTACCTGGACGAGCACCCGCACGAGCTGGACCACAAGGACGCCCAGGTGTCGGGCGAGGAGGCGATGTCGAACCTCGACCGCCTCTACAAGGCCGCGCGCCGGCTCTTCGACTCCGACGAGGAGTTCAAGACGCGCGCCCGCCGCCGGGTGGTCGACCTCCAGGCCGGCGACCCGGCCACGCTCGCGACGTGGCAGCGGTTCGTGGACGAGTCGAAGATCTACTTCTTCTCCGTCTTCGAGAAGCTGGACATGCGGGTCCAGGACGCCGACATCGTCGGTGAGTCCGGTTACAACGACATGCTGGCCGAGACCTGCCGGCTGCTGGAGGAGTCCGGCGTCGCCGTGCGCTCCGAGGGCGCCCTGTGCGTCTTCTTCGAGGACATCAAGGGCCCGGACGGCAACCAGGTCCCGCTGATCGTGCAGAAGTCGGACGGCGGTTACGGCTACGCGGCCACCGACCTCTCCGCGATCCGCGACCGCGTCTTCAACCTCAAGGCGAGCACCCTGCTGTACGTGGTGGACGCCCGCCAGGCCCTGCACTTCCGCATGGTCTTCGAGACCGCCCGCCGGGCCGGCTGGCTGGGCGACGACGTGACGGCGGCCCAGCTGGCCTTCGGCACGGTCCTCGGCAAGGACGGCAAGCCGTTCAAGACGCGTGCGGGCGAGACGGTCAGGCTCCAGGACCTACTGGACGAGGCCGTCGAGCGGGCCACGGCGGTCGTCCGGGAGAAGGCCGGGAAGGTGGGCCTGACGGAGCAGGAGATCGTCGAGAACGGCGCCTACGTCGGCGTCGGCGCGGTGAAGTACGCGGACCTGTCCACGTCCGCCGTGCGGGACTACAAGTTCGACCTGGACCAGATGGTGTCACTGAACGGCGACACCTCCGTCTACCTCCAGTACGCGTACGCCCGGATCCAGTCCATCCTGCGCAAGGCCGGCGAGGCCCGCCCCGCCGCCCACCCGGAACTGGAGCTGGCCCCCGCGGAGCGCGCGCTGGGCCTGCACCTGGACCGGTTCGGTGAGACGGTCCTGGAGGCGGCGGCGTCGTACGAGCCGCACAAGCTGGCCGCCTACCTGTACCAGCTGGCCTCGCTCCTGACGACCTTCTACGACCAGTGCCCGGTGCTGAAGGCGCAGACCCCGGAGCAGATGGAGAACCGTCTGTTCCTGTGCGACGTGACGGCCCGCACGCTGCACCAGGGCATGGCCCTGCTGGGCATCCGGACGCCCGAGAAGCTCTGACAGACCCGCCGGTCCGATTTCCCGAGAGGTTTATCGGACCGGCGGTGCCGTCTTTCGCCCGGTCCGCCACGGCCGGCGGTACCCAATCTTTAGGCGCTGAGCAGCGAATACTTACCCGGCGCCGGGCGAAAGATGGATAAGCCATAACTCAGACGGTTTCCGCCGCGTTTCACCCGGTGTGCGGGTGAGTGCCCGCGACGATTGTCTGGGAGAGGCAGGGAACCTATGAACCGGGTTACCCGAAACAGTGTGATCGCCATCGCCGCCGCCTCGGGCGCGATGGCGATGGCAGGTCCGGCGCACGCCGACTCCACCGCGGACGGTGCCGCGGTCGGCTCGCCCGGTCTGATCTCCGGGAACACGGTGCAGCTGCCGGTGCACGTCCCGGTGAACGCCTGCGGCAACACCGTCAACGTGGTGGGACTGCTCAACCCCGCCATGGGCAACACCTGCGCCAACGTGGGCGGCGGCGGGACCGCCAAGGACCACGGCCCGGCCAAGGGCGGGGCCACCGCCGCGAGCAGTACGCACAACTCGCCGGGCGTCGTCTCCGGCAACGGCGTCCAGCTGCCGGTGGATCTGCCGGTGAACGTCAGCGGCAACTCCGTCGACGTGGTGGGCATCGGCAACCCCGTCTTCGGCAACACGTCCGTCAACACCTCCACCCCCCGCCACGAGGAGCCGCAGCCCGAGCCGCCCACCCGGGTCACCCCGCCGAAGCACACCGAACCCCCGGCCCCGCCCCAGCCGGTCAGGGAGCACCCGGCGCCGAAGCCGACGCCCGTCGTCGAACGGCACCCCACCGTCGGCACCCTCGCCCACACGGGCACGGACGACACCTGGACAGCCGTCGCCGCGAGCATGGCCTCGCTGCTGGGCGGCACGGTGCTCTACCGGCGCTTCCGCGCCCGGACGCTCCACCGCGAGGGATGAGCCCAGGCGCGGGCGTACGGCCTCGTCGGTCACGTCCCGACGAGGCCGACCAGGCCGACCAGGCCGACCAGGCCGTACGACGCCCGGGGGCAGCGGGACGCGGCGTCTGACGCCCCGTCGGCGGTGGCCGTGCGCGGCGGGGCCGACTGTCAGTGGCTGCCCCTACAGTCACGTCCATGGCGACTCTTCCCAACCCGCTGCCCAGGCTGGCCACCGACCCCAGCGGGCGCTCCCTCGGGCTGCAACTGCCGCCCGGCCGGCTGATCGACGCGACGGTGGACGGCCCGTGGCCGGAACCGCTGCTGTGGCACGCCGGCGGTCCCACCGCGCCGGGGCATTGGGCGGCGCTGGGCATACCGGCCCGCCGGGCGGGACTCCTGCCGGTACTCCTCGATGTCGACGGCGCCCAGGGCGGCCCCGGCGACTGGGAACTGCGGCCCGGGCACACGTCGTACCCCGGGGACCACGACCCGCAGGACGTGCTCGCCGAGTACTGGGAGGACGGGGACCCCGACGGCGAACAGGCCGAGCCGCTCGCGCCGTTCGACACGGACTGGCCCGGTCTCGCGCCGGCCGGTGCCCTCACCGTCGATCCCGACACCTGCGCCGCCCGGCTGGCCGACTCGCTGACCGACGGTTCCCGCTCCCGGCCGGCGAACCCACCGCGGCTGGCCCTGGTGCCGGCCCGTCGCTCCGCCGACATCCCCGCCGCCATCGGCTGGTCCGGCCCGCTCGACCACGAGGACGACGTGGCCCGTTCGTGCGCGGTCCTGCGCTCCTGGGAGGACCGCTTCGGCATACGGGTCGTCGCGCTCGGCTTCGACACGCTGGTGGTGTCCGTGGCCGCGCCACCCGCCGACCTCGCCGACGCCGAGCCGCTGGCGGCGGAGCACTTCGCGTTCTGCCCGGACGTCCTCGCGCGGATCGGCCCGGGCGGCCTGGGCGACCACGCCGGGGAACTGGTCGGCGCCCGCGTCTGGCACTTCCGGTGGAACTGACCGCGCCGGGTCGGAACCTGGTCGTGGCCTCCTCGCCCCAGCCCGCCCCGCCCAGCGAAAACGCTTAGCCGGGGCGGCCGTTGGCGCCGCTCGCGCGCTCGGCTGGTGAGCCGGGGTCAGCGCAGCTTGCGCGCCACCTCGGTGGCCCAGTAGGTGAGGATGTTCCGTGCTCCGGCCCGCTTGATGCCGGTCAGGGTCTCGATGATGGCCCGGTCCCGGTCGATCCAGCCCTTCTCCGCGGCCGCCTCGATCATCGAGTACTCGCCGGAGATCTGGTACGCGGCGACGGGCACGTCCACGCTGTCCGCGACCCGGGCGAGGATGTCCAGATAGGGTCCGGCCGGCTTGACCATCACCATGTCGGCGCCTTCGGCAAGGTCGAGCTCCAGCTCCCGCAGGGACTCGCGCCAGTTGGCGGGGTCCTGCTGGTAGGTCTTGCGGTCGCCCTGGAGCGAGGACCCGACCGCCTCGCGGAAGGGGCCGTAGAAGGCGGAGGAGTACTTGGCGGTGTAGGCGAGGATCGCCACGTCCTCGCGCCCGATCTGGTCGAGCGCGTCCCGGATGACGCCGATCTGCCCGTCCATCATCCCGCTGGGGCCCACGACATGGGCGCCGGCGTCGGCCTGGACCTGGGCCATCTCGGCGTACCGCTCCAGGGTGGCGTCGTTGTCGACACGCCCCTCGGCGTCCAGCACCCCGCAGTGACCGTGATCGGTGAACTCGTCCAGGCACAGGTCGGACATGACGAGCAGGTCGTCGCCGACCTCGGCGCGCACGTCGCGCAGCGCGACCTGCAGGATGCCGTCCGGGTCGGTGCCGACGGTGCCCTGGGCGTCCTTGCCGGACTCCTCCGGCACGCCGAACAGCATGATCCCGGAGATCCCGGCCTCCACGGCCTCCAGGGCGGCCTTCTTCAGACTGTCCCGGGTGTGCTGGACGACACCGGGCATGGCGGCGATCGGCACGGGCTCGCTCACGCCCTCCCGGACGAACGCCGGAAGGATGAAGTCGGCCGGGTGCAGGCGCGTCTCGGCGACCATGCGGCGCATGACGGGCGAGGTGCGCAGCCGCCGGGGACGCGTACCGGGGAAGGATCCGTACTTCGTCATGCTTTCTACGCTACGCCCGCCGCGCCCCCTCCTTTGCCGACGCCCTGTCGGGCCGGTGACGGGAGTCACAGTCTGCCCGGTCACGGGCCCATAGGGGGTCCACAGACAGACCATTCACGCCATTCTCGGGCATAACGGCGCGCGGATACGAAGTCTTTGCGCTCCCCTGGGCATCCCTGGATCCTCCGTCCTCCCCAGCGTTCTACGCGCGTGGTGTCATGCACGCGCCACCCCCTCCCGGTGCTCACCCCAGGAGTCACGCATGCTGCGGAAGGCCCTCACCCGTGCGGCCGTCGTCGTCGCCGCCGGCACCGCCGTCGCCGTCACCGCCGTACCCGCGAACGCCGCCAGCTACTCGGCGTTCGCCTTCTCCCAGACCGGCAGCCAGCCCACGATCTACGACTTCGTCAACTCGGCCACCAGCACGCTCGACATGACCATGTACGAGCTGGAGGACACCACAGCCGTCAACGACCTCATAGCCCTGAAGAACAAGGGCGTCACGGTCCGGGTCATCCTCGACCGCCAGCACCAGGGCGCCAACAACCCGGCGTACACGTCCCTGAAGAACGCGGGCATAGGCGTGGTCTGGTCGTCCTCGGCCTTCGTCTACACCCATCAGAAGACGATCACGGTGGACGGCGTCAAGTCCCTGGTCATGACGGGCAATCTGACGTCCCAGTACTACACGACCAGCCGGGACTACGGCGTCTTCACCGACGACACCCGCGACGTCGCCGCCATCGAGAAGGTCTTCAACGCCGACTACACGGCGACGTCCGTCACCCCCACCGACGGTGACCACCTGCTGTGGTCCCCCACCGACTCCCGCAACCGCCTGGTGTCCTTCATCAACTCCGCGACCAAGACGTTGGACGTGGAGGAACTGGAGTTCAGCGACAGCACGGTGGTCAACGCGATCGTCGCCCGCGCCAAGGCCGGTGTGAAGGTCCGCGTCGTCCTGGAGAACCCCTCCAGCTACTCCAGCGAGGTCTCCGCCGTCAAGGCCGCCGGCGGCACCGTCGTCGGCTACTCCGACCCCAACGGCTTCTACATCCACGCCAAGGCGATGGTCGCCGACTACGGCCTGTCCACCCAGGAGGTGGAGGCGGGCTCCATGAACATCAGCAGCAACTCGCTCAGCAACAACCGCGAGCTGGGCATCATCCTGACCGGCACGGGCGTGGCCCAGCCGGTCGCCCAGACGGTCGAGACGACGTTCAACGGCGACTATGCGGGCGGTACGGGGGCCTGACCTCCACGAGCGGCAGGCGAACACCACCGATACCCGCCTGCCGCTCAACAGGCTCATGCAACGCACACACGCTCCTCTGGCACCGTCCAAGCGGTGCGGCAGTCACGGCAGCGGCCGGGGTGTGGGGCGCGGAAGGCGCGATCGCAGCCGTCGCAGTTCTGCAGGGGGGCGGACCGACCGCCGGCTCCGACCGGCTTCGCGGTGGACGGCGAGGCTACGGGACCCGGGGGGAGCGGTACCGGCCGCATCGCGTCGAGCCGATAAGCGAGCACACCGGCCGGGTGCGGCATGTGCACGGGAAGACCGGTGCTCAGAGCGTGGTGAACAGCGGCCTCCGTAGCCCCCGCCTCGAACCACGCGGTGACGGTGGGAGCGAGTCGGTCCACCTGCCGCTGGGAGAGGATGAGGCGGTCGTCGGTACGGCGCAGGCCCGCGAGGAGGGCTGCGGCCCGGTCGTACCGGGGGTCGCGTGGCCCGCTCGCTGTGGGCGTGGGCGTCGGGGTGGACGTGGGCGCGGGCGGTTCGGGCTCGGGCGGCTGCTGGGGAGGGACTTGGTCGTCCTCCTCGGGTGCTGCCTGGACGTCCGTACCTGCCATGGGCCGACGGTCGTGGGTACGGGGCGGGCGCCCGGCGAGACGAAGCGGTGTGGGAGAACCGGCATCTGCGGCAGGAGCAGGTGTGTGGTGGACGTACGTCCGCGTCACCAGGCGGCCCGACTCCGTGTGCTCGCGGACCCGCGCCAGATAGCCGTGCGCCTCCAGCTCGCGCAGCGCGGACGCGATCCGGTCCCGTCCCTCGGGGAAGCGGTCGGCGAGAGTCCGGATGTCCACCGGGGTGCCCTCGGGCACCGACAGGATGTGGGTCGCGAGTCCGATGGCGGTCAGCGACAGCTCGCGGTGCTGGGCGAGGTGGTTGCCGACGACCACGTAGTGTCCGGACTGGTACGTGCGTACGTGGGTGACACCGGAGTGGGTGGCGGATCGCCGAACATCCTGAATCGGGCGCAGGGCGGCGTTAGGCTTCTTCTCAGCCATGGGGAAGGTCCTTCTTCCTCGATGGTCAGGCCCTCGCACTGGGATGCCAGTCCCGGCGGGGGCCGATGCATGTGTGGGGTTGTGAAGCGACGAGGCGCATATGCCCCGGGCTGAGACTGCACGCCCGAACCGCCACTGCGCCAGCCGGACCGACCCGTTTCACCCGCGCGAGTGACCTGCACGGGGTTTGGTTTGGTTGGTTGGTTTTTTTCCCCGGGTTCTTAGGTCTTTTACGGCCCGCAGCCCCGGCCGCGGAGCCACCGCGTCACGCGTTCCCCGGCTCCGGTGCGACGTGGGCCGATGGCCCCGCCGTATCGATTTCGGCCCACACCGTCTTGCACGGCACCGGCCCCTGCCGCACGCCCCAGCGGTCCGCCAACTCCTCGATCAGCAGCAGTCCGTAGCCGGACTCGGCCGGCCCCGGGGCGACGGCCTGCGCAACGGGCAGTGCGTCGCCACGCGTATCGGTGACCTCGATGCGCAGGACTCCCTCGGCCGTCACCGCGAGCGCCAGCCGGAAGCCCCGCCCGAGCACCCGGCCGTGCAGCGCGGCGTTCGCCGTCAACTCGGCGACGATCAGCCGTGCCGGATCCAACGGCGTCCCCCAGGAGCGCAGTTGCTCCGTCGCGAGCAGCCGGCCGAGGCGGGCGCCGCGCCGGGTCGAGGAGAGCGGCACGCAGAACTGGCGCGCCGCGATGTGGAGGGTGGAGATTCGCTCGTTCACGTCACTCAGCGTGTCCACCCGTGCTTAGCCTGTGAAGAGGGGCAGCCCGTGCGGACGGAGGCTGTCCGTGCGGTGTCCGGGTGCGTCCGGGCCGTACGGGGTGAGTGGTGACGGGAGGACGGCTCAGGTGAGCGACTGGGATGCGGAGCTGGACGACGACGAGGCCGGGGCGGTGATCCGGACGGTCTCACGGCAGCTGAAGCTGTGGCGGGAGGCGGCCGGCCTCACCCAGGCCGAGTTCGGGGAGGCCATCGGGTACGGGGAGGAACTGGTCTCCTCGGTGGAACGGGGGCGGCGGATTCCCCGGCCGGAGTACCTGGACGCGGCGGACGAGGCGTTGGACGCTGGCGGGAGGATCGCCGCCATGAAGAAGGACTTGGCAGAGGTCCGGTATCCGAAGAAGGTGCGGGACCTGAAGAAGCTGGAGGCGGATGCGGTCGAGTTGTGCGCGTACAACAACTCCGTCGTCCATGGGTTGTTGCAGAGCGAGGCGTACGCACGGGCGGTGCTCAGCGCCCGCCGCCCACCTTTCACCGCCGACCAGTTGGAGCAGCAGGTAGCGGCCCGCGTGGCACGGCAGGAGATCGTCAACGACACCACGGCCCGCCCTGTCTTCAGTTTTGTGCAGTGCGAGTCGACGCTCCGTCGGCCCATCGGAGGCAAGATGGTGATACGCGGACAACTCGAACGACTGTTGGAGGTTGCCGGGTTCCGCAATGTCGATCTCCAGGTGCTGCCCTTGCGCCGGGAGGAGAACTCGGGACTCGACGGACCGTTCAGATTGCTCCGGCTCAAGGACGGCACCACGGTTGGCCACACCGAGGTGGTGCACATCAGCCGTGTGATCACCGAGCCCAAAGAGGTGCAACTCCTGGACATCCAGTATGGAATCATCCGGGCACAGGCTCTCAGCCCAGGGGAGTCGACGGCCCTCATCGAGAAAGTGCTTGGAGAGACATGAAGCTGGAGTGGATAAAGAGCAGCTACAGCACGTCCAGCGGCCCCGACTGCGTAGAGGTGGCCACCCCCGACGAGACCCACATCCTCGTCCGCGACTCCAAGAACCCCACCGGCCCCCGCCTCGCCCTCACCCCCGACGCGTGGGCGACCTTCCTGCCGTACGCCTCCGGGCGCTGACACACCAGCGAAGGTGCCCTCGCCCGATCGCCGCAGGCCGCTTGCCCGGCGGATAGCCGTGCTTGCGCAGCAGACGCAGCACTCGGGCCATGATCCGCGGTCGGGCTGATGAAAACTGGCCCCCTGGGGGGGTGCGTGCCCCACGCGAACGCCCCGCCGTTTCCCGAGTGCAGGGACGGCGGGGCGTCGGAGTTGCCCCGTAAACCGCTGAGCAGGACTACGTCGTGGACCGGCGCCTTCGCGCCCCCGGGCGGCGTTCGCTCGGCCGGGTGACCGGGTCGCCGGCCTCCAGCGCGGCGGCCCGCCGCTTCAGACCGAAGGCGGCCAGCGCCTCGGCCAGCTTGTGCACGGACGGCTCGGGAGCCATCACGTCCACCCGCAGACCGTGTTCCTCGGCCGTCTTCGCCGTGGCCGGGCCGATGCACGCGATCACCGTGACGTTGTGCGGCTTGCCGGCGATGCCCACCAGGTTGCGCACGGTGGACGACGACGTGAAGAGCACCGCGTCGAAACCGCCGCCCTTGATCGCCTCCCGCGTCTCCGCGGGCGGCGGCGAGGCGCGCACCGTCCGGTAGGCCGTGACGTCGTCGACCTCCCAGCCCAGCTCGATCAGACCGGCGACCAGGGTCTCCGTGGCGATGTCCGCGCGGGGAAGGAACACGCGGTCGATCGGGTCGAAGACCGGGTCGTAGGGCGGCCAGTCCTCCAGCAGACCGGCGGCCGACTGCTCACCGCTCGGCACCAGATCGGGCTTCACGCCGAAGGCGACCAGCGCCTTGGCCGTCTGCTCGCCCACCGCGGCCACCTTGATGCCCGCGAAGGCACGGGCGTCCAGGCCGTACTCCTCGAACTTCTCGCGCACCGCCTTGACCGCGTTCACCGAGGTGAAGGCGATCCACTCGTAGCGGCCGGTCACCAGGCCCTTGACGGCGCGTTCCATCTGCTGCGGGGTGCGCGGGGGCTCCACCGCGATCGTCGGGACCTCGTGCGGCACCGCGCCGTAGGAGCGCAGCTGGTCGGAGAGCGAGGCCGCCTGCTCCTTCGTGCGCGGCACGAGGACCTTCCAGCCGAACAGCGGCTTGGACTCGAACCACGACAGCTGGTCGCGCTGGGCGGCTGCGGAACGCTCACCGACCACGGCTATGACCGGCCGGCCGCCGTCCGGCGACGGCAGCACCTTCGCCTGCTTCAGCGTCTGGGCGATCGTGCCGAGCGTCGCCGCCCAGGTGCGCTGGCGGGTCGTCGTACCGGCGATCGTCACCGTCAGCGGGGTGTCCGGCTTGCGGCCCGCCGAGACCAGCTCGCCGGCCGCGGCCGCCACGGAGTCCAGCGTCGTGGAGACGACGACCGTGCCGTCCGAGGCGCCCACCTCCGTCCAGCAGCGGTCGGAGGCGGTACGGGCGTCCACGAACCGGACGTCCGCGCCCTGCGGGTCGCGCAGCGGCACACCGGCGTACGCGGGCACACCGACGGCGGCCGCCACACCCGGTACCACCTCGAAGGGCACACCGGCCGCGGCGCAGGCGAGCATTTCCTCGGCCGCGTACGTATCAAGTCCCGGGTCCCCGGACACCGCACGGACGACCCGCCTGCCGCCCCGCGCGGCCTGCATGACAAGATGAGCGGCATCCCTGGCAGGGGTCGGGGCAGCGACGGGTGTTGACGTGCCGTCAACCACCGTCAGCTGCGGCGTGCCCGTGCCAGGCGGTGACACCGAGGAGGAGTCAGCGTCCATCGGCACGATGGAGACGCCCTGTCGGGCGTGCGTCCGGATGACGTCGAGCACCTCGTGCTCGGCGACCAGGACGTCCGCGTTCGACAGCGCCTCCACGGCGCGCAGGGTCAGCAGTCCCGGATCCCCGGGTCCGGCACCGAGGAAGGTGACGTGCCCGTGTTCCGGACCGGCGGGAAGGGTGGTGGGGCTCACAGTGCTCGCTCCCCCATCAGACCGGCCGCGCCCTGGGCGAGCATTTCGGTGGCGAGTTCGCGACCGAGTGCCATCGCCTGCTCATGCGTCTGGGGCACGGAACCGGTGGTGGACAGCTGCACCGTACGAGTGCCGTCGGTCGTGCCGACGACGCCGCGCAGGCGCATTTCCTTGACAATCTGCATGCCGACCCGGGGGTTCCCCCGCTCGAGCGGGGCCGAGAGTGGGGACAGGTCGGCCAGCGCGCCCACAGGGGCGCTGCACCCGGCCTCCAGGGCGGCGAGCAGTGACCGTTCGGCGGTCACGGCGACCCGTGTGAACGGGTCGTCGAGCTCGCCGAGCGCCGCGATGAGTTCCGCGTGGTCCGCGGCACACTCGATCGCCAGGGCCCCCTGGCCGGGGGCGGGCAAAACCGTGTCGACCGACAGGAAGTCGGTCACCTCGTCGATCCGGCCGATCCGGTTCAGTCCGGCGGCGGCCAGGACGACCGCGTCCAGCTCGCCGTCCCGGACGTATCCGATCCGGGTGTCGACGTTGCCGCGGATCGGGACCGTCTCGATGTCCAGGCCGTGGGCGCGGGCGTATCCGTTCAGCTGGGCCATGCGGCGCGGGGAGCCGGTTCCGATCCGGGCCCCGCGCGGCAGGTCGGTGAACTTCAGCGCGTCCCGCGCGACGATCACGTCCCGGGGGTCCTCGCGCACCGGTACGGCGGCCAGGACCAGTTCCTCGGGCTGCGTGGTCGGCAGGTCCTTGAGCGAATGAACCGCGAAGTCGACATCGCCCCGCACCAGCGCGTCGCGCAGCGCCGTCACGAAGACGCCGGTGCCACCGATCTGCGCCAGGTGCTCGCGCGAGGTGTCGCCGTACGTGGTGATCTCGACCAGCTCGACGGGCCGTCCGGTCACCCGGCTCACGGCCTCGGCCACCTGCCCGGACTGGGCCATGGCGAGTTTGCTGCGCCTTGTCCCCAGCCTCAAAGCCTTCTCACTCATGCCGGTCGGTCCTTCTCGTCTGTGCTGTCCACGGCCCGGGAGACGGCGGCAACCGTCTCGGGGTCGAGGTCGAACAGGGTGCGCAGCGCGTCCGCGTACCCGGCACCGCCGGGCTCGGCCGCGAGCTGCTTGACCCGTACCGTCGGCGCGTGCAGCAGCTTGTCCACGACCCGGTGCACGGCCTGTCGGATCTCGCCGCGCTGGCGTTCGTCCAGGCCGGGCAGGCGGCCGTCGAGGCGCGCGATCTCCCCGGCGACGACATCGGCGGCCATGGTGCGCAGCGCCACCACGGTCGGCGTGATGTGCGCCGCCCGCTGTGCCGCCCCGAAGGCCGCGACCTCGTCGGAGACGATACGCCGCACCTGGTCGACGTCGGCCGCCATCGGAGCGTCGGCGGAGGCTTCCGCCAGCGACTCGATGTCCACCAGGCGCACCTCGGCCAGCCGGTGCACGGCGGCGTCGATGTCGCGGGGCATGGCCAGGTCGAGGAGGAAAACGCGGGGTGCCGGGCGCGGGACCCCGGCGACCGGCTCGGGCTTGCGGTGCTCGGGGATGCGGCCGAAGGTGGCCGCGGCCGCGGCGAGCGCGGTGATCAGCTCGGCGTCCGCCTCGGGACTCCGGCGCTCGCGCCGGTCCACCGTGCCGCCCGCGGCCCACGTCGCGTGCTGTTCGAGGGTGGCCGCGTCCATCCCGGCCACGGCGGCCTCGCCCATGACGGAGAAGCCGGGCTGTACGGCGGCCAGGTCCAGCGGGCAGTTGTCGTCGCCGGCAGCGGCCGGCGGCAGCGGCGCCTTGGGCTGCTCGGTCGTACGGGCGCTGTCGGGGAGTTCGGCGGCGGCCTGTCCGGTGCGGCCCTCGACCGCCTGCACGACCGTCTCCGCCGTGAGCACCAGACCCGTCGCCCCGGTACAGGAGACGACGACGTCGGCACGTGTCAGCTCGTCCGGCACCGCGTCCATCGGTACCGCGCGGGCCGCCACCGCCGTGTCGTCGCCCTCGGTCAGGATCCGGGCGAGCCGCTCGGCGCGCTCGAAGGTGCGGTTGGCCACGACGACCTCGCCGACCCCGGCCCGCGCGAGCGTGGCGGCGGCCAGCGACGACATCGACCCGGCGCCGATGACCAGCGCCGTCCTGCCCTCGGCCCAGGTGGCGACCTCGGCGCCGGCGGCCAGCTGCTCCAGGCCGAAGGTGACCAGGGACTGTCCGGCGCGGTCGATCGCGGTCTCGGTGTGGGCGCGCTTGCCGACCCGCAGGGACTGCTGGAACAGGTCGTTCAACAGGCGTCCGGCGGTGTGCAGCTCCTGCGCCCGGGCCAGGGAGTCCTTGATCTGTCCGAGGATCTGACCCTCGCCGACGACCATCGAGTCCAGGCCGCAGGCCACCGAGAACAGGTGGTGGACGGCCCGGTCCTCGTAGTGCACGTAGAGGTAGGGGGTCAGCTCGTCCAGTCCGACCCCGCTGTGCTGGGCGAGCAGCGTGGACAGCTCGGCGACACCGGCGTGGAACTTGTCCACGTCGGCGTACAGCTCGATGCGGTTGCAGGTGGCGAGCACCGCGGCCTCGGTGGCGGGCTCGGCGGCGACCGTGTCCTGCAGCAGCTTGCTCTGGGCGTCCGCGCTCAGCGCGGCCCGCTCCAGCACGCTGACCGGGGCGCTGCGGTGGCTGAGGCCCACGACGAGAAGGCTCATGCCGGCATCACGGCGGGTACGTCCCCGTCGGGTCCCTGGTCGGTGGAGTCGGGGCGGGTGGTGGCCGCGGGCCGGGCGCCGGCGCCGGCCGCGGTCTCCTCGCCGGCCTTGCGCTGCTCGTGGAAGGCGAGGATCTGCAGCTCGATGGAGAGGTCGACCTTGCGCACGTCGACACCGTCGGGGACGGTCAGCACGGTCGGCGCGAAGTTCAGGATCGAGGTGACCCCGGCGGCCACGAGCCGGTCGCAGACAGGCTGGGCGGCACCGGCCGGGGTGGCGATCACACCGATGGAGACCCCGTTGTCCTTGATGATCTTCTCGAGGTCGTCGGTGTGCTGGACGGGGATGCCCGCGACCGGCTTCCCGGCCATCGCGGGGTCGGCGTCGATGAGGGCGGCGACCCGGAAGCCGCGGGAGGCGAAGCCCCCGTAATTGGCCAGCGCCGCGCCGAGGTTACCGATACCGACGATCACAACCGGCCAGTCCTGGGTCAGACCGAGTTCACGGGAGATCTGGTAGACGAGATACTCCACGTCGTAGCCGACACCGCGCGTTCCGTAGGAGCCCAGGTAGGAGAAGTCCTTGCGCAGCTTGGCGGAGTTGACCCCCGCCGCCGCGGCCAGCTCCTCGGAGGAGACCGTGGGGACCGAGCGCTCCGACAGTGCGGTCAGGGCTCGGAGGTACAGCGGAAGCCGGGCGACGGTGGCCTCGGGAATCCCTCGGCTACGGGTCGCCGGTCGGTGTGTTCGGCCAGTTGCCACGGTGCTCCTGCGGGTAGAGCGGGGCTGCAGGCGGTCATACGTCCCCAGACCGCCCCGTCCACAGCAGGCTATGTCTTTGTGAACGCGTGCACAAAGATGGTGTCCGATTTGCCGGGCAGAAGTGACCGGGGTCACGCACCTTTCGCACCCACGGCGGGAACCGGCACATACGCACCGACGTTCCTTCGTTACTGGGGGCAAAACCGCACACTCTCCTCACGATTCCCGCCCCCGAGACCAATCTGCCGTCGATCCTAAGCGACTTTCCGGCCCAGTTTGGACTAGTCGGTCAGTGCCCGGCGCAGTCGCTGCTCGTTCACGCGCCAGAAGGTGTGCTGTTCACCGTCGATCAGCACGACCGGGATCTGCTCCCAGTACCGCTCGTGCAGCTCCGGGTCCTCGGTGATGTCCCGCCGCTCCCAGGGCACGCCGAGGTCGTCGCAGACCTTGACGACCACCAGCTCGGCGTCGTCGCACAGATGGCAGCCGGGTTTGCGGACGAGGGTGACCAGCCGTTCGCGCGGCTCGGTCCTGCGTCGGAAAAGGGGCGTCATACCGGCCATTCTCGCGCGTTCGGCGCCCCCGTTCCGGTCGTCTTCGCGCACATCCTCGACGACGCGGTCGTGCAGAGTTCACACCCTTCCCACCTCTCGTCTCCGGAAGCACGGAACGGACTGGCTATGCTCACGACATGGCCGCTCTCGGATGGCTCACCCCCCGTAGGCGCTCCGCCACGGCGCGGAGCGTGTTGGCAGGCGAGGCCTCGGCGGAGGCTGCCCGCAAGTCCTCGCAGGAGGCACCGAAGACCGCGCGGGTCGCCGCGGAGGAACCGGTCTTCCCGGTGATCGGCGACGACAAGGCGGCCGCCTTCTTCGACCTCGACAACACCGTCATGCAGGGCGCCGCGCTCTTCCACTTCGGCCGCGGCCTGTACAAGCGGAAGTTCTTCGAGACCCGCGACCTGGCCAGGTTCGCCTGGCAGCAGGCGTGGTTCCGGCTGGCCGGCGTCGAGGACCCCGAGCACATGCAGGAGGCCCGCGACTCGGCCCTGTCCATCGTCAAGGGCCACCGGGTGGCCGAGCTGGAGACGATCGGCGAGGAGATCTACGACGAGTACATGGCCGACCGCATCTGGCCCGGCACCCGCGCCCTGGCCCAGGCCCATCTGGACGCGGGCCAGAAGGTGTGGCTCGTCACCGCCGCCCCGGTGGAGATCGCCCAGGTCATCGCCCGCCGACTCGGTCTGACCGGCGCCCTCGGCACGGTCGCGGAATCGGTCGGCGGCGTCTACACCGGCAAGCTGGTGGGCGAACCGCTGCACGGGCCCGCGAAGGCGGAGGCGGTCCGCGCCCTGGCCGCGGCGGAGGGGCTCGACCTCACCCGCTGCGCCGCCTACAGCGACAGCCACAACGACATCCCCATGCTGTCCCTGGTCGGCCACCCCTACGCCATCAACCCGGACGCCAAGCTACGCAGGCACGCCCACGAGAAGGACTGGCGGCTGCGCGACTACCGCACGGGCCGCAAGGCGGCGAAGGTCGGCATCCCGGCGGCGGCCGGCGTCGGCGCGGTCGCCGGCGGCACCGCGGCCGCCATCGCCCTGAGCCGCCGGCGTCGCTAGGTCCTGTCTGACAATTCGCGTCGTCGCCCGAAGGGCGGCCGCGCGGCGTCAGGTGCGTGCTCTCGCCGTGCCGGCCCCAGGCCCTCGTACTGGACGTACTCGGGTCTGGGGCCGGTGCGGCGAGTGGGGGTCCCCCCGGCCGAAGGCTGGGGGAGCGTGCATGGCGTCGCGCGGCAGACGCGAATTGTCAGACAGGGCCTAGCCCCCTGCGACGCCCCGGGCCGCCTTCCTCCGCCTTCTTCCCGCGCGCCCGAATTATGCCGCGGCCATTTCAAGACGTCCCCTACTTCACCGAAAAGCGCCGCTTTCCGTTCAGCAACCGATCACTATCAGGCACTTGATGGCGCCTCAATCGGCTACAGAAGCGACGCAATCGATAGTTTGAGCAACTCGGTGTAGCAGGGCCTGCACGAAGCGTTATTCTCCTCAGACGCAAACCGGTACCCCTCCGTCGCTACGACGGGTGAACGGTCCCGCACTGCACGTGATGGAAGCTCTGCCTCTGGGAGTCCCGTGTACCCACACGTCGGGGTTGACGCCTCGGGCCTGGCTACGCTGCGCGCAACGGTCGCAACCGTCAAAGAGACGCTGCGCGGCTTCGTCCCGACCGCGTACGCCATCCCCGCCTTCGCCGCCGCCGCGCCCGCCGGTCCGTGCTACGCACTGGCCGACGGCAGCGCCGCGGTCGGCAGACGAGGGCGCTCCGCCGGCGCCGCCACCACCCGCCGCCCCGCCGCGGACAGCGACAGCGCGCGGATGATGGACCTCGTCGAACGCGCCCAGGCGGGGGAGGCCGAGGCCTTCGGGCGCCTCTACGACCAGTACAGCGACACGGTGTACCGGTACATCTACTACCGCGTCGGCGGCCGGGCGACCGCCGAGGACCTCACGAGCGAGACCTTTCTGCGCGCCCTCAGAAGGATCGGCACCTTCACCTGGCAGGGCCGCGACTTCGGGGCCTGGCTGGTGACGATCGCCCGCAACCTCGTCGCCGACCACTTCAAGTCCAGCCGCTTCCGCCTCGAGGTGACCACCGGCGAGATGCTGGACGCCAACGAGGTCGAGCGCTCCCCGGAGGACTCCGTCCTTGAGTCCCTGTCGAACGCCGCCCTCCTGGACGCCGTACGCAGGCTCAACCCGCAGCAGCAGGAGTGCGTGACGCTCCGCTTCCTCCAGGGCCTCTCGGTCGCCGAGACCGCCCGGGTGATGGGCAAGAACGAGGGGGCCATCAAGACCCTCCAGTACCGTGCCGTGCGCACCCTCGCCCGGCTCCTGCCGGACGACGCGCGCTGATCGGGGCCCCGGGCCGCCACACAGGGCAACGTCCAACTCACGGTGCGTGAGAGCGCGTTGCCCGTTCCGAGCCGATCCTCCGCCGTCCGTAACCCAAGTGCCGCGCCAGTCGTTGTGCGGGATACAGGCTCCCTGTGGTCACGTCCTGGCCGACCCTGATCGCTCGATCGTGTGGAAGTGGTCGTGGGCGTGCAACCCTCAGGACCCCCTGGGGAGTCGACCGTCATGACGAGAGGAGGTGCCGCCAGTGATCGCGAACGTATCGGCGCACCGGCGGGCGAACGCCTTCGCCCAGACCCTGGAGGAGCAGTCCGACCGGGATACGGCGGCCGAGCGGTCCTCAGCACCGGCGGAGTCACCGCCGACCGCCGAGGAGCGGACCGAGCTGGGCGCGCTGCTGTCCCTGACGACGGGTCTCGGCGCGCTGCCCAAACCGCAGCTCGACCCGGAGGTCAAGGTCGTCCAGCGCGCCCAGCTGGTGGCCGCGATGGAGGCCATGCTCCTGGAAGGGACCGGGGCGGCGAACGCGTCGGTACCGGAACAGCGCTCCCACCGGGCCAAGGGCGCGCACCGGGCGAGCCCGCTGGGCAAACTCCGCCCGCGTTCCAGGCTGACCAAGGGGCTCGCCGCGGGCGGGCTGAGCGTCGGTGTGGCCGCCGGGGCCTTCGGCGGGGTCGCCGCCGCCAGCTCCCACGCGCTGCCCGGAGACTCGCTCTACGGCCTCAAACGCGGCATCGAGGACTTCAAGCTCAACTACCTGGCCGACGGCGACGACCAGCGCGGCCAGAACTACCTCGACCAGGCCTCCACCCGGCTGAGCGAAGCCCGTCGGCTGCTGGAGCGCGGCCGCGGCGGGCACCTCGACCACGAGTCCATCGGTGAGATCCGCCGCACCCTGTCCGGGATGCGGCACGACGTCACCGAGGGCCACCGGCTGCTGCACGCGGCCTACGAGGCCGACCCCGACTCCCTGGGCCCCATCCAGGCGCTGTCGTCCTTCTCCCGGTCCCATCGCGAGATGTGGAGCGCGCTCAGCGACAAGCTGCCCGTGCAGCTCGGTGACGTCAAACAGCAGGTGTCGTCGGTCTTCGACGCCATAGACGACGAGGTCGCCCCGCTGCAGTCCCTGCTTCCGCAGCCGTCGGCCCAGCCCGGCGACGGCAGGCGGCAC
Organism: Streptomyces sp. NPDC051452; assembly: GCF_044454765.1. Taxonomy (NCBI): domain Bacteria; kingdom Bacillati; phylum Actinomycetota; class Actinomycetes; order Kitasatosporales; family Streptomycetaceae; genus Streptomyces; species Streptomyces sp. NPDC051452. The sequence goes on from NZ_JBITEB010000011.1 coordinate 281,509, forward strand.
AGCGGATCCGGCTCGTCGCCCACCGGCTCAGCCGGCACCCACCGGTCGGCGGCACCGAGCAGCCCGGGCGGCACCCCGTCCGCCGGCCGGCACTCGAGCACCGGCGACCCGAGCGGCCCGGCCACCGGCAGCAGCGGTGACGGCCTCATCGGCGGCGACACCGGCGGTCTGCTCGACCCGCCGAAGACCGGCACCGGCAGCGGTACGCCGTCCGTCATCAAGCCCCCGACGAGCGCACCGGACGTCACCCTTCCGCCGCTCCTGCCCGGCCTGCTGCCCGGCCTGGGCATCGACGGCGAGGACGCGAACTGACGTCACGCCTACGACAGTGGGGGCGCCCCTCCCGAGCGGGGCGCCCCCATCGTCGTGGGCGCGGTGGACGGCGGCGGACGCCTGACGTCAGAAGAACACCGACCTGCGCTGCACCAGGAGTTTGTACAGCGTGTGCTGGATCTGCTCGCGGACCTGGTCGGTCAGATTGAACATCAGCATCGGGTCCTCGGCCGCCTCCGGCGGATAGCCGTCCGTCGGGATCGGCTCACCGAACTGGATCGTCCACTTCGTCGGCAGCGGGATCGCGCCCAGGGGGCCCAGCCACGGGAAGGTCGGCGTCAGCGGGAAGTACGGGAAGCCCAGCAGCCGGGCGAGCGTCTTCGCGTTGCCGAGCATCGGGTAGATCTCCTCGGCCCCGACGATCGAGCAGGGGATGATCGGCGCGCCCTGGCGCAGCGCGGTGGAGACGAAGCCGCCGCGGCCGAACCGCTGGAGCTTGTAGCGCTCGCCGAAAGGTTTCCCGATGCCCTTGAAGCCCTCCGGCATCACCCCGACCAGCTCGCCCTGTTCGAGCAGCCGCTCCGCGTCCTCCGCGCAGGCCAGGGTGTGCCCCAGCTTGCGGGCCAGCTCGTTGACCACCGGCAGCACGAAGACCAGGTCGGCCGCCAGGAGCCGCAGATGCCGGTCGGCCGGGTGGTGGTCGTGCACCGCGACCTGCATCATCAGACCGTCCAGCGGCAGCGTCCCGGAGTGGTTGGCGACGATCAGCGCCCCGCCCTCGGCCGGGATGTTCTCGATGCCCTTCACCTCGACCCGGAAGTACTTCTCGTACACCGGCCGCAGCAGCGACATCAGGACCTGGTCGGTCAGCTCCTCGTCGTAGCCGAAGTCGTCGACCTCGTACTCCCCGGTCAGCCGGCGCCGCAGGAAGGCCAGCCCGGCCGCCACGCGCCGATCCAGGCCGTCGTCCCGGCCGTCCCGCCCCACGGCGTCCGGCGGCTCGGGCGACTCCCGCTCGCGGCTCACCGTCCCATCCTCGCGCGCCTGCCCCCGGCCCGGCAGGGGCTGGACCTCGCCGACCCCGGCCTCACCGGCCCCGCGCCGCCGGCTGCCCGTGCTCCGGCGCCGCGCCGGGCGCTGGGCCGCGCCGCCGCGGGAGCGGTCGTCGTCGAAGGGAATGACCTTGGCGTCCGCCATCGTTGCTGCGCTCCTCAGTTGGCGCTGTGCGTCGGGGGCCGGCCGGTGCCCGGCACGGCCAGCGTGGCGATCCGGTCCACGGCCCCCGCGAGGGCCTCCGGCGGCAACAGGCCGGGACCCTGGCCGTGGGCGAAGTCCGCGAACGTCTCCGCCGTCGTGTACCTGGGCGTGAAGCCCAGGGTCTCGCGCATCTGGACGGTGTCCACGACCCGTCCGTGGGTGAGCAACCGGATCTGCTCGGGTGAGAAGTCCGTCATCCCCAGCGTACGGAACAGGGACCCGGCCCAGGTGACCGCGGGCAGCGGCAACGGCACGGTGGGGCGGCCCAGCCGCCGGGAGCACTGCGAGAGCAGCAGCGCGCCGTCCCCGGCGATGTTGAAGGTGCCGCTGTTGAGGGTGCCCCGGCGCGGCTCGTGCGAGGCGATCCGCAGGACCTCGACGACGTCGTCCTCGTGCACGAACTGCAGCCGTGGGTCGTAGCCGAACACGGTCGGCAGGACCGGCAGGGCGAAGTACGAGGCGAGCGGGGTGTCCGCGGCCGGACCGAGGATGTTGGCGAACCGCAGCACGCACACCGCGACGTCCGGCCGGCGCCGGGCGAACCCGCGCACATAGCCCTCGACCTCGACGGCGTCCTTCGCGAAGCCGCCGCTGGGCAGGGACTTCGCCGGGGTCGTCTCGGTGAACACGGCCGGATCGCGCGGCGCCGAGCCGTACACGTTCGAGCTGGACTTCACCACCAGCCGGCGCACGGTCGGCGACTTCTGGCAGGCGCCGAGCAGTTGCATGGTGCCGATGACGTTGGTCTCCTTGACCGTGGCCCGGCTGCCGCCGGCCAGCGCCGTGCCCGTGACGTCCATGTGCACGACCGTGTCGGCACCGGTCTCGGCGAGCACCCGGGCGATGGTCGGCTGCCGGATGTCGGCCTGGATGAAGTCGGCGCCGCCGAGATGGTGCTCGGGCGGCACCGCGTCCACGGCGACCACCCGGTCGACCTCCGGGTCCCGCTGGATCCGCCGCACGAACCGGCCGCCCAGCTGTCGGGCCGCTCCGGTGACGAGCACGACCTTCGCCAAGATCAGCGCCTTCCTTCCCGCGTTACCGGTATCCCGCGTTCCCCGTCTGCGGCCAACTTAGCGGGTCGGTGTTGCGCTGGGGTGACCGCCCGATGCGCGAGGTGACCGAATGTCCCCCATCGGAATGTGCCGGGTGACGAGGGAGAGGCCCCCGAACACGCCTGTGGCCCCCCACCCTTGTAGGTGGGGGGCCACAGGTACACGCCTCGGCGGCGCCGCTTACTTCTTGTTGCGACGCTGAACGCGCGTGCGCTTGAGCAGCTTGCGGTGCTTCTTCTTGGCCATCCGCTTGCGCCGCTTCTTGATAACAGAGCCCACGACTACCCTCGCTCACTTCTCATCACTCGGTTGTTTGGGCGCCATGGGCCCACACGACCTACGAGGGGCTAGCCTACCCAACCGAGCGCCGAGGTCGTAATCGAGGGTTCTCCGGGGCTCATGCGGCGGCCCAGTCAGGCCGTTTCCACCCCCACATAGCTGTCGCGGAGGTACTCGTGTACCGCTTGCTCCGGGACACGGAAGGACCGCCCCACCCGGATCGCGGGCAGATGACCGCTGTGCACCAGCCGGTACACGGTCATCTTCGACACTCGCATCACCGTGGCGACCTCCGCCACGGTAAGGAACTGAACCTCGTTCAGAGGCCTCTCGCCTGCAGCCATGACACACCTGAACCTTCCGCACTCGACGGCCACCGGCTTCCCCTTCCGGTGACTCTTCGTCGTTGCGCGCTCACTCCCCAATGTAGGGGCGGGTGATGCGAGTGGGGAAGAGGTGCACCGATCCCCGCCCTACTGTGACAGACACGCTCGTTTGAGCACGTAGCGGGTGAGTGGGCCGTAGTGATCGGAGCGTGCCCCGTCGTCAACCGGAACGGTGACGGCCACGTTTCCCTCCGCCTCGCCCACGAACGGCGCGGGATCGTCGGTGTCGGCCAGCCCGATCGCCTCAAACCCCAGCTGACCAGCGCCGCAGACCCATCCGTGGTCCCCGACGACCAACTCCGGGAGCGGCCCTCCACACTGCGCGGCGGCATCGAGGGCGACCCGAACCGGCAGGGGCGAATGGCTGTGGACACCCGGCTCACCACCGGGGCGCTCGGCCGCCGGTTCCCGCACCAAGGCAACCCCTCGTACGTAGTCGAGGCGGTACGTGCGTAGACCGAACCGGGTCAATATGTCGACACAGCGACCCTGCGCCGGGGTGAGTACCTCACACCCCCTCGCCGAGAGCGCGTACGCCAAGGCGGCGTAGAAACCGAGCAGCCGCCGCGGGTGCCCGGTGCCGAACAGCACGGGCGCGCCTCGCCGGGCCGCCCCGCCGACCCGCTCCGCGAAGGCGTCCAGCGCCGCCAGCGTCCGCTCCGGGTCGATCACGTCCGGACCGGACGTGTGCCGGGGATCGGCCGAGACCCCGCATCTGTCGGCCATCAGCGCGAGGAGGTCCCGCTGCTCCCACGGCCGCCGCGGATCGATCCCGATCAGGGCGCGCGGATCCCGGGCCGCGAACAGCCGATAGCTCCGCAGGCTGTCCTCCCGCGAGGTCCGCACGGTCCCGGCCAGCCGCGTGGCCAGCAGATGCGCACGAAGCTCGTCGCGGGTCGACACGGGTGCGATGGTGACGCACGGCCGTAGCGGGCGAGGCCGGAACGGGGGAAGTTCCCACGGTCGGCCTAACGCGGCGGACGACACCCCGGCACCGGCCCTGACACCGGCCCCATGCCGGAGCCGGGCCCGCACAGGGCGGCTAGGGCAGCAGCCCTCGCAGCGGGAAGACCGCCCGCCGGGTGGCCAGCACGGCCTGGTCCACACGGTCGGCGGGGTCGTACCCCGACTCCCACGACGCCCACTGAACCGGCCAGCGGCCGTCGGTCATCCGCTGCGGCCCCAACTGCCGCGTCCGCGCGAACACCTGCCGCCGCCACTCCTCGGGGGTCAGCGTCTCCGGAGCGACCGGCCACCCCGCCGCGATCCCCACCAGATGCGTCCACGACCGCGGTACGACGTCCACCACCGCGTATCCACCCCCGCCCAGCGCCACCCACTTGCCCCCGGCGTACTCGTGCGCCAGCTCGTGACACGCCATCTGCACCGCCCGCTGCGCGTCCAGCGACACCGCGAGGTGCGCCAGCGGGTCCTCGAAGTGCGTGTCGGCCCCGTGCTGTGAGACGACCACCTGTGGCCGGAAGTCGGCCAGCAGCTCCGGCACCACCGCGTGGAACGCCCGCAGCCACCCCGCGTCCCCGGTCCCCGCCGGCAGGGCCAGGTTCACGGCCGCTCCCTCGCCCGCCCCCGCACCGGTCTCCTGCGGCCACCCGGTCTGCGGGAACAACGTACTCGGGTGCTCGTGCAGCGAGATCGTCAGAACCCGGGGGTCCTCCCAGAACGCCGCCTGCACCCCGTCGCCGTGGTGCACGTCGACGTCCACGTAGGCGACCCGCTCGGCCCCCAGTTCCAGCAGCCGGGCGATCGCCAGCGCCGCGTCGTTGTAGACGCAGAACCCCGAGGCGCCCCCCGGCATCGCGTGGTGCAGTCCGCCCGCGAAGTTGACGGCGTGCTCGGCGTCCCCCCGCCACACCGCCTCCGCGGCCCCCACCGACTGCCCGGCGATCAGCGCGGACACCTGGTGCATCCCGGCGAACGCGGGATCGTCGACCGTACCCAGCCCGTACGCCCCGAGGGCCCCCGCCGGATCGGCGGACGCGGCCTTCACGGCGTCGATGTAGTCCTCCCGGTGGACCAGCCGCAGCGTCGACTCCCCCGCCGGTTTCGCCGCGACGACCTCCATCCGCCGGTCGAGCCCGAAGGCGTCCACCAGTTTCCGGGTCAGCTCCAGCCGGACCGGATCCATCGGATGATCCGGGCCGAAGTCATAGCCCGTTACTGCCTCGTCCCACATCAGCTGTGCGCGGCCGCTCATGCCCGCCACCGTATCGGTCCGGTTGAGCGGCGAACGACCTGGCGTACACCAACGTCACCAGCACCAACACCATCGGCACAAGCATGGCGCCGCGGTAGCTCCAGGCGTCCCCGACCGCCCCCACCAACGGCGAACCGACGAGGAAACCCACGTAGTTGAAGATGTTCAGCCGCGCCACCGCCGCGTCCGACGCCCCCGGGAACAGCCGGCCCGCCGCCGCGAACGTCTGCGGCACCAGAACACACAGTCCGAGGCCCAGCAGCGTGAACCCGAGCATCCCGACCCACGCGCCGGACGCCGACGCCACCACCGCGAACCCACCGGCCGCGACCAGCGCCCCGAGCCGTACGACCGCCGCGGCCCCGAACCTGCGGACCCCGAAGTCCCCGATGGTCCGCCCCACCAGCGTGGTCACCATGTACACGTTGTACGGCAGCGTCGCCAGCTGCTCCGAACTCCCCAGTACGTCCTGGAGGTACTTCGCGCTCCAGTTGGAGACGGTCGAGTCCCCGATGTACGCGAAGGTCATCACCAGGCACAGCGGCAGCAGCAGCTTGAAGACGACGCCCCCGCCCCGCTCACCGTCCGCCGTGACGGGCACCGCGTCCCCGTCGACGTACCACCGGCTCGCCACCAGCGTGGCCGGCAGCAGCACCGCCACCACCGGCAGGTACGACACCCACAGCTGAAGCTGCCAGTGCGCCCCCGCCCAGGCCAGCGAGGCCCCGACAATCCCGCCCAGGCTGTACGCGGCGTGGAAGCTGAGCATGATGCTGCGCCGGTACGTGCGCTGAAGGCTGACGCCGAGCATGTTCATGGAGGCGTCCAACGCCCCCACCGCCAGCCCGAAGGCGCCGAGCGCCACCGCGACCGCCGCCAGCTGCCCATGCCCGCCGGCTCCCGCTCCGAGCAGCGCCAGCAGTACGACGGGCTGGGACCAGCGCAGCAGCCTGCTGGGCCGGACCCGCTTCACCAGGTGCTCGGTGGTCACACTGCCGACGCCGGCGAGGATCGGCACGGCGGCCAGGAAGACCGGCAACAGCGCGTCGGAGATGCCGTACCGGTCCTGGATGGCCGGGATGCGCGTCACGAGCAGGGCGAAGGTGACGCCCTGGGCGAAGAAGCCGAACGCCAACGAGGCCCTACCGCGCCGCAGCACATCAGTCATGGCGGCGAGCGTAGGGCCCCGGGCTACCTGTGGGTAGATCGAGCCAAAGATGAGTTTCATTCAGCTCTCCCACGAGGGGAGGTCAGGCGGCGACGGCGACCTCGGGCTCCTCGACCGGGGCCGCCCCGGCCTCCGCCTCCGCGGTGAGCAGCTCCTCCATCGGCCCGACGGCCAGCCCGCCGCTGATCACGAAGGCGACTCCCATCGCCCCGATCATGATGACCGTGCCCAGCCACACCATGGTGTCCACGGGGATGGTGTACGCGCCCACGGCCCGGGCGACGCACTCGGTCAACAGCACCAGACCCCAGACGACGGAGAACGCCTTCTCCTTACCGCGGAAGGCCGCGGATCCGGCCGCCGCACCGGACGCCAGCCGCTCCCAGGCGGCTTCCCTCGCCGCGTCGCCCTTGACGAGGAACGGCTTCATACCGGCGGTCATCATCGGCTTCCCGAGCCGGACGGAGACCAGGATCCCGATGGCGACGGTGCTGCTGATCCCACTGTCCTTGGCCAGCATCAGCCGGGGGTCGCCGGAGACGAAACTCAAGCCCAGCGAGACGACGTTGACGGCGAGGATGAGGCCGGCCAGCGCGTTGGTCCTGCGCTCCCTGACCAGGCTCCACACGGTCCGCGCCGCCGGCACCACACTGCTCCAGGCGAGCGCGGCGAAGGTGCTCATCCCGAAGCCGCCCTTGAGGAGGTAGTACGAGCCGAGCGGCACCGCCAGGTCGACGATGAGCGGCTTGAAGTTGTCCAGCACGCTCGGATTCTGCCTGCGCTGGTCGTTCCGGCCCTGGGCCCCCGTGTTCTTCCTCATGACCTCAGCATCGCCTGCGCCGGGGGCCGGCCGGTAGGAACGATCGTCCGGACGACCGCGTGACAAATGTCAGGCCCGGCCGATGGCTCGGGTCATACCAGCAGGTCGGCCAACTCACCCATGGTCGTGAACAGTTGGTTCGCCCCGGCGAGCCTGGACGCCGGCGTCATCGTGGTGAACCCGTACACGTCCATCCCGGCCGCGACGGCCGCCTGGACGCCCAGCGGGGAGTCCTCGACCACCAGGCACGCGTGCGGGGCGACCCCCATCCGCTCGGCCGCGTACAGGAACAGATCGGGGGCCGGCTTGCCCCGCCCGACGTCCTGCGAACTGAAGATCCGCTCTTCGGTGAACCACCGGTCGAGCCCGGTCGTCCGATGCCCGACCCTGATCCGCTCGTGGCTCCCGGAGGAGGCCACGCAGTACGGCACTCCGTCAGCGGCCAGTTTCTCCAGCACCCCGGCGACACCTGCCACGGGCTGCAACTCCCGCTCGAAGGCGGCGAAGACGCGGGCGTGGAAGACGTCGTCGAAGTCGTCCGGCAGCCGCCGGCCGGTTCGTTCGAACACGAGATCGTGGATCCGGTGCATCGCGGACCCCATGTAGTCCCGTATCGACTCCTCGTATGTCGTCGGATGCCCCAGCTCGGTCAGCGAGGCGGCCAGCAGCCGGTTGGAGATCGGCTCGCTGTCCACCAGGACACCGTCGTTGTCGAAGATGATGAGGTCGTAGCGCATGCGTCGACAATAAAACAGGGCGATAGGCCCTGAACGCAGAAAACCCCCGCATCTTTCGATGCGGGGGTTTTCCCAATATTTGTTCGGCGGCGTCCTACTCTCCCACAGGGTCCCCCCTGCAGTACCATCGGCGCTGTGAGGCTTAGCTTCCG
>NZ_JBITEB010000012.1:0-256997 GCF_044454765.1 Streptomyces sp. NPDC051452
CGAACGCCCGACCCCACCGCCCGCACGCCCGACCCGACCGCCGAACGCCCGACCCCACCGCCCGCACGCCCGACCCGACCGCCGAACGCCCGACCCCACCGCCCGCACGCCCGACCCGACCGCCGAACGCCCGACCTCACCGCCGCACGCCCGACCCGACCGCCGAACGCCCGACCTCACCGCCGAACGCCCGACCTCACCGCCCCGGCGTCCGCAGCACCGTCACCACGGCCGCGCCGCCCAGCCCGATGTTGTGCGCGAGGGCGACCCGCGCTCCCGGTACCTGCCGTTCGCCCGCCTCGCCGCGCAGCTGCCACACCAGCTCGGCGGTCTGGGCGAGACCGGTCGCCCCCAGCGGATGCCCCTTGGAGATGAGCCCGCCGGAGGGGTTCACCACCCACCGGCCGCCGTACGTCGTCGCCCCCGACTCCACGAGTTCGCCGGACGCGCCGGCCGCGCACATCCCGAGCGCCTCGTACGTCAGCAGTTCGTTGACGGAGAAGCAGTCGTGCAGTTCGATCACGTCCACGTCCTCGATGCCGAGCCCCGCGCGTTCGTAGGCCTGCCGGGCCGCGGCGCGGGACATGGGCTGCCCGACGACGTCGATGCAGGAGCCCGAGGCGAAGGACTCCCCGGTGTCCGTGGTCATGGCCTGTCCGGCGATCTCCACCAGGGCGGTCAGGGACCGCTCCCGCGCGAACCGCTGCGAGACCACCACGGCCGCCGCCGCGCCGTCCGAGGTCGGCGAGCACTGGAGCCTGGTGAGCGGCCGGTGCACCGGGCGGGCGGCGAGGACGTCGGCGACGTCGTAGACCTCGCGGAACTGGGCGTGGGGATTGTGCGCGGAGTGCCGGTGGTTCTTGGCGGCGACCGCGGCGAGCTGCGCTTCGGTCGTGCCGTGCCGCTCCATGTGCTCGCGGGCGGCGTCACCGAAGATCTGCGCGGTCGGCGGGGTCGCCTCGAAGCCGTGCCGGGCAGCCATGATCGAGTAGTGGCGGGCCACCGGTGACACCGAGAAGTCCGCTCCGTCGGCTCCCCCGCCCAGCGCCCCCTTGCGCATCTTCTCGAAGCCCAGCGCCAGCACGCAGTCGCAGACCCCGCCCTCGACGAGCTGGCGGGCGAGCATGAGCGCGGTGGCACCGGTCGCGCAGTTGTTGTTGACGTTGTAGACCGGGACGCCGGTGAGGCCGAGTTCGTAGACGGCGCGCTGTCCGGCGGTCGAGGGCTGGAAGCAGTAGCCGACAGGAACCTGTTCCACATCGGCGTAAGGGATCCCGGCGTCGGCGAGGGCCGCGCCGCCCGCCTCCCGCACCATGTCCCAGTACTGCCAGTCACGGGTCTCGGGCTTCTCGAACCGGGTCATCCCGACCCCGGCGACATAGGCCTTCATGGCGGGTCAGAGTAGAACGTGTTCCACAAGGAGGCCAGCTCCTGACGGCGATTCAGAATCCCATCAGATGGTCAAGGATTCATTAGGGGCCCGAAGCAACGGAATAGTTGCCTGTGCATACGAGGTTTACCCGGCACTTATGACCGAGCGAATCCGGCCCGGAGGCCTCACGCGATGACCCACACGACGACCGATCAACCCACCCGGAGGACCGGCGGGGCCGTGGTCCCGGTGCTCGCCTTCGCGGGCATCGTGGTCGCGGTGATGCAGACGCTGCTCGTGCCGGTCATCAAGGACCTGCCGCAGCTGCTGGAGACCACCCCCAGCAACGCGACCTGGGTGCTGACCTCGACCCTGCTGTCGGGAGCCGTCGCCACTCCGATCATGGGCCGGCTCGGTGACCTGTACGGCAAGCGGCGCATGCTGATCCTCAGCCTCGCCGTGATGGTGGCCGGCGCGCTGATCAGCGCCCTCACCAGCCAGCTGCTCACCATGATCGCGGGCCGTACCCTCCAGGGCTTCGCCATGGGCGCGATACCCCTCGGCATCGGGCTGATGCGGGACATGCTGCCGCGCGAGAAGCTCGGCTCGGCCATGGCCCTGATGAGCTCCTCGATCGGAGTCGGCGGCGGTCTGGCGCTGCCCGCCGCGGCCCTCGTGGCGCAGCACACCGACTGGCACGCCCTGTTCTACGGCGCGGCCGGTCTCGGTGTGCTCGCGATCGTCCTCACCCTGCTCGTCGTGCCGGAGTCCCCGACGCGGGCCGAAGGCTCCTTCGACCTGCTCGGCGCGCTGGGCCTGTCGACGGGACTGGTGCTGCTCCTGCTGCCGATCACCAAGGGCAGCGACTGGGGCTGGTCCTCCGGCACGACGCTCGGCCTGTTCGCCGCGTCCGTCGCCGTGCTGCTGCTGTGGGGCCTGTTCGAGCTGCGCACACCGGCGCCGCTGGTCGACCTGCGCACCACCGCCCGCCGTGAGGTGCTGCTGACCAACCTCGCCTCGATCATGGTCGGCGTCAGCTTCTACGTCGTCTCGCTGGTCCTGCCCCAGCTGCTCCAGCTGCCCTCGGCGACCGGCTACGGCCTGGGCCGGTCCATGGTCGTCGCGGGTCTGTGCGTGGCCCCGCTCGGTCTGACCATGATGTTCACGGCGCCGGTCTACGCCCGTCTCTCCGCCCGTTACGGCCCCAAGGTCACCCTGGTGATCGGCCTGCTGATCATCGCCCTCGGCTACGGCGGCGGGCTCGGGCTGATGGACGCGGCCTGGCAGACGGTGATCACCTCCGTGATCCTCGGCGCGGGCATCGGCCTCGCCTACTCCTCGCTGCCCGCGCTGATCGTGAGCGCGGTCCCGGCCTCGGAGACCGGCGCGGCCAACGGCCTGAACACGCTGATGCGGTCCATCGGCACGTCCGTGTCCAGTGCCGTCATCGGCATGGTGCTGGCCAACACGGCCAACCATGTGGGCGGGGTCGCGATCCCGACCATGCACGGCTTCCGCGTCTCCTTCCTGATCGCCACGGCCGCCGTCGCGGTCGGGCTCCTGCTGGCCTTCTTCCTGCCGAACGCGCCCCGTCCGGCGCGGCACACGCAGCTGCGCGCGAGCAGCGAGGAGGACGCCAACCTGGAGCGTGCCGAGGAGGTGCTGCGCGGATTCCGCGGCCGGGTCCTGGACGCGGGCGGCACTCCGGTGGCGCGGGCCAAGGTGACGCTGATCGACCGTCGGGGGCGGCAGGCGGGGGCGACGGTGTCCGCCGAGGACGGCTCCTATGTGCTGGCCGTGCCCGCGCAGGGGGCGTACGTCCTGGCCGCGAGGGCCGTCGGACATGGGCCGCTCGCGTCGTCCGCGACGCACTCCGGGGGGCAGCACGCGATCGACCTGGACCTTTCGCTGCCGGGCGAGGCAGTGCGGGCCTAGGGCCACTTCCCGAGCGGGCCGGCCGGGATCGCGGGGCGCCGCACGGCCGGCCCCGGCAGGATCCGGGAGTGCGGACCGAGTGGTTCGCCGGTACCCCCTGTCGCCGCTGGTGGTGGGGGGTGCGGCAGCATGGGGGGAGTTTTGCTGGTGCGTTGTTGCGTCGTCGAGAGGAACCCCATGGCCGCGGCACCCACGTCCGAGATCCTGGCCGCGTTCGAGGCGGCCAAGGGGTTCATGCCCGTGGACGAGGGGCTGGCGTTGTACGCGGCCGCGGTGGAGGCGGGGCGGCTGGGACTGCCGCTGCTGGAGGTCGGCACGTACTGCGGCCGTTCCACCGTTCTGCTCGCCGACGCGGCCCGCGCGGCCGGGGTCACGGCCCTGACGGTCGATCACCACCGGGGCAGCGAGGAGCAGCAGCCCGGGTGGGACTACCACGACCCGGAGACGGTCGACCCCGAGATCGGCCTGATGGACACGCTGCCGACCTTCCGGCGCACCTTGTTCCGGGCCGGCCTGGAGGACCACGCCATCGCCCTGATCGGCCGGTCCCCGCAGGTCGCGGCCATCTGGAACGCGCCGCTCGGTCTCGTCTTCGTCGACGGCGGCCACACCGACGAGCACGCCACGGCCGACTACGAGGGCTGGGCCCCGCACATCGCCGAGGGCGGGCTGCTGGTCATCCACGACGTCTTCCCGCACCCCGAGGACGAGTTCACCGGCCAGGCGCCGTACCGGATCTGGCTGCGGGCACTGGAATCGGGAGCGTTCACCGAGGTCTCGGCGACGGGCTCCCTGCGGGTGCTGCGGCGCACCGCGCCGACCGGCGTCTGAGCTTCCCCGCCCCGCCGCGCCCAGGGCGGCCGCCACCCGGGTCACCGGCTCGGCCGGCCGGGCAGGCGGCAGGCGCCGCTGTTCCTGGGGCCGCCCCCCGCGGCCGGCGGCGACGAGCAGGAGCATGGCCCCGCGGTCGCGGACGGTGTGCACGATCTCGGGCCGCTCGTACGCTCCCGGCCACACCCCGGTCGGCCGGTCCTCACCGAGGCGCGGCCGACGCCGTGCTCGTCCTGGTCCTCGCCGGGCACGTCGATCCCGCGCGCCACGGCGAACCGGTCCGCTTCGGCCGCCGCACCGCCCCGGGCAGGGCCCAACGCTCGTCCCCTGACCGCCCGGGAGGAGCCGTGCCGGGGCCGGCCGCCATCCACCGGGTGAAGACACGCGGCGCCGCGCGGGGTGCACCCGGCCGGGCTCCGCGTCCGGGCGGACCGGCCGTTAGGGTGGCAGCGTGTCGTACCCAGGCCCGGACCTCGATCCCCCGCTGCCGCGCCGGTTCCGCCGCGGTCCGCTGACCGTGACGCTGGCGGCGCTGGTCCCCGGCGCCCTGCTCGGCTGGCTGGTGTACGAGGCGGTGGGCGGCGGACCGGACGGCTCGGACCGTACGGCGTCGGCGTCCTCCTCCCCGTCCGCCCCGGCCGCCGACGACGGCAAGCGGTCCTCGGCGCCGGACGCCGGCCCGGGCTCGCTCAGGGGCAAGGTCGTCGTCATCGATCCGGGGCACAACCCGGGCAACTTCCGGCACACGGCCGAGATCAACCGCCAGGTCGACATCGGCACGAACCGCAAGGAGTGCGACACCACCGGTACGGCCACCAACGCCGGTTACCCGGAGGCCCGATTCACCCTCGACGTGGCACACCGGCTGCGGGCGCTGCTGGAGGCGCGGGGCGCCACGGTGAAGCTGACGCACGACGGGAACAGCCCGGCCTGGGGGCCGTGTGTGGACGAGCGGGCCCGGATCGGCAACGTGGCGCACGCCGACGCGGCCGTCTCGATCCACGCCGACGGTTCCGCGGCCGGCAACCGCGGCTTCCACGTGATCATGCCGGGGTCCGTGCACTCCGGTGCCGCCGACACCCGGAAGATCGTCGGCCCCTCCCACGACCTCGGGGTGCGCGTCGCGGGCGACTTCGGCCGGGCCACCGGTGAGCCGCCCTCCAACTACCTGGGCGACGGCACCGGGTTCGTCACGCGCACGGACCTGGGTGGTCTCAATCTGTCAACGGTTCCCAAGGTGTTCATCGAGTGCGGCAACATGCGCGATAGCAAGGACGCGGCACTGCTGATCAGCGGCGCCTGGCGGCAGAAGGCGGCGCGGGGGATCTCTGAGGGAATCGTGAGTTTCCTGCGTCGGTCGTGACCGGCGGGCGGAACCGGCCGGACAGCCGGATCTTGCGGACGATAGTGTCTACCGACGACGAGACGACCTACGAAGGACCTGAAGTGAATATCCGCTCCCTCACTAGAGGCGACGGCGTGGTGATCGGAGCAGCGGTGGTGCTGTTCATCGCGTCGTTCCTCGCCCTCTACACTTTCTCCGGCTACGCCTCCACGCTGACCCGGAACGCCTGGGAGGACCTGGGCACGGGCCTGGGCATCTACATGGGCGCGGTGATCGGTGCCGTCCTCATCGTCGTCAACCGCTGCCTGCCGCAGCCGCGCAAGGTGGCCGGGCTCGACCTGGGCGTGATCGGCACCGGGTTCGCGATCCTGTCGGCCTGGACGCTGCTGTGGACGCTGATCGACGTTCCCGACAACGTGGACGCCGGCGCCGGGCTGATCCTCGGCTTCATCGCCGCCGCGGTCCTGGCGGGCGCGGCGATCGCCACTCCGCTCGTCCCGGCGCTCCAGGCCCCCCTCGTCCCGGCCCCCAAGCCGCAGGCCCCGCAGCCCTACGGCGGCCAGCCGCAGGGTGGTTACGGCTACCCGGGCGCGCAGCCGCAGCAGCCGTACGGTGCCCAGCCGCAGCCGGGTCAGCCCTTCGGGCACCAGCCGGGCCCGCAGGGTGCTCCGGCCGGACCGGGCCCGCAGGGTGCCGCGGCGCCGCAGCCGGCCGCCGGGGACTTCTCGCCGTTCTGGTTCGCCGTGCCGGTGCCGCGCCAGCTGTTCGCGGAGGACGGTTCGCCGAGCCCGATCGCCGAACTGGCCCCGGGCACCTGGTACCTGGCCGTCGAGCAGCGCGGTGCCGCGCTGGTCGCCCAGACCCAGGACGGCCGCCGCGGCGTCCTTCAGGACACCTCCGGCATCCAGCGCGGCTGAGCCGACGCCTCGCCGTACGACGGCCCCTCGCCCTTCCGGGCGGGGGGCCGTTGTCGTACAGTCGGCCCCCCGGTCGATGAACTGACGGAGCGTCAGGAGGCGGCGGCATGCGGCTCGGTCTCGCACTCGGCTACTGGGGACGCGGCCCGGACGCCGGGCACATACCCCTCGCCCGGGAGGCGGAACGGCTCGGCTACCACTCGGTGTGGACGGCGGAGTCCTGGGGCTCGGACGCCTTCACCACCCTCACCTGGATCGCCGCGCACACGTCGACGATCAGGCTGGGTACGGCCGTTGCCCAGATGGCGGCCCGCTCGCCGACGGCCACCGCGATGCACGCGCTCACCCTGGACCATCTCTGCGGCGGGCGGATGCTGCTCGGGCTGGGCCTGTCCGGGCCGCAGGTCGTGGAGGGCTGGTACGGCCGCCCGTTCCCGAAGTCGCCGCTGACCGCGACCCGGGAGTACGTGGACGTCGTACGGCAGGTGCTGCGCCGCCGGGCACCGGTCGAGGTGGACGGGCGGTTCCATCCGCTGCCGTACCGGGGGCCGGACGCCACCGGGCTCGGGAAGCCACTGAGGTCGGTCACGCATCCGCTGCGGGCCGGCCTGCCCGTGCTGCTCGGCGCCGAGGGGCCGCGGAACGTGGCCCAGACCCTGCGTATCGCCGACGGCTGGCTCCCGCTGTACTGGGCGCCGAGCCGGCCCGAGGTGTACGGCGACGCCGTACGGGAGGTGCCCCAGGGGTTCCTGGTGGCGCCGATGGCCCGGGTGAAGGTCTGCGACGACGTGGCGGAAGGGCTGCTGCCGGTCAAGGCGATGCTCGGCTTCTACATCGGCGGGATGGGGCACGCGGCCCGCAACTTCCACGCCGACCTGATGGCCCGCATGGGGTACGGGCGGGAGGCGCGGCGGATCCAGGAGCTGTTCCTCGCGGGGCACCGGGAGAAGGCCGTGCTGGCGGTGCCGGACGCCTTCGCCGACGAGATCTCCCTGGTCGGTCCGCGCCAACGCATCGCCAGGCGGCTGGAGTTGTGGCGCGAGGGCCCGGTGACGGACCTGCTGGCCCTGTCACCGGACCCACACACCCTGCGTACTCTGGCCGAGCTGAACTCCTAGGGCCTCTCTTTCGGATCTCGCCGGGTCGCGAAGGGCCCTAGCCGCCCTGGGTGAGCTGGTGGGCCGAGGGCACCTTGTCCTTCACGGGGGCGCCCGCGCTCTTCCCCGCGTCCTTGACCTGGTTGATGACGTCCTCGAAGGAGCCCGCCGCGTTCCCGTCGCCCTTGCGCAGCTTGGCGGGCAGATCCTTCAGGGACGCGATGCCCGCGGTGAGCGGCGCGAGCGCCTTCGACAGCAGCGGATCGCCCTTGGCGTTCCGCTGGGCGG
This sequence comes from Streptomyces sp. NPDC051452, assembly GCF_044454765.1. Classification (NCBI taxonomy): domain Bacteria; kingdom Bacillati; phylum Actinomycetota; class Actinomycetes; order Kitasatosporales; family Streptomycetaceae; genus Streptomyces; species Streptomyces sp. NPDC051452. The sequence continues at coordinate 7,786 of NZ_JBITEB010000012.1, forward strand.
CCTTGAGCCGGTTGTAGGCGAAGGCGCCGGCGAGAGCGGCCTTCACCAAGGCCCGCTTGCGGCCATGGGCGCCCTTCTTGAACTTGCCCGCCTTCCAGGGCTTCACGATCCAGTGGTAGGTGGCTCCGGCGGCCAGGCCGGCGTTCGCCACGAACCGGGTCTTGGCGAACTTCTGGCGTTCGGCCGATGTGCTGGGACTGGGGGTGGCAGCCTCCAGGGCGGCCGCGGCCGCGGTGGTTCCGGTGGTGGTCTTCGTGCTGGTGTGAGCGCTGCTCCCGCACGCTGTGGCACCGGCCACCAGGGCACAGCACAAAGTCAGCGCCACGCAGAGACGCCGTATCGGTACAGGCACGAGTCCTCCCGACGTGCTTTCCGAGTGGGTGCTTCCTACGGCAGCGTCACCCGAACGGCCGAGGCGCGCCACTCGGGGCGCACAGGCACGTGACCCCGCCCGGTTTCACGCCCCCGGTTGCGGCAATCCGGTTTGCATGTCTAGATACCGCTCGGGATCGAACCAGGCCGGTACGGCGATAGCGATCGTCGCCGACATCATGGCCCTCATCCTCGGTCTGTGGATCGTGATGTACCTGTTGGACGCCAACCGGGCCAACAGCCTGGTGCAGTTCGTCCATGACGCGGCCTCCTGGCTGGCAGGCTGGTCGCACGACCTGTTCACCTTCGACGAGGCGTGGGCCCGGGTCGTCGCCGGTTACGGCCTCGCCGCCGTGGTCTACCTCTTCATCGGCCATGCCATCGCGGGCCGCCTGAACCGGCACTGAGTCAGCGGCAGCAGTCCGGATCCAGGCCGCCTGGCAGGCGGTCGCCTCCGAACACCGCGCAGGTGGCCTCGTGGCCGCCGAGCGCGGCCACGGCGAGGAGGAGGGAGCCGGCCGTCCAGGTGGTCAGCTCGCGGGGCCAGATCGCGCCGTCGTCGAAGACGTAGCCCGTCCAGTACAGGCCGGTTTCGGGATCGCGCAGATGCTGGATGGACTGCAGGATCTCCAGCGCCCGGTCGGACTCGCCCACCGCCCACAGGGCCAGGGCGAGTTCGCTGGACTCGCCGCCGGTCACCCAGGGGTTGGGGACCACGCAGCGCACGCCGAGGCCGGGGACGACGAACCGGTCCCAGGACTCCTCGATGCGGGCCTTGGCCTCGGCGCCGGTCAGCGCACCGGCGAGGACCGGGTAGTACCAGTCCATCGAGTAGCGGTCCTTGTCCAGGAAGCGCTCGGGGTGCCTGCGGATCGCGTGTCGCAGCGCCCCGACCGCCAACTCCCAGTCCGGCTGGGGCTCTTCGCGCTGCTCGGCGATGGCCAGGGCACACCGCAGGGCGTGGTGGACGGAGGAGCTGCCGGTCAGCAGCGCGTCCGCCGTCGGCGTGCCGTCGTCCTCGCGGCGCCAGCCGATCTGCCCGCCGGGCTGCTGCAGCCGCAGCACCCACTCCACGGCCGCGTAGACGCACGGCCACATGCGGTCGAGGAACATGTCGTCGCCGGTGGACAGGTAGTGGTGCCAAACCCCTACGGCTATGTAGGCGACGAAGTTGGACTCGCGGGCGCGGTCGGTGACGTCGTCGTGGGCGCCGTCGGCGTAGGCGGCGAACCAGGAGCCGTCCTCGTTCTGGTGGGCGGCGAGCCAGCCGTACGCCCGCTCGGCGGCCTCGTACTCACCGGCCGCGTCCAGGGCCATGGCGGCCTCGGTGTGGTCCCACGGGTCGAGGTGGTGTCCGCGGAACCACGGGATCGCGCCGTCCTCCCGCTGCACGGCGAGGATGCCGCGGACGGTCTCGGCGGCCTGCTCGGCGGTGAGGACCCCGGGCAGCACCAGGTGTTCTGTCCGGGGGGTGGTCACTTGGCCGCCACCTCGGAGGTCTCGGCGGGCCCGTCGACCCGCGGCAGGTGGGGCTTGGTCGCGTAGACCACGAAGCTCTTGCCGATGAGCGGGTTCAGCGCCTGCTCGGCGACCCGGGTGGCGAGCGGCTTCTTCATGATGTCCCAGACCAGCAGCTTGTGGTACGCCCGCACCGGCAGCGCCTTGTCGTTGTCGACGCCGAAGGCGCACTTCAGCCACCAGTACGGCGAGTGCAGGGCGTGCGCGTGATGACTGCCGTAGGGCTTGAGTCCGGCCTCGCGGATCCGGGCGACCAGTTCCTCGGCCTTGTAGATGCGGATGTGTCCGCCCTCGACCTCGTGGTAGGCGTCGGACAGCGCCCAGCAGACCTTCTCGGGGCCGTAACGCGGCACGGTGACGGCGATGCGGCCGCCCGGCCTGAGCACCCGGACCATCTCGGCGAGCACGCCCTTGTCGTCGGGGATGTGCTCCATGACCTCGGAGATGATGACGACGTCGAAGGACTCGTCGGGAAAGGGCAGCGCGAGGGCGTCGCCCTCCATCGCGGTGGCGGTGGCACCCTCGGGAGCCTCGCCGGCCTCCTTCATCGCCGCGAACCACTTGGCGACCTCGCGGATCTCCTCGCCGTTCTGGTCGAGGGCCACGACCTGGGCGCCGCGCCGGTAACACTCGAAGGCGTGCCGGCCGGCCCCGCAGCCGAGGTCCAGGACACGGTCGCCGGGGGCGAGCGGGAACCGGGAGAAGTCGACGGTCAGCACGTGGCCCTGCTTTCGGGATAGACGCCGGTGACACTGGGCGGGTTCGCTGCGGCGCTCTCGGGCGCCGCGCCCGCGGCACCCGGGGCGGCCGCGATCCGGCCGGGCCGCGGGGCCGGGGAGCCTCCGGCACCCGTGGTGGGGCGGTGGCCGGTGCCCCGGTCGGCGGCCTGCGCGATCGCCTCGCGGTAGCGGGCGACGGTGCCTTCGGCGGCGCGCGCCCAGGTGAAGTGCTTCAGCACCCGCTCGCGGCCCGCACGGCCGAGCCGGGTGCGCAGTTCGGGGTCGCCGAGGAGCCGGCCGAGTCCGGCGGCCAGCGCTCCGGGGTCGCCGGGCGGCACCGCGAGGCAGGTCTCGCCGTCGCGGCCGGCCACCTCGGGGATGGCGCCGCCGGTGGTGGCGACCAGCGGGGTGCCGGTGGCCATGGCCTCGGCGGCGGGCAGCGAGAAGCCCTCGTACAGGGAGGGCACACAGGCGACCTCGGCCGAGCGGATCAGGTCGACCAGTTCGGCGTCGGAGATGCCCTTGACGAACTCGACGGCGTGGTCGAGGCCGTACCGCTCGACGGCCTGGGCGACCGGGCCCTCGGTCGGGCGCTTGCCGACGACGACGAGATGGGCGGCCGGATGCTCGGCGCGGACCTTGGCGAGCGCCTCCACCAGGAAGACCAGGCCCTTGAGGGGCACGTCGGCGCTGGAGGTGGTGACGATCCGCCCGGGGACCTCGGGGACGGCCGGATTCGGCGCGAACAGGTCGGTGTCGGCGCCGATGTGCACCACGTGGATCCGGTCGTCGCGTACGCCGAGGTGGTCGACGATCTCCTGCCGGGAGGTGCCGGAGACGGTGAGCACCGAGGGCAGACGGCGGGCGACGCGCTTCTGCATCCGGGTGAAGGCGTACCAGCGGCGCACCGAGTAGCGGCGGCGCCGGCTCTCCGCCGCGTCCAGCTCCAGCTGCCGGTCGACGGTGATCGGGTGGTGGATCGTGGTGACCAGGGGCGCGCCGATGTCGCCCAGCAGGCCGTAGCCGAGGGTCTGGTTGTCGTGGACGATGTCGAACTCGCCGCGGCGGGCGCGCAGATGGCGGCGGGCGCGCAGCGAGAAGGTGAGCGGCTCGGGGAAGCCGCCGGTCCACATCGTCGCGACCTCCAGGGCGTCGACCCAGTCCCGGTACTCGTCGCGTGCCGGGGTGCGGAAGGGGTCGGGCTGGCGGTAGAGGTCGAGGCTGGGCAGCTCGGTCAGGGTGAGACCGGGGTGGCCCTCGTCGAGGACGGGGTAGGGCTGGGAGCCGATGACCTCGACCCGGTGGCCGAGGCGGGCCAGCTCGCGGGAGAGGTGCCGGACGTAGACGCCCTGGCCTCCGCAGAACGGGTTCCCTTTATAGGTGAGGAGCGCGATGTCGAGCGGTCGCTCTCCCGCACCGGACACGGGGTCCTTCTGGGTACCCGCTTCCCGGGCCTCAGCGGTCACTCCGTGCCCCCTTCTGCCTGCACTGTCCCGCGACACTACGACGGGACGCTAATCTAGAACAAGTTTCAGACTTGATCGTTCAGGAGGCTCTGAATCTACCGGCAGGTAGGGACGCTGTGAGCGGTGGATCAGGTGATTCACGCCACGGCGCGCGGCCCTGCCTGCCGTGTGATCACGTGCCCTACAGACGCCCTCACCGACTGTCACGGAACGGGACCCATGCCTGCGCAATCCAAGGCGGAAGCAAGCGCCCCGCGGCCCGCGCGGGCCGCGCGGCCGTCGACGTCTCCGCTCACCGAGCGGCAGGAGGCCCGCCGCCGCAGGATCCTGCGCGCGAGCGCCCAGTTGGCCAGCCGGGGCGGTTTCGACGCCGTGCAGATGCGCGAGGTCGCCGAGTCCTCCCAGGTGGCCCTCGGCACGCTGTACCGCTACTTCCCGTCCAAGGTGCATCTGCTGGTCGCCACCATGCAGGACCAGTTGGAGCACATGCACGGCACCCTGCGCAAGAAGCCCCCGGCGAGCGACTCGGCGGCCGAGCGGGTGGCGGAGACCCTGATGCGGGCGTTCCGGGCGCTGCAGCGCGAGCCGCACCTGGCCGACGCGATGGTCCGCGCCCTCACCTTCGCCGACCGCAGCGTCTCGCCCGAGGTCGACCAGGTGTCCCGGCAGACGACCGCGATCATCCTGGACGCCGTGGGCCTGGACGACCCGACCCCCGAACAGCTCTCGGCGGTCCGGGTCATCGAGCACACCTGGCACTCGGCCCTGATCACCTGGCTCTCCGGCCGCGCCTCCATCGCCCAGGTGAAGATAGACATCGAGACGGTGTGCCGGTTGATCGACCTGACCGACCCGCACGCCCCGCGCTGACCCGCGGGCGGGCGGCCCGGTGAGGCCGCGCGGGTCCGCCCGCGTGCCGGTCCCCGCGACCCGGCAGGATCCGGACGAGAGGGCCTAGTCCTCGGGTGGGAACACCGGTTCGCCGCTGCCCAGCAGGGTGATCGTGATGGCCTCCACCGGGCAGCTCTCGGCCGCCGCCAGGACGTGTTCGCCGGCGTCGGTGTCCGGCTCGACGGGGTGGGACTGGCGGGCGGTGTCGAGGCGGAAGCCGTCCGGGGCGTGGTGGAGGCACTGGGCCGAGCCGATGCACACCGACCGGTCGACCTCGACGTGCCAGCGGTCGCCCATGCCTAGGCCCCCGCCGGCAGGTGGATCATCTTGTGTTCGAGGTACGCGCCGTATCCCTCGGGGCCGAACTCGCGGCCCAGACCGGAGTTCTTGTAGCCGCCGAACGGGCCGAGCATGTCCAGGCTGAAGGTGTTGACGGAGTAGGTGCCGGTGCGGATCTGGCGGGCGATCTCGATGCCGTGCTCGGTGTCGGCCGTCCACACGCTGCCGGACAGGCCGTAGTCGGAGTCGTCGGCGATGCGCACGGCGTCGCGCTCGTCACCGTAGGGCAGCAGGCAGATGACCGGGCCGAAGATCTCCTCGCGGGCGATCCGCATGGAGTTGTCGACGTCACCGAAGAGGGTCGGTTCGACGTACCAGCCCCTCTCCAGCCCCGCGGGACGGCCCCCACCGGTGAGGATCTTGGCGCCCTCCTCCTGGCCGATCCGGATGTAGTCGAGGCTGCGCCGCTGCTGGCGGCGGGCGACCAGCGGGCCGACCTGGGTGGCCGCGTCCAGCGGGTCGCCGACCCTCAGGGAGCCGGCGGCCTGTGCGAAGGCGTCCGCGAACTCGTCGTAGCGGGCGCGGGGGACGAGGATGCGGGTCTGGGCGACACACGCCTGCCCGTTGTTCATCCAGGCGGCCGGGACGATTCCGGCGACCGCCGCCGACACGTCCGCGTCGGGCAGCACGATCGCCGCGGACTTGCCGCCCAGCTCCAGCGTGACCCGGGTGAGGTTGCGGGCGGCGACCTCCATCACCCGTTTGCCGGCCGCGACCGACCCGGTGAAGGACACCTTGTCGACGCCGGGATGCCCGACCAGGTACTCGCTGACCTCGCGGTCGGCGGGCAGGATGGACAGCACACCCTCGGGCAGGCCCGCCTCGCGTGCGATCTCGCCGAGGAGATAGGCGTCCAGCGGGGACTCAGGGGACGGTTTGAGGACGACCGTGCAGCCGGTCAGCAGCGCGGGCGCGAGCTTGGCGGCGGCGACGAACTGCGGGACGTTCCACGGCACCACGGCCGCGACCACGCCGACGGGTTCGCGCCGGACGAGGAGCGGGCCGAGGGCACCGGCGCGGCGCTCCTCGTGGGGGAAGTCCCGGGCGACCCTGATCGCCGCGTCCCAGACCATCATCGCGCCGAGCGCCTGGGCGAGGACGCTCCAGGAGTACGGGGAGCCGTTCTCGGCGGAGATAACCCGGGCGATCTCCTCGTGCCGGGCGGCGATGGCGTCCTTGATGCGGGTGACGACCTCGATCCGCTCCTGCGGCGTGGCCCGCGGCCAGGGGCCCTCCTCGAAGGCGCGGCGCGCGACGGCCACGGCCCGGTCCACGTCCGCCCGGCAGGCGTGCGGCACCCGGCCGATGACCTCCTCGGTGTGCGGGGAGATCACCTCGATGACGTCCTGACCCAGGGGATCGGTCAACTCCCCGCCGATGAACAGCTGTCCGTGTTCCACGAGTTCGGTCATGGCCGACTCCCTCCCACCGCACCGCGCACTTCTGACGCCGTGTCAGAACTGATATCAGCTCCGGTCACAGGGGGCAATGGCCACCAGGGAAGAGCCCCGCTCCGGCGAACTCCCCACCCGACTCCGGCCCCCGTAAGCTGGCTGACGTCGTGTCAGTTCTGGTCAGTGGTGCCGGGCGGAGGACGGATGACGGAGACGTTCGATCACGGTGGGGGTGTGCGGTCCGTCCAGGTGCCCATTCCGGACAACCCCCTGGGTCATACGCTGGTGTACGTCGTGGACACCGACCGGGGGCCGGTGCTGGTCGACACCGGCTGGGACGATCCCGCCTCCTGGGGCGCGCTGGAGGCGGGCCTGGCGGTCGGGGGCACGGCGGTCGGAGAGGTGTACGGGGTCGTCATCACGCACCACCACCCGGACCACCACGGGCTGTCGGCCCGGGTCCGCGAGGCGTCCGGCGCCTGGGTGGCGATGCACGCGGCCGACGCCACGATCGTGCGGCGGACCCGCGAGACACCGGCGCGGCGCTGGTACACGTACATGGCGGACAAGCTCGCGGCGGCCGGGGCACCCGAGGAGCACATCGCACCGCTGCGCGCGGCCCGGGGTCACCGCGCCGTGCCCGGCCTCTCCCCCGCGCTCCCGGACCGGGAGATCGTGCCCGGCGACCTCCTCGACCTGCCCGGCCGCAGACTGCGCGCGATCTGGACCCCGGGGCACACCCCCGGCCATGTCTGTCTGCACCTGGAGGAGGCGCACCCGGCCGGACTCCCGGGACACGGACGGCTGTTCAGCGGCGACCACCTGCTGCCGGGCATCACCCCGCACATCGGTCTGTACGAGGACCCCGACGACGCGACCGTGACCGACCCTCTCGGCGACTACCTCGACTCCCTGGAGCGGGTGGGCCGGCTCACCCCCGCCGAGGTGCTCCCCGCCCACCAGCACGCCTTCACCGACGCCCCCGGCCGGGTCGGGGAACTGCTGGTCCACCACGAGCAGCGCCTGGCCGGTCTGCTCGCGCTGCTGCGCGAACCCCTCACCCCCTGGCAGCTCGCCGAGCGCATGGAGTGGAACCGCCCCTGGGCCGACATCCCCTACGGCTCGCGCACCATCGCTGTCTCCGAGGCCGAGTCCCATCTGCGCCGCCTGGTGAAGCAGGGCCGGGCGGAACCGGTCCCCGGGAGCGAGCCGCCGGCCTACGTGGCGGTGTGAGGGTCCGGTGACGGTGACCCCCGTCACCGGGCCGGTGTGCGGGTAGCCACCCCTCGGACCCCGTGACGCTGCCGGTAAAGTGGCGGAGTCGTCATCACACCTGTTCAGGGGGGAGCCGGCGCGATTTCGGCGCCGACCCCGCAACCGTGGACCGTCTCCGGACGGTGAGCCGGACCGCCCCCCGGGACGGGGATGCTGACCGACTCAAGGTGCGTCGGCTCTCCGCCGCGCACGGCACCGTCGAGGTCTACGGAGCCGAGCCGCCCGGGGTGCCTCCCGTACGCTGCCGGCTCCCCGCAGGAGAGGCAGTCGCCGATCATGAACGTACGCCGCAACGCCGCGGTTCTCGCCGCGATAGGCGTGCTGGCCGCGGCCGCGCCCGCCACGGCCGCCGGTCCGTCGCCGTCCGCGAAGGTGACGCTCCCGGCCGGTCTGTACGGCAAGGCGGATCCGACCTACGACGGTGTGTGGCGCCAGTCGCTGACGCTGCTGGCCCAGCGCACGCTCGGCTACCGCCCGGCCGCCGCGGCCGTGGACTGGCTCACCGGACAGCAGTGCGCGAACGGCGGCTTCGCCGCCTTCCGCGCCGACACCGCCAAGGCCTGCGACAGCAAGGTCGTGCCGGACACGAACAGCACCGCCGCCGCCGTCCAGGCACTGCACGCCGTCGGCGGCCACGGCGGCGCGGTCGCCAAGGCCGTGGACTGGCTGAAGTCGGTACAGGGCAAGGACGGTGGCTGGGGCTACAACCCGGGCGGCCCGAGCGACTCCAACTCCACCTCCGTCGTCATCGGCGCGCTCGCCGCGGCCGGCACGGACCCGGCGGACGTGCGCAAGTCGGGCAAGTCCCCCTACGACGCCCTGCCCGGCTGGGCCGTCCCCTGCGACCAGGACGGCGGCGGCGCCCTCGCCTTCCAGCCGGACAAGAAGGGCAAGCTGGTCGCCAACGCGGACGCGACGGCGGCCGGTGTGCTCGGCGCGCTCGGCAAGGGCTTCGTGACCGAGGCCGGCAAGGCCCCCGCGCGGACCGGCTGTGCCGAGGCCGGCCACCCCGACCGGACGCGGCTGGCGGACAACGCGGGCGCCTACCTCGCGGCGGCCGTCGCGAGGAGCGGCCACCTGCGGTCGTCCCTGCCCGGCGCGAAGGACCAGCCCGACTTCGGCAACACCGCGGACACGGTCGTCGCGCTCGCCGCGGACGGCCGCACCGGGCCGGCGAAGAAGGCGTACGCCTGGCTGGAGAAGAACGCCTCCCAGTGGGCGGCGCAGAGCGGCCCGGCCGCCTACGCCCAGCTGATCCTCGCCGGGCACGCGGTCGGCGCGCAGCCGGGCGAGTTCGGCGGCACCAGCCTGGTCCGCGCCCTCAACGCCCAGGGCCCGGCCCCCGAAATGGAGCAGGCCGCCGAGGACGGGACCAAGGCCTCCGACGACGACTCGCACACCGGCGTGTGGTGGATCGCCGGCGTCGGCCTGGTCGCGGGCGTCGGCATCGGCTTCCTGCTCAGCGGCCGCAGGAAGCGGCGGCCGTGACCGCCGTCCGCCGTGCCGCGACCCCGCTGCTCGCCACGCTCGTCCTGCTGCTCGCCACCGCCCAGGCGCACGCCGCCGGCTACCGCTACTGGTCGTTCTGGGAGCGCGCCGGCGGCCACTGGACGTACGCCACCCAGGGCCCGTCCGTCGTCCGCCCGGACGACGGCACGGTCCAGGGTTTCCGCTTCGCGGTGAGCGCGGACTCGGCGGACGCGAGCCGGCCGCGCGGCACCGCGGACTTCGCCTCGATCTGCGCCCACACGCCCGCCGAGTCCGGCAGGAAGCGGGTGGCGCTGGTCCTCGACTTCGGCACCGCGGCCGACGCGCCCTCCGGCGAGGCACCGCCCGCCCGCCGCACCGTCTGCGCCCGGGTCGCGCCGGACGCGACGAGCGCCGAGGCCCTGGCCGCCGTCGCGAAACCGCTGCGCTACGACACCAACGCCCTGCTGTGCGCGATCTCCGGGTATCCGCGGACCGGGTGCGGCGAGCAGGTGGCTTCGGACGGGAAGGCAGCCGCCCCGAAGGAGAAGGGCGGGTCCGGCGGCGGCCCCTCGCTGGGCCTGCCGATCGGTGCGGGCGTGGTGGCCGTACTGGCGGGAGCGGCGGTGTGGCAGGCACGGCGGCGACGCGGGAATGACTAGCGGGCCGGGCGACGGGCGCGCGGACGGGCGGTGCGCGGCCGTTCCCGCCGTTCCCCGGGTGTCGGGGCGATCGCGGCCGCCGCGCGCCGTGGCGGGCGCGTCCCCCGAGCGCGGGCGAGCGGTCCGGCCCACCCTCCGGCACCGGTACCGCGCCCTTGCGCACCCCGGTGCCTGGTGGCTCTGGTCGCTGTCGCTCGGCACCGCGGCCACCCGCACCACCAACCCCCTTCTGCTCGCCCTGCTCATCGCGGTCTCCGCCTACGTGGTGGCGACACACCGCTCCCCCGCCCCCTCGTCCCGCTCCTACACCGCCTTCGCCCGGCTCGCCCTCGCTGTCCTCGCCGTCCGCCTCTTCTTCGCGGTGGCCCTCGGCTCCCCCATCCCCGGGACGCACACCCTGTTCACGCTCCCGGAAGTCCCGCTGCCGCACTGGGCGCAGGGCATCCGGCTGGGCGGCAAGGTCACCGCGGAGGCGCTCGTCTTCGCCGCCTACGACGGCCTGAAACTGGCCACCCTCCTCATCTGCGTGGGCGCGGCGAACGCCCTCGCCAGTCCCTCCCGGCTGCTGAAGTCCCTGCCCGGCGCGCTGTACGAGACGGGCGTGGCCGTCGTCGTCGCCCTCACCTTCGCGCCCCATCTGATCGCCGACGTACAGCGACTGCGTGCCGCCCGTCGGCTGCGTGGCCGCCCCGACCGGGGTGTGAGGGGCCTGCTCCAGGTCGGTCTGCCGGTCCTGGAGGGCGCGTTGGAGCGCTCGGTGGCGCTCGCCGCCGCGATGGAGTCCCGCGGCTACGGCCGCACCGCCGACGTCCCCGCCCGGGTCCGCCGTACGACGGCCGCGCTCACCCTCGGTGGTCTGCTCGGGGTGTGCGCGGGAACGTACGGGCTGCTCACCGCGGCGGGCGGCACGTACGGTCTGCCGGTGCTGTGCGCCGGGGTGGCCGCCGCGCTGGCCGGTCTGCGGCTGGGCGGCCGCCGCTCCCCGCGCACCCGGTACCGCCCGGACGCGTGGGACGTACGGGCCTGGCTGGTCGTGGGCTCGGGGGTCGCGGTCGCCGTACTGCTCACACTCGCCTCCGCCCGTGATCCGCAGGCGCTGCACCCGGGGGTCGTCCCGTTGGTCGCACCCACGCTTCCACTGTGGCCCGCCCTCGCGATCCTGCTCGCCCTGCTGCCCGCCTTCCTCGCGCCCCGGCCGGCCGGGGCGGGCAGGGCGCCCGAACCCACGAAGGAGCCGTCGTGATCCGCTTCGAGGAGGTCGGCGTCACCTACGACGGCGCGGCCGGGCCCACCCTCCGCGAGGTCGGCTTCGAGGTGCCGGAGGGTGAACTGGTGCTGCTCGTCGGCCCGTCCGGGGTCGGCAAGTCGACCGTGCTCGGCGCGGTCAGCGGGCTGGTCCCGCACTTCACGGGCGGCACGCTGAGCGGACGGGTCACGGTGGCCGGCCGGGACACCCGTACGCACAAACCGCGGGAACTGGCCGACGTGGTCGGCACCGTCGGGCAGGATCCGCTGGCCCACTTCGTGACGGACACCGTGGAGGACGAACTCGCCTACGGCATGGAGTCGTTGGGGCTCGCCCCGGAGGTGATGCGGCGCCGGGTGGAGGAGACCCTGGACCTGCTGGGCCTGGCCGGGCTGCGGGACCGTCCGATCGCCACGCTGTCCGGCGGGCAGCGCCAGCGGGTCGCGATCGGCTCGGTGATCACCCCGCACCCCCGGGTGCTCGTGCTGGACGAGCCGACCTCGGCGCTGGACCCGGCCGCGGCGGAGGAGGTGCTGGCCGTGCTGCAACGGCTGGTGCACGACCTGGGGACGACCGTGCTGCTGGCCGAGCACCGGCTGGAACGCGTGATCCACTACGCGGACCGGGTGGTTCTGCTGCCCGCGCCGGGCGCCGCCCCGGTCGTCGGCACCCCGGCCGAGGTGATGGCCGTGTCCCCGGTGTACCCGCCGGTGGTGGACCTGGGCCGGCTCGCCGGCTGGACCCCGCTCCCGCTGACCGTACGCGACGCCCGCCGCCAGGCCGCCCCCCTCCGCGCCCGGCTGACGGCGGCGACGAAGGGGCGCGCGGCCCTGCCAACCCCCACACCGACACCGGCGCCGGCACAGGCACAGGCGCCGGCGCCCCGGAAGGGCCCCCGCTCCCTCTTCCGTCGCCGCCCCTCCCCCGCCCGGGACGCCCATGGCGCCCCCGCCCCGTACATCGCGGAGGTCCGGGCGCTCGGGGTGCGTCGGGGCGGGGTCGACGCCCTGTCCCGGGTGGACCTGCGCGTGGCGCCCGGGGAGACGGTCGCGCTGATGGGGCGCAACGGCGCCGGGAAATCGACCCTGCTCGGCTCACTCGTGGGCCTGGTGGAGCCCACCGCCGGCACGGTCCGCGTCGGCGGAACCGCCCCCCACCGCACCGCGCCGCGCGAACTCGTGCGCCATGTCGGCCTGGTCCCGCAGGAACCGCGCGATCTGCTGTACGCCGACACGGTGGCCGCCGAGTGTGTGGCCGCCGACCGGGACGCGGACGCGGCGCCCGGTACCTGCCGGGCGCTGCTGACCGAACTGCTGCCGGGCGTCACGGACGACACGCACCCGCGCGACCTGTCCGAGGGCCAGTGCCTGGCGCTGGCGCTGGCCGTCGTGCTCACCGCCCGCCCGCCGCTGCTCCTGCTGGACGAGCCGACGCGCGGTCTGGACTACGCGGCCAAGGCCCGGCTCGCGACCGTACTGCGCGCCCTGGCCGCCGAGGGGCACGCGCTGGTGCTGGCCACGCACGACGTGGAGCTGGCGGCCGAGATCGCCCACCGGGTGGTGCTGCTCGCCGAGGGTGAGGTGATCGCCGACGGCCCCACGGACGAGATCGTGGTGTCCTCTCCCTCCTTCGCGCCACAGGTGACGAAGATCCTCGCCCCGCAGCGCTGGCTGACGGTGGCCGAGGTGCGCGAGGCGCTGGCATGAGCACGCCCGCGCCGGGCCGTACGGCGTCCCCGCCGCTCCCCGCCGCCGCCCGGCGGGTGCGGGCCGTCCGGCTGCGTCCCCGTTCGCTCGCCGCGCTCGCGCTGGTCGGCGCGGTCGGCGTCGCCGCCTTCGGCTGGCCTTTCCTTGCGCCGCCCACCGCGCAGGTGAACGCACACGCCCAGGACGCGCCCTGGCTCTTCGCGGGCCTGCTGATGCTGCTGGTAGCCGTCGTGGCGGCGACGATCTCCGAGTCGGACCTCGGCCCGAAGGCCGTCGCCATGCTCGGGGTGATGGCCGCAACCGGGGCGGCGCTGCGCCCGATCGGCGCGGGGACGGCCGGGATCGAGCCGATGTTCTTCCTGATGGTGCTCAGCGGGCGGGTGCTCGGCCCCGGCTTCGGTTTCACCCTGGGCTCGGTGACGATGTTCGCGTCGGCGCTGCTCACGGGCGGGGTCGGGCCCTGGCTGCCGTTCCAGATGCTGTCGATGGGCTGGTTCACGATGGGTGCCGGGCTGCTGCCGGGGGCGGCCCGGCTGCGCGGCCGGGGTGAGCTGGTGCTGCTGGCCGGGTACGGCTTCCTGGCGGCCTTCGCCTACGGCACGCTGATGAACCTGGCCGGCTGGCCCTTCCTGGGCGCCGCGGCCTCGGACATCTCCTTCGACCCGCACGCCGCGGTCCCCGCGAACCTGGCCCGCTTCGCCGCCTACTGCCTGGCCACCTCGCTCGGCTGGGACCTGGGCCGGGCCGTGTGCACGGTGCTGCTGACCCTGGCCCTCGGTCCGGCGGTGCTGCGCGCGCTGCGCCGGGCCACCCGGCGGGCCGCGTTCGAGACGGCGGTCACCTTCGACGACCCCGCCGCGTGATCAGGCCTCTCCATTGCGTGAGCGAGGGGGTGAAGCGCCCCACATGACCCAGATCACCTACGGCCGACGGGCGTAGGTCGATTTGTCCGATACGTCCCTCACCGCACCCCTGCTGACCTGCGGATTGAGAGCCACGCCACAGCGCGGACTTTTCCCCGGGATCCGGCCACAACTAGTAAAAGGGGTCATTGCGGACGGCCCTCCGGCCTGTTTCTCTGGAGCACGTCGCCAGGCACCCCGGGCCTCACCGGCCGGGGGCGCCCACGCATACGGCCACAGCGCGTGGTCCATGCCATGCGGGCGACCCCCTGTCCCCGACGCAAGAGGTTCTCCGTGTCCGTCTCCTCCATCCGCCGCATCGCTTCCCCGAAGAAGGCCCTCACCGTCGCCGCCGTGGCCGCCGCCACCGCCGGTATGGCACTGGCCTCGGCGCCCGCCCAGGCCGCCCCGACCTCGGCCACCTCGGCGCAGGCGGCCGCGCACAAGATGATCCCGGACGCCGCGCAGTTCAACGCGTTCAGCAAGATCGTCGAGCGGGAGAGCGGCTGGAACCCCTCCGCCACCAACAGCTCCTCGGGCGCCTACGGCCTGGTCCAGGCGCTGCCGGCCTCGAAGATGTCCTCGGCCGGTGCCGACTGGAAGACCAACCCGGCCACCCAGATCAAGTGGGGTCTGGACTACATGAACTCCCGCTACGGCAGCCCGGTCAAGGCCTGGAGCTTCTGGCAGGCCAACGGCTGGTACTGAGCCGACCGGCTCGGAAGACGACAGCATCCGCGCACCCCCGCCGCACGTCCGGCGGGGGTGCGCGCGCGTGTCCGGGCATCGTTGAGTCGTCACCACCTCGTGCACGCGGCCGGCGGGAGAGAAACATGACGACAGCGCGGATTCCGGCGGGGGACCCGGAGATGCGGGGAGTCCGGCTGGTGGCCGTACTCCTGGCCCTGACCGTGGTGAGCGGTCTGATCGACGCCGTGAGCTATCTGGGTCTGGGCCGGGTCTTCACGGCCAACATGACCGGCAACGTGGTCGTCCTGGGGTTCGCGGCGGCCGGGGCGCCCGGCTTCTCCGTCCCGCACACGGCCACCTCCCTGGTGTGCTTCCTGCTGGGCGCGGTGGCGGGCGGCCGGGTGGCCGCCCGCCGCAAGGGCGGCTCGCGGCGCGCCTGGGCCCGGTGGACGCTGGCCGCCGAAGCGCTGCTGGTCGGGGTGTCCGCGGTGGTGGCCTTCGCCTGGCCGGACGCCGCCGGCACCCGGTACGCGCTGATCGCCCTCACGGCCTTCGCGATGGGCCTGCGCAACGCGACGGTTCGCAGGCTCGGCGTCCCCGACCTGACGACCACGGTCCTGACGATGACGCTCACCGGCCTGGCCGCCGATTCCCGCCTGGGCGACGGCACGGGCAAGCGCTCGCCACGCCGTACCGCCTCGGTGGTCGCGATGCTCGGCGGCGCCTTCCTGGGCGCGTGGCTGGTCCTGCACCACGGTCTGGGCATTCCGCTGCTGATCGCGGCGCTGGCCTCGGGGGTGCTGGCGGTGGTGGCCTCCGGACGGGAGTGAGGGCGGCCGTCAGCCGGCCGTGACCCTGAGTTCCTTGACGCCGTTGATCCACGCCGAGCGCAGTCGGCGCGGGGGGTCGGCGAGCCGCAGGGCGGGCAGCGCCTCGGCTATCGCGTGGAAGATCAGGTCGATCTCCAGGACGGCGAGGGACTTGCCTAGGCAGAAGTGCGGGCCGCCACCGCCGAAGCCGAGGTGGGGGTTGGGATCGCGGGTGATGTCGAAGGCGTCGGGGTCGGTGAAGACCTCGGGATCGTGGTTGGCGGAGGCGTAGAAGAGGCCGATCCGGTCGCCCTTCGCGATCCGCACGCCGCCCAGTTCGGTGTCCTCGGTGGCGGTGCGCTGGAAGGCGTTGACCGGGGTCGCCCAGCGCACGATCTCCTCGGCCGTGGTGGCCGGGCGCTCGCGCGTGAACAGCTCCCACTGCCCGGGGTGGGTGAGGAACGCGTGCATGCCGTGGGTGATGGCGTTGCGGGTCGTCTCGTTTCCGGCCACCGCCAGCATCAGCACGAAGAAGCCGAACTCGTCGGAGTTGAGGTTGCCCTCGTCCTCCGCCGCGACCAGCGTCGTCACGATGTCCCGCGCGGGGCACCGCTTGCGCTCGGCGGCCATGTTCATGGCGTAGGCGATGATCTCGGCGGCGGACTGCGCCCCGATCTCCTCGGTGATCGCGTACTCGGGGTCGTCGTAGGCGATCATCTTGTTGGACCAGTCGAAGATCTTGGACCGGTCCTCCTGCGGGACGCCGATCAGTTCGGCGATGGCCTGGAGGGGCAGCTCGCACGCGACCTCGGTGACGAAGTCGAACGGGCCGGTGCGGGCCCGGGCGGCGGCGGCGATCGCCTCGGCGCGGGCGCGCAGACGGCCCTCCAGGGCGCGGATGGAGCGTGGCGTGAAGCCCCGCTGCACGATCTGGCGCACGCGCGTATGTTCCGGTGGGTCCATGTTCAGCAGGATGAGCCGTTGCGCGTCGATCGCGTCGCGTTCGATGTGCTCGTTGAAGCGGATGATCGCGGTGTTGAGGGTGGAGGAGAACAGTTCCGGGTGCGTGGAGACGTACTTGACGTCGGCGTGCCGGGTCACGGCCCAGTAGCCGGTGTCGGCGAAACCGGCGATGCCGCGCGGCTGCGGGATCCAGCGGACCGGTTCGGTGCGGCGCAGCTCGGCGAATTCCGGGAGGGGCACACGGTGGTGCAGCAGATCGGGATCGGTGAAGTCGAACCCGTCGGGCAGCGCGGGGCAGTGCATGGGGCGACTCCCAGCCATCTGACGGTCCATCAGCGAGTCCCGTGAACGTAGTAACGCGTTCTCGAACCCGCAAGGGGTACGGCGACCCCAATCGGTGCGAGGTTCGCGCAGATCACGGCCTCGGCGCCTGCAAGACCCTTGCGGTGACGGACATCGCGTCAGCAGACTGCACTAAGAACTAGAACGCGTACCAGTTCTGGAGGAGAGCCCTCTCGGAGAGGACCCGCACCCATGGCCGCCGAACCCGTGATCGTCGAAGCCGTACGCACCCCGATCGGCAAGCGCGGCGGCGCGCTCGCCAATCTGCACCCCGCCTACCTCCTGGGCGAGACCTACCGTGAACTCCTCGGCCGCACCGGCATCCCCGCCGACGCGGTCGAGCAGATCGTCGGCGGCACGGTGACCCACGCCGGCGAGCAGTCCATGAACCCCGCGCGCACGGCCTGGCTCGCGATGGGACTGCCGTACGAGACGGCGGCGACGACGGTCGACGCCCAGTGCGGTTCCTCGCAGCAGGCCTCGCACATGGTGGCCAACATGGTCGCGGCGGGAGTGATCGACGTGGGGATCAGCTGCGGCGTCGAGGCGATGTCCCGGGTGCCGCTGGGTTCCGGCTCCAGGCACGGCCCGGGCAAGCCGTTCCCGGACGAGTGGAACGTCGATCTGCCCAACCAGTTCGAGGCGGCCGAACGCATCGCCCGGCACCGGGGCCTGACCCGCGAGGACGTGGACGCGCTGGGGCTGCGGTCCCAGGAGCGGGCGTCCCACGCCTGGGCGGAGGAACGTTTCAAGCGGGAGACCTTCGCCGTGCAGGTGCCCACCACCGAGGAGGAGCAGCACGCCGGACAGGGCATGTGGCGGCTGGTCGACAGGGACGAGGGGCTGCGGGACACGTCCCCGGAGGCGCTGGCGGGCCTGAAGGCCGTGATGCCGAAGGCGATCCACACGGCGGGCAACTCGTCCCAGATCTCCGACGGTGCGGCGGCGATCATGTGGGCGTCGAAGCGGATGGCGCGCGCCCTCAAGCTACGGCCGAGGGCGCGGATCGTCGCCCAGGCGCTGGTGGGGGCCGACCCCCACTTCCATCTGGACGGCCCGATCGACGCGACCAACGCCGTCCTCGGCAAGGCGGGCATGACCCTGGGGGACATCGACCTGGTGGAGATCAACGAGGCGTTCGCGTCGGTGGTGTTGAGCTGGGTCCGGGTCTTCGAGCAGGACCTGGAGAAGGTCAACGTCAACGGCGGCGCGATCGCCCTGGGGCACCCGGTGGGGGCGACGGGCGCCCGTCTGATCACCACCGCCCTGCACGAACTGGAGCGCACGGACCGGGAGTTCGCACTGATCACCATGTGTGCGGGCGGCGGGCTGGCCACCGGGACGATCATCCAGCGGCTGTAGCGGACGCCCGGCAAGCGACGCCGGGCACCCTCTCGGGGAGCGGGCGGGCCCGGCGCCGCCCGCGGCCGTGGCCCCGCCCGGGCGTCACCGCTCCCGGGCGGCGGGCCGGTCCGGTGCGGGGTCGCCGGCCCCCAGGACCGTGGCGGCGAACCGCGCCAGGCGGGAGCGCAGCGCGTCGCGCTCCGCACCCTCCTGGCCGGCCAAGTGCTCGACGAGGTCGGCGCGGACGGCGGCGAGCAGCGCGTGGGCGGTGAAGTCGGGTTCGGCGACCTCGGGGATCCGCTCCAGCACCTCCCGCAGGAGGCCGTGCCAGCGCTCGTAGTGGGCCGCCCGGTAGACGCTGGAGCTGCCGCCGCCCTCCTCCAGGGCCAGCGCGAGACGGCGGTTGTCGAGCTTGAAGCACAGCAGGGCGTCGAGCAGGGCGAGCGCGCGGCGCGGGGCGGGGGTCGCGGGACCCAACGGGGGCGGCCCCGACTCGACGGCCTCCCGGACCGGTTCGAGCCGCGCCTCGTACAGGGCGCGCAGCAGTCCGTTGCGGTCGCCGAAGGCCCGGAAGATGGTCCCCTTGCCGACGCCCGCCGCCGTGGCGACGTCGGCCATCGTGACGTCCTCGGGGGACTCGCGGCGCGCGAAGAGGTCGTCGGCCGCCGCGAGGACGGCCTCCCGGTTGCGAGTGGCGTCCTTACGGGGCTTGCGCTCGGGCACGGGTTCCCTCCGGTTGCGAAGCGGACCGCTGGTCCGTATCTTCGGGGCATCACGAAAGCGGACCTGGGGTCCGGTTTCTCTGAGAGGGAGCATACCCATGCCCACACCGAGTTCACCGGCGGACCTCTTCCGCCACGGCCTCCGGCTGCTGCTGGACCAGGACATCGCCGCCTGGGTGGCGCTGTGGTCCGACGACGGCGTCATGGAGTTCCCCTTCGCCCCGCCGGGGATGCCCACCCGGCTGGAGGGCAGTAAGGCCGTCGCCGCCTACATGCGCCACTACCCCGACCACATCGAACTGCGGGACTTCCCCGAGCTGCGGATCCACGAGACCACCGACGCCCGGACCATCGTCGTGGAGATGCGCGGCATCGGGCGGCTGGTGAAGACCGGCGGCCCCTTCGACATGACCTACATCGCCGTAGTGACCGTTCGGGACGGACGGTTCACCTCCTACCGCGACTACTGGAACCCCCTCGCCGTCCTGGAACCGGGCGCCGACTTCGTCGGGAGCGGCCGATGAGCACCCCGGGCACCACCGGCATCACGCTGGTCACCGGCGCGACCGGCACGACCGGCAGCCGTACGGTCGCGCGGCTGGCGGCGGCCGGTCACCGGGTCAGGGCGGCCGGCCGGCACGCGACGCCGGTCGCGGGCGCGGAGCCGGTGCCTTTCGACTGGCACGATCCGGCCGGACACGCCGCCGCGCTCGACGCAGTGGACCGCGTCTACCTCGTACCGCCGCCGGGCGACCCGGACCCGGCGGCGGTCATGCTGCCCTTCCTCGCGCGTGCCCGCCGCGCCGGGGTCCGCCGCGCGGTGCTCCTCAGCTCCTCGGCCGTCCCCGCGGGCGGACCGGCGACGGGCGTCGTGCACCAGGCCCTGCCCGGCCTGATCGAGCAGTGGGCGGTACTGCGCCCCTCCTGGTTCATGCAGAACTTCACCGGCGGCCATCCGCACGCGCTCGGCATCCGCGCCGAGGGCGTCCTGCGCACCGCCACCGGGGACGGCCGGGTCGGGTTCGTGGACGCCGAGGACATCGCGGCGGTCGCCGCCCGCGCGCTCACCGACGCCCGGTCCCCCGACACGGACCTGGTCCTCACCGGACCGCAGGCGCTGTCGTACGACGACGTCGCCGCGCTGCTCACGGAGGTCACCGGCCGGACCGTGACCCACCGCCGAGTCTCCTACGAGCAGCTGCGCGACCGGCTCGCGACAACGATTCCGGAGGAGTTCGCCGCCCTGCTCGCGGGTATGGACCGGGCCATCGCCGACGGGGCCGAGGACCGGGTCACCGACACCGTACGGACCGTCACCGGGCGGCCCCCGCGCTCCCTGCGCACCCACCTGACGGCGGCGCTGGGCGGCGGCTGACGATCACCGCTCGGCGGCGGCCACCGCCTCCCCGGGGTTCGAGCCCGTCGGGCCGGCGCCCCCGGGGTCGGCGCCGGCGGGTGCCGGTATCGCCACGTCGGTCCGGCCTACCGCCCGCACGGCGGCGCGCGGCCCCTGGAACAGGTAGGACAGTCCGAAGCCGGCGCCGACCACCACCGCGCCGCCGACCGCGTCCAGCACCCAGTGGTTGCCGGTGGCGACGATGGCCGAGACGGTGAACAGGGGGTGGAGCAGACCGAGCGCCTTCATCCACCACTTCGGGGCGATGACCGCGATGACCACCCCGCACCACAGCGCCCAGCCGAAGTGCAGAGACGGCATCGCCGCGTACTGGTTGGTCAGCGCGGTCAGGGTGCCGTAGTCCGGCTTGGAGAAGTCCTGGACGCCGTGCACGGTGTCGATCATGCCGAGAGACGGCATCAGGCGCGGCGGGGCCAGCGGGAAGAGCCAGAAGCCGATCAGGGCGAGGAAGGTGGCGAAGCCCAGCGAGGCGCGCGCCCAGCGGTAGTCGACCGGGCGGCGCCAGTACAGGACGGCGAGCACGGTCAGCGGGACGACGAAGTGGAAGGACTCGTAGTAGAAGTCGAAGAAGTTCCGCAGCCAGCCGATCCGCACCACGGTGTGGTTGACCCAGTGCTCGACGTCGATGTGCAGGAAGCGCTCGATGTCCAGCACGATGTGCCCGTGGTGCTCGGCCCGCGCCCGGCCCCCCGAGTTGGTGCCGCCGGTCGCCGCCAGCCGGACCTTCTGGTAGGCCGCGTAGACGACCCGGATGAGCAGCAGTTCCAGGAGCAGGTTCGGACGGGTGAGGACCCGCCTCAGGAACGGCAGCAGGGGGACCTTGCGCAGGCGGGCCGGGGCCTGCGGGGCGTACTCCGTCGCGATCGGGGTCCGGTAGTACGGCGAGGTGCGGGACAGGAAGGGGACGGCCGTGGCGGCGGCCAGGGCCGCGAGCAGGACGAGGTTGTCCCGCAGCGGGTACATCGCCGGCATGTTCGGCAGCATCATCTTCGCCGGCAGGGTGGTCACCAGGACGACGGCCACCGGCCAGACGTACCGGTCGGAGGCCCGCCTGCCGACCCGGCCGACCACCGCGAGCAGCACCCACAGCAGCTGGTGCTGCCAGGAGGTGGGCGAGACGGCGACCGCCG
The DNA here is from genome assembly GCF_044454765.1 of Streptomyces sp. NPDC051452. NCBI lineage: Bacteria > Bacillati > Actinomycetota > Actinomycetes > Kitasatosporales > Streptomycetaceae > Streptomyces > Streptomyces sp. NPDC051452. Next base: position 29,160 of record NZ_JBITEB010000012.1, read on the forward strand.
CGCAGCCGGTGAGCGCCACGGCGAGCAGGAGCTGGCCGTCGCGGGCGTAGCGGACGGCCCGGCGCAGGGTGAGGACGACGACCGCGGCGCCGAGCAGCAGGAAGACCGCTATCTCCGGCGGGCCGGTGAGCCCGGCGCGCAGCAGGGCGCCGTGCAGGGACTGGTTGGCGAGGCCGTCCGCCTGGCCGCCGAGGCCCGCGCCGGCCATGTGGTGCACCCAGTAGGTGTGCGAGTCGTGCGGCAACACCGCCCAGGCGAGGGCGGTGCAGGCGGCGAAGGTGCCGGCCGCGGTGAGGGACGCCTTGCGGCGGCCGGTGAACCACAGCAACGGGACGAACAGCAGCACCGTCGGCTGCAGGGCCGCGGCCAGGCCGACGCACAGGCCGCTCACGCGTTCCCCGCGCACGGTGAAGCAGCCGAGCAGGACGAGCAGCACCGGGATGATGCTGGTCTGGCCGAGCCACAGGGCGTTGCGGACCGGCAGCGAGAGCATGAGCAGGCTGACGGCGACGGGGGCGGCCAGCAGGGAGGTGCGGCGCGTGACGGGCCGGGGCAGCGCGCGGGCGGCGACCAGCCCGAGGCCCACGACCAGCAGCAGGGTGCCGAAGGTCCAGCCCCAGCCGAGGGCCGCCTGCGCGGAGCGGGTGAGCGGCTTGAGCACCAGGCCGGCGAAGGGGGTGCCGGTGAACCGCGTCGAGTCGTAGAGCGACCCCTTCACATGCAGCACGCCCTCGGGGCCCACCCAGGTCTCCAGGTCGGTCAGCCGCTCACCGCTCGGAGTGGTCAGGACGACGGCGAGCTGCCGTATCGCGAGGATCGCCGCCATCGCCCACAGGGCCAGCCGGGCGGCCCGAAGGCGCGCCCCTGCCGCGGCCGATCCGAACGCCTCCGTCGATCCCGTGCCGTGCTCAACGTTCGCCACGCCTCGTCGGCCTCCCGCCCCGTCGTCCCCGCCCGGTACGCGCCGAGATCCCCACCGCGCACCCCATGAGCCTCGCAGACCCGTGCAGAAGGACGCAGGCCACCCCGGCTTCACCTGACGTCCGCTGCGCTTTTGTCCGGAAGACGACCATGGCAAGCGGGGTCGGTTGCGTGCGCGGGGCGCGAGAAGGCTCACATCCGACAGCGGGGACGGCACGGGCCACGGGGGCAGATGTACCTGCGTACGGGCCCTTTAGCTGCACTGTGCATCGATGTGCGCACGGGACGTAAGGGGCCGAAGTCCCCCTATGGTCGGTTTTCGGCCCGACTCCCGGCAGCGCCGCCACCCGGGCCGCGTACCTGTTCCCGTCGAAAGGCAGGCGAGCCTCGTTTTGGCGACCGTCACAGCCGTCACCCCGTCCCCGTCGACCCCCCGGGCCGCCGCGTCCCGCGAGGTCACCGTCACCGACCCCGCGCTCGTCAGGCGTGCCGTCAAGGCGGCGGCGCTCGGCAACGCCATGGAATGGTTCGACTTCGGCGTCTACAGCTACATCGCGGTCACCCTGGGCAAGGTCTTCTTCCCGTCCGGCAACCCGACCGCCCAGCTGCTGTCGACGTTCGGCGCCTTCGCCGCGGCCTTCCTGGTCCGGCCCCTCGGCGGCATGGTCTTCGGCCCGCTGGGCGACCGCGTGGGCCGCCAGAAGGTCCTCGCCATCACGATGATCATGATGGCGGCGGGCACGTTCGCGATCGGCCTGATCCCGTCGTACGGCGCGATCGGCGTGGGCGCGCCGCTGATGCTGCTCGCGGCACGACTGGTGCAGGGCTTCTCCACCGGCGGCGAGTACGCGGGCGCCTCGACCTTCATCGCCGAGTACGCGCCGGACAAGAAGCGCGGCTTCTTCGGCAGCTGGCTGGAGTTCGGCACGCTCGCCGGCTACATCGGCGGCGCGGGTCTGGTCACGGTGATGACGGCGCTGCTCTCCTCCGAGGACCTGCTCTCCTGGGGCTGGCGCGTCCCGTTCCTGATCGCGGGCCCGATGGGGATCATCGGCCTGTATCTGCGGATGCGTCTGGAGGAGACCCCGGCGTTCGCGGCGGAGGTCGAGAAGGCGGAGGCCGCCCGGCCGAAGGTGCCGCTGCGCGAGATGGTCGCGGGCCAGTGGAAGGCGCTGCTGCTGTGCATGGGCCTGGTGCTGGTCTTCAACGTCACCGACTACATGCTGCTGTCGTACATGCCGAGCTATCTCACCAGTGAGCTGAAGTACGACGAGACGCACGGGCTGCTGGTCGTGCTCGGGGTGATGGCCCTGATGATGATCGTGCAGCCGTTCGCGGGCGCGCTGACCGACCGGATCGGCCGGCGCCCGGTGATCGCGGCGGGCTGTGCGGGCTTCCTGTTCCTGTCCATCCCCGCCCTGCTGCTGATCCGCCAGGGCAGCCTGGTCGCGGTCGCGCTGGGCATGGGGGCGCTGGGGATGCTGCTGGTGTGCTTCACCGCGGCCATGCCGGCCGCGCTGCCCGCGCTGTTCCCGACCCGGGTGCGGTACGGCTCGCTCTCCATCGGGTTCAACGTCTCGGTGTCCCTGTTCGGCGGGACGACTCCGCTGGTCGTGACCGCGCTGATCGGGCTGACCGGCAACATGATGATGCCCGCGTACTACATGATGGCCGCGGCCGTCGTGGGTGGGTTCGCGGTATGGCGGATGTCGGAGTGCGCGGGCCGCCCCCTCCCGGGCTCGGCACCGTCCGTGGAACAGCGGTAGACACCCGCGAGACACCTGGCTGTGGCGGGGGGGGACCGTCTGCGGAGAGGCGGGGCCGTCGCAGAATGCGGGGCTCTTGCGGGGCGTGAGGCCGGCGCGGGGTGCGGGGCCGGGGCGGTTCGTAAGGCCGGCGCGGGGCGCCGGGCCGTCGGAGGGCGTGAGTCGTCGCAGGGCGTGAGTCGTCGCAGGGCGTGAGTCGTCGCAGGGTGCTGGGCCGACGGGGGCACCAGGCCGAACCCGAGGCGCGAGGCCGACGCGAGGCGTGAGGCCCGCAAGGCGTAAGGCCCGCAAGGCGTGAGGCGGACGCGGGGCGTGATCCGTCGCAAGGTGTGGGGGCCACCTCGGGGCACCAGGCCGAACGCGAGGCGTAAGGCCGACGCACGGCGTATGGCCCGTAGGGCGTGAGCCGTCGCAAGGTGAGGGAAGCGCGGCGCACCAGGCCGAACGCAGGGCGCGAGGCCCACAAGGCGCAAGGCCCGCAGGGCGTAAGGCCCGCAAGGCGTGAGCCGTCGCAGGGTGCGGGGTCGGCACAGGGCACCAGGCCGAACGCAGGGCTGAGGCCGTCGCCGGGTGCGGGGCCGAGGCCGACGCAAGGCGCGTGGCCCGCAGGGCGCGAGCCCTCGCGAGGTGCGGGGCCGGCGCGGGGCACCAAGCCGAACGCAGGGCGTGAGGCCGACGCAGGGGGCGGGCGTCGCCGGGCGCCAGGCCGACGTGGGCGGTCGCGTCGTTGCTCGGGGCTGGTCGCGGGGTTTCCCGCGTCCCCGCGGGGTGGTCGTGGGGCGGGTTTACGGAAGTGGTCGTCGCCGGTCTGCCCGTCTGCGGGGGGTGGCTGAGATGATCGGCTCGGGCAGGGCGAGAAGCCTCCGGAAGACACGCGGGAAAGGCAGCAGACGCATGAGCGGGTCGCAGCTCTGGGACGACGTCGACGACTACTTCATCACCCAACTCTCGCCGGACGACGAGGCGCTCCGCGCGGCGCTGCGGGAGAGCGAGGCGGCCGGGCTGCCGCCCATCGGCGTCACGGCCGCGCAGGGCAAGTTTCTGCAGCTTCTCGCACAGGTGCAGGGCGCCCGCACGATCCTGGAGATCGGCACGCTCGCCGGCTACAGCACGATCTGGCTGGCCCGCGCGCTGCCCGAGGACGGCAGGCTGATCTCGCTTGAGTACAGCGCCAAGCACGCCGAGGTCGCCACCCGGAACATCGCCCGGGCCGGCCTGGAACGCATCGCGGAGGTGCGGGTGGGCCCGGCCCTGGAGTCGCTGCCCAAGCTGGCCGACGAGAACCCGGCCCCCTTCGACTTGGTGTTCATCGACGCCGACAAGGCCAACAACGGACACTACGTCGAGTGGGCGCTCCGGCTCACCCGCGCGGGCAGCCTGATCGTCGTGGACAACGTGGTGCGCGGCGGCCGGGTCGTCGACGCGAGCAGCACCGAGCCGGACGTGGTCGGCACCCGTACCGCCATCGAACTGATCGCCAGTCACCCCCGGTTGAGCGGTACAGCGATCCAGACGGTCGGCCACAAGGGACACGACGGCTTCGCGCTGGCCCGCGTGCTGGGCTGAGCCCTCCCCGGCCGGGGAGTCTCACACCTCGTGGAAGAAGCCCACGTGGACGCCGCACGGTGTGGTGCGGTCCTGGACGACGATCTCGCCGGACCCGCCGTGCGGCAGCGGCACGGTGGTGCCGTACGCGACGGTCTGCGCGTACTCCCCGACGATCAAGCGCACCTCGGAGGCCGGGTCGGCCTGTGAACCGCGCATCCAGGACAGTCGCCAGCCCCCGTCGGGGCCGCACGCGAACTCCAGGTGGACGCGGGAGACGAAGAGCCAGTCCTCGGGGGTGACCAGTCGGCACACGGAGGCGTCCCGGCCGACCCGTAGCACCGCCCCGGGCTCGCTGGGCGCCTCGGCCATCGTCATACCGGCCGTGGCCCCCGCGTCGGCCCCCGAGACGGTGGCCATGGTGAGTTCGAGCACGCGTGTTCCCCCTGATGCAGTCAAGCCCTGAGCAGTGCGCTGTGAAGCGGTGCGGCGTACAACGCCCGTACCGCCGCCGCATGATAAAACGCCCGGCCCGGTCCCGTCCGGCACAATGAGGTCATGACCGAGCGAAAGCCACCGGGCGTCCCGTTCGAGTCCTGGGTGGACAAGCAGATCCGCGACGCACAGGCCCGCGGCGAGTTCGAACGGCTGCCGGGCGCGGGCGAGCCGCTGCCCGCCGAGCTGGACTCCGGCTACGACGAACTGTGGTGGATCAAGCGGAAGATGGCGCGCGAGGGGCTCACCGTGCTGCCGCCCGCCCTGGCCCTGCGCAAGGAGGCCGAGGACGCCCTCGTGGCGGCGTACGCGGCCCCCTCGGAGCGGATCGCCCGCAGAATCGTCGAGGACGTCAACGTGAAGATCCGCGACATGATGTTCAAGCCGCCGCCCGGTCCCCCGCTGGGGAAGAAGCCGTACGACGTCGAGGAGATCGCACGCGAATGGCGGCAGCGCAGGGCTGCCGCCATGGGGAACGGGCCGGGCTCAGCTGTGCAGTAGCCGGTCGGCCAGTTCCCGGTAGTCGCGCAGGGCCAACCGCAGCTGCTCGGTGTCGTTGCCGGAAGCCGGCCCGCCGTCCCCGGCGCCCTCCCAGGAGGTACGCAGGGTGCGGCGCCGCAGCGTCACGGCCTCGGTGAACCGTGCGGCGATCTCCTCCAACGCCTGATCGGCCTCCGCGACGGCACCACGGGGTTCGTCCACGAACCCGGCGACCACCTGGCGCATCCGCTGCTCCCAGCGTCCCGCCTCGTCCTGCGACAACAGCGGCGCGGAGGCACCGGCGGCACCGGAGGAACCAGCCGCACCAGCCGCACCAGTCACACCAGTCACACCAGTCACACCAGTCACACCAGTCACACCAGTCGCACCAGCCGCGGTGTGCCCCGCTCCGTTGGGGGTGCCGGGCTCCCCGGAGCCGGTCGCGCCGGCCGCGGGTCCGGTGCCCTCACCGGCGTACGGCGCGACGGGTCCGTCGTCCGGCATCCGCCGCTCATCGGGTATGCGCGTCGCGCCGCCCGGTGCGGCCGGTGTCTCCGGTGCCAGGTCCTCGGTGCCGGGCCGCAGGCCCTCGGAGCCGTGCGGCGCGCCCCGCGTCCCCGAACCCGGCCCAGCGGCGTCCCCGGTGGCGGGCAGGCCCGCCGGGCCCGGTGGCGGTGACAACGGTGCCTCGTCGGCGGGGACGCGGTCGTCGGCGGTGAGGCCTTCCCGGCCGGGTCCCGTGGAGCCCGGAAGCCGGCCGCCCCGCACCCCCTCGCCCCGCGTCCGGCCCATGTCCTCGCCCGGCTCCCCGGGCAGGTCCTCCTCCGGGCGGCCCTCCTGCTGCGCCCGGCGGCCGAGGGCCGCGTCTCCCGGTGCCCATTCGTCGTCCGGCGGGGGCGTGAAGCGCCCGGCGGGGTTCCGCTCGTCGCCGGAACCGGTCGTCCTGTCGGTCATGAGGCTCAACTCTCCTTCGGTCGGCTCCTGTGGAGGGCCCACGGCGCATGGGAGCGAGCGTGGGAACGGGTACCGGCGGCGGCCGTCGGGCCGGCCGCGCCGGAGGCCGAGCGGTGCCGGCCGGTGTCCGCACCGGGCCCGGTCAGGTCGTCGAAGAGGGCACGTGCCCCGATGAGGGCCGTCCGCATCTCCTCGGTACCCGCTCCGGCGGAGTTCCCGCCACCGTCCGCCCCGGCGCGGGCCACCCGGTGCACCTGCCGGTAGCCGTCGACATGGTCGGCGTGGTGGACGGACAGCGCGGCGAACTGCTCGTCGTAGCGCCCGGCGTCGGGGTAACCGCGGACGACGGCCAGCTCCGCGATCAGCTGGTCGGCCTCGGCCACCGCCTCCCGGGGCGAGTCGACGAAGCGCTCCTGCACCGCCGTCCAGCGGGCCGCGTACCGCTCCTTGTCGTCCCGGTCGAGGGGGCGTTCCCGCAGGTCGCCGTGGCGCTCCACACGCTCGGTCAGCTCTCGTTCGGCGGCCTTGGTGTCCCCGCCGTGCAGGGCGACGGTCCGCTCGTACTCGGGTCCGAAGCGGCGCTTGAGGCTCGGCCCGCCGCGCCGTGCGCGGCCAAGGCTCAGGGCGGCCGCGCCGAGGACCACGACCGCCGCGATCACGATCAACAAAATGATCAGGCCTGTGGACATGGTTGCCTTCCCGATCCGACCGGCCCCGCTGGCCGGCTCACCCTTCGGGTGACCCGGAAGTCAGGCCACAAACGGCGGACCGGTGGCCGGTGACCGGGAGGATGCGGGGTATGAGCGGGGGTCCGGCGGGATCTGCTCACGCGTCCTTCGGGACGGTGGAGTTGTGCGGCCGTTCGCGCTCCGCGCCACACAGTTCCCCGGTGAGTTCCCTGACCAGTTGCGTCAGATCGGTCGAGCGGCCGGGCTGCCACCAGTCGCCGAGCAGCTCGGCCAGCGACTCCTCACGGGCGGTGGCGAGCCGTTCCGCGACCTCGCGCCCGGCGTCGGTCAGCTCCAGGTCCAGGCCCAGGCGGTGGGCCAGACGCCGTTCCTCGACCTGTCGGGCGGCGGCCATGACCACCTGGAGCGGGACGGGGCTGCGCTCGGCGAGCACACCGGGTTCGACGGATCCGTATCTGCGCAGGCGCAGCAGCAGCCAGCTGGCCGCGGGCTGGAGGTCGTAGCCGGCCCGCTCGGTGATCGTCCGGTAGATCTGGTGGCGGCCCTCGCGGGTGCCGAGCACGGACAGGGCGCGGCACACCTCGTCGTAGGAGGAGCGCTGCACCGGGTTGGGCGGGATGGTCTCGGAGACTTCGGGCGCGGTGACCGAACCGCGCAGCGGATCCTCCTTGAGGAACCAGGCCAGCAGGAAGCCGAGCGCGGCGACGGGGGTCGCGTACAGGAAGACGTCGGTGATGGCGGACGCGTAGGCGTGCAGCGCGACCGGGCGCAGAGCGGGCGGCAGGGCCGTGATGCCCCGGGGGTCGGCCTTGAGCGCGTCGGGGCCGACGCCGGGCGGCAGGCGCACGCCGCGGAAGGCGGCGGTGAGTTCGTCCGCGAGACGGCTCGCGAAGACGGTGCCGAAGATGGCGACGCCGAAGGAGGCGCCGATGGAGCGGAAGAAGGTCGCGCCGGAGGTGGCGACGCCCAGGTCCTCGTACGACACCGCGTTCTGCACGATGAGCACCAGGACCTGCATCACCAGGCCGAGACCGAGGCCGAAGACGAAGAAGTAGACACTCATCTCGGCGGTGGAGCTGCGCTCGTCGAGCTGGTGCAGCAGGAGCAGACCGATGGTGGTGACGGCGGTGCCGGTCAGCGGGAAGACCTTCCAGCGGCCGGTGCGGCTGACGATCTGTCCCGACACCGTGGAGGACAGCAGCAGCCCGACCACCATGGGCAGCATGTGCACACCGGACAGGGTCGGGGAGATGCCGTGTACGACCTGGAGGAAGGTCGGCAGATAGGTCATCGCGCCGAACATGGCGAAGCCGACGATGAAGCTGATGAGCGCGGCGAGCGTGAAGGTGCGGATGCCGAACAGCCTGAGCGGCAGCACGGGTTCGGCGGCCCGGCGCTCCACCGCGACGAACGCCACGGCGAGCAGGACGCCCAGCACGATCAGACCGATGATCTGCGCCGAGCCCCAGGCCCAGGTGGTACCGCCCAGCGAGGCGACGAGTACCAGGCAGGTGGCGACCGCCGCGATCAGGAAGGTGCCGAGATAGTCGATGACGTGGTGGGCGGTGCGGCGTGGGATGTGCAGCGCGGTGGCGATCACGGCGAGCGCCACGACGCCGAGCGGCAGATTGACGTAGAACACCCAGCGCCAGCTCAGATGCTCGGTGAACACCCCGCCGAGGAGCGGCCCGAGCACACTGGTCGTACCGAAGACCGCGCCGAACAGCCCCTGGTAGCGGCCGCGTTCACGCGGCGGCACGATATCGCCGACGATCGCCATGGACAGCACGATCAACCCGCCGCCCCCCAGGCCCTGCAGCGCCCGGAAGGCGATGAGCTGGGGCATGTTCTGCGCCATGCCGCACAGCGCCGAGCCGATCAGGAAGATCACGATGGCGGTCTGGAACAGGCGCTTGCGGCCGTACTGGTCGCCGAGTTTGCCCCACAGCGGGGTCGCGGCGGTCGAGGCCAGCAGATACGCGGTGACCACCCAGGACAGGTGCTCCAGGCCGCCGAGATCACTGACGATGGTGGGCAGCGCGGTCGACACGATGGTCTGGTCCAGCGCGGCGAGCAGCAGTCCGAGCAGCAGGGCGCCGATCGGGACGAACACGTTGCCCGGGACGTGTTCGCCGCGGCTCATGTCCTTCGCCGTGCCGTGCGTGTCCAGGGCCATGGAGACCTCCCGGGGCTCGGGGCTCGGGTCCACCTCTTCCATCGTGATCGGTGTCACCGGTTACGGCCTCCCGAACCAGCGGATACCGGACATGGGCCACCGCGCCCCGTGGATGCGGGAGGGGGTCCGCATAGGCTGGTGGAGCTGTCTGGGGGCTTTGGGGGCTCCGGGGGCTTTCGGAGGTGTGGGGGCCTCGGGAGGTACGGGTACTGGGGGTGGGGCCGGCGTGAGCGGTGAGTCTGTGGGGCGCGCCTGCCCCGAGTGCGGGACCCCGAGGGAGGCCGACGGCAGCCCGTCCTGCTCCTGCGCGGAACGGACCGCGCGGGCCCTGCGGGCGGCGCGTACGGCCGAGGCGGCAGCGGCGGAGGACTTCGACCCGCTGCGGATACGCCCGTACGTCGACATGCCCGGGCCCCTGCCGGCCCCGGCCACTGCCCCGTCGGCGCCTGACGGCGGGCGCGGTCCGGACACGGCCGCCTCGCGGACGCCGGAGCAGGACGGGGCGGCGGAGGACGGGACCGATTCGGGGGCGGATTCGAGTCCCTATTCGAGTCCGGATTCGGATTCGGATCCGGGTCCGGGTCCGGGTCCGGCGGAGGCCGTCGGGAGTGGGGGTCGGGGTGCTGAGCCTCCGCGTCGGCCGGCTCGGCGGGCGGTTCTGTGGTCCGGTGCGGGAGCGGGGACGGCGGTCGCGGCGGTCGTGGCCGCGGTCGGCCTCGCGAGCGGGCTGTTCACGTCCCACCAGACATCCCGGGACCGGGCGGCCGAGGAGGTCAGACAGAGCGTCCCGGACGTGACCGCGCCGGGCCGGGCGTCGCCGACGGCGCCGGGGACGTCCACCGCGTCCCGGCCGGCCCCGTCCACCCCGGCCTCCACCCCGGTCTCCGCGAGCCCTTCGCCGCCGTCACCGTCGTCACCGTCTTCGTCGTCGCGCCCCTCGGCGTCCCGCGGCGCGAGCGCCTCCGCCTCCCCCACCCCGCCGTCCGGGACACCCGCCGCGTCCCCCAGGACCTCCGCGGCCCCCGCCCCGCCGGTGCTGCGGCGCGGCGACTCGGGCCCGGAGGTGACCGAACTACAGTTGCGGCTAAGGCAGTTGAATCTCTACGACGGTCAGATCGATGGCACCTTCACACGCTCCGTCGAGGACGGCGTACGCACCTACCAGCTGGCCCGGGGCGTCCTGGACGACGGGCCGGGGGTGTACGGCCCGGCGACCCGGGCGCACCTGGAGTCGGAGACGACGGGGCCGTGAAGCGTGCCGGATGCGGGCAGCCGGGTTCGGCGGACGGTGACGAGGGGCCGATCGGCCGAGTGGTCGAGTGGCCGATCGACCGAGTGGCCGACGTCAGCCGATGTGGAGCCGGATCGTCCCATCGGCCGCGGTGGCGACGGACACCCGCGTCAGATCCCGTACGACGACGTCGGGGCCGTGGGAGCCGGCACGCGACCCCACTCCGACGACCCGCATCCCCGCGGCCCGCCCCGCCGCGATACCCGCACCGGAGTCCTCGAAGACGACACAGTCGGCCGGGTCGACGCCCAGCTCGGCCGCGCCCTTGAGGAACCCCTCGGGGTCGGGCTTGCTCGCGCCCACCGACTCGGCGGTGACACGGACCGCGGGCAGGGGCAGCCCGGCGGCGTTCATACGGGCGGTGGACAGGGCGATGTCGGCGGACGTCACCAGGGCGTGCGGCAGCCCGCGCAGGGAGGCGAGGAAGCCGGCGGCGCCGGGCACCTCCACCACGCCGTCGGTGTCGGCGGTCTCCTCCGCGAGCATGCGGGCGTTGTCGGCGAGGTTCTGCTCCACCGGCCGGTCGGGCAGCAGGAGGGCCATGGAGGCGTGTCCCTGCCTGCCGTGCACGACCTTCATCGTCTCGTCGCCGTCCAGCCCGTGCCGCTCGGCCCAGCGCCGCCAGATCCGCTCGACCACGGCGTCCGAGTTGACGAGGGTGCCGTCCATGTCGAGCAGGAGGGCACGGGCGGTGAGGACGGTGGGCGTGACGGCGGCCGTCATCGGCAGCTCCAGAGCGAGAAGGCCCCCGGGCCGGGAGCGAGAGGGCGGGAGGGGCAACGGGAGGGCGGGGACAAGGCGGCCCCGCCCGCCGGTCAGGGAAAACGGGCGGGAGCCACTTTGTTTTTCCACGGTACAAAACCCGGACCGCATTGCGCCAGCGCGACCCCGGGAGGTTCACCGTTCGTTCAGCTCGGCCGGCCACGGCTCGCTCGGCTCAGCCGGCCACGGCCTCGTAGAGGCTCCACACGCCGAGCGCGAGCATCAGCAGCGCCGCGATCTGCGTGATCAGCCGCAGCGGCACCCGCTTCATCAGGGCCTTTCCACCCACGATGCCGAGTGCGGCCACCGCCCACAGGCCGAGCACCGCGCCGAGGCCGACGGAGATCGGGTCGTCGTAGCGGGCCGCCAGGTTGGCGGTCATGATCTGGGTGAGATCGCCGAACTCGGCGACCAGGATGAGCATGAAGCCCGTACCCGCGACCTTCCAGAAGGACTGGTCGGCGGGCTTCTTGATCTCCTCGTCGCCCTCGTCCTTCTTCAGCAGCAGCATCGCGGCCCCGCCGAGGAAGAGGACGCCGGTGACGGCGTGCACTATCTGCTGCGGCAGCAGGGTGAGCACGCTTCCCGCGGCGACGGCGAGCACGACGTGCAGCAGGAAGGCGGCGGCGACACCGGTGAAGACATAACCGGCGCGGTAGCGGGCGCCGAGGACGAGACCGGCGAGCGCGGTCTTGTCCGGCAGTTCGGCGAGGAAGACGATGCCGAAGACGAGCGCCGTCACGGTAATGCTGATCAAGGGTCCTCAATCGGTCGGGCTGCCCCGCCGAGAGTGCGGTACGTCACACGCTGACACCTCGGCACGGCAGCGCACACGGCGCCCGCGCCGGGGGGCACGGGCGTGCACTGCTTGCCGAAGGTCTCGCTGGCGGCCTCCACGAGGTCGCCTCCGGGCGCCGGCTCAGGCTGGCTGAGCAGTATGTCGACGGTCCGGCGAAGAGCTACTCCCCTTCTGCGCTCCCCATCGTACGGGATGTGAAAGTTCGTCCGTGAACCTTGTCGTGTCATGCACACGTCACTAGCTTCTTACCGGCCGCTCATCCACCGGCCACACGGTCCCGCGAGCATTCCCCTCGCTCGCGCCCACCATCCCCACCCCACAAGGGAGTTCGCATGCCCAAGCTCTACGCGCGTCGACGGCTGAGCATACTCGCGACCCTCACCGGCCTGATAGCCTCCGCGGCCCTGATCAACTCCCCGAGCGCCTCCGCCGCGCTCCCCACGCCGGTCAGCGGCGCCACCGCCCGTGGCTATCTCGCCCAGCTCACCGTGGCCGCGGAGAACCGCACGGGCTACCAGCGCGCCCTGTTCCCGACCTGGATCACCATCTCGGGCTCCTGCAACACCCGTGAGTGGATTCTCAAGCGGGACGGCACGAACGTGGTCACCGACTCCGCCTGCGCCGCCACCAGCGGCAGCTGGTACTCCCCCTACGACGGCGCCACCTGGACCGCCGCCTCCGACGTCGACATCGACCACCTCGTGCCGCTCGCCGAGGCCTGGGACTCCGGTGCGAGCAAGTGGACCACCGCGCAGCGGCAGGCCTTCGCCAACGACGTCACCCGTCCCCAGCTCCTCGCGGTGACCGACAACGTCAACCAGGCCAAGGGCGACCAGGACCCGGCCACCTGGCTCCCGTCCCGCTCGGCGTACGTCTGCACGTATGTGCGCGCCTGGGTGCAGGTGAAGTACTACTACAACCTCTCGGTCGACCCCGCCGAGAAGACGGCCCTGACGAACGACCTGGCGAACTGCTGACGCTCCGGCACCCGCGGGGCGGTCGGCGACGGGGCGGCCCGACGGGCCGCCACAGTCGGCTGTCGGGGTTGACTGCCGGGGTTGACCGCCGGGGTCGACTCGGAGTCGGTTGTCGCGGGACACCCCAAGGTGGGTGGCACGCGCGCCGGAGCGGGGATCCGCGGGTCAGGCGGCGGGGCGGCGGCGCATCAGATAGCCCGCGGCGCCGCCCGCCGCGAACAAGGCGGCCACCGAGACTCCCGTGGCCAGCCATGTCGCGCCGAGCCACTGGGCGCCGAAGTAGCCGAGGGCCACGCTGTAGGCGGCCCAGGACAGACCGGCCAGGGCGGACCAGGGCAGGAAGTCGCGGGCCCGGCGATGCGCGGCGCCCGCGCAGAAGGAGACGACGGAGCGGCCGGCCGGGGCGAAGCGGGCCAGGACGACGAGCGCGCCGCCGCCCCGGGCGAGCGCGTCGCCGAGACGTTCCTGCGCGGTGGTCAGCCGCCGGGAGCGGGCTATCGCCCGGTCCAGCCGCTCCCCGCCGCGCCAGGCCAGACGGTAGGCGACGAGGTCACCGAGGACGGAGGCGGTCGCCGCGGAGAGGATCAGGGCCACGATGTCCGGCACCTCGTGCGGAACCCGGGCCGCCGCAGCGCCCGTTCCCGCCGCCGCCGCCGTGCCGGCCGTGATGACGAGTACGCCGCTCGGCAGTACCGGCAGGAACACGTCGAGGAGCACGGAAAGCGCCACCACGGCATAGATCCACGGCCCGGCCGCAAGCGACCCGACACTCTCGAACACGACCGACTCCCCTAGCTCCCCCGATGTCAGCCATACAGCGTACGCCGGGGTGGTGACAGGCGGTCCGCCGGGGCCGGCACCCCCTCCCCCACGACGGCGGCAAGGGGGCGGCGAGGCACCGGCGTTCCCGTCCGCCCCCCGCGAGTGGGGCCATGCCCGGAACGCCGGAGAAGTCACGGCCCGTCGCGTGGTCCCGCTCCCACTGGGCCCTCCGATCCCCTCCTTACGCCCCTTTCCCGCCACCCGCCGGTTCCGCCGATTGCGCCGACTCCTCATGAGCGTGCTTCAGCTTCGAGCGGATCTCCATCCGGTCGGCCGCCCCGACCTCGGCCCAGAAGCGGTGGGTGGTGACGAACACCGCCAGCTCGTGCTCGCGGCGCCTCAGCTTCTCCACCTCGGCCTGCTCGTCGGCCGACCAGCCGGGCGACGCGGGCCGCTCGACCTTGCGCCAGCCGGTGTCGTCACAGAAGCCGTCTCTCGGCTCGACCGACCAGGGCAGCCGCTTGAGCAGGGCCGACAACTCGGCCCTGACCTGATGCAGCTCCTCCTGGCCGGCGAGGAGGTCACTGGGAAAATCGTAGGTCGTAGCCACGCGCTAATGCTACGCCTGTTCGAATTTCAGTGGCGAGTTCGCTCATGGGGTTCAGGGGAACATTCAGTCGAACGAGTGGTCGCCGGCCGTGTCACCGGCCGGCCTCCCGCAGCTCCCGCACGAGCCGCGCCGCCACCGGCACAGAGACCCCGTGCCGCTCGGCGGCACGCAGCAACGCGCCCCCGATGGCGTCGAGTTCGAGCGGGCGCCCGGCCTCGGCGTCACGCTGCATGGACGACTTGGCGCCAGGCGGAAAGGCGTCGTAGCGGGCGAGTGCCCGGGCGGGGTCGGCGGGAGCGCCACAGGCGAGGCTGACCCTGGCGGTTTCGGCCACCAGTGCCTCCAGCTCGTCCCGGTGCCGGGTGCGCACCTCCCCGAGCGGCAGGCCGTATCGCGTGGTGAGCAGGGCGAACGGGACGAGGAACGCCATCTTGGCCCACAGGGCGGCCGTCTCGTCCCCGACCACGCGACCGGTCACACCGGCGGCGGTGAGGGTCACGGCGAGCGCGTCGAGGCGGGCGGCCGGGACGCCGTCCCCGGCGAGGTCCACCTCCGTGAACGGACTGCCGTGTTCGATCACGCCCGGTGCGGTCCGGGTGGACTCCACCCGGATCACGGCCGGCGCGACGCGGTCGGGACGGTAGCGGGCGCGCAGCGCGGCGGGGTGCTCGACGCCGTTCAGCAGGGGTACGACGAGCGCGTCCCCCAGCACCGCGGGCGGAACCCGGGTCAGCGCGGCGTCGAGCGCGTTGTGCTTGACGGTGACCAGGCAGGCGGCCACCGGTTCCCGCAGCTCGGTGTCCGCCTCGACGGCGGCGGTGAAGTCGCCGAACTGCGCGCTGCGGACCGTGATCCCGTCACGGCGCAGGGTTTCGGCCGTACGCTCCCCCGCCAGGCAGACGACGCGCCGGCCGGAGCGGGACAGGAGGGCGGCGAGCAGCCCGCCCGTGCCGCCGGGGCCGAGGACGGCCACGGTGTTCTCGATCGCCATGAGGCTGATCCTTTCGACGGTCGGCCCCGCGGTTCGGTGGCCGCCTTCGACGCGATCATGGCAGCGCCGCACGCCACGCGTGAGACTGGGGGCATGTGCCGGAGTATCAAGACGCTGCGCCCGCCCGTGCTGCCCGACGAGGCCACGGACGAGGACATCCACGCGGCCGCGCTGCAGTACGTACGCAAGGTCTCGGGCTTCCGGGCCCCCGCCGCGCACAACCGCGAGGTCTTCGACCGCGCGGTGGACGCGGTGGCCCGCGCCACGGCCGAACTTCTCGGCGAACTGGAGGTCCGCGGCCACCCCGTACGACAGCGCCACCCGGAGGGGACGATCGTGGAATCTGGCTGAATGTTGAACTTGCAAGCACTGATTAGGTTCCCCTAACCTTGGGCCCTCGTTCGGTACCGCCGCCCCCACACCCGGCCACGTCCCCGGCCGGGTACGACAGACACCGAAGAGGAGACTCCCCTCCATGTCCGCACGTCTCGATACCGCTCAGCCCTATGTCATCGGGCTCTTCCGCATCGTCATCGGCCTGCTCTTCACCGTGCACGGCGCCGCCTCGCTCTTCGGCGTCCTCGGCGGCGCGATGGGCACCGACGGCGGCACCATCGCCGCGGGCACCTGGCCCGGCTGGTACGCGGCCGTGATCCAGCTCGTCGCCGGCGGCCTGGTGTTCCTCGGCCTCGGCACCCGCGCCGCCGCCCTGATCGCCTCGGGCTCCATGGCGTTCGCCTACTTCGACGTCCACCAGCAGGTCGCGCTGTGGCCCATACAGAACGGCGGCGAGCTGTCCGTCCTGTTCTGCTGGGCGTTCCTCCTGCTGGTCTTCACCGGTTCCGGCGCCTACGGCCTGGACCGGCTTCTCACCCGCCGCCCGACGGCGACCGGCGAACCCGCCACCGACCGGGCCCCGATAGCGGCCTGATCTCCCCCGAGCACCAACCGAGCACGAAAACGGCCCCCCGAGGAATCCTCGAGGGGCCGATCGGTGGGCGCGGACGGTTTCGAACCGCCGACATCCTGCTTGTAAGGCAGGCGCTCTACCCCTGAGCTACGCACCCGGAACTCCCGGGCCACCGCCCGGGTCGAGTGGACAGACTACCTTGACCTGGCGGGTGCGCGGCAAACCCGTGGGCCGCGGGACTCGACGCCGCGGCCGAGCGCCCGTGGCGGTGCTCTCCGTGCGAAGTCGCCGCTGTGCGTGCGAACTGACCGGCCCGTGTGTTCGTCTACAACAGGTGGGAGAATGACACCACCCAGGGCGAACCACAGCACGGGAGAGGGATGTGACGGCGACACCGGGCACGCCATCGACGCGGCCGTACCCGCCGCCACCCGCCGTACGAGCCCGGTCCGGGCCTGCCGCGCTGTGGGACACGCTCGTGCTGACGGGTCTGCCGCTGGTGGCGGCGCTGGGGCTGTCCGCCGCGTTCGCCGGTGGTGGTACCCGGCGCTGGTTCGGGGGCCGCTCGGAGGGTCAGCGGGCGGAGGCGCAGGCGGCCAAGGACGCCGCGGCGGCCGCGTTCTACGAACTCGACACCGCCCAGCGGGATCTGAGGATCTCCATCGAGACCATCACGGCCGTGGACGACTCCCCCGCCGCGCGGCGCGCCGTGTCCGACTTCGAGGCGCTCGGGCGGCGTATCGACGAGGTCAGCCAGCGTTACATCCAGGCCGTCGACGCCCATGATCTCGACCGGGACGACCTGGAGGCCGCGAGCGCGGCCCGGGCGCGCTCGGAGCTGGTCTCGGCCAAGGACGAGTTGGTGCGGGTCAAGGGGGAGCTGGACCGGTTCGGCAGCTCGCTCGGGCCGCTGCTCGGTAAGGCCGAGACCGAGCTGGCCCGGCTGGCGCCCGCCGTGGAGCGGGCCCGGCAGTCGCTGCTGGCCGCGAGCAACGCCCTGGACGCCGTACGGGGCAAGGGCCTCGGCGCCGACGATCTGGCCGCGCGGCTGGCCGCCCTCTCCCCGGAGCTGACCAGGCTGAACCAGGGAGCCGGGCAGCACGGGGTCACGACGACGCTGGAGCGGGCCGAGCGGGTGCAGCGGGAGGCCGGGGCGATCCGGGCCGAGGCGGAGCGGCTGCCGGAGCGGGCGGCCGAGATCGATCACCGGCTGGTGTCCCTGCGGACCAGGGCGCAGGCGCTGACCACGCGTGCCGGGCAGGTGGAGCCGGTGCTGAGCGAGCTGCGGCGGCGGTTCACGGCCGCCTGCTGGCAGGACCTGCAGCAGGTGCCGGCGCAGGCCGCGCAGAACGTGCGGCAGGCCGAGCTGAAGCTGACCGAGGCGCAGGCGGCGCGGGACGCCCAGCGCTGGCCGGACGCCACGTCGTTGCTGTCGACCGTGCGGGCCCTGCTGAACGGCACCGACGAGGCGGTGTCGGCCGCCGGGGACCGGTTGCGGCGGCTGAACGCCGTGCAGAAGGATCCGCACGCGGAGATCGAGCGCACCCGGTTCGCGATCCGGGACGCGCAGCGGCTGGCGATGACGGGGCGTACGACGCCGGATCCACGGCACGCGGGGCCGCTGGACGAGGCGGTGGCGCGGCTGGAGCGGGCGGCCGGTGCGCTGGAGGGCCGGCACCCGGATTTCTGGCACTTCCTGACCGAGACGGACGCGGTGCGGCAGGAGGTCGCGCGGGTGGTGGCGCAGATCCGCGGGGAGCGTGGCGGCGGCCACTGAACCGTGGTCCGCACGGTGTGCGGGGCGTGGGCGGGCGGTCGTGCGTGTTGCCGGTGCGGGTGGTCGGGCGGATATTGAAGTGGACGGATGGCCTCCGCTAGCGCCCGAGGGAGGCGGACATGGCCACACACGCAGTGCACACGAGGAACGCCGGGGAGCGACAGCGCACCCGGCTGGACGACCATCTGCCCGTCGACCACCGGCTGAACACGGTCTACCGGATCGGTGCCGGACTGATCGGCGCGTTCCTGGTCGTCTTCGGGATCCTGGGCCTGATCAACCACATCGGGTTCTTCGACAC
This sequence comes from Streptomyces sp. NPDC051452, assembly GCF_044454765.1. Taxonomy (NCBI): domain Bacteria; kingdom Bacillati; phylum Actinomycetota; class Actinomycetes; order Kitasatosporales; family Streptomycetaceae; genus Streptomyces; species Streptomyces sp. NPDC051452. The sequence continues at coordinate 47,366 of NZ_JBITEB010000012.1, forward strand.
CGGCGGTAACGCGATCACCGGGCTGAACACCAACGGCACGCTCAGTGTGCTGTCGATCTGCATCGGCGTGCTGCTGCTGGTCGGCATGGTGATCGGCGGGAACTTCGCGTCGACCCTGAACATGGTCCTCGGCGTGCTGTTCCTGCTGAACGGCTTTCTGTTCCTCGGCCTGCTGGACACGCCCAACAACTTCCTGGCGTTCAAGATCCAGAATGTGCTCTTCAGCTTCGTCGTGGGGCTGCTGCTGATGACCTTCGGCATGTACGGCCGGGTCGGCTCGTCCCTGCCGCACGACAACCCGTACTGGCGGGCCCGCCACCCCGAACCCTCCCCGCATGAGCGGCGGGAGGAGCCGGGGCGGCAGGAACCGCCGCGCGATCAGGTGCGGTAGGCGTAGAACGCCGCGGTCGGGTACGACGCGACGAGGCTGGCCACCGACCTGTTGTAGGTGTTGGTGGAGTGGTAGGACACGTACGGCACACCCGAGCGGTCGCGGTAGGTGACGATCATCGAGTGGTCCTTGGACCCGTCCCTGTTGAAGTCCATCTGCACCACGTCGCCGATATCCGCCTGGTAGACGTTGGCGAGGCTGGTGACGCGCTTGGAGGACAGGGCGAACCAGGAGAACTCGTTGACGCCGATGAAGGAGTCGGACTGGATGTCGGCGGTGCCGAACCACTTGTGGAAGTCGTTCGTGTAGCCCGGGACGTGCTTCCAGCCGCCGGCCTTCAGGGCCTGGCTGACGAAGTTGGTGCAGTCGCCGCCGTCGCCCTGCCCGTTGAAGTCGGGGTAGGCCGAGTTGTAGTTCTTCCAGTACTTGGTCGCGTAGGCGACCATGGCCTGGTAGTCGTAGCCGGTGCCGGTGAGGGTCTTCGGCCTGGCCGGCGCGGGCCAGCTGGTGGACGCGCGGGGCGCGTCGGGCGGTCCGTCGTCGGCGGTGGTCTTGACCTTGGCGACGGCGGGCTTGGCGACCTGGTTGACGGCGAGGTAGCCGTCGTCGGTGTCGCGGATGCCGGTCAGCTGCCAGTCGCCCTTGCGGTCGGCCTTGAAGGTCAGCTCGTGGTGGGCCTGGAAGCCGGTGGTCTTCTGTCCCCGGGCCACGGGCTGCTTGTAGGTCAGCGTGGTGGTCTCGGTGACGTCGACCGTGGCCCGGCGGCCCTTCACCTGCGTGGCGTCGAGGGAGACCTTGGTGCTGCCGTCGCTGTACTTCTCGCCCAGCTTGGCGAGGACGTTCCTGCGGGCCTTCAGCTGTCCCAGAGCCGAGTCCTGCTGGTGGGTCTGCCCGCCGGACATCCGCACCGACCCGGAGAAGCCGGCGGTGTGCCGGGTCCTGGTGCTCCCGGCGCCGTCCACGAGGGCCTGCGTACGGTCGGTGAAGACCGCGTCGGCGAGTCGCTGGAAGGTCGCCTTGGTGGCCGCGTTCACCGTCGGATCGTCGGTGACGGCGGCGCCCGCGCTCCAGTTGGGCACCAGGGCCACGCCGGCGACCACGGAGGCGGCGGCAACCGTGACTATGGAGGCGCGGCTCCGCTTACGGCTCAGTCTTCTCGTTTTCAATGGTGTTCCCCTTCACTCCGGTACACCTACCGGGGAGGGGCATCCTCGCATGGCGGATGCGTGGGTTGTGAAGGGGGTTGCACAAGTGGAACCCACGGTCCTCGCCGGTCACTTGACGACCGTGGACCAGTCGGGCGACTGGGCGGGGTCGAGGGTGCGCAGCGCGGCGAGCGTCGCGGGCTTCTGGACGTCGAGCCAGTCGGCCAGTTCCTTGAAGGACACGCACTTCACGCCCTTCTTGGTGCAGACGTTCTTGACGACCTGGTCGATGGATTTCATGTAGATGCCGCCGTTCCAGTCCTCGAAGTGGTTTCCGATGAACAGCGGTGCGCGGCTGCCGTAGTAGACGCGGTTGAAGCCGGCCATGTACGAGTCGACGGTCTGCTGCTGCCACTGCGGGTACTTGGCCGGGTCGCCCTTGGTCTCACCGCCGGACTGGTTGTAGAGGAAGTTGAAGTCCATGGACAGGCCCTGGTACTTGCCGTCCTCGTACGGCAGCATCTGGAGCGGGAAGTCCCATATTCCCTTCTTCTTCGTCGGCCATATCTGGAAGTCGCCCGGTGAACTGGCGTCGTAGCGCCAGCCGTAGCTCTTGATGGCCTTGAGCAGGTTCGGCTGGCCCTCCAGACAGGGTGCGCGGCCGCCGGTGACCTCCTTCTTGAAGTCGAAGGGCAGGGCCGGGACGTCCTTGAAGCCGGTGTTGGTCTTCCAGTGCTCCACGAAGGAAAAGAACTGGTCGATCTCGCTCTTCCACTGCTCGACGCTCCAGTCGCCGCCGCCCTTGGCGCCGCAGAAGTGGCCGTTGAAGTGGGTGCCGATCTCGTTGCCCTGCCGGTAGGCCTCGCCGAGCTGTTCCAGCGTGGAGCGGATGTGCTCGTCGGTGGCGTAGTCGATGGCGGCGTCGCCGGGCGAGTGCATGGGGCCGTGGTACTGGCTCTTCTCGCTCTTGGGCAGCAGATAGATGCCGGTGAGGAAGAAGGTCATGTGGGCGTCGTACTGCTTGGCCATCTCCCGGTAGTGGGAGAAGAGGTGGTCGCTGCCCTCCAGGGCGCCGTCCCAGGAGAAGACCACGAACTGTGGGGGCTTCTCGCCCGGTTTGAGCGGCACGGCCTTCAACTGGCCGGTCTGCGGCCCGGTGTCGGAGGTGGAGCCGTCGCCGAGGATCCGGGTCTTGCCGTCCCACCGCGGGCTGGGGGTGGCCTTCGGGGTGGCCTTGGCGTTCTTGCCGGCGGAGGCGGCCGGGCTGGTGCCGTCCGGTCGGCTGAGCGCCAGGAAGCCCGCCACCAGGGACGCCACGACGAGGAACGCCGCCAGCGTCAGGACCTGTGGGCGGGTGGCGGCGGGGACCCGCCGGGGGGCGGTTGCCCGGCGGCGGCCGGTCGGCTTGTTGGTGGGCATGCGGCTCATTCTCCGAAGGTGCGAGGGCGGTGCGGGGGTCCGGTCTCAGCCAAGACCCATCGCGGCCGACCAGAGGGTGTACGGCACGCTGTCCGCGGACGTACCGGCCAGTCCGTCGAGCGGGAGGGGCTCCAGGGACTTCGTCAGGTCGATCCGGTAGACGACGACCGCCGTCGAGACGGAGTCGGCGGTTCCCGCGTACCAGGCGGCGGTGCCCTTGTCGTTGGTGCCGGCCTTGCCGCCCACCCCCGGCCGGGTGGCGGCCGTGGTCGGGTGGCCGTTGCGGAAGGAGTCGATGAGGGCCTCCGAGACCTGCTCGGCCACCTGGGGACCGACCGCGCGTCGTGGGCGCGGGGTGGTCAGGGCGACCGGGGCGCCGTTGCGGGTGATCCGGCTCACCGAGTACGGCTCGGTGTGGCTGCCCCCGCCGGCGAAGGTGGCGTAACCGCTCGCCATCCGGATGGCGCTGGGGGTGGAGTTGCCCAGGGACAGGGCGGGCACCTGGGGGCCGATGCTGGAGGGCAGCAGTCCGGACGCCTCGGCGGTCTGCCGGACCGTGGCCAGACCGGTGTCCATGCCGAGCTGCATGAACGGCGTGTTCACCGAGCGGGCCAGCGCCTGGCCGAGGGTGATCTTCCCGTACGATCTGCCGCCGTCGTTGTGCGCGGCGACCTTCTTGCCGCTGCGGTCCCAGTACGGCCCCTCCGGGGTGGTGACGGGCACGCCGTCGTCCCCGTCGTAGACGCTCTCCGGGGTGACGACGGTGGCGGGTCCGCCGCGCGTCTTGTGGACGCCGTGTTCGAGGCCGGCGGCGTAGACGAACGGCAGGAAGGCGCTTCCGGCCGGGACGGTGGTCGCGTTGGATTCGTTGTAGCCCTGCTTACGGTGGTCGGGGCCGCCGTAGACCGCGAGGATGCGGCCGTCGGTGGCCACGGAGGCGGCGCCGTAGTGCCCGTTCTTCGCGGCCTTCGGTTTGTCGGAGCGGGCCTGCCTGCGGGCCTTGCCGACGGCGTCGGTCAGTGCCTTCTCCCGCTTGCGGTCGAGGGTCGTGTAGATCTGGTAGCCGCCCAGGTCGAACTGCTTGTCGGTGAGGTGGGCGGCCTTCTTGGCGTACTGCGAGGCCAGCTCGACCAGGTAGTCGCTCTGCTCGCCGGTGTCGTAGAGCGGGTTGGTCTTCAGCGGCTCGGGGAACGTCGTGTACCGGTCCCGTTCGGCCTTCGACAGCTTGCCGATCTTGACCATGCGGTCGAGGATCCAGTTCCAGCGTTCCACGGCCCGCTGGTGGTTGGCCTTGCCGAGGGTGGGGTCGTAGAGGCCAGCGCCCTTGAGGAGCGAGGCGAGCATGGCGGCCTCGGAGGCGTTGAGACTGCTGACGTCCTTGCCGTAGTAGGCCTGGGCGGCGCGCTGGATTCCGTAGGTGCCCCGGCCGAACCAGCTGGTGTTGAGATACCCCTCCAGGATCTGGTCCTTGCTCATCTTGTTGTCGAGCTTGAGGGAGATCATCGCCTCGGTGAATTTGCGGCTGATGGTCTGGTTCTGCGTCAGGTAAACGTTCTTCACATATTGCTGGGTGATGGTCGAGCCGCCCTCGGTGTCGCCCGAGCCCACCGTGCGATACACCGCCCGGCTGATGCCTCTGACGGATATGCCCGGGTCCGAGTAGAAGCTCTCGTTCTCCGCCGCCAGCACCGCCCAGCGCACGTCCTGGGGTATGTCCTTCAGCGGCATGGCCTGCCGCTGCACCCAGCCGGTGCGGGCCATGGGCGTGCCGTCGGCCCAGAAGTAGACGTTGTCCTGCTGGGTGGCGTAGGTGTTCAGGTTCTCCGGTATGTCGGTGAGCGCGTACGCGGTGACGAGGAACGCGCTGAGCAGTCCGAAGGAGACCAGGGTGCCGCCGAGCCACTGGCGCCAGGACGGCATCCAGCGGCGCCAACCCGTCCGGCCGGGGCGCGGGTAGACGGGCTTGAGGCGGCGGGCGTAGGGAGCCAGCCGGCGGGCGTAGGGGGCGAGGCGGCGCGCGTACGGGGCCGCCCAGGCACCCAGGCGGGCCAGGTGGCCGCCGACGGCGCTCGTGGCGCGCTCGCGCGCGGTGGGCCGCGCGCTGCGCCGCCGCTCGGCCCGGCCGCCCGCGGCGGGCGGCTCGGGCGGCGGAGGCACCCGCAGCTGCATGGTCTCGTCCGCTCTGGGCGCGCCGACCCTCAGGAACAGGGTCTCGTCGGAGTCGTACACATCCTTCCCACGAGCCTTGCCCCCATCGGGGCGGTCCTCCCCCTGCGACGCATCGGTCACGACTGCGTCTCCCTCCGCACTCGATCTTGCTCGCGCGGGTGAGCTGAGCATCCTCGCAACGGCGTTCACAAGTTATCAGCGATATTTTCGATTCCTGCGCGTAGCAGTCGAATGCAATGCAACACTCATGAAACATTGAGCCCGGTGTTCCCGGCTCCGGCGACTAACCTGGACCCATGCCTCGCTATGAGTACCGCTGCCGTACCTGCGGCGACACGTTCGAACTGAACCGTCCCATGGCGGAGTCCGCCGCCCCCGCCGACTGCCCCGCGGGCCACGACGACACGGTCAAGCTGTTGTCGACCGTGGCCGTCGGCGGCAAGGCCGGCGCACCGGCCCCGGCCCCGCAGGGGGGCGGGGGCGGCTGCTGCGGCGGCGGCTGCTGCGGTTGATCTAGACCCCGCGGGCCGCCTCGAGGAACTCGCGGACGATCCGCTCCCCGGCCAGGACGCCCCGCTCCGGCAGCGCCCGGATCCCCGGCGCGGTCCAGTCGGTGTCGGCCAGCTCGCCGTGGCCGGGGCGCCAGCCCCGGTCGGCGGCGAGCAGCAGGTCGGCGTCGAGCAGGGAGTCCCCGGCGGCCAGCGTCAGCTCGGCGCCGCTGCGGCGGACCACCTCGCGGACGGCCGCGCTCTTGGTGAGCGGCTTCGGGACGGCGTAGATCTTGCGGCCCTGCAGGGAGACCGTCCAGCCGCGGTTCTCCGCCCACACCGCCAGCTCCTTCACCCAGTCCTCGGGCAGCAGCTCGCGCTCGACGACGAGGTAGGCGAACAGGTCCTCGGCGACGCGCTGCTTGCGCAGCCACACCGGGTCGGCGGTCCGCAGCAGGTGCTCGCACACCTCGGCCAGCGGCGCGCACTCCTCGGCCAGCCGCGCCTGCACGCTCGCGTGCCAGTCTTCGTCGGTGGCCCCGTCGACCAGCAGATGGCCGCCGTTGGCGCAGATCGCGTACTTCGGGGGCGGGCCGGGCAGGTTGATGCGCTGGTACTGCTTGCGGGTCCGGGTGGTGGTGGGCACGAACAGCGCCGCGTCACCGAGGTCGGTCAGCAGCCGGGCCGCGGTCTCCGTCAGATAGGACAGCGGCTTGGCCTCGTGCACCTCCACGCACAGCAGCCGGGGGGCCCGGGCGTCGGGCATGGTCAGCGCGAGGGCCGCCGCGGAGTAGATCAGCGTCCGGTCGAGGTCGCTCGCCACCAGTACCGGCATCACAGGTTCACCGCCTTGCCGTCGGCGCCGGTGGCGCCCCGCGTGTACCGGGGGTGGATCAGTCCGACGCAGGTGTACGGCAGTTCGCCGACCTCCTCGACCGGCACCCCGCGCTGCGCGGCCAGCAGCCGTACGTGGTCCAGGTCGGCACCGGCTCCCGCGCGCGCGAGGATCTTCCACGGCACCCGGCGCAGCAGGACCCGGGTGGTCTCGCCGACGCCGGGCTTGACGAGGTTGACGTCGTGGATGCCGTACTCCTCGCTGATGCGCTCGACGGCCCGCCAGCCCACCCAGGTCGGCGAGCGGTCCTCGGTCTGCAGTTCCTTGACCGCCGAGTCGACGGTGTCGGCGACCTCCGGGAAGCGGGCGCAGACGGCGTCGAGGAAGGCCCCGGAGACGTCGGCACCGGCGAGTTCGCGGTAGAACTTGGCGCCGTGGAAGTCGTCCGGGCCTACCAGGTCGGCCCGCAGGACCGTGCGGGATATCAGACCCGAGACGGTCGAGTTGAGGCAGGCGGAGGGGATGAGGAAGTCCTCGCGGGTGCCGTAGGTGCGCACGCAGGAGCCCGGGTCGGCGAGGACGGCGATCTCCGGGTCGAAGCCGGTGACACCCTCCCTCGCCTCGAACTCCTCGATGGCTACGGCCAGTTCGCGGGTGATGGCGCCCTTGCCGGTCCAGCCGTCGACGAAGACGACGTCCCGGGGGTCGTGGTGGGCGGCGAGCCAGCGCAGCGCGTTGGCGTCGATGCCCCGGCCGCGCACGATCGACACGGCGTAGTGCGGGAGGTCGAGCCCGTGCCGGAAGCGGGCCCAGCGGCGCATGAGGACACCGACCGGGGTGCCCGCGCGGGCGAGGGAGACCAGCACCGGGCGGGGCGAGCGTTCGGTGATCACCGTCTCGGTGACCACGCCGACCGCCCGGGCCAGCCGGGCGGCGGTGGCGTCGAGGGCCGAGTGGAACAGTTCCTGGTACCGCTCGCTGGGCTGGTACTCCACGGGCAGCGACTCGGCGTAGTGGGCGCCGCCGCTCTGGATGGCCTCCTCGCGCTCCTCGGTCGGCGCCTCCAGGGTGACGTCGGAGAGGTCCCGCAGCAGCCAGCCGACGTCTTCGGGTGCGTAGGAGGAGAACGCGGGGCCGCGGAGGGGCTCGGGCAGCATGGCCGGCCTTTCGGGAGCGGGCGGGGACCCGGGGACGTAGGAGGGCAGGACCGCGAGCAGGACGTGCGGGACGTGCGCCGCGAGGCGGGCCACCAGGCCGCCCCGCGCGTGCAGGGCGGGGGTGTCGGCGACGGAGTCGACGACGGCGACGACGGCGTCGAAGCCACCGCCGGCGACGTTGTAGGCGTACCGCTCGCCGGGGCCGTCGGCCGGATCGTCGTGGGCGGGGAAGACCAGGCGGGTGCGTATCGCGTAGCCGGGGTCGTCCAGGGCGAGGACGGGTGAGCGGGTGGTGGTGGAGAAGCGCACCTCGGCGTCCGTGGTCCGCTCCAGCTCGTGGGCGAGGCGCAGCGGGGCGTACATCAGCTCCTCGAAGCCGAGGACCAGGACGCGGCCGGCGCCGGCGGGCAGGGCCTCGGCGATGCGGGCCGCCATGGCGGGCAGCGCCGCCTCCAGCCGGGCGCGATGGGCGGGGGTGAACCCGTGCCGCCCGCCGTCGGGCAGTCCCGGGGGCCAGCACAGCTCGACCCTGGCGACGCCGACCCCCGCGACACCGTCGCCGACCCCCGCGAAACCGTCGCCGGACGTGGCAGGACCGTCGCCCGGGCCCTCCCCGGACGTGGCGAGGCCGTCTCCGGGCGCGGCCGGACCGTCGGGGGTCGCCGGGGAGTCGTGGCGTGCGACCAGGTCCCGGCCCTTCGCCAGGACGTCGTCGGGCAGCCGCACCGTCCCGGACGCCGTGGCGATCACGTCCACCCGGGTCCCGATGCCGGCCGCGAAGCGGCGCAGGCGCGCGGTGTCCTCGGGGGAACGCATGTCGACCAGCGCGACCACCACATAACGCCCTCGCGGATGGCGTTCGTGCAGGTCGCGAATGGTGTTCAGGATGGTGTTGCCGGTGGAGAACTCGTCGTCCACGAGCACCAGCGGGCCGTCGCCCGCCAGCAGCGCGGGGTCCTCGGGCAGCAGCAGGTGCGAGGTGGCGTGGGAGTGGGACTCCTCGAAGCCGCCCGCGGGAGCGACGCCGGGGACCGGGCGGCGGGTGGAGTGCAGATACGGGGCGCGGCCCAGGCCGTCGGCGACCGCGTGGCCGAGGCCGGTGGCGGTCTCCGCGTACCCGAGGACGACGGCGTCGGCGGCCTCGTCACCGAGCAGCTCGCGCACCCGGCGGCCCAGGGCCAGACCGTGGCCGTAGACCACGGAGGGCGACTGGGGGACGTGCTTGCCGAGCACGTGGGAGACCAGCAGATGGGCGCGCTTGGGGTTGCGGCGCAGCGCGAGCCCGAGCAGGTCCCGCAGCCCGTCGTCGCCCACCAGCTCGACCCCGAGTCGCTCGGTGACCCAGCTGCCGGACCAGACCCCGTCGTTCACTGCGTTGTTCATGCGTTCCTTGGATGTGGGAAGGCGGCCGGACACTCCGGCCGGGTCAGCCGGGTATGCCGGCGGCGAGCAGCTCCACGAAGCCGACGTCCTCGTTGGCGACACCGAAGACCTCGGCGCGCAGCAGAGTCCGCTCGGCCCAGGCGCGGTGCGGCTTCACCTCGTTCATCTTGTTGGTGTAGGCGGACCGCAGTACACCCCCGCCACCGCGTTCCGGCCGGAGGATGTCCTGGGCGTCACTGAACTCCTCGTGACTGACCACGGACAGCGCGTGCACGGGCAGGACGTGGGACGGGTGGATGCAGGTCTTGCCGAGCAGGCCGTTGGCCTGGTCGAGGGAGATCTCCCTGAGCAGCCCGTCCATGGCGTGCTCGATCAGGTTCTCGCGCAGCTCGACGGCCTGCACCTCCAGGAAGGGGCTCTGTCTCAGCTGCGGCTTGAACATGCGCTCGGGGACGCGGAAGTACTCCCACACCGGTCCGGTGACGGTGAACCCGGTGCCGTCGGCGCGGCCGAGCATGTTCACCACGTCTGCGATCACGGAGGCGACGATCTGGACGTCGTAGGCGGTCATGTCGGGCGCGCGGCGCAGACCGTAGGACGAGCAGAAGTCGGTGACGCCGAGGCGGAGCGCGAGGACCCGGTCGCGGTACTTGCCGACGGCGCGGGAGATGCCCTCCAGGGTGTCCATGCGGCTCTCGCGGTACAGCAGCTCCGGCGATTCGAGGACCGGCATGGCGAAGAGGCGCCGGCCGCCGGCGCTCTCGGCGGCGGTGAGGGCCTCCAGGAAGGGGATGCCGCGTTCCTCGGTGAACTTCGGTAGCACGAACCCGGACAGCAGCCGCACGGCGGGGCCGAGGCGGCGTACGAGATCGGGGATCTGCTCGGGGGTGCGGACCCGGATGAAGAGCAGCGGCAGCCGCGCGCCGGGGCGCGAGTCCAGGTCGGCGAACTGCCGGACGAGGTTCTCCTCGCCCACCGCGACGTCCGCGTCGTCGATCGAGTCCTCCAGGCACAGCACCATGGAGACCACGCCGTGCGCGGCCTGCTTGACGATGTCGTCGGCGAGGCGGGAGCGGGTGGCCGGGCTGTACAGCGTGGCGCCCAGGGCCGCGGCGAGCAGGCGGGCCGGGGAGTCGGCGGTGAACGCGCACGGCTCCTGGTGGAAGAGGCGCCGTCGCGCCTCGGGGGCGATGTGCCCGAAATGACGCATAGGACTCCCTCAGGGTGTGCGCCAAGCTTCTGGGTTCGGTAAAAGGTGGCCGGTAATAGTACGTAGGGATCCATGTCGGGGGTTCCCCGCGGGCATGAATTCCCGGTAACTCGCCCGTGTCGGCGTCGATACCCCCCGCATTGTCGTGGCCAGGACCGAGAGGGCAGGATGACCGCATGACGCACGCGATGCTGAAAGGGTCGAACGTCCCGCTGGAAGCCACCACGGTACGCGCCGTGCTGCGCTGGACGCCCGGGCAGGGGGTTCCGGACGTGGACGTCTCGGCGCTGCTGCTGGGCTCGGACGGCCGTGTGCGCTCCGATGAGGACTTCGTCTTCTACAACCAGCCCCGGCACCCCTCCGGAAAGGTGTGGCGGCTCGGCAAGAAGCGCGTCACCGAGGGGCTGACCGACTCGATCCAGACAGACCTGGCCGGAGTCGAGCCGAAGGTGGGCCGGATCCTGCTGGTCGCCTCCGCGGACGGCGTCCCCTTCGACCGGGTGCCGGCCCTGGCCATCTCGCTGTACGACGCCGCCGTGGCCGATGGGGAGCCGCTGGCCCGGTTCGACATCAAGCCGGAGACCGGTGCGGAGACGGCGCTGATCTGCGGTGAGCTGTACCGGCGCGGGGAGGGCTGGAAGTTCCGGGCCCTGGGCGAGGGCTACTCCAACGGCCTGAAGGGCCTCGCCACGGACTTCGGGATCTCGGTGGACGAGTCGGAGGCCGCGGAGGCGGAGGCCGAGGCGGACCGGAGCCTGCCCGAGACGACGTCCCGGCCGCTGCCCCCGGAGCGGCCGACGACGGCGGTGCCGCAGCAGCCGGCCTACGGGTATCCGGAGCCGGCGTACGGCTATCCGCAGTCCGCCTCCTCCCAGGTGGGGTACGGATACCCCCAGCCGGTGCCGGCGGCGCCCGACCCGAACTTCCGGCTGCCGCCGCAGGGGCCGCAGTTCATCGGGCGGTAGTTCGCGTGGGCCAGGAGCGGCTGTCCCCGGGGCAGGGCCTCGCCTGAGGCGGATGTTCCGGGGGCGGCTAGCGGTCCGCCTTGGCCTTGTAGCCGCGGCCCCACTGCAGGCCCCAGCCGTAGAGGCGGTCCAGCTCGCCCTGGAAGCCGTAGACGAACTTGACCTCGCGGCGGACCATCAGCTCGCCCTTGATGTTCTCGATCATGACCACCGCGCAGGAGCGGGCCTCGGGGTGGCGCTCGTCCAGGCCTATCTCGATGCGCGGGCCGTTGCTCGGGTAGAGCGTGACGACCGCGTGGGTGCGGTCGAAGGCCGGGGTCTGGTCGTAGATGTAGACGAACACCAGCAGCCGCTTGATGGCCTCGCGGTGGTCGAGGTTCACATACATCGTCTCGCCCGACCCGGAGCCGAACCGGTCGTCGCCGCTGAGCTTGATGTACGGCGGGGCGTTGACATCGCCCAGGTAGCCGCCCAGCGGCTGGACCACGCCCTTCGTGCCGTCCGCCAGCTCGTACAGACAGCCCAGGTCGAGGTCGACGTTGACCATGCTCTGGCCGTGCCCGAGCACCTCGGGCGGTTTGAGGGCCCTGAAGGGGTGGCGCAGCAGGCTGGTGCGCTGGGTCGGGTCGAAGTCGGAGGTCCGCATACGCCAGGCGAGGTTGACGCGGAGATGACCGGTGGCCGCGTCCTGCTTGGTGAGCGACACCGTCTGGTGCCGCCTGGTGAGCTCGATGGCGTTGGACGAGGCGCTGCCCGAGTCGAAGTCGGCCGCGCGCCCGCCCAGCAGCCCGTCGAAGAATCCCATTCCCGCCCCCAGGTACTCATCGGTCCACCACGCCGTCGGGGCGGCCGACCGCGTCGGCCGCCCCGAACAGAGCGTTCCCTACTCGGCGGGGTGACCACACCCCGTCACGTCCCGGATCTGCCCCGTAAGGGGCCTCGAACGTACCGGGGGGTCCTTCCCGCCGGACCGGTTCAGACGCCCGAGGAGACCTCGGGCTTCTCGCCGGCGCCCTCGCCCGCCGCCGCGAGAGCGCGGTTGCGGCGCACGGAGGACCAGAAGGACCAGGCGATCAGGACGACACCGACGAGACCCGTGACGACCTCGTTGATCTCGTACTGGATGGTGATCATGAGGATCACGGCCAGGGCGCCGATCGCGTAGTGGGCGCCGTGCTCCAGGTAGACGTAGTCGTCGAGGGTGCCCTGGCGGACCAGGTACACGGTCAGCGACCGGACGTACATCGCGCCGATGCCGAGGCCGAGGGCCATCAGGACGATGTCGTTGGTGATGGCGAAGGCGCCGATCACACCGTCGAAGGAGAAGGACGCGTCCAGGACCTCCAGGTAGAGGAACATGAAGAACGCGGCCTGGCCGGCCAGCACGACCGCCGAGCGCTGCTTGCCGGTGCGGGCGGCCTCTTCCTCCTCCTCGTGCTCTCGCTCCTCCTCTTCCTCCAGCTTGTCCTCGAAGTAGCCGGACAGACCGCCGACGACCATGTAGGTGATCAGGCCGGCGATACCGGCGATCAGGACCGTCTGCGCCTTGTCGGCGTGGGCGCCGCCGTGCTGGTGGGCGTGGGTGGCGAAGGTGAAGGAGGTGACGAGCAGGACGATCAGGGCGATGCAGACCGACAGCATGTCGACCTTGCCGAGCTTGGCCAGGGGCCGCTCGATCCAGCGCAGCCACTGGATGTCCCGGTCCTCGAAGATGAAGTCCAGGAAGATCATCAACAGGAACATGCCACCGAAGGCGGCGATCGCCGGGTGGGCGTCGGTGACCAGCTGCTGGTAGCGGTCCTTGTCGGTGAAGGCCAGGTTGACCGCGTCGATCGGACTCTTCTTGGCGGTGATGGCCACGATGACGACGGGGAAGACCAGCCGCATGCCGAAGACCGCGATGAGGACGCCGACCGTGAGGAAGATCTTCTGCCAGAAGGCGCTCATCTTCTTCAGGATTCCGGCGTTGACGACCGCGTTGTCGAAGGACAGCGAGATCTCCAGGACGGCGAGGATCGCCACGATGCCGAAGGCGGTCCACCCCCCGTAGAAGGCCGCCGCGACCAGGCCGACCGCGGTGACCGCGAACGACCAGCCGAAGGTTTTCAGAAGCACTGGCTACCCAATCGTGTAAGTACGGGTCTCCCCCGCGCCATGTACGGGTCGCCCCGCGCGCCGCACTCGGCTTTGCTAAATGTTGACCACGAGTCTAGAGGGGCACCCTACCGGCGGTACCGCTCAGGGCAACCCTTACCGAAGACCCACGGCCTGAACGCGCGCCGGGGCGCCCCGTCAGGAGACGTTCACCCCGAAGTCGAGGGCGATCCCCCGCAGTCCCGACGCGTACCCCTGTCCGACGGCGCGGAACTTCCACTCGCTCTGGTAGCGGTACAGCTCGCCGAAGATCATGGCGGTCTCGGTGGAGGCGTCCTCGCTCAGGTCGTAGCGGGCCAGCTCCTGGCCGTCGGCCTGGTTGACCACGCGGATGAAGGCGTTGGAGACCTGGCCGAAGGTCTGGCCGCGCTCGTCCGCCATATGGATCGAGACGGGGAAGATGATCTTCTCGCACTGGGCGGGCACCCTGCCGAGGTCGACGAGGATGGACTCGTCGTCGCCCTCGCCCTCACCGGTGAGGTTGTCACCGGTGTGCTCCACCGAGCCCTCGGGGCTCTTGAGCTGGTTGTAGAAGACGAAGTACTCGTCCCCCATGACCCGGTTGCCGGCGCCGCACAGCAGCGCGCTGGCGTCCAGGTCGAAGGGGGCGCCGGTGGTGGACCGGGCGTCCCAGCCGAGCCCGATCATGACGTTGGTGAGGTTCGGTGCGGCCTTGGAGAGGGAGACGTTGCCTCCCTTGGCGAGCGTGACGCCCATGATGCTGGTCCTCCCCTAGTGGTGCTTCCCTGGTTGTCCTGCACGTCCGGCGCCGACCGTAAACGGTCGGCGCCGGACTGGCGCTGGGGCTGCCGGGCGTCAGACGTTGACGCCGAAGTCCTGTGCGATGCCGCGCAGGCCTGAGGCGTAGCCCTGCCCGATGGCGCGGAACTTCCACTCCGTGCCGCTGCGGTACAGCTCGCCGAAGACCATGGCGGTCTCGGTGGAGGCGTCCTCGCTCAGGTCGTAGCGGGCGATCTCCTGCTGGTTGGCCTGGTTCACGACGCGGATGAAGGCGTTGCGGACCTGGCCGAAGGACTGCTGGCGGTTCTCGGCGTCGTAGATCGACACCGGGAACACGATCTTGTCGACGTCGGCCGGGACGCCGACCAGGCTGACCTTGATCTGCTCGTCGTCGCCCTCGCCCTCACCGGTGATGTTGTCACCGGTGTGCTCCACCGAGCCGTCGGGGCTCTTGAGGTTGTTGAAGAAGACGAAGTGCTGGTCGCTCGCGACCTTGCCGGCGTTGTTGAGCAGCAGCGCGCTGGCGTCGAGGTCGAAGTCCGTGCCGGTCGTGGTGCGCACGTCCCAGCCCAGACCGACGATGACGTCGGTCAGGCCCGGGGCCTCCTTCGACAGCGACACGTTGCCGCCCTTGCTGAGGCTGACTCCCACGGGTCCTCCATGTGGTGTCCAGGGGCGGGGAGCCCCGTCGTGCTTCGGATATGGGATCAACGTGCCGATCCTAGTGACGGGTTCCCGCCCGCGCAGACCCTGGACCCGGCGAATCGCAGGCGTCGGGCCACCTTCGGCTCACAGGGTGTCGAGCGCCCGCACGTAGTCGTTCAGGTCGCGGGCGTCCGGCAGGCCGTTGACCACGGTCCAGCGCACGACGCCCTCCTTGTCGATGATGAAGGTGCCGCGGACGGCACAGCCCTTGTCCTCGTCGAAGACGCCGTACGCGCGCGAGACGTTGCCGTGCGGCCAGAAGTCGCTCAGCAGCGGGTACTCCAGTCCCTCCTGCTCGGCGAAGACGCGCAGGGTGTGGATGGAGTCGTTGGAGACGGCGAGCAGCTGGGTGTCGCGGTCGGCGAACCGCGGCAGGTTGTCGCGCAGCTCGCACAGCTCGCCGGTGCACACGCCGGTGAAGGCGAAGGGGTAGAAGAGGAGGACCACGTTCTTCTCGCCGCGCAGCTCCGAGAGCCTCACGGTGCGGCCGTGGTTGTCCTTGAGTTCGAAGTCGGGTGCCTTGTCGCCGACCTGGATCGCCATCGTCGTGCATCCCTTCGGTGGGCTGTCGGGGTGGGAGCGGGCTAACGCTCGGCTCCACCCTACGCAGCGATCACCGCAGGCCGCCGGACGGGCCGAGCGATCTCGACCCGTCCGGTGCTGAGGGACGAGACGGCTTACCTCTTGCTGCCGGACTTCGCGGCCTTCGGCGTCGCCAGACGCGAGCCGCTCCAGTCCTTGCCCACACTGACGCTCTTCGACGCCGTCAGGCCTGCCGTCGTAGCGGCGTCCTGGATGTCGCTCGGCTCCACGTACCCCGAACGGCCGGTCTTCGGCGTGAGGAGCAGGATCGCGCCGCCCTCTTCGATGTACGTGGTGGCATCCACCAGCGCATCCGTCAGGTCGCCGTCATCGTCACGGAACCACAGCACGACGGCATCGGCCACGTCGTCGTATTCCTCGTCCATGAGGTCGCCCTCGATGGCTTCCTCAATGGCCTCGCGGAGCTCCTGATCGACGTCGTCGTCGTAGCCGATCTCCTGGACCACCTGCCCGGGCTGGAACCCCAGCCTGGCGGCAGGGTTAGTCCGCTCCTCCGCGTGGTCCGCGGTCGCGCTCACGGGTTGCCTCCTGATCATGTCTTGGTGAGTATCTCAGCCACGCGCGTGCGCGAAGCATTGGCCGTAGTCCACACGTGCGGGGCGGATCGCGCAAGTACCCGGCCACCGGGACCGCCGAAACGGTGACGATCCCGGCCGTGTCGCCGCAACTCCTTGCACCGTATCCCGATTCCACACGGCCCACATCACACCGAAGTGCCCGGTTTGCGAGCTTCGGAATCATCCAGAGTCGCGCACCTCGAACAAGTTTGCCAAACGCGTCACACCCCGGGCGTATCGTTGCGGTTTGACCGACCGCGCGGCACGGCTACCCCACGGTAGAGATGACGTACGTCTTCCCGAGGTACACGATGGGGAACGGTGTAGGCACGAGTGACAGTGGCCCTCTGACAGGTAAGGAACAGCGTGGCTTCCGGATCCGATCGCAATCCGATCATCATTGGCGGCCTTCCGAGTCAGGTTCCTGACTTCGATCCCGAAGAGACCCAGGAGTGGCTCGACTCCCTCGACGCCGCCGTCGACGAACGCGGCCGGGAGCGGGCCCGCTATCTGATGCTGCGCCTGATCGAGCGGGCCCGCGAGAAGCGCGTGGCCGTGCCCGAGATGCGCAGCACGGACTACGTGAACACGATCCCCACCCGGGCGGAGCCGTTCTTCCCCGGCAACGAGGAGATCGAGCGCAGGATCCTCAACGCGACCCGCTGGAACGCGGCCGTGATGGTCTCGCGGGCCCAGCGGCCCGGCATCGGGGTCGGCGGCCACATCGCCACCTTCGCCTCCTCCGCCTCCCTCTACGACGTGGGCTTCAACCACTTCTTCCGCGGCAAGGACGAGGGCGACGGCGGCGACCAGGTCTTCTTCCAGGGCCACGCCTCCCCCGGCATCTACGCGCGCGCGTACCTGCTCGACCGGCTCAGCGAGAACCAGCTCGACGGCTTCCGCCAGGAGAAGTCGAAGTACCCCGACGGCCTGTCCAGCTACCCCCACCCGCGCTCGATGCCCGACTTCTGGGAGTTCCCGACCGTCTCCATGGGCCTCGGCCCGCTGGGCGCGATCTACCAGGCGCGGATGAACCGCTACATGCAGGCGCGCGGCATCGCCGACACCTCCAGGTCGCACGTGTGGGCGTTCCTCGGCGACGGCGAGATGGACGAGCCCGAGTCGCTCGGCCAGCTCACCATCGCCGCCCGCGAGGGCCTGGACAACCTGACCTTCGTGGTCAACTGCAACCTCCAGCGCCTCGACGGCCCGGTGCGGGGCAACGGCAAGATCATCCAGGAGCTGGAGTCGGTCTTCCGGGGCGCCGGCTGGAACGTGATCAAGCTGATCTGGGACCGCTCCTGGGACCCGCTGCTGGCGCAGGACCGGGACGGCCTGCTGGTCAACAGGATGAACACCACACCGGACGGGCAGTTCCAGACCTACGCCACCGAGTCCGGGGCCTACATTCGCGAGCACTTCTTCGGCGACGACCGCCGGCTGCGCGCGATGGTCGAGAACATGACCGACGACCAGATCCTGCACCTGGGCCGTGGCGGTCACGACCACCGCAAGATCTTCGCGGCCTTCCAGGCGGCCAAGGAGCACAAGGGCCAGCCGACGGTCATCCTGGCCAAGACGGTCAAGGGCTGGACACTCGGCCCGAACTTCGAGGGCCGCAACGCCACGCACCAGATGAAGAAGCTGACGGTCGACGACCTCAAGCGCTTCCGGGACCGTCTGCACCTGCCGATCTCCGACAAGGAACTGGAGTCGGGCCCGCCTCCGTACTACCACCCGGGCCGGGACACGGAGGAGATCCAGTACATGCACGACATGCGCCGGCAGTGCGGCGGGTACGTCCCGACGCGCGTCGTGCGCGCGAAGCCGCTCGCGCTGCCGGACGACAAGGCGTACGCGAGTGTGAAGAAGGGCTCGGGCCAGCAGTCCATCGCGACGACGATGGCGTTTGTGCGGTTGCTCAAGGACCTCATGCGCGACAAGGAGATCGGCAAGCGGTTCGTGCTGATCGCGCCGGACGAGTACCGCACGTTCGGCATGGACTCCTTCTTCCCGAGTGCGAAGATCTACAACCCGCTCGGCCAGCAGTACGAGGCGGTCGACCGCGATCTGCTGCTCGCGTACAAGGAGTCGCCGACCGGGCAGATGCTGCACGACGGCATCTCCGAGGCGGGCTGTACGGCCTCGCTGATCGCGGCCGGCTCGGCGTACGCCACCCACGGCGAGCCGCTGATCCCGGTGTACGTCTTCTACTCGATGTTCGGTTTCCAGCGCACCGGCGACCAGTTCTGGCAGATGGCCGACCAGCTGGCGCGCGGATTCGTCCTGGGCGCGACCGCCGGTCGTACGACGCTGACCGGTGAGGGGTTGCAGCACGCGGACGGCCACTCGCAGCTGCTGGCCTCGACGAACCCGGCCTGCGTGGCGTACGACCCGGCGTACGGGTACGAGATCGCGCACATCGTGCAGGACGGTCTGCGCCGTATGTACGGCAGCTCCCCCGAGCACCCGCACGGCGAGGACGTCTTCTACTACCTGACCGTCTACAACGAGCCCATCCAGCACCCGGCCGAGCCGGCGGACGTGGACGTCGAGGGCATCGTCAACGGCGTCCACCGGATCGGCGTGGGCACCGGCGGCTCGATCCAGGCGCAGATCATGGCGTCGGGTGTCGCGGTGCCGTGGGCGCTCCAGGCGCAGCGGATCCTCGGCGAGGAGTGGAACGTCCGGGCGGACGTGTGGTCCGCGACCTCGTGGAACGAACTGCGGCGCGAGGCCGTGGCGTGCGAGGAGCACAACCTGCTGCACCCGGAGGAGGAGCAGCGGGTGCCGTTCGTGACCCGCAAGCTCGGCGGGGCCGAGGGGCCGTTCGTGGCGGTGTCCGACTGGATGCGGTCGGTGCCGGACCAGATCGCGCGCTGGGTGCCGGGCACGTACCAGTCGCTGGGCGCGGACGGCTTCGGCTTCGCGGACACCCGGGGCGCGGCGCGCCGCTTCTTCCACATCGACGCGGAGTCGATCGTGGTCGCGGTCCTCACCGAGCTGGCCCGCGAGGGCAAGGTCGACCGGTCGGTGCTGAAGCAGGCCATCGACCGGTACCGGCTGCTGGACGTCTCGGCGGCGGACCCGGGGGCGGCCGGCGGCGACGCGTAGGGCGCGCCCGCCGCGGCGGGCTGTGACGGCTTGGGGCGGTGGAGTCCGATCCTCCACCGCCCTTACGTTTTCCTTACGATGCGGACATGGAACGACAATCCGCACAGGCGGCGTGGGAACGGCGCACCCAACGGCCCCTGCTGGCGCTGGCGGTGGCCTTCGCCGTCGCGTACGCGGTGCCGATCGTGGACGGTTCCGCGGGCCATTCGCTGACGACGCTCTGCACGGTCGTCGAGTGGGTGGTGTGGGGGGCGTTCGCGGTGGACTACCTGATACGCCTGGCGCTCGCCCGCGGTCGCCGGGAGTTCGTGCGGCGGCACTGGCCCGACCTGTGCGCCGTGGTGCTGCCGGTGCTGCAGCCGCTGCGGCTGCTGAGGCTGGTGTCGACCCTGCTGCTGGTGGGGCGGCGGGCGAGGATGGCTCCGCAGATCCGGCTGACCACGTACGTCGTCGGTTCCGTGATCGGGCTGCTGATGTTCGGCTCGCTGGCCGTGCTGTCCGTGGAGCGCGACTCGCCCAACGGGAACATCCGGACCCTGGGTGACGCCGTGTGGTGGTCGTTCACGACGATGACGACCGTGGGGTACGGGGACCACGCGCCGACGACCGGGCTGGGGCGCATGATCGCGGTCGGGCTGATGCTGTCGGGGATCGCCCTGCTGGGTGTGGTGACCGCGAACATCGCGGCGTGGTTCATCGGGCGGTTCGACAAGGACGACGTGGAGGAGCGGCGGCAGACGGAGGCGATCTTCGCGCTGGCCGAGGAGGTCCGCCTGCTGCGCGCCGAGGTCGCCCGGCTGACCCGGGACCGCGAGGGACAGCCACGCTGAGCACCGGCTCGCCCCCGCGCCTCTTCGAGGGGCGCGGGGGACCGCGCGACCCGCCCCCGCGTTCCCTGCGGCGACCGACCAGTCCTGGGCCCCGCGGCGAGGCCGCGGGGCCGGGGTGCCGAGGCGTCGCGGCGGGGTGGCTAGAGGAGCCCGTTGCCCCATGTGGCCGCGCCCGCCAGGGCGATGATGGCCAGCAACGTGTCGATCGCGCCCAGGATCAGCGCCACCAGGGCCGGAACATCGCGGTCGTTGGACCACTTGCGGCCCATGGACTGCCAGCCGCAGAACATCGCGACCGGGCCCAGGACGATGCCCAGCGCGAAGAAGCCCGCGACCGCGCAGATGGTTCCGATGATCCCGAGCGTGGCACGGTCCGGCCCGGTCCGTTGCCACGTGCGGCCACGTGACCGGGGGTACCCGCGCGTGCCGTTCCCGAAGCCTGCCATCATCAACTCCTCGATGCTCATGGACAGTTCGGCTTCGAGATGCGGGTACCCCGGTTCCGCCGGGGCAGACCTGCGCGCGCCACCCCCCTCCGGCAGCGCGCGCCACGGCCCGCCGTCCTCCATGCCCTGCGGAGGACTTGACCCACTGTGACCTGCGGCGCGCGCCGAGGGCGAGGGATCTTTAGCGAAGTCACCCTGATAGGCGAACCCCGCCGGTCGGAGGGGAAGCGGCGCCGGTCACCTCCGGCCCACGTCAGACGTGGCCCACGCCCGCGCCCGCCTCCGCGTTGGCGCCCCGCTTGGTGAGCAGCGCGACCAGTACGGCGACCGCGGCGACGCCCGCCGCGACCAGGGAGGCGAGGCTCATGCCGGAGATGAAGGTGTCGTGCGCGACCTGGGTGATCTTCGCGACGACCGGCTCCGGGGTGCCCTTCGCCACCGGCGCCACGCCGACCTGGACCGCCTCGGAGGCCCGGTCCAGCTGGGCCGGCGTCAGCCTGGGCAGACCGGCGGCCGCCCAGTTGCCCGGCAGGTCGCTGTCCACCTTCGAGGCCATCACCGCGCCCAGCACCGCCGTGCCGAGGCTGCCGCCGATCTGCATGGCCGCCTGCTGGAGGCCGCCCGCCACCCCGGACAGCTCCATGGGGGCGTTGCCGACGATGACCTCGGTGGCGCCGACCATCACCGGGGCGAGGCCGAGGCCGAGCAGGGCGAACCAGACGGACATCAGACCGCTGCCGGTGCCGGTGTCGAGGGTCGACATGCCGTACATGGCGATGGCGGTCGCCGCCATGCCGCCGGCCAGCGGGATGCGCGGGCCGAGCTTGGTGATCGCCAGGCCCGCGACCGGGGAGGCGACGATCATCATGCCGGTCAGCGGCAGCAGGTGCAGACCGGCTTCGATCGGGCTCATGCCGTGCACGTTCTGGAGGTAGAACGTCACGAAGAACAGGCCGCCCAGGAAGGCGATGGCCATCAGGGCCATCAGGACGACACCCGCGGACAGCGGCACCGAGCGGAACAGACCCAGCGGGATCAGGGGTTCGGCGACCTTCGTCTCCCAGAAGGCGAAGAGCCCGAAGAGCACCATCGAGACGACGATGAAGAGCCACGTCCTGCCGTCGCCCCAGCCCCAGTCCGGGGCCTTGATGAGCGCCCACACCAGGCAGAACATCGCGCCGGAGAGCAGGGCGATACCGGGGATGTCGAAGGAGCGCGGGGCGTTCTCGGCGCGGTGGTCGAGCAGGATCAGCAGGCCCAGCACCAGGGCCAGGACGCCGACCGGCACGTTGATGAAGAACACCGACTGCCAGTTGACGTGCTCGACGAGGACGCCGCCGAGGATCGGGCCGCCCGCGGTGGACGCGCCGATCACCATGCCCCAGATGCCGATCGCCATGTTGAGCTTCTCGGCCGGGAAGGTGGCCCGCAGCAGACCGAGCGCCGCCGGCATCAGCAGCGCGCCGAACAGGCCCTGGAACACGCGGAAGGTGACGACCGCGGCGATGCTGTGCGACAGGCCGATGGCGCCCGAGGCCGCGGCGAAGCCGGTCACACCGATGAGGAAGGTCTGCCGGTGGCCGAAGCGGTCACCGAGCTTGCCCGCGGTGATCAGGGTGACCGCGAGGGCGAGGAAGTAGGCGTTGGTGATCCACTGCACGTCCGAGAAGCTCGCGTGCAGGTTCTTGGCGATCGCGGGGTTGGCGATCGCCACGATGGTGCCGTCGAGGGCCACCATCATGACCCCTACGGCGACGGTGAGCAGGGTGAGCCACGCGTGACCGCGCAGCCCTCCCGTGGAATGCGGCCCCGAGGGGGTCCCCGACGCTTTGCCCCCCGGCCCCGTGGCGTCGATGGCGGTCTGACTAGTCATACCGTCGAGGCTAGTGACAGCGACTGACAGTTGACAAACCAATTCACAAGTCGGTAACTGACATGACAGCAGCACATAGGCTGAGCTGGAGGAACGTTCACGGAAGAGAGACCGATGGAGACGCTGCGCGAGCGCAAGAAGCGGCGTACCCGGGAGGCGCTGCTGCGGGCCGCTCTCGAACTCTTCACCACGCAGGGGTACGAACACACGACCGTCGACGAGATCGCCGAGGCCGTCGACGTCTCGCAGCGCACCTTCTTCCGTTACTTCGCCGGCAAGGAGGACGCCGCCTTCGCGGTCCAGACGATGACGGAGGCGCGGTTCGTGGCGGCCGTCCGGGCGCGGCCGCCGCACGAGGCGCCGATGGAGGCGCTGCGGCAGGCGATCCTCCAGGGCTGGGACGCGATCCGGGAGACCGTCGAGTCGGCCGTGCCGGTCGAGCTGTACCTCCGGATGTACCGCACGATCGAGTCGACGCCCGCGCTGCTCGCCGCCCATCTGCGCCGCTCGGCCGCCACGGAGGAGACGATCGCGCGTCTGCTGGCCGAGCGGGAGGGCGTCGACGTCGACCGCGACCCTCGACCGCGCCTGGCCGTGGCCGTGTTCGGCGGGGTGATAAGGGTCACCGAACGACAGTGGAGCACAGGCCAGGACTTCAGCCTGACGGCGATCCGCTCCCTCACCACGTCCTACCTCGATCAGGTGGGTTCGGCCCTGACCGGGAACTGGCGGGACACCTCGGCCCGTTGACGGGGCGTCGCCGAAGGGCGCCCGCAGCGCGTCCGCAGCGCGTCCGGTAGATCGTCGGCACAGCGTTCGATGTCCGTCGAAACGTGATCCCTGCCACTCGGTTACCCCGAGACCCTCCCGTTCTCCTAGTGTGTCCTCCCAGTGACTTCCTTCGACACCTCTCCGCAACTCAACGTCTGGCGCGCCCTGCTGGCCCTGGCCGTCGTGTTCGTGATGCTCGCGACCACCGGCTGGACCGCCCTGCGCAGCCACCCGGAGTCGTCGGCGCTGCGCGCCTCCCTCGCCAAGTGGGAGCAGGGCAGCCTGCACGGACTGCGCCTGCCGGACCCCACGGCCGACCCGGCGTCGCTCACCCGGTTCTACGCCTCGCTCACCCCCCGGGACCGCGACCGTCTCGCCCACCGCTACGCCCTGGCGGTCGGCAACATGAACGGCGCCCCCGTCACCCTGCGCTACCGGGCCAACCGCGTGGCGCTGGAGCAGGCGCGCAAGGCCGAGAAGAAGCGCATGCACGACAGCCGGATCAGCGCGGCCGGAAAGCAGGACGCGGGCCGCCTCATGCACCGCTACGAGTCCCTGCTCGACCCCGGCCGGCACATCCTGGCCTTCGACCCGCAGGGCTCCGGCCGGGTCGCCGAGGTGTTCGGAGACCTGGACAAGGCGCGGCGGATCTCCGTCGTCGTCCCCGGCGTCGACACCGATCTGCTCACCTTCCAGCGGACCAACCGCAGGTACAGCGCACCGGTCGGCATGGCCAAGGCGCTGTACGCGGCGGAGCGTGAGGCGAGCCCCGCGACGCGTACCGCAGTGATCGCCTGGGCCGACTACACCGCCCCCGACGGGCTGGGTGTGGACGCGGCCACCGGGCTGCGCGCCGAGGAGGGCGCCGTACGGCTGAACGGTCTGCTGCGGGCGCTGCCCGGCCGTGCCCCGGTGGCGGCGGTCTGCCACAGCTACGGCTCGGTGGTCTGCGGGGTGGCCGCGCACGCCATGCCGCGCCGGGTGACCGACATAGCGGTGGCCGCGAGCCCGGGAATGCGGGTCGCCAACGCCGGCGGCCTGGGCACCAGGGCCCGGGTGTGGGCCATGCGGGACGCCACCGACTGGGTGCAGGACGTTCCGTACCTGGAGCTCGGCGGGCTCGGGCACGGGGCCGACCCGGTGGCCTCCGGGTTCGGGGCGCGGGTGCTGTCCGCGCGGGAGGCGCAGGGGCACGCCGGCTATTTCCAGCCGGGGACGGACAGTCTGCGCAACCTCGCCGACGTGGCGGTGGGCGCCTACGACGCGGTGACGTGCGCACGGGAGAACGACGCGTGCCGGGCCGGTCTGCCCGGCACCACGAGGGCCGGACGCGCGTAGAGACAGCAGGAAGTGCGGTCTGCGCGGGTGGCGACGGAGGAGCACGTGCCGCATACGATGAGCCGCATGGGTGACGTACTGGCGGGTTTCCATGCCGTCTGGGAGTTCGAGTCCGACTCCGTGCTCATCCGCTACGAACGGGGGATTCGAACACCGAAGCTCTTCCAGGCGCTCGGGGAACGGCGGGTCCCGCTGTCCGCGGTCGAGGAGGTCACGCTCACCCCGGGCAGACGCGGCACCGTCGTCCTGCGCCTGGTGCCCCGCGCCGGCGCCGACCCGCTGATGGAGGCGGCGGCCGGTCAGCTCAAGGAGGGCTCCGACCCCTACCGGCTGGTCCTGCCCGCCGAGCGGGAGACCCTCGCCGAGTACTACGCCGACGAGCTGAAGGGGCTGCTGACCCGGTCCGGCCCCTGCGAGCGGCATCTGATCGCCGCGCCCGAGGCGCCGCTGCACTTCAAGGCCTACGACGGCAAGGCGTCCTTCGACGGGACGTCCGTCACGTTCCGCTGGTCCTGGACCGGGGCGTCCTCGGCCAAGTGGAAGGCCGGCGACCAGAGCTTCCCGGTGACCGGCCTCAGCGGGGTGGAGTGGCGTTCGCCGGAACTCTTCGAGGGGCATCTGCGGGTGCTGCCGCGGGAGCCCGGCACCGACCGGCCGCCCCAGCCCGACCAGGACCCGGCGGCGGTGGTCTTCGGGCTCGGGTACGGGCCGGTGCACGAGTCGCTTCCGTTCGCCGCGGCCGTGCTGGCGGCCGTGCGGGCGCGGGGGTCCGCGACGGCCGTCCCGGCACCGTGCCGGCGCGATCCCGCCGACATCGCCGAGCGGATCCGGCACCTCGGCGAGCTGCACCAGGCCGGACTGGTCACCGACGAGGAGTTCTCCTCCAAGAAGGCCGAACTCCTCGCGGAGCTCTAGGTCCTGTCTGACAATTCGCGTCTGCCGCCTAGCGCCCGCCGGCCGCGGCGTTCGCCTGGGCCGGTGCCGACTCCGCCGCGTAGAAGCTGATCTTCCGGTCGAGGACGGCCAGGGTGTCGTGCAGTTCCGCGATCCTGGCCAGCACGTCCCGGCGGGTCGACTCCAGCAGCTCGTGCCGCTCCCGGTACGTGGCCTCGCCCTCGCGCACCAGCCCCGCGTAGCGGACCATGTCCGCCACCGGCATACCCGTCAGCCGCAGCTTGGTCACCAGGTCCAGCCAGTCCAGGTCGCGGTTGGTGTAGCGGCGCTGGCCGGTGTGCGAGCGGTCCACGTGCGGCATCAGGCCGATCCGCTCGTACCAGCGCAGGGTGTGCGCGGTCAGGCCGGTGAAGGCGACGACCTCGCTGATCGTGTAGCGGTCCTGGCCGTCGGGGCGTGGATGGCGCCGGGGCGGAGCGGAGCAGATGTCGGCGGGGGTGGGGGGTGCGGCGTCCGCTGGCGTGGTCTGCATCACCGTCATGGCCCCACGCTATGACCTTCGAGTGCACTCCAAGCAAGCGGGACCGGTGAGAAATCCGCGGGACGGGACGTGGCAGGACGGCTACCGTGCGGCGCATGAGTCTCGCACGCCGGGCCGGGCCCGAGGACGCCGCCGAGGTGCTGCGGCTGCGCCAGGTGATGATCGATTCCCTGTGGAGCGCGGGAGGCACCGGCGCCACCGACTGGCACACCGAGTCGCTGCCGGTACTGCGTGAGCGACTCGCGCGCACCGACGGGGACTTCGCCGCCTTCGTCGTCGACCACCCCGGCCGCCCTGGTTCGCTCGCCGCGCTGGCCGCCGGGACGGTGGACTACCGCATCGGCAAGGCGGGCAATCCGCGCGGACGGGTCGGGCACGTCTTCAGCGTCGCCACCGATCCGGGCGCCCGGCGTCGCGGGCACGCGCGCGCGTGCATGGAGGAGCTGCTGACCTGGTTCCGCGCGCGGGACGCCGGGCACGTGCTGCTCAACGCGTCCCCGGCGGCCGAGCCGCTCTACGCCTCCCTCGGCTTCACCCGTGACCCGGACCCGTCGATGCGGCTGCTGCTGTGAGCCGCATAGGCTCGGCCCCATGTCGTTGCAGAGCCTGGCGCTGATCGAGAACTGGCCCGTCCCCACCGCCGCGGCGGGCGTCGTACGTGCCGACGGGACCGTCCTTGGAACACACGGACCCGTCGGCCACCGCTTCCCGCTCGCCTCGGTCACCAAGCCGCTGGCGGCCTACGCGGCGCTCGTGGCGTACGAGGAGGGCGCGATCGAGCTGGACGAGCCGGCCGGGCCGCCCGGGTCCACGGTGCGCCATCTGCTCGCCCACACCTCCGGGCTCGCCTTCGACGAGCACCGGGCGACCGCGCCGCCCGGGGAGCGGCGGCTGTACTCCAACGCCGGGTTCGAGCAGCTCGGGGACCACATCGCCAAGGCGACGGACATCCCGTTCGGTGAGTATCTGCGGCAGGCCGTGCTGGAGCCGCTGGGCATGACCGCGACGGCGCTGGACGGCTCACCCGCCAAGGACGGCGTCTCGACCGTGGCGGACCTGCTGCGGTTCGGCGCCGAGCTGCAGGCGCCCCGGCTGCTGGACGCGCGCACGGTCGCTCAGGCGATGACCGTGCAGTACCCGGGCACCAAGGGAGTGCTGCCGGGGTACGGGCACCGGAACCCGAACGACTGGGGACTCGGGTTCGAGATCCGTGACGCCAAGTCGCCGCACTGGACGGGCGGTTCGTCCTCGCCGCGGACCTTCGGGCACTTCGGCCAGTCCGGTACGTTCCTGTGGGTCGACCCCGACGCCGGGCTGGCCGGGGTCGCGCTGACGGACCGGGCGTTCGGGCCCTGGGCGATCGAGGCGTGGCCGGTGTTCACGGACGCGGTGCTGGCCGAGGCGCGGGGCTGACGCCCACGCTCACGGTGCCATCTCCCACATCAGCAGTTCCGTGGGCGTGACCCCCACCGCCGCCAGCCCCCGCGCGTCCGTGACGCGCGCCGCGTCCCCCGGCCCCAGGCGCTCACCGGCCAGTTCGGCCTCACCGCGCACCACGTGGACGTAGACGTATCGCGCGTCCGGCACCGCCGTGCGCTCCCGGGGCGCGAGATGGCGGACGTGCAGCAGCGCGCCCGCGCCCGGCACGGCGTACGGCGTCGCGTCGGCGATGCCGGGGACCAGCGCGTAGGCCGGGTCACCGCCGGGGGCGAGCGGGGCCAGCCAGGTCTGTACGAAGGTCAACGGGGCGTCGCCGTCGTTGCGTTCGGCGTGCCGGACCCCGGCAGCGGCGCTGAGGTGTTGCACGTCACCGGCCCGTACCGTCGTCTCGCGGCCGGTGGAGTCGCGGTGGGTCAGCTCACCCTCGACCACCCAGGTCACGATCTCGGTGTGGCTGTGCGGGTGTTCGTCGAACCCGGCGCCGGGGGCGAGCCGTTCCTCGTTGCAGGCGATCATCGCGCCGAAGCGCAGATTGTCCGGGTCGTAGTGCGGGCCGAAGGAGAAGGCGTGCCGGGAGTCGATGCCGGTCTCCGGGTCCCCGCCGCGGTAGCGCTCGTCGGCGCGCCGTACGTGCATCACGGCACCACCGTAGACCTCCCGGGCGGGCGGTCGCGGACCGTGCGGTGTCCGGGGCCGGCCGCTCACCCGTGACCCGGCGGCACATGCTCCCGTCCCGATAAGGCAGTCTTGTCCCGTGCCCGAACCCGAATCCCACAGCAGCGATCCCGCCGCACGCGACGCCCACCAGCACTCCGCGACCCTGAGGCGACTGGAGAAGTCCTCCGGCAGCCTCGCCGCGCAGGCCATCGCGCGCATGGACGAGACCCTGCCGTGGTACCGGGCCATGCCGCCGGAGAACCGTTCCTGGATCGGGCTGGTGGCCCAGGCCGGCATCGCGGCCTTCACCGAGTGGTTCCGGCGCCCGGACGCCCCGCAGGCGATCTCCACCGACGTCTTCGGGACGGCGCCGCGCGAGCTGACGCGGGCCATCACGCTGCGGCAGACCGTGGAGATGGTGCGGACCACCATCGAGGTGATGGAGAGCGCCATCGACGAGGTGGCCGCGCCCGGCGACGAGAGGGTGCTGCGCGAGGCGCTGCTCGTGTACGCCCGGGAGATCGCCTTCGCCACCGCCCAGGTGTACGCCCAGGCCGCCGAGGCACGGGGTGCCTGGGACGCCCGGCTGGAGTCGCTGGTGGTGAACGCGGTGCTCAGCGGGGAGGCCGACGAGGGCGCCGTCAGCCGGGCCGCCGCGCTCGGCTGGAACTCGCCGGAGCATGTGTGCGTGGTGCTCGGGACCGCGCCCGACGGGGACAGCGAACTGACCGTGGAGGCCATCCGGCGGGCCGCCCGGCACGCCAAGCTCCAGGTGCTCACCGGGGTGCTCGGGGCCCGGCTGGTGGTCATCGCCGGGGGCAGCTCCAATCCGCTCGCCGTGGCCAGGTCGCTGATCGGGCCGTTCGCCGCCGGACCGGTCGTCGCCGGGCCCGTCGTCCCCGACCTGCTGGCCGCCACGCGTTCCGCGCAGGCCGCCGCCGCGGGACTGAAGGCCTGCTCCGCCTGGCAGGACGCGCCCCGGCCGGTGCTGGCGGACGATCTGCTGCCGGAGCGGGCGATGGCGGGCGATCCCGGCGCGCGGGAGCAGTTGGTGGAGGAGATCTACAGACCGCTGGAGGAAGCGGGCTCGGCGCTGCTGGAAACCCTGAGTGTGTACCTGGAGCAGGCGAGCAGCCTCGAGGGCGCGGCCCGCATGCTCTTCGTTCACCCGAACACCGTGCGCTACCGGCTCCGACGTGTGACTGATGTCACCGGCTGGTCGCCCTCCGATGTACGATCCGCGTTCACACTGCGGATCGCGCTCATCCTGGGGCGTCTGGTCGACGGTGAAGCCCAGGCATAGGGTTTTGTCGGGGGCCCACAAAAGCCCCTCGTGTTCTTCGTCCCTGTCCTCACGGGCGGCGGTGGCCGTCCCCAAGAGAGAGTGTGAGAGTGCTCGTACTCGTCGCTCCCGGCCAGGGCGCCCAGACGCCCGGCTTCCTGACTCCCTGGCTCGATCTGCCCGGTGCCGCGGACCGCGTGGCCGCCTGGTCGGACGCCATCGGACTGGACCTCACCCACTACGGGACCGAGGCCGACGCCGACGCCATCCGGGACACCGCGGTGGCCCAGCCGCTGCTGGTCGCCGCCGGGATCCTGTCCGCCGCGGCACTCGGTGACATGACCGAGATCGGACCGGGCGCCGTCGCCGGTCACAGTGTGGGCGAGATCACCGCCGCCGCCTTCGCCGGGGTGCTCGGGGAGACCGCCGCGCTGACCCTGGTCCGCAAGCGGGGCCTGGCCATGGCCGACGCCGCCGCGATCACCGAGACCGGTATGTCGGCCCTGCTCGGCGGCGACCCCGACACCTCGGTCGCGCACCTGGAGAAGCTGGGCCTGACCCCCGCGAACATCAACGGCGCAGGCCAGATCGTCGCGGCCGGCACGCTGGAGCAGCTGGCGGCGCTGAGCGAGGACAAGCCGGAGGGCGTCCGCAAGGTCGTCCCGCTGAAGGTCGCCGGCGCCTTCCACACCCACCACATGGCCCCCGCCGTCGAGACGCTGGCCAAGGCCGCCGTGGAGCTGTCGCCCACCGACCCCAAGGTCGCCTACGTCTCCAACCGGGACGGCCGTACCGTCGCCACCGGCACCGAGGTGCTCAAGCGGCTGATCGGCCAGGTCGCCAACCCGGTGCGCTGGGACCTGTGCATGGAGACCTTCAAGGAGCTGGGGGTCACCGCGCTCGTCGAGGTGTGCCCGGGTGGCACCCTGACCGGCCTGGCCAAGCGGGCGCTGCCCGGCGTGCAGACGCTGGCCCTGAAGACCCCCGACGATCTCGACGCGGCCCGCGCGCTCATCTCCGAGCACGCAGGTGCCTAAGGAGCCGTACATGGCCAAGATCAGGCCCAGCAAGGGCGCCCCGTAC
Source organism: Streptomyces sp. NPDC051452 (assembly GCF_044454765.1). Classification (NCBI taxonomy): domain Bacteria; kingdom Bacillati; phylum Actinomycetota; class Actinomycetes; order Kitasatosporales; family Streptomycetaceae; genus Streptomyces; species Streptomyces sp. NPDC051452. The sequence continues at coordinate 77,557 of NZ_JBITEB010000012.1, forward strand.
GCGCGCATCCTCGGGGTCGGCGGCTACCGGCCGACCCGGGTGGTGCCCAACGAGGTGATCCTCGAGACGATCGACTCCTCCGACGAGTGGATCCGTTCGCGCTCCGGCATCGAGACCCGGCACTGGGCGGGCCCCGAGGAGACGGTCGCCGCGATGGCCATCGAGGCGTCCGGCAAGGCGATCGCCGACGCGGGCATCACCGCCGAGCAGATCGGCGCGGTGGTCGTCTCGACCGTCTCGCACTTCAGCCAGACCCCGGCCGTGGCCACCGCGATCGCGGACAAGCTGGGCACGAACAAGGCCGCCGCGTTCGACATCTCGGCCGGCTGCGCGGGCTTCGGCTACGGTCTGACCCTCGCCAAGGGCATGGTGGTGGAAGGTTCCGCCGAACATGTGCTCGTCATCGGCGTGGAGCGGCTCAGCGACCTGACCGACCTGGAGGACCGGGCGACGGCCTTCCTGTTCGGCGACGGTGCCGGCGCGGTCGTCGTCGGCCCCGCGCGGGAGCCCGCGATCGGCCCGACCGTCTGGGGCTCCGAGGGCGACAAGTCCGAGACGATCAAGCAGACCGTCACCTGGGACCGTTTCCACATCGGCGACGTCGGCGAACTCCCCCTGGACAGCAAGGGCAACATCAAGTTCCCCGCGATCACGCAGGAGGGCCAGGCGGTCTTCCGCTGGGCCGTGTTCGAGATGGCGAAGGTCGCCCAGCAGGCGCTGGACGCGGCCGGGATCACCGCGGACGACCTGGACGTCTTCATCCCGCACCAAGCCAATGTGCGGATCATCGACTCGATGGTGAAGACGCTGAAACTGCCGGAGCACGTCACGGTCGCCCGTGACATCCGCACCACCGGCAACACCTCGGCCGCCTCGATTCCGCTCGCGATGGAGCGGCTTCTGGCGACCGGGGAGGCGAAGAGTGGCGACACCGCGCTCGTCATCGGATTCGGGGCGGGTCTCGTCTACGCCGCCACGGTCGTTACCCTCCCCTAGGCACTCCGTGCCGGATCCTTGGATCCGACACGGGAGCTGCACCACCTGCCGCTTGCGCGGCGGGCGCCGTAATACCGTCTGGAACAGCTAAGAAGGAGCGCCTGACATGGCCGCCACTCAGGAAGAGATCGTCGCCGGTCTCGCAGAGATCGTGAACGAGATCGCCGGGATCCCCACCGAGGACGTCCAGGTGGACAAGTCCTTCACCGATGACCTGGACGTCGACTCGCTGTCCATGGTCGAGGTCGTCGTCGCCGCCGAGGAGCGCTTCGACGTGAAGATCCCGGACGAGGACGTCAAGAACCTGAAGACCGTCGGTGACGCCACCGACTACATCCTCAAGCACCAGGCCTGAGCCACCCCTTAGGTCTCAGGCTGCAAGGCCCCGCCACCCGGCGGTGGCGCCGTCGAATCCCGTATCCGTTGGAGAAAGAATTCCCGTGAGCCCGACCAATCGCACCGTGGTCGTCACCGGTATCGGCGCAACCACACCGCTGGGTGGCGACGCAGTTTCCACTTGGGAAGGCCTGATCGCCGGCAAGTCCGGCGTCAAGCCCCTGGAGCAGGAGTGGGCGGCCGAGCAGGCCGTCCGCATCGCGGCCCCGATCGCCGTCGAGCCGATCGAGGTCATCCCGCGTCCGCAGGCCCGCAGGCTGGACCGCTCCGCGCAGTTCGCCCTGATCGCGGCTCAGGAGGCCTGGAAGGACGCGGGCTTCACCGCCAAGGCCGGTGACGACGCGGCCGTCGACCCCGACCGGCTGGGCGCTGTCATCGCCTCCGGCATCGGTGGCGTCACGACGCTGCTGGACCAGTACGACGTGCTCAAGGAGAAGGGCGTCCGCCGCGTCTCCCCGCACACCGTCCCCATGCTCATGCCGAACGGCCCCTCGGCCAACGTGGGTCTGCTCGTGGGCGCCCGGGCGGGCGTGCACACGCCGGTCTCCGCGTGCGCCTCGGGCGCCGAGGCCATCGGCTACGCCATCGAGATGATCCGCACCGGCCGCGCCGACGTCGTCGTCGCCGGCGGTACCGAGGCGGCCATCCACCCGCTGCCGATCGCCGCGTTCGGCAACATGATGGCGATGTCCAAGAACAACGAGGACCCGCAGGGCGCGTCGCGTCCCTACGACCTCGCCCGCGACGGTTTCGTCCTCGGCGAGGGTGCCGGTGTGATCGTCCTGGAGTCCGCCGAGCACGCCGCCAAGCGCGGGGCCCGGGTCTACGCGGAGGCCGTCGGGCAGGGCATCTCCGCCGACGGGCACGACATCGTGCAGCCGGAGCCCGAGGGCCGCGGCATCTCGCACGCGCTGCAGAACCTGCTGGACAACACCGGTCTGAACCCGGCCGAGATCGTCCACGTCAACGCGCACGCCACCTCGACGCCGGCCGGTGACATCGCCGAGCTGAAGGCGCTGCGGAAGGTGCTGGGCGACGACGCGGACCACATCGCGGTGTCCGCGACCAAGTCGATGACCGGGCATCTGCTCGGCGGCGCGGGCGGTGTGGAGTCCGTGGCGACCGTGCTCGCGCTGTACCACCGGGTGGCGCCGCCGACCATCAACGTCGAGAACATCGACCCCGAGGCCGAGGCGAACGCGGACGTGGTCCGCGACGAGGCGCGGAAGCTGCCGGTCGAGGGCCGGATCGCCGCGCTGAACGACTCGTTCGGCTTCGGCGGGCACAACGTGGTGCTGGCGTTCAGGTCCGTCTGAGCCCCTGACGTCCGACGGCCCGGTCTCCCGTGAGGGAGACCGGGCCGTCGTCGTTGCCGGTGGGGCCGGCGTGGCGCCCGCGGGGTCGCTCAGACCACCTGGTGCAGCCAGCGCACCGGGGCGCCCTCGCCCGCGTAGCGGAACGGCTCCAGTTCGTCGTCCCAGGGCTTGCCGAGGAGCTTGGCGATCTCCGCCTCCAGGTCCGTCTCGCCGCGCTGAGAGCGCGTCAGGGCCGCCCGCAGCCGGTCCTCGGGGATGAGGATGTCGCCGTGCATGCCGGTGACGGCGTGGAAGATGCCGAGGTCGGGAGTGCAGCTGTAGCGCTCGCCCTCGGCCGTCGGGCAGGGTTCGGCGGTCACCTCGAAGCGCAGCAGGTGCCAGCCGCGCAGCGCCGAGGCGAGTTTGGAGGCGGTACCGGCCTCGCCCTGCCAGGAGAACTCCGAACGCCACGTGCCGGGGGCCGCGGGCTGCCGGATCCAGTCGAGGCCGACGCGTGTGCCGAGCACCCCGGCGACGGCCCACTCGACGTGCGGGCACAGCGCGCGCGGCGCGGAGTGCACGTACAGAACTCCACGTGTCGTCACCGGAACCTCCGGGCAGAGCGGGACATCTTGCGGACTGGCTGGGCGGCAGTGGCACGACGGCCGCGTTGATGGCGAGGCTACCCTGCGGCGAGGCAAGGAGTGTGACGTACCGTCGGTCCCGGTGCCAGGAAACCGCCGCCATTCACCCAGGGGGACGCTTGTACGGGGGTGCGCCGTTCCGGCGGGCCCGGCCGGGAACCCTCGCGCGTTGTTATGGGAGGAAGCACCGAGGAACACCCAGGAAGCAGCGAGTCACGACGAGGGGATCACCAGGGGATGCGGAAGCGAAGCAGTCGTACACGGACGGCCCTCGCCGTCGTGGCGGCCGCCGTGCTGGGCCTCGCCGGCTGCGACGCGGGGGGCGGGGGCGCGGCGCCCGAGGGTGGCCGGGCGCGGGCCGCGAGACCCGCCCCGGTGTGGGACCGCAGCCCGGAGTCGATCGCCGCGGTCGGGGACTCCATCACCCGTGGCTTCGACGCGTGCACGGTGCTCTCGGACTGCCCGGAGGTGTCGTGGGCGACGGGCAGTGACGCCAAGGTGGACAGCCTCGCGGTGCGGTTGCTGGGAGTGACCGGGGCGGCCGAGCGCAGCTGGAACTACGCCGAGACCGGGGCCCGGATGGCCGACCTGCCCGAGCAGATGGCCCGGGCCGCCGTCCGGGCGCCGGAGTTGGTGACGGTGATGGTCGGGGCCAACGACGCCTGCCGGCGTTCGGCGGCGGCGATGACCTCCGTGGCCGACTTCCGCGCGGACTTCGAGGAGGCGCTGAGCACGCTGCGTTCGGCCTTGCCCAAGACCCAGGTGTACGTGTCGAGCGTGCCGAACCTCAAGCGGCTGTGGTCCGAGGGCCGCACGAACCCGCTGGGCAAGGAGGTGTGGAGGCTGGGCATCTGCCCGTCGATGCTGGCCGACGCGGACGACCTGACCCCTGCGGCGGTCCTGCGCCGGGACCGGGTGCAGCAGCGGGTGGTGGAGTACAACCAGGTGCTGAAGGAGGTCTGCGCCAAGGAGCGCCGCTGCCGTTTCGACGGCAACGCGGTCTACGACTACGACTTCGGCACCGACCAGCTCAGCCACTGGGACTGGTTCCACCCGAGCAGGGACGGCCAGGCGCGGCTCGCCTCGATCGCCTACCGGACGATCACCGCGCCGGGGTCCCTCCGGTAGCGGCACTCGCCTAGGGTTTTCCACATGAGCGAACTTTTCGGCACACTTTCCGACGGCACCGAGGTGCGTCGCTGGACGCTGGAGCGCGCGGGGACCCGGGTGGAGATCCTGACGTACGGCGGGATCGTGCGCTCGGTCGAGGTCCCGGACCGGGAGGGGCGCCGGGCGAACGTGGTGCTGGGGTTCGCCGGCCTCGACGGCTATCTCGCGCATCCGGAGCCGTACTTCGGCGCCCTGGTCGGCCGGTACGCCAACCGGATCGGCGGCGCTCGCTTCCCGCTGGGGGACCAGGTGTACGCGCTGGAGCCGAACGACGGGCCCAACTCGCTGCACGGCGGGGTCCGCGGTTTCGACAAGCGGGTGTGGGCCGCGGAGCCGGTGGCGCACGGGGTGCGGCTGAGCCGGGTGAGCCCGCACGGCGAGGAGGGCTTCCCGGGCCGGCTCCGGGTGTCGGCGACGTACACCCTGGACGCGTCGGGTGCGCTGCGGATCTCCTACGAGGCGGTGACGGACGCGCCGACGGTGGTCAACCTCACCAACCACAGCTACTTCAACCTGGCCGGGCACGACGCGGGCGACGCCGGCGGGCACGAGTTGCGGCTGGCCGCGTCCCACTACACCCCGGTCGACGCGGACCTGATCCCGACCGGGTCACCGGCGCAGGTGTCCGGCTCCCGCTTCGACTTCCGCACGGCCCGTGCGGTCGGCCCCGGCTACGACCACAACTTCGTGCTGGACAAGGGGGTCACCGACACCCCGCAGCAGGTGGCCGAGGTGCGGGAGCCGGTGTCCGGGCGGACGCTGACGGTGGCGACGACCGAGCCGGGCCTCCAGCTCTACACCGGCGACCATCTCTCGGCGCCCTTCGCTCCCGGCGACGGCATCGCCCTGGAGACCCAGCACTTCCCGGACTCCCCCAACCGGCCGCGCTTTCCCAGTACGGTGCTGCGGCCGGGCGAGGTGTACCGCTCGCAGACGGTGTACGGCTTCGGCGTCGACCACTGACGACGCGCCGCCCACCTCAGCGCGGGTCGTCCGAGAGCACCGGGTCGAGGATCTTGCGGCGCAGGCCCTGTCCGGCGCAGGTGCGCGGACGGGTCCCGGGGGCGGCTCGCGCCCCGGAACACCGTGAGCCCCGGTCCGGGGGTCAGGTCCCGGACCGGGGCTGCTCAGGTGGAGACTTGTCCCGGATCAGACGTTAATCGGCGCGGCCGGCCCGCGGCCGGTGATCGAGCGTCCGGCGGTGATCTCGTACGAACCCTTCACAAACGCCCACGCCTTCGCCGTCTCGTCCCAGACCCCTGCTTCCTGCGGCTGCCGGGCGGGCCGAGGGGCGCCGGTCACTGGTCCCAGGCGACGGCGAGACCCTTGCTCGACAGGCACACCGCGACGAAGGCGAGCGCCCACCCGTACGCCCCGGCCGCGCACAGCGCCACGGCTCCCGCGCCGAACCAGAGGACCTCGAAGGCGACCCGCGACGCCCCCCGCGCCCGGAACCGGGCCCGCGGCGATCCGCACAGCGCCCACAGCCCCGCGAGGACGGCCGGGGCGAGCACGCCGAGCAGCCAGTCGACCGCGGTGCCCCGGGTGAGCCCCCAGTAGGCGGCGGCCGCGAGGGCCGCGAGTTCGACGAGGAACAGGACGCCGAGGTTCGCGGTCTTCGCTGCCTTCACAGGCCGCAGTATCACCCGCCGACCGGGACCGCCGCCATGGTCTCGGCCGATCCGGTCGGCGCGAGCGGCCCGCACCATGGCGCCGGTCACCCGGCGCGGGCGATACTGCCGCCGTCCACCGCACCACGCGCCCCACCGCGACGGAGAGGACCCCAACTCCCTTGATAGGCACACGTGCCGGCCTCGGCGGTCTCGCCCTGGCCCTGTTGACCGCCCTGTCCGCTCCCGCCACCCCGGCCACCGCCGCGGCGGTGGGGGCACCCGCCCCCACCGTCGAGGAGCAGCGGCTCGACGGCGCCGTCCCGCAGGAGATCCTGCGCCGCTCCGGATTCGACGCCGTGACACCCCGGTTCAGCCGCGCACTGGGCCACGCGCACTCCTACGCGCAGGCCCGCCGCGTCGTCCTGCGGGAGGGATCCGCGCTGTGGCGGCGGGCCGTGGACCGTGCGCAGGGCAGGGGCCCGGCGGGCGGCGACCTCAGCCGGGACGACGACCGGCCGCTGTACTGGGCGCGGTTGGAGCTGACGCGTGAAGTGCGCACCTGGACACCGGCGTTCGGCCTCGACGACCGGCAACGGGCCGCTCTGCTGGACGGTGTGGAGCGGACCTCGCGCGGTCAGACCGACATCCGCTACCCGGGGAAGGGACAGCCGAGGCGGGTCCTGCTCACCGGGTTCGACCCGTTCACCCTCGACCGGGACATCCGCATCTCCAACCCGTCCGGGGCCAGCGCGCTCGCGCTCGACGGCACGGTGATCCGGACGGCCCGGGGCCCGGCGCGCGTCGAGACCGCGGTGTTCCCGGTGCGCTGGCGGGACTTCACCGAGGGCACGGTGGAGCGGGCGCTGCGACCGTATCTGCCGGCGGTGGACCTGTTCACGACCGTGAGTCAGGGCCGCGTCGGACGGTTCGACGTCGAGCGCACCAACGGCGCCTGGCGCGGCGGTTTCCCGGACAACGACAACGTCTCGCGGACGGAGACCGTCCCGGTCGAGGATCCCTCGACCGGGCCGCAGTGGACGACGACGACGCTGCCGTACGCCGCCATCGTGGCCGCGCGCACCGGGCGCTTCCCGGTCTACGACCACACCGAGGTGACCGAGATCCCGGCCGGGGGCACCGGTCCCGTCGTACGGCCGGACGGTCCGACCCCCGGTTCGACGGCCCGTGCCGGGGGCGGCGGCGACTACCTCTCCAACGAGATCGCCTACCGCGCCACGCTGCTGCGCGACCGCCTCGGTCTGCACGACACGCTGCCGGGCGGCCATGTGCACACGCCCGTCCTGGGGTTCGGCGCCGGCAACACCGATCCGGCGACCGGCACGGTGAGCGACCCGGAGTTCGTGCGCGACCGGCTGGACATCATCGACCAGGTGCGGTCGATCGTGGCGGTGGCCGTCGGCGCGGCCGTCGGGAGATGACGGACGGCAGCGGCGGACCGGGGCCGGTCAGGGGGTGACGCCCTCCCGGTGGGCCCGTCCGTCGGCGCCGGGGGCGGATTCGTCGTCGGCGTTCTCCTCGCCCAGCAGGTCGCGGGCGAGGAGCGTGGCGCCCGCGACCGCGCCCGGCATCAGGAACACCGCGACGAACGGCACCAGGAACGCCAGGCCCAGCGGCGTGCCGAAGCCCCAGACCAGGGTCTTGCGGGCGCGCAGCAGGGCGAGCCGGGAGCGCAGGTCCACGCCCCGGCGCTGCAAGGCCACGGCGGCCAGTTCCTCGGTGAGGAAGAAGCCGGTGACGAGGAAGCCCAGCACGGGGACGACGGTCTGCCCGACGAACGGCAGGAAGCCGAGGGCGAAGAGCAGCACCCCCCACAGCGCGGCCCGGACCAGGATCCGGGCGCTGTCGCGGGCCGAGATCCACAGCTCGCGCCAGAGCGGCAGCCCGGACTGCGGGACGGTGCCGTCGGGCGAGACGTCGGCGTCGACCCGCTCCGAGAGGTTCTCGTAGAAGGGCTGGCCTATCAGCAGGGTGACGGCGGTGAAGGTGAGGACCGCCAGCAGCAGCGCGAGGGCGAACAGGACGGCCGTCAGGAAGCCGCGGAACAGGCCCTGCCAGGGACTGGACCAGTGGTCGGCGAACGGGGTCGCCCAGCCGACCGCGTCCTCGCCCCACACGGCGAGCGCGACCAGCGTCGCCGCGTAGAGGACCAGCGTGATCAGGCCGGGCAGCAGGCCGAAGCCGTAGCTGCGGCCGTGCCGGGCCACCCAGCGCTGGCCCTTCACCAGATAACCGAACCCCACCCCGAGATCGCGCATGGCGGGAACCTTACCCAAAGCCGCCGCTCAGCCGTCCAGCATGCGGCGCAGCAGGTCGCGCAGGGAGCCTCGCTCGTCGGCGGAGAGGCCGGCGAGGGGTTCGCGGGCGAAGTGCAGCCCCTCGCGCAGGTCCCGGGCGACCCGCAGGCCCTCCTCGGTGGCGGCGGCGACCTTCACCCGGCGGTCGGCCGGGTCGGGGCGGCGCTCCACCAGGCCGCGGGACTCCAGGCGGTCCACTATCCCGGTGACGTTCGAGGGCTCGCACTTGAGCTTCTGGGCCAGCTTGCGCATGGGCAGCGGCTCCAGCGAGAGCAGGCTGAGGAGCCGGGCCTGCGGGCCGGTCAGCGTGTGCTCGCCCGCCGCCTTCTCGTAGTCCGCGTAGAAGCGGGCCACGACGTCACCGATCAGCTCGACGACCTCCATGGTGAGGGGGTCGGCGGGGTGTGGCTTGGATGGGGTGGACATGCCCTCCAGGATACCCGGTTACTTGACATCCTGAAATATTCAGGTGCAGGGTTGTTTCAGGTTCTGAAACATTTGAGGAAGGTCCCGCATCATGACCGAGTCCCCCGCACTTCCCGCCGTAAGCCGTGAGTGGCATCTGCTCAGCCGTCCGGTCGGCTGGCCGAAGCCCGAAGACTTCGCCCTGGTCGAGGCGCCCGTCCCGACCCCGGGCGAGGGCCAGATCCTGGTCCGGAACACCTACCTCTCGGTGGACCCGTACATGCGCGGGCGCATGTCGGCCGCGAAGTCGTACGCCGCCCCGTTCGAGCTGGGCAAGGTCATGCAGGGCGGAGCGGTCGGCGAGGTCGTCGCCTCGAACGCCGAGGGCATCGCGGTCGGCGACCACGTCCTGCACTTCTTCGGCTGGCGCGAGTACGCGGCCATGGACGCCAAGCACGCGGTCAAGGTCGACCCGAAGGCCGCGCCGGAGTCCACGTACCTCGGCGTCCTCGGCATGACCGGCCTGACCGCCTACGCCGGCCTGCTGCGCACCGCCTCCTTCAAGGAGGGCGACGTCGTCTTCGTCTCCGGCGCGGCCGGTGCCGTGGGCAGCCAGGTCGGGCAGCTGGCCAAGCTCAAGGGTGCCTCCCGGGTCATCGGCTCGGCCGGCTCCGACGAGAAGGTCAAGCTGCTGGTGGACGAGTACGGCTTCGACGCCGCGTTCAACTACAAGAACGGCGCGGTGAGCGAGCAGCTGCGGGAGGCCGCGCCCGACGGTGTCGACGTCTACTTCGACAACGTCGGCGGCGACCACCTGGAGGCGGCCATCGGCTCGCTGAACCAGGGCGGCCGGATCGCCGTCTGCGGCATGATCTCCGTCTACAACAACACCGAGCCCGCCCCCGGCCCGAGGAACCTCGCCCGGCTGATCCAGACCCGCGGCCGCATCGAGGGCTTCCTGGTCGGCGACCACTACGACCTCCAGCCCCAGTTCGTCCAGGAAGTCGGCCCCTGGGTCGCCTCGGGCGCGCTGAAGTACCGCGAGACGGTCGTCGAGGGCATCGAGAACAACCTGGAGGCGTTCCTCGGGGTCCTGCGCGGTGACAACACCGGCAAGATGATCGTCAAGCTCTGACACCCACTCCCCCTGGCCCGGGCTTTCCGGCATGCGGTAGCTTCTTTCCGAAATCCGTCGTCGATCGTGGGCGCGAGTCGCGGCGGACCGAGGAGGAAGACAACCGCATGCCCATTCAGCAGTCCGACGTCCTGTACACGGCAGTCGCCACCGCCGAGAGCGGCCGGGACGGGCGCGTCGCCACCGACGACGGCAAGCTCGACGTCGTCGTGAACCCGCCGAAGGAGATGGGCGGCAGCGGCGCCGGCACCAACCCGGAGCAGTTGTTCGCCGCCGGGTACAGCGCCTGCTTCCACGGCGCGCTCGCCGTGGTCGCCCGCCAGGAGGGCGCCGACCTCTCCGGCTCGACCGTCACCGCCAAGGTCGGCATCGGCAAGAACGACGACGGTTTCGGTCTCATCGTGGAGATCTCTGCGGACATCCCCAACGCCGACGAGAGCACCGCGCGGGCCCTGGTCGAGAAGGCGCACCAGGTGTGCCCCTACTCGAAGGCGACACGCGGGAACATCACCGTGACGCTGGCCTGACGGCACTCGTTGCAGTCAGCGGAGGCCGCACCCCTGGACGTGGGGTGCGGCCTCTCCTTCTGCGGCCGCTCCTTTCACGGCCGCTCCTCCTACGGCCGCCCCTCGCGGGAGCGGTCCTCGTGCGGGGCGGGCGCTCGTGCGGGGCGCTTGTGCGGCCGGCCGCGCCGCTCAGCGCGCGGACAGCGCCGCCCGGTGTACCGCCGCCACCAGCCGGTCGTTCTCCGGTGCCGCGCCGCCCGGGAAGGCGAAACGCCGGCGCGTGTAGCCGTAGGCGAGTCCGGCGCGGGGATCGGCGAAGGACTGGACGCCGTTCGCGCCGCTGTGGCCGATCGTGCCGGCGCCGAGGAAGGGATGCCAGGTGTCGGCGGTCGCCTGGAAGCCGAGACCGAAGGACCTGTGGAGGCGGGTCACCAGGTCGTGGCCCACGGAGTGGATCTGCCCGAACTCGGCGACCGTGTCCTCCTTGAGCAGCGGCGCCTTGCCGTCCATCTCGCTGATGGCCGCCGCGTACATCCCGGCGAGGCCGCGCGCCGACGCCACCCCGCCCACCGACGCCGGTCCCACGGCCCGGATCAGCCGCTGGTTCGCCAGGTCCTCCAGGTCGGTCGGCTCCGCGCCGTGCCGGTTGAAGGCGATCGCGGCGAGGGTGTGCGGGCCGGTCGGCTGCCCGTCGAGGAGGGCCTGCTGCGCGGCGGTCGGCAGCATCGGCTGGGCGGAACGGAACCCGGACTCCCGGTCGGCCGGCAGGCCCAGGTGGAAGTCGAGGCCGTAGGGTGCCCGGATCCGCTCCTGGTACAGCTCCTGCACGGTCCGGCCGGTCGCCCGCCGGATCACCTCGCCGGACAGCGCGCCGATGACCAGGGCGTGACAGCCGAAGGCCGTCCCCGGCCGCCAGAACGGCCGCTGATCGGCCAGGCGTTCGGCGATCGCACGATCGTCGGCCAGCTCCGCGAGGGTGAAGCCGCCGTCGGTGCCGATCAGCCCCGCGCGGTGCGACAGCAGTTCCCGCAGGGTCAGCGCGCCCTTGCCCTCGGCGGCGAACTCCGGCCAGTAGTAGGTGACTTTCCGGTCCAGCTCCAGTGTGCCGTCCTGCACGAGCAGCGCGGCGACCAGATGGGCCGCGCCCTTCGTGGCCGCGTACACGCCGTAGAGGGAGTCGCCCGTCACCCCCTCGCCCGCCCACAGGTCCACGACCCGGCGGCCGTGGACGTAGACGCACAACTGGCCCTCGTAGTCGTCCCGTTCCCCGGTGACGACGGCGGCGAACTCCTCGCGCACCGCCTCGAATCCGTCGGCGACCGTGCCGTGGACGGTGATTTCCCGCGTCATCCGCTCTCCTCAACCGAACCGCTGCTCGCTGTCCCCCTCGGTGCGACAGCCTCCCCCGCTCCGGGTGTTCTCGAGACCGGTACGGCGAGACGTGCCTGTTCGACTCAACCGCCCATGAGGCTCATGGGTGTCACCGATGCCCCGGATGGCGCAAGAAAGGGCGGGGAAGCGAGGGGGAAGGGCGGGGAAGGACGGGAAAGGAGAGGGGAAGGGCGGCTACCGACGCGCCGGGGCGCGGCTCAGGTGCACCACCACAGGAAGCGGTCACAGGTCTTGCTGGGCGTCGGCTGCGGGGCCGGCGCGGAGGTCGGCGCGGTCGCGGTCGGGGTGGCGGTGGGCTCCGTGGACGCCGGGCCGGCGGGTGCGGTGGCCGTGGTGCCGGTGCCCGCGGTGGCCGACTGCCCGACCGCGCCGCTGTCCTCGGCCGACGGGGACGAGGAGTCCTCGCCCTTGTTGTCGTCCTTGTTCTTGTCCTTGCCCTTGTCCTTGTCCTTCGGGGAGCCGGAGGCGGACGCGGAGCCGGAGGCGTCCGGGGAGGCCTTTGCGCCGGACGGGCCGCCGGCGGTGTCGCCGATCGGGCCGGCCGTGCGGTCCGATGCCGCCGGGGACGCGCCGCCGTCCACCGAGGCATCCCCCGACGCGGCGGGCGCGTCACCGGAGAAGGGCGAGAAGGGGGCGTCCTTGCCCAGTTCGGCGAGGCTGAGCCCGCCCGCGGCCAGCACGAACCCCACCGCGACCAGCAGGGTCCGGCGACGGCGGCGACGGTGTGCGGCGGCTTTCCGGTCCCGCCGGCCGGTGTCGGCCTCGGCGGGGCTCACCGCGGCGGCACCGCGCGCCTTGCGCCGGGCGGCCCGCCCACCGTCCTCGGGTGAACGCCGCGCCCCCGATCCGGAATCCGGCTCGGGTTCGGGCTCGGGTTCGGGCTCCGGTTCCCAGCCCAGCTCCGGCTCATACGTCAGCCCTGGATCCGGCATCGGCATCGGCTCCGGATCGGGCGAAGGCCGCTGGTGCGTACCGCTGAACTCCCCTCCCGCGTACGCGACCGATGCCGGGGCGGGCATGCCGAGACGCTGGGCCGGTGCACCGCACCCGGGGCAGGTCAGGGCGCCGTTGAGGTGCCGTCGGCACGGGGGGCAGTAGTCCATGACGCGGGAAGACTAAGGTCAACGGCGGTCACGTTCCTAGGCACCCCTGTGAAGGTTTGGTGGGGGAGCCGGGTAATTCGGCACAGGGACGGCTGATTGAACGCCTCTGCCACCCCTTCCGTATCCAAGAGCGGCCCGTGCTCCCCCGCGCGGGCCACCCGAACGGAGGTCACCTTGGCCGGCAACGTCACCTCGTTGTTCCGCGGCACCGCCGCGCACAGCCCGTCGATGGCGGCGCTGACGCGGGAGGGCGGCGACGGGACCGGCCCGGTGGACTTCTGCATCCCCTGCAACCCGTACTTCCCCACTCCGGCCATGTTCGACGCGATGGCGGCCCGGCTGCGCGAGATCGTCACGTACTACCCGAGCAGCGCCGAGACCATCACGGCCGAGCTGTGCGGCCTGCTGGGGCTGCCGCCGCAGTGTGTGGCGATGGGCAACGGCTCCACGGAGCTGATCACCTGGCTCGACCACCTCCTGGTCCGCGAGTCCCTGGCGATCCCGGTGCCCACCTTCGGGCGCTGGACCGACCAGCCGATGGAGACCGGCAAGCGGGTCGACATGTTCCCGCTGCAGGAGGCGAACGGCTTCGCCCTGGACCTGGCCCGGTACGGCGAGTTCATCCGCGCCCGGGGCACCCGTGTGGCCGTGGTCTGCAACCCGAACAACCCCGACGGGGGCTATCTGCGCAAGCAGTCGCTGGTGCAGTTCATGGACGCCATGGCCGATCTGGATCTGGTGGTCGTCGACGAGTCCTTCCTGGAGTTCGCCGACGCGGAGGCCGACCCGAGCGTCGTCCAAGAGGCGATGCTCCGCCCGAACGTGGTGGTCCTGCGCAGCCTGGGCAAGAACTTCGGCCTGCACGGCATACGGTTCGGCTATCTGGTCGCCAACCCGGCGCTGGCGGGCAGGGTCCGCGCGATGCTGCCCAAGTGGAACCTCAACTCCCTCGCCGAGCACGTGGTGTTCATGCTGAGGGAGCACGGCGCCGAGTACGCGGGCAGTCTGCGGCAGGTCCGCCGGGACCGGCTGGAGATGGCCAGCCATCTCTCGGCGCTGCCCGGGCTCACGGTCTACCCCTCGCAGGGCAACTTCCTCTTCGTCCGTCTTCCCGTGGGGGCCGAGGGCACGGTGGTGCGGGACCGGATGCTCACCGAGCACCGGATCCTGGTCCGCGAGTGCGGCAACAAGATCGGTTCCTCCAGTCGCTTCCTGAGACTCGTGGTGCGCCCCCAGGTCGACGTGCGTCGCCTGGTGTCGGGCCTGGAGCAGGTGCTCTACGGGTCCGGGAGGGGAGCCGCCGTACCCGAGCCGGGCACCGGGACCAGCTACAGCTCGGGTACGGCGGCGGTCGACCGGCTGGTGAGCGAGACCAACGGGGCCGGCCTGCGAGGGCTCGCCGCCCAGGCCGTCGCCGCGGCCCCCGCTCCGGCCGAGGGCACCGGCATGCCGCTCCCCGCCGCCGTACAACCCGCCGCCGTACAGCCCGGCCTCACGCCGCCCGGCTCCGTGCCGCCCGGCTCCGTGCGGCCCGACGCCGGAATACCCATGCCGATGCCGATACCGGCGCCAACTCCGACTCCGACTCCGATGCCGGTACCCGCGGCAGCGGCGGCCCCGATGGCGACACCGCCCCCGCAGCTCCCGCCGATGCGCATGCCCGCACCGCCCCGACAGCCCACGCCGGCACCGTTCCCCACACCGGTACCGCCGGGCGCCCCGGCACCGCCGTCCATGCCGGCACCGGCACCGGTGCCGGCCCGGCAGCCGATGGCGCCCGCAGCCGGACCGGCGCCGTATCCCGCCGCGGCGCCGTATCCCGGACCGACGCCGTACTCCGTCCCGCCGAGCACGCCCGCCGCCATGCCGCCCACGCCGGTACCGGTCCCCACACCGGTACCGGCGCCCGCCGCCGTCGCGCCCACGCCGCCCGGTGTCCCGGCGCGGGGGGGACTCACCGCGGCTCAGGTCCGGGGCATGACGGCCCCGGCACCGGCCACCGGCCTGACCCCGGCCCCGGCGACGGGCTGGCCCGACGCCCAGAGCTGGCCGAACGCGGCGGGGATGGGCCAGACGGGCTGACCTGGGCGCCCCGGGCCGGGCACGGCGAGGCCCCGCCGGACCACCGGGGCGGCCCCCGGCGCTACTTGGGGCACTGCTGCCAGGCCAGGTGGTACACCGTGTTGATGTCCCCGTCGGTGGAGTCCATCGTCATGAAGCTGACCTTGCCGGGGTTGCTGGTGCCCGCGTTCACCCTCAGCTCGGTGTTGATGTTGAAGTTGCGCAGCACCCCGCAGGGCGCCCAGACCAGCTGGGCCCAGTCGGTGCTGTCGGTGGCCTGCCAGTCGTCGTTGTGGACGCCGGTGAACGGATGGGTACGGGTCGCCGTGTTCGGTGAGCCCTGGAAGTAGTAGGACGCCTTCTGGGTGGCGCTCGCGCCCGGCTGGAGCGAGAGGAAGCCCCGGTAGTCCGCTTCGGCGATGGCGTAGGTGAAGCCCGCCGGGACGTGCACGATCAGGTTGAGCTGGCAGTTTCTGCGGAAGGCCGTGGGGTCGGAGTTGCCGCCGGCCTGGGCCAGGTAGTCGCTGTAGGTGACGGTGAAGGCGGTGTTGTCGGGGGACACCGCCACCGCGGCCGTACCGGCCGGACAGCCGGAGCCGTTGACCGTCGCCACGTCGATGACGATCCGGTCCGGGGGCGGGTTGTCGAACACGGGGGACGGGGACTGCGCGGGTAGCGCGGTGGTGAGCAGAGCGGCTACGGCGCCGCTCAGGAAAAGGCCACCAGCCATGGTTTCTCCCGGGTGAGTGGGTGGGGGGTTCGCCCTCCGACCCGCCCGTTCTCCTTGAAGAAACCGTGTGGAACCTGTGAAGGCGGGGGGAGGCGAGGGAATCGTAGGAAGCCCCGCTCTCACCCGACAGGGTGAACTCCGGCCATTCACACCGGGGTTTTCACGGGTTCTCCCAGGCCCCCGGCTCCGCCGCCAGGGCCCGCACCGGCGCGGGCAGCTCGTCCGCCGCGAGGTCGGCGAGGGTGACGCCCTCCAGGATCCGGCGGACGTTGGCCCGCAGGGCGATCCACAGCGGCAGCAGGGGCTGGGCCGTGCCGGTGTAGGCGAGGCCGGTCGGGCGCTCGCCGCGCACCGAGACGATGGGCCCGTCGACACCCCGTATGACGTCCGCGACCGTGATCGCCGCCGCGTCCCGGGCGAGCCGGTAGCCGCCGCCCCCGCCACGCCGGCTGTCGACGATTCCCGCGCGCCGCAGATCGCCGAGGATCCCTTCCAGGAACTTGTGCGGGATCTCCTGCGCGGCGGCGATCTCCTCGGCCTTCACCGGGCCGTCGCCTGGCCGCGCGGCCAGCTCCAGAACCGCCCGTACCGCGTAATCCGCCCGCGCCGAGATCCTCATGCGTCCATTGTGGGGCGCACCTCCATGGACAATGGCCGCACCCGCGCCCCGTAAGATCGCCCGGGAGGATCCACCTTGGCGCTCAGCAGACGTAACTTCAGTGCCCTCGCCGGTTCGACCGCGCTCGGTCTCGCCCTGGGCGGCAGCGGCGGCCCCGGGGCGCCCTCGGCCTACGCGGGCAGCAGCGTGCCGACCGGCCCGGCGCCCGCCCCGCCGAGCGCCGACGGTGTCCGGCACACCGTCGGGTACGACCGCTACTCCCTGCTCGTCGACGGCAGACGGCTGGTCGTGTGGTCCGGTGAGCTGCACCCCTTCCGGCTGCCGAGCCCCTCGCTGTGGCGGGACGTGCTGCAGAAGATGCGGGCCCACGGCTACAACGCGGTGAGCATCTACGTGGCCTGGAACTACCACTCCCCCGCGCCCGGCCGGTACGACTTCACCGGGGTCCGGGACCTGGACCTGTTCCTGCGGATGGCCGCCGAGACCGGGCTGTACGTCATCCTGCGGCCGGGCCCGTACATCAACGCCGAGGTCGACGGCGGCGGTTTCCCGGGCTGGCTGACGGCGACGCGGGGCACGGCCCGCACCGCCGACCCGACGTATCTGTCCCATGTGGACGAGTGGCTCACCGAGGTCGACCGGATCGTGGGCCGGCACCTGTTCACGCACGGCACCGGCACGGTGCTGCTCTACCAGATCGAGAACGAGTACGACGCGCACGTCCACGAGGCCACCGGCCGGGAGTACATGTCCCACCTGTACCGCAAGGTGCGGGCGGACGGCATCGACGTACCGCTGTTCCACAACGACAAGGGCCGCAACGGGTACTGGGTGCCCGGCTCCTTCGACACCGGCGGGGAGAAGGGCGGTTGGCTGTACGGCTTCGACGGCTATCCCTCGCCCTCCCAGACCCCGCCGGACTGGGGGCACTTCGGTCCCGGCGGGGCCGGGGGCGGGGCCACCGCATCGCCGTCCACACCGGGATTCGTGCCCGAGTTCGGCGGCGGCTGGTTCGACCCGTGGGGCGGGGCCTGGTTCGACGGCAAGGGGTACGCCGAGTCACGGCGCACCCGGGACGCGGCCTACGAACGCCGCTTCTACCTGACCAACCTCGCCAACGGCCTCACCCTGCACAACGTGTACATGACCTTCGGCGGGACTTCGTGGGGCTGGCTGCCGGCACCGGTCGTCTACACGTCGTACGACTACGGCGCCGCCATCGACGAGGGCCGTACCGTCACCGACAAGATCGCGCCGATGCACCAGCTGGGCCATCTGCTGCAACGCGTGCCCGACTTCGCCAAGCTGGACCGGGCGGCGGAGGTGAAGGCGGCCGGCCTGAAGGTCTACCACCTGGCCAACCCCGACACCGGCGCCCACGTGTACATCGCCCGCAACGACGGCACCGACGCCGTCACCACCGAGCTGCCCACCGACGCCGGCGACCTGCGGATCACCGTGCCCGGCAAGGACGCCCGGCTGCTGACGACCGGACTGTCCCTGGGCAAGCGGACGCTGAAGTACAGCACCGCCGAACCCGTGCTGCGCCTGACGGCGGGACGGCAGGACATCGCGCTGTTCTCCGGGCGCCGCGGCGACATGGCGGACCTGGTGCTGAAGTGCCCGGTCGAACCCTCCGTCCTGCGGCTGGACCAGGAGGCGGCCTGGGTGTACGACCGCGACGAACTGCGGGTGAACGCCCCCCTCGGCGAGGGCGGTCTGACCCGGGTGCTGGTCGGCAAGGGCGAGAGCGAGACCCCGCTGCTGCTGCTCTTCGCCGACGACGCCACCGCCGTCCGGCTGTTCCCCTACGACACCCCGTCCGGAACCCTGCTGGTGTACGGCCCGAAGCTGCTGCGCCACGCCGAGGTGCGCGGCCGCGAGGTCCACCTGACGGGTGACGTCACCGAGACCACGGGCCTGGAGGTGTGGGGCCCGCGCGGTGTCGACACCCTGGTGTGGAACGGGCGCGCCCTGCCCGCCCGGGTCACCCTCTCCGGCAGCCTGATGACCACCGGCCGGCTGCCCGCGGCCCCCGAGGTGCGGCTGCCCGAGCTGGGCGGCTGGCGGACGCGACGGGAGAACCCCGAGGCCGGTCCCGGCTTCGACGACTCCTCCTGGAAGGTCGCCGACGAGACGTCCTCGCCCAGCCCCACGAAGGTGCCGGACGGCGGGCCGGTGCTGTTCGCCGACGACTACGGCTTCCACTACGGCGACGTCTGGTACCGGGGCACGTTCCACGACTCCAGCGGCCTCGAGGAGATCGCGCTCGCCTACAGCACCGGCACACAGGGCCTGTTGATGGCCTGGCTCGACGGTGAACCGCTCGGCACCCACCGGATGCCGGTCCCGGACAAGACCACCACCATCCGCAAGGGCAGCTGGGCGGACACGGCCGTCCTGCCGGTGCGCGAGCGGCTGCGCTCCCCCGGCCGGCACGTGTTGTCGGTGCTGGTGCGGCGCATGCAGCACGACCAGGACGGCAAGGCGCTCGACACCCACAAGGTGGCCCGCGGCCTGACCGCCGCCTCCTTCAAGGGGGCCGCCCCGGACATCACCTGGCGGATCCAGGGCGAGACGGGCGCGGACCCGGTGCGCGGACCCATGAACAACGGTGGACTGTACGGGGAGCGGGAGGGCTGGCACCTGCCCGGCTTCCCGGACCGGGACTGGGAGGCGGTGAGCTTCCCGCGTTCCGCGCGGTACCAGGGCGTGACCTGGTACCGGACCACCTTCCGGCTGTCGGTGCCGGCCGACGTCGACGCGTCGGTCGGGCTGGTCCTGACGGACGATCCGTACCGGGCCTACCGGGCACAGATCTTCCTCAACGGCTGGAACATGGGCCAGTACATCAACGACGTCGGCCCGCAGCACACCTTCGTCCTGCCCAACGGCATCCTGCGCACCCGTGGCGCCAACACCCTGGCGCTGGCGGTCCTTTCGGAGTTCACCACGCTCTCCGGGCCCGGCGAGGTCCGGCTGACGCTGCTGGACCGGACGGCCGGGGGCGTACCGGTGACCCCGGTGCCCTCCCCCGGCCGCATCGCATGACGCGGACACATTCGGGCGCGTAGGCTCGGACGGGCCGCACACCGCGGTGGGAAGGGAGACCGATGACCTTCGGGGGCGTGCGAGAACGGGCAGCCCGCCTGGCCGTACGGTTACGGCGCTCCCGCTCCGGCTCGGCGATGCGCTCCCTGGCCGGCGACCTCGCCGCCGCCGTCCGCGCCCGCCCCGGCACCCCGGGCGGGGTGGGCGAGCTGGGCCGGGCGCTGTGCGAGGAGATGAGCGTGCTGCGCGGCGGACGGCCGGTGGAGCTGCGCTTCGAACGGTTCCCGGACGAGATCGAGGTCACCGGACTGTGGGTGGAGTTCGCCGACTTCGATCTGGTCATCGTGGAGGAACGGGCCGAGGCCGTGCAGCAGTTGGTCATCCTCGGGCATGAGCTGTGGCATCTGCACGCCGGGCACCGCCATCACCACCTGGCCGAATCCGCGGCGGCCCGCGCGTTCGCCGAGGCGCCCGGCCGGCGGGACATGGTGCTCACGGTGGCCGCCCGCAACGGCTCCCGGGAGAGCGACGAGGCCGAGGCCGACGACTTCGGGCACCGTCTCGCCACCCTGTTCCGCTCCCATGTGACGGGGGCGGCCGACGCCCCGCCGGGCCCCGTGCAACGCACCCTCGGCTACCGCGGGCACGGAGGGGCCGCGCGGTGACCGGGCCGGCCCTCGCTCCCCCGGCGTTCCCGGACGCGCTCCACCCCTCCTCCTGGCTCCCCGCCGCGGTCCTCGCCGCCGCCCTGCTGATCAAGCTGCCCACCATCGTCCGGCTGAGGCGGGATCCGCTGCTGCACGCCATCGGTGGTCTGCTGCTGCTCGGTTGCGCGGTGTTCGTGTTCTCCGCGCCGGCCACGATCGCCTGGACCAACCGGCTGACCGGCGTGCCCAACTTCGCGGCGCCCTGGTGCTATTCGCTCATCACCGCGATGTCGGGCGCCTGTCTGCTGCTGACCATCACCTGGCGCGACGGGCCGTCCGACGGCTCGCCGGCCGGCCGGCGTCCGCTGTGCCGGGTGCTGTGGGTGTACTCGGGGGTGATCGTCGCGCTGTGGGTGCTGTTCCTGTTCGCGGACGTGCCCGTGGAGCGGGTCCGGGACCTGGACACCTACTACGCCGCCACCCCGTTCATGCGCGAGGAGATCCTGCTGTACCTCGTCGCGCACGGGGTGGCCTGTGTGATCAACGCGCGGCTCATCCGGGACTGGGCGCACGGCGAGGACCTGGACGTCTGGCTGCGCCGGGGGCTGAGGCTGCTGGGCGCCGGGTGCGCCCTGAACCTGGTCTTCGTGGGGTTGAAGCTGGCGGCCGTCGTCGCCCGCTGGTGCGGTCGGGATCTGGACCGGCTGAGCACCGGTCTCGCACCGCCGGTCGCGGCGCTGGCCGCCGTCCTGGTCGCGGCCGGCATCATCCTGCCGCACGCCGGCCAGTGGCTGCGCGACCGGCGGCGGATCCGGCACGCCCACCGCGAGCTGCGGCCGCTGTACCGGCTGATGCGGACCGTGAGCGGTACGGGTGTGCCATTCGCGCCGCTGGCCACGCCGGAGCTGCGGCTGACCCGGCGCGAGACCTTCATCCGGGACGCGCTGCTGCCGCTGGCCCGGCACATCGACGCCGACCTCGCCAGGCGCTCCCGCGACGCCGCGCTCGCCCTCGGCCATCCACCGGAGCGGGCGAGGGCACTGGCCGCGGCGGTGGGCATCCTGGACGCCGTCGAGAACAGGGCCGCGCGGGCACCGGAGACGGCGGCCGGGCACGACCCCACGTGCCTGCTACGGGAGATCGCCCCGATCTCCCGTGCCCTGCGACGCGGCGAGGACATCACCGTGGTCCGGGCCCGAGCGGCGCTGGACAGGGACCGGGCCGCGGGGGTCGCGTAACCGGCCGCCCGACGGCGACCGGGCCCGCGCGCGGGCACCATGGGGGCATGTCACTCGACTTCCAGCTGGTGCTGCTGCGCCGCATGGCCGACCACAATCCGGACCTGGTGGAGGACGCCCGGCGGCGGCTCGGGGTGTCCCTCGCGGACATGCGGGAGACCAACAAACGCTGGCAGGCCATGGTCCGTTCGCCGCGCTCCCGGTCCGCGGCCGCCCGGTACCGGTCGGTCCTCGGCGAGCCCGAGGCCGTCGTCCCGCGCCGCCTCGGCGACGTCGACTGCGAGGCACGGCGGTGGGCGCTGCCCCTCTGGCCCGATCTGCGCTTCGAGGTGCTGGTGGGGCCCGGCGGGGCGGTGTGGAACGAGTGGCTGGTGCGCGCGCCGGGCGCGCCGGTGCCCGTGCTGGCGGGCCTGGACGACCTCGTCCCCTGGTCCTGTACGGTCGACGAGGCCGCCCGCGCCTTCGCGCCGGCCCGCCCGCTGGAGGGCACGGCGCCCACCCGGTGGGGGCTCGCCTTCACCGCGCCCGGCCGGGACGGGGTGCGCCACGAGGTGGTCGCCGAGTTCACCTGGGGACTGCTGCAGCGGACCGCGATCGTCGGGTGAGGCGCGTCAGTCCTGCCCGACGGCCGCCAGGATCGCCCGGGTCACGCGGGGCAGGGAGTCGGGGTGGAGCCACAGGAAGAGGTTCGGCTCGACGAGTTCCAGCTCCATCAGACGGGGTTCGCCGTCCTCGCCGTCGACCAGGTCCACGCGCGCGTACAGCAGCCCGGAACCGCCGGGTACGGCTGCCAACGCCCGCTCGGCCACGGCGCGTTCGGCCTTTGTGGGCTGCCAGGGGCGCAGCTCGGGGTGGGCCACCTTGTCGGCGTCGTAGGGGGTGCCGGGGGTGAGGACGGCGCCCTTGCGGCTGGCGTGCAGCAGGCCGCCGCCGAAGAACTGCAGCGCGCGCTCTCCGCTGACGTCTATGTCCCGCACATACGGCTGCACCATCGCGGTGCAGCCGTCCGCGTGCATCCGCGCGAGCTGCCGTAGCGCCGTGTCGCGCTCGCCGGGGGTGTAGCGGGCGGCGAACCGGGCGCCCGCGCCCGAGACCGGCTTGACGACGTACTCGTGGTCCTCGGGCAGATCGGCCGGCTCGCCCGGGGCGATGTAGCGGGTGGGGACGGTGGGCACGCCGGCCGCCGCGAGGTCGCCCAGGTACCGCTTGTCGGTGTTCCAGCGCACCACCGCGGCCGGGTTGGCGAGCCGGGTCAGCGCGCCGACCCGCTCCACCCAGGCCGTGAACTCCCCGAGCCGCCAGCTGTAGTCCCAGGTGGAGCGGATGACGACGAGGTCGTAGCCGGCCCAGTCCGCGTCCGGGTCGTCCCAGTGGCGGGCCTCGGCCTCGGCGCCCGCGTCCCCGAGCGCCCGCACCAGCACCGGCAGATCGGTGTCGTGGCCGGGCTCGGCCCCGGGGTCGTAGGTGGCGAGGGCGATGCGGGGCACGGGGGACTCCCTGTCGTACGACGGTTCGAACACCGGTGAGGCTAACAACCGGTGCCGCAA
This sequence comes from Streptomyces sp. NPDC051452, assembly GCF_044454765.1. Classification (NCBI taxonomy): domain Bacteria; kingdom Bacillati; phylum Actinomycetota; class Actinomycetes; order Kitasatosporales; family Streptomycetaceae; genus Streptomyces; species Streptomyces sp. NPDC051452. The sequence continues at coordinate 100,420 of NZ_JBITEB010000012.1, forward strand.
CCGGCACCGGGATTTGACCTTCACCTTTGGTGAAGCCCCAGCATCGGTGGCGGACGAGGAGGCGCGCGGGATGCACAGCGAGTTCCTGACGATCGGGGCGTTCGCCAAGGCGAGCCGGCTGTCCCCGAAGGCACTGCGGCTCTACGACGAGCTGGCGCTGCTGCGGCCCGCCCGGGTCGATCCCGGCACCGGCTACCGGTACTACGCCGTCGCGCAGCTGGGTCAGGCCCGGCTCGTGGCCTGGCTGCGGCGGCTGGGCATGCCGCTGGCCCGGATCCGGGCGGTGTGCGCGCTCGACACGGCGGACGCCGCGCGGGCGGTCGAGGCCTACTGGGCCGCCGTCGAGGCGGAGACCGCCGTGCGGCGGGATCTGGCCGCGTTCCTCGTCGACCAGCTGACGGCCGCTTCGAGAGAGGACCACACCACCATGCTTCGTCTGCGTCATCGCGCCCACTCCGACCGAGGGCGGGTCCGTCCGGCCAACCAGGACACCGTGTACGCCGGCCGCAGGCTGCTCGCCGTGGCCGACGGGTTCGGTCCCGCGGGGGCGCCCGCGAGCGGGGCCGCGGTGGAGGCCCTGCGGTATCTGGACGAGTACGAGGAAGTCGCCGGGGACGGTGTGCTGCGTCTGCTGGAGGACGCGGTGCGTTCGGCGGGCGAGGCGGTGTGCGATCTGACGGGCGGGGACCGGTCGGCCGGCAGCACGCTGACCGCGCTGCTGTGGACGGGCTCACGGCTGGCCCTGGTCCATGTCGGGGACTCGCGGGCGTATCTGCTGCGGGACGGGGAGCTGGTCCGGATGACCCGGGACCACCGGGTGGCGATGCGGTCGCCGCTGCTGAGCAAGGCCCTGGGCGGCGACCTGGACCCGGTGCCGGACCTGCGGCTGGAGGAGGCGCGGGAGGGCGACCGGTATCTGCTGTGTTCCGACGGGCTCACCGAGGTCGTGGACGACGAGCGGATCCGGGAGCTGCTGACGGCGGAGCCGGACCCCGAGGCGGCGGCCCGGCTGCTGGTGGACACGGCGAACGCGGTGGGCGGCCCGGACAACGTGAGCTGCGTCGTCGCCGACGTCGTCCCCCACCTCGACGAGGCCGTGCCCCTCGGCTGAACCCGGGCCCTGGGCACGGTCGTCGGGACAAGGCTCCTGGTGTAGGAAGGGGATTGTCGTTCCCGGCAGCCGGGCGTGAGCCGGCAGTAAGGAGTACGCCTCGTGTCCTCCCTCTTCCCCGCCCTGACGGACGGTCCGGGTGACCGGATCGCCCTGCGGTTCGGCGAGCGGTCCGCGACCTACGCCGGGCTCGCCGGGGCCGCCGGTGCGCTGGCCGCGCGGCTGCGGGGCGTCCCCCGGGTCGCCGTGTGGGCCACCCCGGAGCTGGAGACCGCCGTCGCGGTGACGGGCGCGCTGGTCGCCGGGGTGGCCGCGGTGCCACTGAACCCGAGGTCGGGGGAGCGAGAGCTGACGCACATCCTCTCCGACAGCGCGCCCTCCCTCGTCCTGGTCGCGCCGGGCACCGAACTCCCCCCGGTGTTCGCGGGGTTGGAGGAGATCGTCGTCGACGCCTCGGCCTCGGGTCCGCTTCCACGGGAGCGGGCCGCCGACGGTGATCCCGCGCTGGTCGTCTACACCTCCGGCACCACCGGGCCGCCCAAGGGCGCGGTGCTGCCCCGGCGGGCGCTCGCCGCGACCCTGGACGCGCTCGCCGACGCCTGGCAGTGGAGCGGCGAGGACGTGCTGGTGCACGGGCTGCCGCTGTTCCATGTGCACGGGCTCGTGCTGGGCGTCCTCGGTCCGCTGCGGCGCGGCGGTTCGGTGCGGCACCTGGGGCGGTTCAGCCCCGAGGGGGTGGCCCGGGAGCTGAACGCCGGCGCGACCATGCTGTTCGGGGTGCCGACGATGTACCACCGCCTCGCCGAGGCGCTGCCGGAGGACCCGGAGCTGGCGAAGGCGCTCGGCCGGGCCCGGTTGCTGGTCTCGGGTTCGGCCGCGCTGCCGGTGCACGACCACGAGCGCATCGCGGCGGCGACCGGGCGGCGGGTGATCGAGCGGTACGGCATGACCGAGACGCTGATGAACACCAGCGTCCGGGCCGACGGGCAGGCGCGGGCCGGGACGGTCGGGGTGCCGCTGCCGGGGGTGGAACTGCGGCTGGTGGAGGAGGACGGGACGCGCATCACGGCCCATGACGGGGAGAGCGTGGGCGAGATCCAGGTGCGCGGCCCGAACCTGTTCACCGGGTATCTGAACCGGCCGGACGCCACGGCCGCCGCCTTCACGGCGGACGGCTGGTTCCGCACCGGGGACATGGCGGTGCGCGAGCCGGACGGGTACGTGCGTATCGTCGGGCGCAAGGCCACCGACCTGATCAAGAGCGGCGGTTACAAGATCGGGGCGGGTGAGATCGAGAACGCCCTGCTGGAGCATCCGGGGGTGCGTGAGGCGGCGGTCACCGGGGAGCCGGACGCGGACCTCGGCGAGCGGATCGTGGCCTGGGTCGTCGCGGCCGACCCGCAGGCGCCGCCGTCGGCCGAGGAGTTGGCGGACCATGTGGCGCGGCGGCTGGCCCCGCACAAGCGTCCACGCGTCGTCCGCTACCTGGACACGCTGCCCCGCAACGACATGGGGAAGATCATGAAGCGGGCCCTGGCGGATGTCTGAGCGGCGCTCGGCCCGGGAGATCCTGGACCTCCTCACGGATCCCGGGAGCCTCACGGAGATCCCGTACCCGGCCGGGGAGTCGCGCCGGGACGGTCCCCTCGGCTGGCAGGGCTACGACGCCGCACGCGCCCGTGCCGCCGAGCGCACCGGTGAGGGGGAGTCGGTCGTCTGTGGCACCGCGGCGGTCGGCGGCGCCCGGGCCGTGCTGATCGCCTTCGAGTTCGGCTTCCTGGGCGGCTCGCTGGGCGAACGCACCGGCGACCGGCTGGTGGCGGCGTACACGACTGCCCGTGAACACCGGCTGCCTCTCGTGTCGTTGATCGCGACCGGGGGCAGCCGGATGCAGGAGGGCATGGTCGCGCTGACCCAGCTCCAGCGTGTGGCCCGGCAGTCGGCGCTCACCCGGGAGGCGGGGGTGGCGCAGATCGCGGTCCTGCGGGACCCGACGACGGGCGGTGGCTGGGCCACGCTCGGCGCGGGCGCGGACGTCGTCCTGGCGCTGCCCGGCGCCCAGGTGGGTTTCGCCGGCTCCCGGGTCCGGCCACCGGACGCCGACCCGGCCGCGTACACGGCGGAGGCCCAGGTGGCCGCGGGATCGGCCGACGCGGTGGTGGCCCCGGGGGCCCTGAAGGAGACGCTCGCCTCGTGGCTGCGTCTGCTGTCCCCCGGGACATCCGCCCCCACGCGAGCCCCCGCGCACGGACGGGGAGTCGTGCCCGCCTCCGTGCCACGGGCCCTCGGTGGCACCGGTCTGCCCGCCACCGGCTGGGACGCCGTCCGCCGGGCGCGCTCACCGCGACGGCCCCGCGCCGAGGCCTACCTGGACGCCTACTTCACCTCACGCGTCGCCCTCGCCGGCGACCGGTGCGGCGGCACGGATCCGGGCGGCATGCTCTGCGGGTTCGGCGAGCGGGAGGGCCGTACGGTGGCCTACGCGGCGCAGACCGGTACGGCGACCCGGCCCGCCGGTTACCGCACCGCCGCCCGGCTGATCCGGTTCGCGGACCGGCTGGGCGTGCCGGTGCTGACGCTGGTGGACACCCCCGGCGCCGCGAACGACGCGGAGGCGGAGCGGCAGGGGGCCGGGGCGGCGATCGCCGAGGTGTTCGCGGCGGTGGCCGCGGCCCGGGTCCCGGTCACCACGCTCGTCGTCGGCGAGGGTGGCTCCGGCGGAGCGCTGGCGCTGGCCGCGCCCGGCAACACCTGGATCACGCCGGACGGTTACTTCTCGGTGATCGCCCCGGAGCTGGCGGCGGCCATCCTCAAACGGCCGCCCGAGGAGGTGGCGGAAACCGCCGGCCAGCTGCGGATCCGGCCGCAGGACCTGGTGGAGCTGGGGGTGGTCCGCGGTGTCGTGGACCACGCGGACCGCCCCCCGCCCCCGGTCACCTCACCGACACCGCCCGGATGATCTCCTGGGTCACCGAGCCGCCCTTGTCGTCGTGGGCCGAGGCCCGCAGCGAGACGGAGACGGCGGTGCGCGGCACGGCCAGGGTGCCCCGCCAGGAGTCCCGGGCGGCGGTGAGCCGGACCGGCCGCCAGGTGGCGCCGTCGTCGTAGGACACCGCCAGCTTTCCGCCGCCGAGGGTGCCGGTGCCGGCGGCTCCCGCCACGTACCGGGCGCCCAGGGTGAGCGGGAGTGGCCGGCCGCCGCGCACGGCGCCGGCGAGGTCGGTGTGGATGTCGTAGGCGAGGTTGATCAGCGGCAGGTACGTCCAGTGGTCCTGTGGTGTGGCGGCCGAGCGGAAGGTCCACTCGGTGTGGCCCCTGGTGGCGAGCTTCCAGCGGCTCGCGTCGAGCGTGGTGTCGGTGACGACCCGGTAGGTGTGCTCGTCGGCGGGCGCGTCCCACACATAGGCGGTGGAGTCGTTCCCCTGGTCGACCAGGGTGCCGTCCAGATAGGCGGCGGTGGTCTGGCGCATCCCGCTGTCCTCGCTCCACACGTCGCCGAAGCCGGTGTGGTCGGGCCCGCTGTCGCCCCAGCCGGGGGTGTTGAACCGGATCTGGCTGCCGGCGCGTTGCTGGCCCCAGCCGAGTCCGGTGCCCAGCCACGGGTGCCACACGGGCCGGAACCAGTCCAGCGCGGGCCGGGTGCCGCCGTGGTAGCGGACCAGTCCGCCGCGCTCCTCCAGCGCCCCGTCGCCGACCGTGACGGACTCGTGCCACAGCTGGCCGGGGCCGGTGGAGACGTAGTCGGTGCGCTCGGCGGGCAGGTCGATCCGCTCCTGGAAGCCGAGGCCGACGGGGAAGGAGTCGGTGATCGAGTACCGGAACTCGCCGCCGCCGATCGCCTGCGGCGCGTGGAAGCGGACGTGTACGGCGGCGAGTCGGCGGGGTGAGGGGGCGAAGGTGAGGGGCCGGTCGGGGATCGCTCCCCGGTGGCCCTCGGAGAGGTCGTACACATAGGGGGCGTCGGCCGTGCCGGTCATGTCGACCCGGCCGGCCGCCCGCAGCCGGGCCGCGTCGGCCGCGTTCACCGTGGCGATCTGCAGGGGCCGGTCGGCGTTGTCGCCGGTGCCCCACCAGGCCATCAGCCGGCCGGGCCGGTCGTCCGTCACGAACAGCGCCCGCGCGCCCGCGTCCTGGGCAGCCTGGGCGAGCGCGGCCGGGTCGGCGCCGTCGGTGAGGCGGGCCAGCACCGCCTTGCCGGACACCGCGGTGACGGGGCCGTCCCCGACGTCCACGAGCGGCAGCCGGGTGCGCCCCTCGATCAGGGTGCCGCCCGCCTGGACCGTCGCCTCGCCGACGCCCTCGACCGTCAGCGCCGGCCTGGCCAGCCGCCACACGGTCCGGTACTCGAAGTCGCCCCGGGTGACCTTCTTCGTGGGAGCGGCGCAGACGCTGTCGTAGGCGAGGGGCACCTGGACCGCGCCGAACAGGTCGGCGCCGCCGGCCTTGCGGTCGTACTCCATCAGCAGCTGGCGGGTCTCGGTACGCCGGCCGACGTCCGCGCTGATCTCGCGCAGTCCGCGACCGTCCAGGGTGACGTCGCGGTCCCGGTCGAGGGCGATCTCGGGGGCGGCGAGGAAGCCCAGGCCGAGGGAGTCGGCGCCGTGGCTGCCACGCACGTCGAGGAAGGAGGTGAGGGCGTAGGTGCCGGGCTTCAGGCGCAGCCGCAGGGTGCCCAGGTCGCCGACCCGGGCGGGCTGGGCCTCCTCGCCCTCGGCGAGCCGCTGCACGGTGAGGTCGGCGGCGGCGGGCGCGCCGGACCGGTCCAGGACGTGGACGGTGAGCGTGTACCGCTCCTCCTCCTTGACCAGCCCGAACACGGTGTGCGCGAGCGTGTCGCCGGCCGGGCCGGCGGCCACGATCTGTCCGCTGGTCTCACCGACCGGCGCCTTGGACGCGTCGCCGGTGACGGTGGTGGAGGCGGTGCCGTGGGCCGGGACGGTCAGCGAGGTGTCCGCGAGGGTGGCGACCCCCTGCGGGGCGCCCCGCACGGACAGGGTCAACGCGACCGGTTCGGCGGAGGTGTTGGTGTAGGTGAGGGTCCGGGTGACGGGCTTGTCCGCGTCGTAGGGCCAGCTGTGGAAGCCGAGGTCGGCGCTTCCGGTGGCGGTGACGCGCGCGTGCACGGCGTCCGGGACGCTGACCCGGCCCGCGCCCAAGGTGTAGGCGGACGCGTCCAGTTGTGCGGACGTGGACAGCAGGGCGTCCTTCAGCCGGGCGCCGGTCCAGTCGGGGTGTTCCTCGGCGAGCAGGGCCGCCACGCCGGCTATGTGCGGGGTCGCCATGGACGTACCACTCATGGAGGTGTAGTAGCCGCTGCCGGGGACGAGCTGGGAGCGGGCGGCGAGGATGTCGACGCCGGGGGCGCACAGGTCGGGTTTGAGGGCGTTGTCGCCGAAGCGGGGGCCGGCGCTGGTGAAGTAGGCCGGCTGGTCGCGGGCGTCCACCGCGCCCACGGTGAGCGCGGAGTCGGCGGCGCCGGGCGAGCCGATGGAGGACGGGGCGCCGGTGTTGCCGGCGGCGACGACGAAGAGCGCGCCGGTCTCCTTCGAGAGGGTGTCCACCGCCTCGGCCATCGGGTCGGTGCCGTCGCTGGGCTCGCTGGTGCCGAGGCTCATGGAGACGATCCGGGCGCGCACGTCCCGGGTCGCCCACTCCATTCCGGCGATGATCTCGGACTCGCTGCCCGATCCCTCGTCGCCGAGCACCTTGCCGACGGCGAGCGTCGCGTCCGGCGCCACCCCCTTCTCCTTGCCGCCGGAGGCGGTTCCGCTGCCGCCGACCGTGGAGGTGACGTGGGTGCCGTGGCCGTCGCGGTCGGCGACGTCCTGCCCGTCGACGAAACTGCGGGTCCGGCTCACCCGGTCCTTCAGGTCGGGGTGGCTCAGGTCCACGCCGGTGTCGAGGACGGCGACCGTGACGCCCTTGCCGGTGAGGCCCGCCTCCCAGGCGGTGGGCGTGCCGATCTGGGCGTTGCTCTCGGCGAGGTCCGCCCTCACCCGCCCGTCGAGCCAGACCTTGTCGATGCCGGAGCCCCGGGTGAAGGACCGCCAGAACGTGCGCCCCTTGCCGGCCTCCAGGGCGGCACCGCGCAGGCTGGGCAGCGCGCGGGTCCGCGTGGCACCGGCCGGGGCCGCGGTCCGGGCGCCCTTGTCGTAGGCCACGATCAGCGGCAGCGCGTGGACCTCGGCGTCGGTGAGCCCCTGCCGGATCAGTCCGCTGACGTCGAACAGCCGCCGGTCGAGGGTGCCGGCCCGCAGATACGGCAACGCCTCGTCCGGTACGACGGTGAGGTCGCCGTCGCTCTGCTGCGTCCGCACGGCGCCGGGGGCTCCCGGGGGCCGGTCCACGGCGACCGTCCTCTTTCCGTGCCCGAGGTCGGTCACGGTCACCTTGTCGCCGGTGACGAGGGTGAGGGTGGTGGCACCGGTGGCGCCCTTGGTGAGGTGCGGGGCCGTGGCCGCCCGCGCCGTCTGCGCCGCGACCGCCGGGCCGCTCGGCAGCAGGGTGCTCACCAACCCGGCCAGCAGCAGGGCCGTACCGCGTCTGCCTGCTCCTCGTCCTGTGGTCATCCACGCCTCTTCTCGTGTGGGTCGAGCGCGTCGGGTGCTGCGAAGAGTGTCGGGGGGCGCGTGGGGCCAGGGGACCACCCGGAGGTGGCGGATCGACGCAGTGGCGGGTTCTCGCCAGCGTCGGCGGACGGGCCACGGCGGCGCCACCGCCGAGCCGCGGCGCCCGGAGCCGTCGCCGGGGGTCGTTCACCGCCCGGTGGCCCGGCGACACACCGGGGAAGCCGGAAAATACCCCCGTTCAGCGGCGCCCCGCCCGGCGGCGCCCGAGCGGCGCCCGTCTCCGCCCCCGCGCAGGATGCAGAGAGGAAGAACCCGCCGACCGTGCGGGTGCCCCAAGGCCCGCGCACACTCGGGAGGATCTGCCGTGACCGTCAGTCTGGAGCAGTTGCGCCGCTGCCATTTCGCCGTCGACCTGGGAGCGGCCCGTACCCGGATGTATGTGAAGGGCGCCGGTCTCGTCGTCGACCAGCCCTCGGTCGCGGCGGTGAACACGCGTACCGGCGGGCTCATCGCGGTGGGCGACTTCGCGGAGAAGATGACGGGGCGGACGCCCAGCTACATCAGGGTGGTGCGGCCCATCTCCGGCGGCACGGTGGTGGACATCGAGATGGCCCAGCGCATGCTGCGGCAACTGCTCGGCGACAAGATGCGCCGTGCCCTGCGCCGCAAGCCCCGCCTGCGGGCGGCTGCCTGCACCCCGCACGCGGCCGATCCGCTGGCCCAGCGGGCGATGATCGAGACGCTGGTCGGACTGGGAGCGCGCCGGGTCGAGCTGGTGGACACGCTGATCGCGGCCGCGGTGGGCTGCGGACTGCCCGTGGAGCGCGCCGAGGCCACCATGATCATGGTGTGCGGGGCGGCGGCGACGGAGGTCGCGGTGCTCTCGCTCGGGTCCATCGTCACCGCCGCCCGGGTCCCGGTGGGCGGTGAGGCCGTGGACCACGCGATCGTGCAGCACCTGCGGCACGAGCACGCCCTGATGCTGCCCAGCCAGTCCGTACGACCCCTGCAACTGGCCCTGTCCGGCAACGGGCTCACTGCGCACGGACCACTGTCCACGGAGATCCACGGGCTGGACGTGGTCACCGGACTCGCCCGCAGCGTACGCATCGACACCGCCGCCGTGCGGGACGCCATCCAGACCCCGCTGACCTCCGTCCTGGACGGGATCGGCCGCGTGCTGCGCGACTGCCCGCCCGATCTGGTGGCCGACCTCGCCGACCGGGGGCTGACGATGGTGGGCGGCTCCGCGCTGCTGCCCGGGTTCGACCAGATGCTGCGACGGGCCACCGGGATGCCGGTGACCATCGCGGAGCGCCCCGACATCTGCGCGGCGCAGGGCTTGGGCGCCATGCTGGAGGGGCGGATCGAACCGCTGATGCTGAACCCGCTGGCCGCCTGAGCCGATCCGCCCGGTGGGGCTCGGCGGCGGGCGGTGGCGGACGGCGGTCAGTACGGCAGGATGCGGCCCGAAGGCGTCCTGCGGTCGATCTCCTGCCCGCGCGGCGCCGCTGGGCGCCGGCTGACACGCACCCGGATCCGACGGTCCATGACGCCCTCCTCCTGCCGGTACGGGCCGGCGGCGGACGCCGGTAGGAGGTGCGTGCCCAGGACATGACCCGTTCAAGCGTGAACGGGTCAAGTAGTGCATCCACCAGCGGTGTTGTCCCCTCTACGCGGGCGTCAGCAGAACGGGAAGTTCCTGGTGGCCGTTGCTGATGAGGGAGGCCACGGGCCGCAGTCGCCCGGCCGGGACCGCGAGGGACAGCCCGGGGAAGCGGTCGAAGAGCTGGCGCAGGGCCTCGGCGACCTCCAGGCGGGCCAGCGGGGCGCCGAGGCAGAAGTGCACACCGTGTCCGAAGGCCAGGTGGTCCTTCAGGGTGCGGGTCACGTCGAAGGTGTCGGCGCTGTCACCGTGCCAGTCCCGGTGACGGTTGGCGGCGGCGTACGAGGCGAGGATGGCCTCACCCCGGGCGATGGTCTGCCCGTCGGGCAGCTCGATGTCGGTGACGGCGTAGCGCAACGGCAGGTGCTTGACGGCGGGTTCGTGCCGCAGCGTCTCCTCCACGACGTCGTTCCAGTCGGCCTTGCCGGTGCGGACCAGTTCGAGCTGGTCGGGGGCGGTCAGCATGGCGACGACGGCCTGGTCGATGACGTTGACGGTGGTCTCGTACCCGGCGCTGATCATCAGCAGGAGCGTGTCGCGCAGTTCCTCGCCGGTGAAGCCGGTGCCGTCGCTCTCCTCGTCGCGGGCCGCGATGAGCAGGGACGTCATGTCGTCGCCGGGATCGGCGGTCTTGGCGGCGATCAGCTCGTCCAGGACGCCGTAGAGGCGTACGGCGTTGGCCTGGGACTGCTCCTGGGTGAGCGTGGTGTCGAAGACGCCGTCCACCAGCCGGCGGAAGTCGGCCCGCCGCTCCTTCGGTACGCCCATCAGATGGCCGATGACCGCGATGGGCAGCGGGTAGGCCAGGCGTTCGCGCAGGTCGACGGTCTGCCCGGCGGGCAGCGCGGTGAGGTCGTCGATCAGCTCGGTGACCATCGCCTCGACGGCCGGGCGCAGTTCGGCGATGCGTCGGGCGCTGAAGGCGGGGGCGACCAGGCGCCGTAGCCGGCGGTGGTCGGCGCCGTAGGCGGTGAACATGTTCTTCACCACGATCCACAGGGCGAGCGGCCAGGTGGCGACGGTCTGCTCGAACGCGGGCCAGTGTGCGCGCGCGTCCTTGGACACGGACGGGCTGGTCAGCAGTTGTTTGAGCAGCGCGGGGTCGGTGACGGCCCAGGCCTGGACGCCGAGGACGTCCACGCGGGCCGCCGGGCCCCGGGCGCGCAGGGCCTGGTGCTCCGGGTGCGCGGCGGCACCGGTCGGGTCGAGGACGAACGGGGTGTGCTGGGACATGACCGGTCTCCTTCAAACGACTGCGGGGCGACTTCGAGCTACTTCGGGCGAGTTCGGGCTATTTCGCTGGGGTTTCAGGGGACTTCGAGCGGCTTCAGACGACGGCGGGGAAGCGGACGGGCAGGGCGTCCAGCGCGCGGTGGAACGGCCCCGGCCGCCAGCCGAGTTCGGACTCGGGGCAGGCCAGGTCGAGCTCGGGGAGCGCGTCCAGGAGGCAGATGATGGCGGTCTCGGCGATCAGATACGCGTGGGACCTGGCCGGGCAGGTGTGCGGGCCGATGCTCCAGGACAGGTGGGCGCGATTGCCGCGGAGTTCGGCCGCGCCGGCCCCGGCGGTGACGGCCGGATCGTTGTTGCAGGCCGCCATGGAGATGACGACGGGCTGGTGCGCGGGGAGCAGCACGCCCTCGACGTCGATCGGGTAAGGCGGGTAGCTGATGCAGTAGTTGGCCAGGGGCGGGTCGGTGTACAGGACGGTGTCGAGGGCGTCCCGGACGGGCTGGCCCGCGTGCAGACCGGCGGAGAACTGCTCGTCGGTGAGGATCCTGAGCACGGTGTTGCTGATCAGGTTGGTCAGCGGCTCGATGCCGGCGCCGTAGAGCGTGACGAGCTGGTGGGACATCTCGATGTCGTCGAGCGCGGCGGCGTGCGCGATCAGCCGCGAGGTGACGTCGTCCCCGGGCTGCCGGCGGCGCAGGCCGACGAGTTCGGCGACCGCCAGAGCGAGCATCTCGTTGCCGCGAGCGGCCGTCTCGGCCTCCGACTCGAAGATCATGGCCATGCCGTCGGCGATGCGCCGGCCGATCTCGTCGGGGCAGCCCAGCAGGGCGCTCAGCACACGGAAGGCGATGGGCCAGGAGTACTGGACGAGCAGGTCGGCGTGGCCAAGGGCGCGGAAGTCGCCGATGGCGGCGGAGGCGACCTTCTCCACCAGGGCGCGCAGCTCGTGCTGGTCGACCGCCTGCAGGCTCGCGGTGTTGGCCGCCCGGTAGCGGGTGTGCTCGGCGCCGGCCGAGCGCAGCGCGTTGGGCCGCCACTCCATCATCGGCCGGACCGGGCAGCTCTCCGGCACGGTCTGCTGCCAGATGCGGGGGTCGGCGGGGAAGTGCAGCGGGTCGTTGAGGATGCGCCGGGCCTGCTGGAAGCCGATGACCAGGGTCGCGGGCACCCCGGGTGCGAGCTCCACGGGGACCAGCGGCCCGCGGTCACGGCGCATGCGCTCGTAGGCCGCGTGCGGATCGGCGGCGAACTCGGCGTCGTAGAGCGCGACGCGCGTCGCGGGGCTCGCGCTGCCGGGGGCGGGGATGGTCATCTGCGGGGCTCCACGAGAGATGCGGACGGGGTGTGCCGGGTGGTCAGGAACTCGATGAGCCCGATGAGCGCGTGCACGCAGGACCGGCGGTCCCGCGCGTCGCACTCGGCCAGCGGTGTGTCGGGGTCCAGCGCGAGCGCCTGCCGTATCTCGTGCAGGGGGTAACGGGGCGCTTCGGGGAAGACGTTGATGGCGACGGCGTACGGCGTGTGCTGCTCCTCCAGCAGGCTGAGCACCTCGTGGCAACCGTCGAGGTCCCGGGTGTCGACCAGGACCAGGGCGCCGAGCGCGCCTTCGGTCAGCCCTTGCCACAGGGGCCGGAACCGGGTCTGGCCCGGGGTGCCGAACAGGTACAGCACAAGGCGGTCGCCGAGCAGATGGATGCGGCCGAAGTCCATGGCGACCGTGGTGGTCGTCTTGTGCGGGGTGCCGCGCAGGTCGTCCACGCCGACGCTCGCCTCGGTGATCGGCTCCTCCATGCGCAGCGGTGTCACCTCGGACACGCTGCCGACGAAGGTGGTCTTGCCGACCCCGAACGCCCCGGCGACGACGATCTTCGCCGACCGGTTGACGGCCGGGGCCAGATAGTGGGGAGCGGGCTGGTCAGACCAGTTCGCGGAGTCCACGCAGCACCTCCTGTAGCAGGTCGAGTCCGGGCCGGCCCTCCTGGACGGGGACCGGGCTGGCCAGATGGCCGCTGTCCATCAGCGCGGAGACGATGATCCGGACGGTGGAGGGCGGCAGTTCGAGGGCCGCGGCGATGTCCGCCACGGCCAGTCCGCCGCGCCCCCCGGCGAACAGGCGCATCACCCTGCGGGCGTCCGGTCCCAGCTTCTCGGTGGAGCCGGCCGCCGCGATGACCACGGTCTCCACGCGGACATCCCGGCTGGGCCGGTTGCGTCCGCCGGTGCGGACGTAGGGCCTGATCAGGTCCGGGTCGTGCCGTGGACCGCTCACGGCGCGGTGCCGCCTTCCGGTGCGGAGCGGCGGTCGCCGACCTCCAGCTCGTGTCCGAGCCGGGTGGCCAGCCGCACCATGTGGTGGGTGATCAGGCCGACGTCGGCCTCGGGGCCGGTGGTGACCACCGAGAGCATGGAGTTCCTGGCGGCCGCGGTGGTCAGCCCGATCCGGCCCTGCGACTCGATCAGCAGCTGGCACATCCCCTTGCCGCCGACGTGTTCGTCCCACGCCTTGCCGGCGGCGCGCAGTGACGCGGTCACGGCGGCGAGTTTCTCCGCGTCCTCCTGGCCGATCGTCCGCGTGCGGGCCTGCAGCAGGCCGTCGCTGCTCATCAGCACCGCGTACTCGACTCCCTCGACGAGGCCGAGTTCCTGGTCGAGCAGCCATCCCAGGCTGTTGCTGTGCGTGTCGCGCATGGTCAGTGTCCTTCGGTGGTTCCGTGGTTTTCCTCGGTCTGGCGTCCCCGGCGGGTGCCCGCCGCCCAGGCGGCGGCCACGCTCGGCCGGCCCGGCACGACGGGCGCCTCGGGCTGGGCCGCGGGCGCCGGGCGTGCCGCGGCGGGGCGCCGGCGGACGGTGAGCCCGCTGGCCGTGGTCGCGGCGGGCGCCGGAACGGCGGCTTCCCGCGGGTCCGGCGAGCGCGTGGGCTCGAGCGGCCCGGCCGGCTCGGGCACCGCGCCCGTGCGGGGCGGCAGGTGCGGCTCGGGCGGCGCGGTGCGGGCGGGCGCCGCCGCCGGGGCGACGGCGGCGGGGAAGACCAGAAGGTTCTTCGGCAGCACCAGTACGGCCCGGGTCCCCTGGTAGATGTTCGGTGCGGTCAGCTCGACGCGGAAGCCGTAGTTCTCGGCGAGCAGCGAGGCGACCCGCAGACCGGTCTGCGGGTGGGCGCCCAGCTGGGTGATCTCGTCGCGCGCTTTGCCCGACATCACGTCGCTGGCCCACAGCAGCCGTTCGTCGTCCATCCGCAGACCGGCGTCGTCCACGACGAGGAAGCAGGCGTGGTGGCCCTCCTCCACGGAGACGTGCACCCGCGCGGCCGGCGGGGAGTAGCGCAGGGCGTTGTCCAGCAGCAGCGCCAGGGTGTGGACGACGGCCTCGACGGCGCGGCTCTGCACCGCGACGGTGTCCAGTTCGTGGTGTTCCACCCGCTGGTAGCCCTCGACCCGGCCCATCGCCGCGCGGATGACATCGGTCAGGGAGGTGCGTGGCCAGCGCCGGGAGAGCTTGTCGCCGGCCAGCACCGCGTAGCCCTGCGCGGTGAGCAGCATCTGCTGGGCGATGTGGTCGATGTGCACGAGGGTCGCGTAGGCCTCGTCGTCCTGGTGGGAGCGCACTCCCTGGCTGATCTCCCGGCTCAGCCGGGACGCTCGGGCCACCACGCTGGACGCGAAACCGCGCACGGCCGCCCGGGTGGCCTCCTGCGCCTCGCGGCGCGCGTCGGCGATCCGCCGGTCGGCGTCGGACCGGATCCCGGCGATGTGCCGGTCGGCCGTGTCCTGTGCGCTCTCCCGCACCCGGGTCACCGTGGCGGTCACCTGGCCGGTGAGGTCGCGGAGCCGGTCGGCGAGGGCGGTGCGGCTCAGCGGCGGGGGCAGGGTGGGCTCGACGGCGCGCTGCTCCCCGGGCCGGGCGTCCGCCAACGCCGGTACGTTGGCCGTGAGTTGTGCGAGGACGTATTCCACGGCGCCCAGCTGCTGGGCGAGCTGCTCCGCCCGGCTCCGCACCTGGTCGGCGCGGCTGCGCTCGCGTCGGTACGCGCGGCGGAAGCGCCAGGCGGTCACCGCGGCCGCCAGGGCCACCGCGGCAGTGGCGGCCAGTATCAGATGGGTCATCGAGTCCTCTCCAGGGTGTCCGGCTCGCGCACCGGTCGGCGCCGGGTGTCACGACCGGGCGGGACGGGGTCACCGGCTGCCGCGGCGACCCCGTTGTGGATGCGGGCATGACAGGTGGGGGAACGGGAGCCATGCGGGGCCGCGCCGTCCCCGGCGGCCGGGCGGGCCGATGACGGGGTGTGGCCCCGACCGGCGTCGGCAAAGGTGGAGATGGGCACGGACCACGCGCCGGCCGGGTCGCCGGCGGCCGCGACGGCCCGGGCACGACCGAGGTGCGCGGGCCTGCCGGATAAGGCAGGGAGGGCGGCGGGCACAGTGTCCTCCGGGTACGCGGTCCTGTCGTCCTGCGTCACGTCCGCGACGCCCGGGGGCCATGTCCGGTCTCTCTCGACCTTATCGGGAAAGCCACGGGTGTTCGACGCCCGCAGGCCCCAACCCTGTGAAAGATCGATGACAGTCCGTGCCAACCGGCCTTCCCCGTCGCTCCGTTGCGACGGGTGTGTCCCAAACGGGCCTGATATGAGGGTCGTTGAACGGTCAAAGTCATGGTGGGGCGGTCGGGAGGGCACCCGCTTCAGCGGCCACGGTTGCCGCCGGCCGCGCCCGCGGCGAGCCAGCGGGCCACGTGCCGTGGGTCGGCCGCCGTGCCGGCGGCGCGCAGCTCGCGATGGACCGCCCGGGGAAGCTCGGGGCGGTCGAGCAGCGGGGCGGCGGCCGGGTCGGCCGCGACGAGGGCGAGGACGAGGCCCGTCCAGGCCTCGGGTGCTTCCGGCTCGTCGGCCAGAAGGCGGGCGTAGGCGTCCGGGGCGGCGGGATCGCGGGCGACGAGAGCCCGGTCGGCGGCGGACAGTCCGGGGGCGGTCGGATCGGGGGTGGGCGGTCGGGGCCCGGCGAGCGCGCGCCGGATCGCGCAGGTACGGGCATGGGACCAGGAGGCGGCGAGGTCCGGGACGACGAGGGACCCGGCGATCGGACAGTCGGCCGCGGCACCGGCGGCGAAGGCCCGGGCCAGGGCGCGGACGTCGTCCGGGGCGGGACTCAGGTGCCGGATCCGCCAGCCGGTGCGGTGATCGGTGGCGGCGAACTCGGCGAGGGCGTCGATGTCCGGCCGGACGCGCCGGTCGGCGGCCCACGCGGACAGCCGCGCGGCCATGCCCCGCAGAAAGCGGCGTCCGTGCCCGGTCAGGCCGGGGTCGGCGCGCAGGACGCGCAGGGCGTCCTCGGTCTGCCGCCTGCGTAAGGCGAACTCGAACTGGGCGGGCGGGCGTTCGGACCGGGGCGCCGCGTCCAGATAGCGGGACCAGAATTCGGTGATGCCCAGGAAGGCGTACGCGCCCTGGAGCAGGCCGCCCAGCGGGCGGGGATCGTCGCGCCAGGGGGCGTAGTGCCGCGCGGTTCCGGCGTCCTGTTCCAGGGTCAGCAGATGCAGCAGCGCGCCCAGTTTGGTGTGCTGGAACTCGTGGACCACCGTCACCGCCAGGGTGGCCGGATCCGGCGGCAGCGACGCCAGTACGGCACCGAAGGCGTCGCCGGCGGAGGCGCTGTGCACCACCCGGTCCGACGTGGGCCGGACGGCGGTCAGGGTGCGCAGTCCCCCGGCGACGGCGGCGGCCATGTCCGGATCGATGGCGGCGAGCAGGCCCAGCGCGCCCTCGAACCGCTCCTGCCAGCGAGCGACCTCGTCCTTGTCGAGGCGCTCCGGGGGCAGCGGTTCGCTCAGGTCCCGGTACGGGTCGATGTCGTCGAGCCACACCTCCACCGGCCGCCCGGTCACCCGCGCCCGCAGCCGGCGCAGTCCCCGCCAGCCCGGGGCGTCGGCGTCGGCCATCCGGGGCGGGCCCACGCAGGCGCCGTACGGGTCGACCCGCAGCCGGTCCGGTTCGACCAGCACCTCCGCCGTTCCCCAGCGCGGGCGCCCCGGCAGGCGGGCCAGCCCGAGGGCCGGGAACATCACCGCGCCGTCGCGCAACGGCACGGTGGTGCGCAGCGGCAGCCCGGCCCGCAGGGCGGCGACGGAGCACACCGCGTGCACATGGCCGAGGTCGGTCCACAGGGGCCCCTCACCCCAGGCCGTGTGGGTCAGCCGCCTGAGGCCGTGCCCGAGCCAGACGCCGATCGGCGGATGCAGCAGCAGTTCCCGGAACGCGCGCGGCGCGTGCTCCTGGGCCGCCGTCAGGGTGTCCCAGACGCTGTCCACCGAGGGCAGCGGGCCCAGCGCGCCGGGGGTCGCGGCGATGGCGTCGAGCAGGGCCCGCAGCAGCAACAGCCGTCTGCTGTACTCGGTGGACCGCAGGAAGCGGATCGTCTCGGGGCCGCCCCGGCCCGCGGCCAGATCGTCGAAGTACGCCCCGGGGATGAGATGGTGCGAGGCTCGGGCGGGCTCGGAACGTCCGTCGGTCTGCACAGGTCTCCTCCCCCGGCGACCTCAGTCCGCGCGCACGGTCGGCGATCCGTCACCACCGCTGCCGCTGAAGTTGATGCGCGGCCGCTCGACCTGACGCAGCAGCCGGTTCAGTGAGCGCGCGTAGACATCCGGGCTCTGCGACCGGAGGGCGGAAAGCGGGACATCGCTGAGGTCGGCCAGTTCTGACCCCATGAACTCCGCGGACGTGTGCATACGACATCCCCCTGAGAACGCCCTACCTCCCGATGACTTCATGATGACGCATGCCGGAAGTGTTCGGGAAGACCGTGATCAGCCGGTCAGGCGCCCTGTTCCGGCGCCAGCCAGCGGGCCGCCCACTCCTTCAGCGCGCGCTGTTCCAGGGAGCCCGGCTCGACCAGGGCGACCGCCTCCACCAGTGCGGCCAGGCCGCCCGGATGCCGGCGGCAGGTGCGGACGATGCTGATGATGTCGGGGCGCGGCGCCCCCAGCCGGGGGATGGCGCCGGACAGGTCGGCGGGCAGCATGCCGAGCACCAGCTGGCGCTGGTCGCGGTCGTTCATGCCGGGCCATCCCGCCAGCAGGTCGACCAGTTCGCCCAGCGCCGCGTCGGGTACCGGTTCCTCCCGGCGGCGGGCCGCGGGGAAGGTGAGGTGGCGCACGTCGCTGGCCCAGGACCGGTACCAGAGCGAGGTGGGGCGCTGCTCCCCGTCGGCGAAGTTGTCGATGACGGTCCGCGCGAGCGCGCTCATGTCCGGCGGCCACGGTCCATCGGACGCCTCCAGGGCGGCGAGCGTGGCCCGGGAGAACGCGCCGGTCTGCCGGGCGGGGTCGTTGACCGCCCGCCGGCCGGGTCCGGAGGCCAGCAGCACGAACTGTTCCCGGTCCGGCAACCGATGCCCGCCCGGCGGGAGTTCGGCGGGCAGCGACCGGGCGAAGCCGAGATCCTCGACAAAGGTCTGACAGGAGTCGACCAACCAGATCTGGCGCCGGAAACCGGGCAGCAGATCGGTGGTGAACGCGGTCAGCCAGGCGTCCAGGTCCAGGTTCCGCTTGTCGTCGGCGGCGGCATCGGCGTAGAAGAGCCTGCGGTGGCCCTGGGGGTCGGTGACGCCGTGGCCGCCCCAGATCACCCAGAGCAGGTCGCCTTCCAGCGTGGGCAGCCGGCGGGTCAGCACCCGCTGCACCGCTTCCCGGTCGGCGCCGCCCGCCGCGACGTCGGTGTCCGGTCCGCCGGCCCCGGGCAGGGCGGCGAGCAGCAGGTGGATGTGGGCCGCGGGCACCCCGCGCCCGCGCAGCCAGGCGGTGAAACGGCGGGCGTCGGCCGCGGGGCCCGGCAGGTCCCAGGACGGTCCGGCGGCATGCCGTTCCACACCGACGACGACGGCGTGCGTACGGTCCGGGCGGGCGGCGGCGGTCACGGCAGCTCCCTCGCGAGGAGGCGGTACAGCTCCGGATTGCTCCAGTAGGCGCTGTGGGAGAGGGGGAAGGGCTGCCGGCTGTCGACGGCGACGTCCCGGACCCGGCCCGGGAAGACACCGGCGCCGACGTAGCCGAGCAGGTCCCGCCGGTCGTAGACGTTCAGCCAGCGCGGTACGTGCGCGGGCAGCGGGCTGCCGTGTTCCAGACTGGGCAGGGCGCCCAGCTCGTACAGGAACGGCGCCTGGGAGCCGACGGTCACCAGCAGCGCGACCTGCGGGAGCGGTCGCAGCACCAGCAGGTCCAGCGCGGCGATCCCGCCGAGGCTGTGCGCGAGCAGGACGACCGGCGGTCGCGCCGCGCGCACCGCGGCCGCGACGGCCTCGCGGATCGCGGCGCCCCGGGACAGATAGAGCAGTACGTCACCGGCGGCCGGATGGGCGGCGTCGGTGAGGGCCGAACGCCGTTTCACCGCCTGCGCGGAGGCCAGGGCGAGTGCCAGCCGGCCGGCCAGCCGGCCGACCCGGCGGGTCACCGGGCCGCGATGGGCGCCCGTCCCGTCGGCCCCGGGGAGCAGTGCGCCGATCGCGGCGACCGCCTCGTCCCGGGCGGTGCCGTCGAGGACCGGGGCGGATCCGTGCCGGGTGGTGCGCCTGCGGACCGACTCGGCGACGAACGCCCGGGCGGCCACCGCCGCCTCGCCGTCGGTGGCGGGGGTGCGCAGGAAGGCACGGCAGTCGGGCGCGGTGAGTACGGCGGCCACGGCGGCGGCGAAGTCCTCCTCGATCCCGGCCGCCCGCAGCACCGGACCCAGCCGGGCGTCTCCGGCGAGGGACAGGGTCGCCGAGGACAGTGCCTCGCCCGGCGGCCGCGCGCCCGGCGCCAACTCGGCCCGCACGGCGGGCTCGGCGGTGAGCAACCGCATCTCGAGCAGCGGGTCCAGGTAGAGAAGCCCCCAGAACTCCACGTCCGCGTCCGGGCCGTCGTCCTCCACGGGTCCTGGAACGCCCGCTTCCGGGACGCCGCGCCCGGTCGCGTATCCCGGCACGGAGGCACCGTTCGAATGCAGCGCCGATCCCGCGCTTCCCCCCCAATAGCAGGAAGATATGCGGAATTCCGGCCGTAACGACCGTAAGCCCTCCCGTACGAGTTCCAGAGTTTCGCTGAAACCCGGCTCCCGCACTCCGGTGCCGTGTACGAATATCACCGTCGCCACCGCAATACCCCCACCCCTGACGGCATATACCAAGTGCACTCAACAATAGGGCTGTTCGCCCTGGAACGGCTACACTCCGTACCGACCGTGCCACAGCGTGCGGCACATGCCGGAAGGGGGATGCCGGTGGGCACCGACTCCATCGTCACCCATGTCGCCGCCGCCCTCACAGTGGTGATCGCGGTCTCCTACGCCCTGGGCTCGGTGGCCCGCAGGCTCGGTCAGCCGCCGGTCGTCGGGGAGTTGTTCGCGGGCATCGCGCTCGGGCCCAGCCTGCTGGGCCTGGCGCCGGGACGAATTTACGAAACCCTCTTCCCGGAGCAGATCCAGCCTATTCTCTCCGCCCTGGCACAAGTGGCGCTGGTGCTCTTTCTCTTCGCCGTCGGCTATGAACTGGACCTGCGCCTGTTACGCGGCCGGGGCGCGGTGGCCGCCGTCTCCCTCGGTGGGTTCGCCATTCCCATGACACTGGGCGCCGGAGCCGTCCTGCTCTTTCCCGGAGGATTCGCCTCCGCCAACGGCGGTCATCCCGTCGACGCCACCTTCACCCTGTATATCGCGGTCGCCCTGTCCATCACCGCGGTCCCGGTGCTGGCCGGCATCATCCGGGACCAGGGGCTGGCCGGCGGCAGGCCGGGGGCGATCGCGATGGCCTCAGCGGGCATCATCGACGCGCTGAGCTGGCCGGTGCTGGCCGTGGTGCTGATGGGTGGCGGGCAGGGCTCGGCGCGGACCTGGACGGTCCGCGTGGCGCTGCTGGCGGTCCACATCCTGGTGATGGTCTTCGTCGTACGGCCGCTGCTGGTGCGGTGGATGCGCAGGCCCGGCGCCCTGCTGGCCCATCACGCGCCCGTCGCCGTCGCGGTGGCACTGGGGTCGGCCTGGGCCACCAGCGCGCTCGGGCTCCATGTGATCTTCGGCGCGCTGCTGGCCGGGATCATCATGCCCCGGCTGCCGGACGGGGTGGCGGACAGCCGGTTACTGCGTCCGCTCCAGGAGACGGGCGGCCTGCTGCTGCCGGTGTTCTTCACGGTCTCCGGGATGGCCGTGAAGCTCGGCGGGCTGCACCGGTCCGACCTGCTGCTGCTCGTGGTGATATGCGCCGCCGCGATCGTGGGCAAGGTGACCGCCGGGTCCCTGTCGGCCCGCGCCGCCCGGCTGCCCTGGCGGGACGCGCTGGTGATCGGCGTGCTGCTCAACACCCGGGGCCTGACCGAACTCATCGTCCTGAACGTCGGGTTGCAGGCCGGGGTGATCGGTCCCCGGCTCTACGCGCTGCTGGTCGTGATGGCGCTGCTCACCACGGCGGCCACCGGGCCGCTGCTCGGGCCGCTGCGCCGCCGGGCCGCCCGCCCGGACGACCACGACGACCGCGCCAACCGCGAGCGGACGACGGACACCGGGCCGGATCCGGGCCAGTCCCCCACGGCCGACGCCACACCGGCACCACAGCCCTGACTCCGGCCCCGGGGCCCCCACCCCCGGGCTTGGGCTCCGGCTTCGGCGGTGAGCCGGTCGGACCCGCGGCCCGACCGGCTCGTGCCCCGTGCCGCCGGGACGCCCGCCCGGACGACCACGACGACCGCGACGGCCGCGCCAACCGCGAGCGGACGACGGACACCGGGCCGGATCCGGTACGGCGGCCACAGCCGACGCCACGCCGGCACCACAACCCTGACTCCGGTCCCGGGGCGCCACCCCCGGGCTTGGGCTCCGGCTTCGGCGGAGAGCCGGTCGGACCCGCGGCCCGACCGGCTCGTGCCCCGTGCCGCCGGGACGGTTAGAAGGGCACCGGGGCGATGTCGACGTCCGCCCGCTGGCTGCTGGCGGCGGCGACGGTCGCGGGGTGGCCCTCGCCGAGCGTGCGACGAAAGCGCGTCAGGGTCTCGGTGTGCAGGACCGTGGCCTCGTCCGCGCGGCCGAGCGCGCGCAGGTCCAGGACGACGTTGTTGGCGCAGGCCAGCGTGGTCGGGTGGTCCTCGCCGTACAGCCGGGTCAGGGCGTCCAGGGCCTGCTGGTCCAGCTCCAGGGCCTGCGCGTGCCGCTCGCCTGCACTGTGCTGGTTGGCCATGCCGATGACGGTGGTCAGGGTGAGGATGTGCTCGTCGCCCAGTGACTCGCGCAGACCGGGCAACGCCACGTCGAGGTGCTGCCCGGCGGCGTCGACGTCTCCGAGGTGGCGCAGGGTGATCGCCACGTTGGTGCGGGCCGACAAGGTGTAGGGGTGGGAGTCGCCGAGTTTCGCCGCGTAACGCTCGACGGTCGCCTCGCCCAGCTCCCTGGAGCGCCTCAGCTGACCGTCCTGGCGCAGGTCGACGACGAGGTTGGCCGCGCAGGCGACGGCGTCCGGGTGAGCGGAGCCGTAGCGGCTCTCGAACTTCGACAGCGCCATCTCGCCGAGCCGCAGCGCCCCGTCGTGGTCGCCCGCCCGCCGGCGGCACACCGCCAGCACCCGGGCACAGCCGACGCTGGCGGGGTTGTCCTCGCCGTAGTGGTCGACATAGCGGGCGTACACGTCCTCCTGGTGGGCGACGGATCCCAGGTAGTCGCCGGTCTCCCGCATGTCGATGGACAGTCCGCTGAGGGTGTTCAGGGTGTCGAGGTGGTTCTCGCCGAGCGTGAGGGCGCGCAGCCGCGCCGTCTCCGTGTCGAGTTCGCGCGCCTCCTGGTACAGGCCCATCAGCCGCAGGCCGACGCCCAGGCTGTGGGCGGCGCGCAGGGTGGCCGGGTCGTCCTCGCCGAAGGCCCTCAGCGAGCGTTCGTAGACCGAGCGGTTGATCTCCAGCCCCCGCGTCATCTCGGCCCGCAGCCGCAGTCCGCTGCACAGCTGGATGAGGGCGTCGAGGGTGCCCTCGTCGTCCTCGCCCGCGATCCGGACGTAGGTGTCGGCGGTGCGCTGCATCATCTCGGCGGCTTCCCGGTACTCGCCCAGCATGCGCAGGATGAAGGCGAGCCACTTCGCCATCTCCAGCGTCTGCTGGTCCTCGGCGCCGAACTTCTCGGTCCAGATCTCCACCGCCTCGCGGGCCATCGACGCCGCGCCGTCGTGGTCGCCCCAGATGTAGAGGAACTCCACGATGCCGCGCACCAGGCCGCGCACCCAGGGCGAGTCGCACTCGACGGCCCGTGAGACGACCACGTGCGGCAGCAGGGCCTGGTAGCGCGGCCAGAGTTCGCGCGAGCCGGGGCTGTTGGGGTTGGCGTCGGCCAGGAGCAGGTGCGCACCGTGCCGCATGTCCGCCTGCTGCTGCGGGGACATGCGGTTGACCAGCACCGCCTGGACCAGACGGTGCAGCTGGACCGTGTCGTGCCGGTGCTCGATGCGGGCCAGGGCGTAGACGCCGATCTCCCGGATGGCCCGGCCGAGTTTGATCGGGTGGCGCAGGGCGTCGTCCAGCTCGGGGGCGATGGTGGTGCTCCGCGAGTTGTTGAACAGGCTGCGGGAGATCGGCTCGGGCGCGAAGAAGGAGCAGACCTGGAGGAGTTGGAGCGCGGCGGGGTTGCGCTGCTCCAGCTGGCGCAGTGAGACGTCCCAGGCCGCGGCCACCGACATGGGGTAGTCCGGGGAGGGGACGAGTTCGAGCATCAGCTCGGCGATCTTCTCGTTGATCAGCCGCAGGTACTCGGGCACGGACATCCCCGTGACCGCCTGCCAGGCCGCCGCCTGCTCGATGGCGAGCGGCAGGTCGCCGAGGGCCTCGGCGAGCCGGTCGGCGTCGAAGTCGCTCAGGTCGCGGGCCCGGCGGCGCAGCAGCGCCTTGCTCTCCTCACGGGTGAAGATGTCGACGGACAGCGTCCTGGCCACCCGGTCCCACTCCTGGTTCCGGGAGGTGATGAGGATCTTCCCGGTGCCGCCGGTCGGGAAGTAGGGGCGAACGGCCTCGACGTTCTCGGCGTTGTCGAACACCAGCAGCCAGCGGTTGTAGGGCTGGCCCCGGCGCAGCGCCTCGCGGACCGCGGGGACCGCCCGGTTGGCCTCGCTGCTCACGTTCAGGCCGAGCCGGTGGGCGAGTTCGGTGAGCGCGGTGAGGATCATCGTCGGCTGCTCGGACGGGATCCACCAGACGACGTCGTAGTCGGAGGCGTACCGGTAGACGTACTCGATGGCGATCTGCGACTTTCCGACACCGCCCATGCCGTGCAGGGCGTGCGGCAGCACGGCCGAGGTGTCACCGGTCACCAGCTGTTCGCGCACCTGCGCGAGCAGATCCTCGCGCCCGACGAAATTGGGGTTGTTGGGCGGCACGTTGCCCCAGACCGCGGGCACGGCGGCACGCGGCGACTGCGACTGCGACTGCGACTGCGACTGCGACTGCTGTGACTGTCGCGTCGGCTGGGACTGTTGCGTCGGCCCGGACTCCTGCGTGTGCTCGGCCTGATGTGCCGACGGGCCCGGAATCCCCCTGTGCGGGGTGCTGTTCGCGGTGCCCCCGTCTTCCCGCTGGTGCTGATTGGCGGTGGTGTCGGTCATGATCAGGCCATCCGTGTCGGAATTTATGTGTGCATTACTGGCATCGCTGACATCTCTGGCATCACTGGCATCGCTGACATCGTGGACCATTCGCTCCGCGTTCGGTGTGATCGACGCTCCCGGCGCCGCCCCTTCCAGGGCCGCGCTGACCCGTCGGGCGCGCAGCAGGTAGGGCCCCGAGAGGGCGCGCAGCACGGCCAGTTCCACGCGCACGAACGGCAGGCTCTGCGCCGTCACCGCCGGCACGGGCACCTCCTCCGGGGCGAGCAGGGCACCGTGCAACCGCCGGGCGGCCTCGGACCGGTCGCCGTAGAAGTCGGACACCGAACTGACCACCCGCGCGGTGTCCGCGCGCATCGCGGCGGACAGCAACTCCTCGCGCGCGCCGTCGACGAAGTCCAGTGGGATGTGGAGTTCGTCGTCGCCCGGCGCGTCGGGCGGGGTCTGTTCGAGCAGACCGCTCAGGAAGAGCTCGGCCAGATGTACCGGCTGGGCCTCCGGCACCAGCTTGCGCCGCACGTCGCGCACCAGGCGGGGTTCGAGGACCGCGGCGGCCAGATGGGTGGCCAGCCGGAAGGCGGTGGGGGTGGCGTGGCTCCGGAAGCGCCGGATGCGCTCGCGCACCGAGGGCGCCGGCGGTGCGGGCAGCGGCTCGCCGTCCTCGGGTGCGGGCCGGTCGGCGACGCCCAGCAACAGCGCGCAGGCGTCGACCCACCCGGGTGCCTCACCGGCCACCAGCGCGGCCCACCGGCCCAGCCAGTCGGCGTCCAGCTCCAGCACGGGGACGGCCGCCGACCAGGTGTCGGGGGTCGGGTCGAAGGGGTCGCGCCACTCGGCCGGGAAGTCCACCGACAGTTCGGTGTTGGGGGCCCCCGCGCGCGGGCTGCGCAGCCGCACCTGCCGGGGCACCAGCTCGGTGCGGTGCCAGTCCCGCTGGGACAGCAGATGCACCACGGCCACGGGCCCGGCCGCCGACCAGAGTTCCAGCGCCTTCCGTCCGGCCCCGGTCCGCCACAAGGGCCCGAGACCGTCGGTCAGTACGAGGACGATCCGGCGGCCCGTCCGGTCGATCAGCTCGGCGGGGTCACCGGCGCGGTCGTCGTCCGCGTCCGGGCCGAGCAGTACCGCCTCGTCGCCGCCGGGTCCCTCGCGCAGCCCCAGCCGACGCGTCCGCACGTCACGGAAGGCGCCGAGCTGCTCGGCCACGGCGGTGAACTCGGTGATCGTCTGCTGCCAGATCACCAGGGTGGCGTGGTCGTCCACCACGAGCACCAGCTCGAACCGGCGCTCGTCCGCCGACCGGGTGTACGGCAGCCACAACCCGTCCTCGGCGGCGTGCTCGGCGGTGGCCACCTCGTCCAGCTCGATCTCGGTCGCCGAGGGCACGACCTGCTTCAGGGGGCGCAGCCGCCGGCCGATCTCCGGCGCGTCCCGCAGATCCGGTGCCGGTGGGGCGGTCCCGGCCTTGGCGTGGGCGACCGGAACCTGCCGGTCGGGCGGCACGGCCCCGGGCAGCGGCGGTCCGGCGGGCAGCAGCAGCCACGGCAGCCGGCCCGGGTCGCCGCCCGGCGGCGCCGGCCACTCACCGCCGCCCGCGTCGCCCGGCGCGCCGGCCGCGCCGACGAGGTCCGCTTCGTCCCCCGCGTCCGGCACATCCGTCGCGTCCGCCGGGTCGCCCGCCGCCGGGTCACGGGGGCGCCCGGGCGTTTCGGGCGCCCCGGGTGACCCCTCCTCCCCGGGCCTCCCGAATGTCCCGGGTGTCTCGGGCAGCCCGGAGAGCCCGGACAGGGTCGGCGGCCGGGGTTGGGGCGGACGGTCCGAGGACGGCAGCCGTGCCGCCAGCGTCTGGTAGGCGTGCAGCCACAACGCCTCCGCCAGCTCGAAGGCCTCGGGGTACGGACGCGGGTCCTCACCCATCAGGGCGCCCCCGACAGCTCGCGCCACAGAGCGTCGAGCAGCTCGCCCCAGGCCCCGTCCTCGTCACGGACGCCGGCCGTCCGCAGGAAGACGGCGTTCAGCAACTGGTCCGTGGCCAGTCCCCCGTTCTCCCGGCTGCGCTCCACGAAGGCGCGGATCAGGGCGTCGTGCCGGCCGTCCTGGTCCCGGAAGTGGGCCGCGATCATGGCCGCGAGCTGGTCCTCGCGCGGCGGTGAGACGTCCAGCCGGACGCAGCGGCGCAGGAAGGCGGGCGGGAACTGGCGTTCCCCGTTGCTGGTGATGACGACGAAGGGGAAGGCCCGACAGCGCACCCGGCCGTCGGTCACCGTCACGGTGCTGTCCGGGTCGTCGGTGAAGACCTCCGCGTGCCGCTCCCGACGACGGGCGCGGACCAGTTCCGGGATGTCGTACGAGCCGTTCTCCAGTACGTGCAGCAGGTCGCTGGGCAGGTCGATGTCGCTCTTGTCCAGCTCGTCGATGAGCAGGGCGCGGGGCAGCTCGTGGGGCAGGAGCGCGGTGCCCAGCGGGCCCAGCCGCACGAAGTCCCCGATCCGCGGGACGCCACCGGTGCCCTGTTCCGCGTCCGCCCCGGATCCCCCGTCCGGTGCCCCGGCCGTCCCCCGCTCGCCCCGCGTCCCCTCCCTCCCCGGCGCCCCCGGTGTCCCGGTCGGTACGGGGGGCCCGCCCGGGCCGCGTCCGAGGGAGGCCTGGGCCCGGCCGATGGCGTCGTACTCGTACAGACCGGAACGCAGGGTGCTGCGGGAGGTGATGCCCCAGTGCAGGACGCGGCCGAGGCCCAGTTCGCGCGCGACCAGGTAGGCGAGCGTCGACTTGCCGATGCCGGGCCGGCCCGTGACGAGCAGCGGACGGCGCAGCAGCAGAGCCGTGTTGATCATGTCGATGTCGTGCGGGTTCTGCCGGGGGGTGGCGCGGCCCACGGCGCCGAGCCGGCGGTCGGTCTCGGCGCTCTCCGCGGGCACGGGCGGCAGGACGGGGCCGCCGTCGAAGTTCCGCCAGGCGGGCGGCGGCGGCAGGACGTCGGCGAGGCGGATGTCGGTCAACGGCTGCCCGGTGCCCCGGTAGATCCACCAGCTGCGGCTGCTGACGGAACCTCCGTTGCCGTTGCTGTGGGCCGGGTGCTGGACACCACCGGTCATGAATCCCCCTCGTCGTCGTGTCCACCCCGCGCGCCTTCGGGATCCGCGCCGGGGGCGGCGGACCAGTCGACGATGCGGTTCGGGTCGTCGAAGAGCACCGCGAGATGGCGTCCCGCGTGCGCGTCCCGTTGCGACGCGGCGGCGGTGGCCGCCTCGTTGCGCAGCTGCTGGAGCCGCTGCGGCAACTCGATCGCTTTGCCCTTGATGAGCTTCTTGACCCGTCTGCGGAACTCCCCCGGCGGCTCCGGCCGGCGGTCCCAGACCGCGAGGGGCACCCCGGCGCGCAGGGCGGCCTCCAGCGAGGCCTGGCTGCCGCCGGGACCCGGCAGCGGCGGCGCGTTGAGCGCGACGGAGACCAGCCGCTCGTCGGCGGTGAGTCTGCTGGTCCACTGGACGGGGTCGTGGCCGCGCCGGCCCGTGGTGTCCCAGTGGCAGACGATGCCCGCGTCCTGCGTCATCCGCTGCCAGCGGTTGTGCCACCGCCGGTGGAACTCCCGGGCGCGCATGCGCTCCAGGCTGCGCAGGACGACGGGGTAGCTCAGGCACAGCGCGGTCGCGGAGGAGGAGTGCGAGGCCATCGGCAGCCATTCCATGGGGTGGTTCAGCAGGTGCAGGGGCAGCACGAACTCCAGCACCGGCCTGCCGGGGCGGCCGGCCCACTCCTGCTCGGCGCGGATGACCAGCCGCTCCACGGTGGCCTCCACGTCGCCCAGGGCCACGATCTGGTCCTCCCCGCGCTCTGGCCGCCAGGGGCCCGGCCGTATCTGGTTCCAGTGGGAGAGCACGTACCGGTCCGGGCTCATCCCGTGTCTGCTGAGCTGGACAACGAGGCAGGCGGGAGCCGGTACCGCCGGGCCCCGGGTGATCTCCGCGCGCAGCGAGTCGAGCTGCGCGCCCAGGCCGAGCACCGCCGCCCGGCTGTCGTTCCATTCGCGCAGGCCGTCGGCGACGGGCCGATGGGCGTCCGTCTCCCGCAGTGCCGCGAGGACGTGCTCCACCAGTGCCATCACGGGGAGCAGGCCGTCGGCGCGGGCGTTGGCTCCGGCGAGGAAGTCGACGGCTTCCCGGAGGGTGGACACGCCCCGCTCCGGAAGAGGCAGGTCGCCGGCCGCCGCGTACAGCATTCCGCGGGCGTCGAGGTGGCCGACGCGGGCCAGCAGTGAGTGCAGGGCCCGTAACTCGGCCTCGGACAGGACGGCCAGCACCGGGGTGGTGACGACGAGGTCCCGGATCCTGAGCACGGGGGTGGAGTTGGGTGCGTAGTCGTGCAGGGTGGCGACCAGCTCGGGCAGCCCGTGGGGCTCCTGCAGGCACGCGCGGACGATCTCCAGCATCTCGAGCCGCGTCCGGCCGTGCCGCCGGATGTTGCCCAGCTCGGGTAAGCGGCTTGCCAGCATACTGATCAAGAGATCGCGCCCCTCCGGTGCGTCGAGTCCCGTCACCGCGCACATCTGATCGACCAGCTCACGCTCGAGTCCTGGCGCACGACCGCCGTGTCCTCCGCCGTACAAGCGTCCCCCCGTCTCGGCCCGCTCCCCTCAACTCCTCCTCGAAGCGGGGCAGTACGGGCTCCGCCGCCCGGTGTCCAGGGTATGGCCCACGCCTGACAGGTCGCCACCCTGCGCGACGACCCGATAACAGCCCACGGCCGACGACACCCGCGCCCCCACCGCACACGGAAAAACCCCCTCCGTCGGGAGGGGGCCGGGGATGTTTCGCAGATGAAAACGTTCCTGCACGGAAGTGGTGTGGTGGGGCGGGTGGGACTCGAACCCACGGCCGACGGATTATGAGTCCGCTGCTCTAACCGGCTGAGCTACCGCCCCATAGCGGCGTGTCGCGTACATGTGTGCGCGCCGTCTGCCGCAGCATAGCCGCTCATACGATCTCCTGCTTCGGATGGTCGGCTTCCGCGCTGCTCACGACCTTGAGGACATCCGCGCAGGCGCGGCGGTTCCCGCGGACATGAAAAAGGACCCCGGAGGGGTCCTCGTTCAGCGTGCTCCCCCGACTGGACTCGAACCAGTAACCTGCCGGTTAACAGCCGGCTGCTCTGCCAATTGAGCTACGGAGGACCGAAGCTCCCCCGACTGGACTCGAACCAGTAACCTGCCGGTTAACAGCCGGCTGCTCTGCCAATTGAGCTACGGAGGATCGCCTCGATTGCATCGAACGTGCCTACCTGGGTATTCGCCAGGGGGCGGGCGCTCGCTGCGACACATACATTAGCGCAAGCAGGGGGGTGCTCCGCCAATCGGTATCCCCCGGCGCCGACGCCGCACCAGAGACCTAGGCAAGGGAAGGGTGGCAGCCATGCGCTACCGGCTCACGTTCGTCGCCGGACTGGCCCTCGGTTACGTACTCGGCACGAAGGCCGGACGCGAGCGCTACGAGCAGCTGAAGAAGACCGCTCGGCAGATCTCGCAGAACCCCGCGGTCCGCAACACCGCGGAGACCGCGGCACAGCAGGGCCGCGTCTACGCCGGCAAGGCCTTCCACACGGTCAGCGACAAGGTCGGCGACCGCGTCCCGGCCTCCGTCGCCCAGCGGGTCCGCTCGCTGCGCGACCGCAATGTCAACGGCAGCGCGGAGGACGACTGGGGCACGAGCAACACCTAGCGCACCCCCGGCGCCGCCTCCCGCGCCGGGCCCCCGCCCGGCACGGGAGGCGCCCGGGGCCGGAGCAGGTCCGGCGGTACGGCAAAATCCTCGGTATGGGGATAGTCGCCGGGTTGGACAGCTCGCCTGATTTCACTCGCATCGTCGTCTGCGACACGGACACGGGCGCCGTGCTGAGGCAGGGGTATGCCCCGCATCCGGTCGAGGCGCCGGACGGCGCGAGCGGCCGGCCCAGCGACGTGGACCCGCAGGCCTGGCTGCTCTCCCTGGGCGAGGCAGCGGGCGGCGGTCTGCTGGAGGGCGTGCAGGCCATCGGCGTCTCCGCCCAGCAGAACGCGCTGATCCCGCTGGACGCCCAGGGCAACACCGTGCGCCCCGCGCTGGTCGGCGGCGACAAGCGGGCGCAGGTCGCGGCGGCCGATCTGGTCGACGCGCTGGGCGGCCGGGAGGCCTGGGCGCAGGCGGTCGGCTGCGCCCCGCAGGCCGCCCTGCCGGTCACCAAGCTGCGCTGGCTCGCCAAGAACGAACCCGAGAACGCGCTGCGCACGGCCGTCCTGCTCCAGGCCCACGACTGGCTGGTGTGGCAGTTGCTCGGCCGGCCCCTACGGCGCACCACCGACCGCGGCGGCGCCTCGGGCACCGGGTACTGGTCCCCCGCCACCGGGGGCTACCGGCCCGACCTGGTCGAGCTGGCCCTCGGGCACCACGCGATGCTGCCCGAGGTGATCGGCCCGGCGGACGCGGCCGGTACGACGCCGGAGGGGCTGCTGATCTCCGCCGGGACCGGGGAGACCATGGCCGCCGCCTTCGGCCTCGGGCTCGGCCTCGGGGACGCGGTCGTCTCGCTCGGGGCGTCCGGGTCCGTGATGGCCGTGCATCCCGAGGCACTCGCCGACCAGTCCGGCATGATCACCTCCCTCGCCGACGCCACCGGCATGCACCTGCCCGTCGTCACCACCCTCAACGCCGTACGGACCCTGCGCGGCGCCGCCGAACTGCTCGGGCTGGCGGACCTGGAGGGGCTGTCCGAGCTGGCGATGAAGTCGACCCCGGGCTCCCACGGCCTGGTGCTGCTGCCCTATCTGGAGGGCGAGCGGACACCGAACCTGCCGCACACCGCCGGGACGCTCGCGGGGCTGCGCCGTGAGTCGATGAAGCCGGAGCATCTGGCGCGGGCCGCGTTCGAGGGCATGCTGTGCGGGCTCGCCGACGCGCTGGACGTGCTGCGCGGACGGGGCGTGGACGTGCGGCGGGTCTTCCTGCTCGGCCCGGCCGCCGAGCTGCCGGCCGTGCAGGCGGCGGCCCCCTCCCTGTTCGGCGCGCAGGTCGTCGTGCCGCAGCCCGCGGACTACGCGGCGATCGGCGCGGCCCGGCAGGCCGCCTGGGCGCTCGGGGTGTCGCAGGGCACGCTCGACCCGCGCACCCCGCCGGCCTGGCAGGGCGCGGCGGCGCAGGTGCTGGAGCCGGGCGACGAACTGGCGGTGGGCCAGGCGGTCCGGCAGCAGTTCACCGCGGTGCGCGAGCAGACCCATCCCGGAGCGTTCCAGCCGTAGGACGGGCGAGGCCGCCGGGGGCGGGCGACCGCCCGGACGGCGGCAGGCGTGTCCGCCGTCGGGTTAATCGGTTGGGGTAACGCGGGTGGAGTGTTCCACGATAGGGGCCAGGGGCACACCCCGCCCCGACCGCCGACCGCGAGAGACCCAGCGTGCTCATACGACTTCTGCGGACCTATCTCAGGCCCTACAAGAAACCCATCGCTCTCCTGGTGCTGCTGCAACTGCTGCAGACCTGCGCCACCCTCTATCTGCCCACCCTGAACGCGGACATCATCGACAAGGGTGTCGTGAAGGGTGACACGGGTTACATCCTGTCCTTCGGTGCCCTGATGATCGGCATCTCGCTGGTACAGGTGGTGTGCAACATCGGCGCCGTGTACTTCGGCGCCCGGACCGCCTCGGCGCTCGGCCGGGACGTGCGCGGCGCCATCTTCGACCGGGTCCAGTCCTTCTCCGCCCGCGAGGTGGGTCACTTCGGGGCGCCCTCGCTCATCACCCGTACGACCAACGACGTACAGCAGGTCCAGATGCTGGCCCTGATGACGTTCACGCTCATGGTGTCGGCGCCCATCATGTGTGTCGGCGGCATCGTCCTCGCCCTCGGGCTGGACGTGCCGTTGTCCGGGGTGCTCGTCGCGGTCGTCCCGGTGCTCGGCATCTGCGTGACGCTGATCGTGCGCCGGCTGCGGCCGCTGTTCCGGACCATGCAGGTCCGGCTCGACACGGTGAACCGGGTGCTGCGCGAGCAGATCACCGGCAACCGGGTGATCCGCGCCTTCGTCCGCGACGAGTACGAGCAGGGCCGGTTCGGGAAGGCGAACGGCGAGCTGACCGAGATGCAGCTCGCCACCGGCCGGATGCTCGCGCTGATGTTCCCGATGGTCATGACGGTGGTGAACGTGTCGTCGATCGCGGTGGTGTGGTTCGGCGCCCACCGCATCGACAGCGGGGGCATGGCGATCGGCGATCTGACGGCGTTCCTCGCCTATCTGATGCAGATCGTCATGTCCGTGATGATGGCCACGTTCATGTTCATGATGGTGCCGCGCGCGGAGGTGTGCGCCGAGCGCGTACAGGAGGTGCTGGCGACCGACTCCAGCGTGGTGCCGCCGGTGGCGCCGGTCACCGAGCTGCGCCGGCACGGGCTGCTGGAGATCCGGGCCGGGGGCTTCCGCTATCCGGGTGCCGAGGAGCCGGTGCTCAAGAGCATCGACCTGGTGGCCCGGCCGGGCGAGACGACGGCCGTGATCGGCTCCACCGGCAGCGGCAAGTCGACGCTGCTCGGGCTCGTCCCCCGGCTGTTCGACGCCACCGAGGGCGAGGTGCTGGTCGACGGCGTGGACGTACGGGAGGTCGAGCCGCGGCTGCTGGCCCGCACGGTCGGGCTCGTCCCGCAGAAGCCGTACCTGTTCGCCGGCACCGTCGCCACCAACCTGCGCTACGGCAACCCGGACGCCACCGACGAGGAGTTGTGGCACGCGCTGGAAGTGGCGCAGGCCAAGGACTTCGTGAGCAAGCTGGAGGGTGGGCTGAACGCGCCCATCGCCCAGGGCGGCACGAATGTGTCGGGCGGTCAGCGCCAGCGTCTGGCCATCGCCCGCACGCTGGTGCAGCGCCCTGAGGTCTACCTCTTCGACGACTCCTTCTCCGCGCTCGACTACGCCACGGACGCCGCGCTGCGCGCCGCGCTGACCGAGGAGACCGCCGAGGCGACCGTCGTCATCGTCGCCCAGCGGGTGGCGACCATCCGGGACGCCGACCGGATCATCGTGCTGGACGAGGGCCGGGTCGTCGGCTCCGGCCGGCACCACGAGCTGATGGCGTCCAACGAGACCTACCGGGAGATCGTGCTCTCCCAGCTGACGGAAGCGGAGGCCGCCTGATGGCCGGTCCCATGGGACGCATGATGGCCGGGGGCGGCCCGGACCAGCGCTCGATGGACTTCAAGGGGTCGGGCAAACGGCTCGTCGCCCGGTTCAAGCCCGAACGGGGCACCCTCTACGGCCTGCTGTTCTGCGTGGTCGTCAGCGTAGGCCTGAGCGTGGTCGGCCCGAAGATCCTGGGCAAGGCCACCGACCTGGTCTTCGCCGGCATCATCGGCCGGCAGATGCCGGCCGGGGCGACCAAGGAACAGGTCCTGCGGTCGATGCGCGAGCACGGCCGGGGGCAGGTCGCGGACATGCTCCAGAGCACCGACTTCACCCCCGGCAAGGGCATCGACTTCGACGCCGTCGGGCATGTGCTGCTGCTCGCGCTCGGCACCTTCCTGCTCGCCGGTCTGCTGATGGCCGTCGCGACCAGGCTGACCAACCGGGCCGTGAACCGGACGATGTACCGGCTGCGGGAGTCCGTGCAGACGAAGCTGTCGCGGCTGCCGCTGTCGTACTTCGACAAGCGCCAGCGCGGCGAGGTGCTCTCCCGGGCCACCAACGACATCGACAACATCGGGCAGACGCTCCAGCAGTCGATGGGCCAGCTGATCAACTCGGTGCTGACCATCGTCGGCGTGCTGGTGATGATGTTCTGGGTCTCCTGGATCCTGGCGCTGGTCGCCCTGGCCACCGTGCCGCTGTCGTTCGTGGTGGCGACCCGGATCGGCAAGCGGTCGCAGCCGCACTTCGTGCAGCAGTGGCGCACCACCGGCAAGCTCAACGCCCATGTGGAGGAGATGTACACCGGGCACACCCTGGTGAAGGTGTTCGGCCGGCAGGAGGAGTCGGCGAAGCAGTTCGCCGAACAGAACGACGCGCTGTACGAGGCGGGGTTCCGGGCGCAGTTCAACAGCGGTGTGATGCAGCCGCTGATGATGTTCGTCTCGAACCTCAACTACGTGCTGGTGGCGGTCGTCGGTGGCCTCCGGGTCGCCTCCGGCGCGCTGTCCATCGGCGACGTACAGGCGTTCATCCAGTACTCGCGGCAGTTCTCGATGCCGCTGACGCAGGTCGCGTCGATGGCGAACCTGGTGCAGTCGGGTGTCGCCTCGGCCGAGCGGATCTTCGAACTCCTGGACGCGGAGGAGCAGGAGGCGGATCCGGTGCCGGGCGAGCGGCCGCAGGAGCTGACCGGGCGGGTGCGTCTGGAGCACGTGTCGTTCCGGTACGACCCGGAGAAGCCGCTGATCGAGGACCTGTCGCTCGCGGTGGAGCCGGGGCACACGGTCGCCATCGTCGGCCCGACCGGCGCGGGCAAGACCACGCTGGTCAACCTGTTGATGCGGTTCTACGACGTCTCCGGCGGGCGGATCACGCTGGACGGCGTGGACATCCGGAGGATGTCCCGGGACGAACTGCGGTCGGGTATCGGCATGGTGCTCCAGGACACCTGGCTGTTCGGCGGCACCATCGCGGAGAACATCGCGTACGGCGCCGCGCGGGAGGTCACCCGGGGCGAGATCGAGGAGGCGGCACGGGCCGCGCACGCCGACCGGTTCGTACGGACCCTGCCCGACGGGTACGACACGGTGATCGACGACGAGGGCGCGGGCGTCAGCGCCGGTGAGAAGCAACTGATCACCATCGCGCGGGCGTTCCTGTCCGACCCGGTGATCCTGGTGCTGGACGAGGCGACGAGTTCCGTGGACACCCGCACGGAGGTGCTGATCCAGAAGGCGATGGCCAAGCTGGCGGCCGGACGGACCTCGTTCGTGATCGCCCACCGGCTGTCGACGATCCGGGACGCGGACACGATCCTCGTGATGGAGAACGGGTCCATCGTCGAGCAGGGCGCGCACACGGAGCTGCTGGCGGCCGGCGGGGCCTACGCCCGGCTGTACCAGGCGCAGTTCGCGCAGGCCGTGGCGGAGGTGGACTAGGGCCTGTCCGACAGGGCCTGGGGGCGGGGGGCCGTCGGCCGGTGGCCGGTGGCCCCCGCTTCAGTCCAGGTAGCCGCGCAGCTGGTCCGCGAAGGCGTGGTCCCTGAGTTTGTTCAGGGTCTTGGACTCGATCTGCCGTATCCGTTCGCGGGTGACGCCGAAGATGCGGCCGATCTCCTCCAGGGTGCGGGGGCGTCCGTCCATGAGGCCGTAGCGCAGCTGGACGACCTTGCGTTCGCGTTCCCCGAGCGTGGACAGGACCGTCTCCAGGTGCTGACGCAGCAGCAGGAACGCCGCCGACTCCACCGGGCTGGCGGCGTCGCCGTCCTCGATGAGGTCGCCGAGCGCCACGTCGTCCTCCTCGCCGACCGGGGCGTGCAGCGACACCGGTTCCTGGGCGAGGCGCAGCACCTCCCCGACGCGTTCCGGCGGCAACTCCAGGTGGGCGGCGACCTCGTCGGCGGTCGGTTCGTAGCCCCGCTCCTGGAGCAAGCGCCGCTGGACGCGGACGACCCGGTTGATCAGCTCCACGACGTGGACCGGGACCCGGATGGTGCGGGCCTGGTCGGCCAGGGCGCGGGACATGGCCTGGCGGATCCACCAGGTGGCGTAGGTGGAGAACTTGTAGCCGCGCGCGTAGTCGAACTTCTCCACCGCGCGGATCAGCCCGAGGTTGCCCTCCTGGACCAGGTCGAGCATGGTCAGGCCGCGGCCGACGTACCGCTTGGCGACGGACACCACGAGCCGCAGGTTGGCTTCGATGAGGCGGCGTTTGGCCATCCGGCCGAGGACCACCAGCCGGTCGAGGTCGCCCGCCAGCCTGCTGTCGAGGTCGGGGGCGTTGGACAGTTTCTCCTCGGCGAACAGGCCGGCCTCGACCCGGCGGGCGAGGTCGACCTCCTCGGCGGCGGTGAGCAGCGGGATGCGGCCGATCTCGCGCAGGTACTGGCGGAACAGATCGGCCGAGGGACCCGCCGACTCGGCGCGGGCGGCGACCGGCGCCTCGACAGGCTCGACGGAATCGGCGGGCTCGGCGGGCTCCATGGCATCGACGGGATCGACGGGATCAACCGGATCGGTGGGGTCGGCCAGGTCCGCGAGTTCCCCGGCTTCCCCGGGCATCGCCTCCGGGTGCGTGCCGCCAGGCCCCTGCGGAGGCACGGCCACGAGAACCTCCCGGTCCGCGTCCGGCTCGTCCGCGGCGGTGCCGGAGCTGCTGTCGGTCTGGCTTCGGGTCTGGGTCTGCACGGGAGGCGACCTCCAGGATGATCGCTGCCAGGGGTGTGCGGCAGCGGTACTGCGGAAGCGGAGAGTCGACGGCCTGCGCTCCGAGGACTCGGGCACCGATCCAGTGTGGAGTACGACACATCCCCGCCACGAGGGGCGTGCGGTGACTTTTTGCGTCCGCTTCGTGACCCGCTGGTGACCGGCGCCGGGAAACCGGCCCGGCCGTCGCGCCCGCCGGGGCGTCAGAGGGCGGCGGCGCCGCGCGTCTTGAGGGCCTGGTCGTACTGCTGGAGGACCCACAGTTCGTTGCGCGCCGTGGCCAGCAGGGCGGGGTCGCCGCCCGCCTCCAGCCGTCTGACGGTGATCTGGATCTCCTGGACGCGCCGCTCCACGGCCCGCCGGCGGACGGTCACGAGCTGCTCGCCCGCGTAGTTCTCGTCGACCGTGCGGCGCATGATCGCCTCCACGGCCAGTTCCGTGACCATGGCGCGCACCGCGTCGTCGGGAGCCGCCTCCCGGACCCGGACCAGGTATTCCTGCGCGTCCCGCAGACCGTACTCGGCGCCGCCCGCGTCCATGATGGCCTGGCGTACGGCGGCGTAGGGGGCCGCGGTGAACTCGTCGACCCCGTAGGCGTCGAAGGCCGGGGAGACCAGCTCGGGGCGTTGCAGGGCGAGCTTGAGGAGTTCGCGCTCGGTGGCGAAGACGGGGTTGCGCAGCTGGAGGGCGGGGCCGCCGGTGGCGGGGCGCCGGGCGGTCTCGTACGGCTGCGGGCCCGCGGCGGACGCCGGTGCCTTGCCGCCTCGGTCCCGGGCCCAGCGGGCCAGCTGGGCCACGCGCCGGACCACGAACTGGGTGTCGAGGATGCCGAGCATGCCGGCCAGTTCGACGGCGACCTCGTGCTGGGCGCCGGTGTTCTTGATGCGGGCGACGATCGGCGCGGCCTCGTCCAGGGCGGCGGCTCGGCCGGCCGGGGTGTCCAGGTCGTAGCGCAGCACGACCTGGCGGAGCGCGAACTCGAAGAGCGGGGTACGGGGTTCCACCAGGTCGGCGACGGCCTCGTCACCCTTGGCCAGCCGCAGCTCGCAGGGGTCCATGCCGTCCGGCGCGATCGCGATGTAGGTCTCGGCGGCGAACTTCTGGTCGTCCTCGAAGGCGCGCAGCGCGGCCTTCT
This sequence comes from Streptomyces sp. NPDC051452, assembly GCF_044454765.1. Taxonomy (NCBI): domain Bacteria; kingdom Bacillati; phylum Actinomycetota; class Actinomycetes; order Kitasatosporales; family Streptomycetaceae; genus Streptomyces; species Streptomyces sp. NPDC051452. The sequence goes on from NZ_JBITEB010000012.1 coordinate 138,073, forward strand.
GCCCGGCCGCGTCGCCGTCGAAGGTGAAGATCACCCGGGCCGAGCCGTTGTCCATCAGCAGCCGGCGCAGGATCTTGATGTGGTCCGTGCCGAAGGCGGTGCCGCAGGTGGCGATGGCGGTCGGCACCCCGGCCAGATGGCAGGCCATGACGTCGGTGTAGCCCTCGACGACGACGGCCCTGCTGGACTTGGCGATCTCCTTCTTCGCCAGGTCGATGCCGTACAGCACCTGGCTCTTGCGGTAGATCGGCGTATCGGGCGTGTTGAGGTACTTCGGGCCGTTGTCCGCCTCGTAGAGCTTGCGGGCGCCGAAGCCGACGACCTCACCGCCGATGTCCCGGATGGGCCACATCAGCCGGCCCCGGAACCGGTCGATGGGGCCGCGGCGGCCCTCCTGGGCCAGGCCGGAGAGGATCAGTTCCTTGTCGGTGAATCCCTTGCCGCGCAGATAGCGGGTGAGGTGGTCCCAGCCCTGGGGGCTGTATCCGACACCGAAGTGGACGGCGGCGGCCTGGTCGAAGCCGCGCTCGGCGAGGAAGACCCGGCCGGTCTCGGCCTCGGAGCCGGTGGCGAGCTGTTCCGCGTACCACTGGGCGGCGATCTTGTGCGCCTCGACCAGGCGGATGCGCTCGCCGCGCTGGTGGGACGGGTTGTACCCGCCTTCCTCGTAGCGCAGGGTGATGCCGGCCTGGGCGGCGAGGCGCTCGACCGCCTCGGAGAAGGAGAGGTGGTCCACCTTCATCACGAAGGTGATGGTGTCGCCTCCCTCCTGGCAGCCGAAGCAGTGGAAGAGTCCCTTGCTCGGGCTGACCTGGAAGGACGGCGACTTCTCGTCGTGGAACGGGCACAGGCCCTTGAGGTTGCCGCCGCCCGCGTTCCGCAGCTGGAGGTACTCGGAGACCACGGCGTCGATCGGGACCGCGTCCCGTACCGCCTTCACGTCCTCGTCGTTGATCCGTCCTGCCACGCGTGAATTCTACGGGGGCGGTGTGACAGGGGCGGCGCCGCGCGGGTCAGGGGGCGAGGCTGTCGAGGGGTACGTGGGGGTCGGCGAGTGCCTCGGTGTTCACCGGGGCCTGGGAACGGATGAGTCGCTGGATCCGCTCTGTGACATCCCACACGTTGACGTTCATCCCGGCCAGGACGCGGCCCTGCTTCACCCAGAAGGCGATGAACTCCCGCTTGCCCGCGTCACCGCGGATCACCACCTCGTCGTAGGAGCCCGGGGGCGCCCAGCCGCTGTACTCCATGCCCAGGTCGTACTGGTCGGTGAAGAAGTAGGGCACGCGGTCGTAGGTGACGTCCTGGCCCAGCATGGCGCGGGCGGCGGCCGGGCCGCCGTTCAGGGCGTTCGCCCAGTGCTCCACCCGCAGCCGGGCGTCGTACCGGGCGAGTGGGAAGGAGGCCACGTCACCGGCGGCGAAGATGTCGGGGTCGGAGGTGCGCAGCCGTTCGTCGACCACGATCCCGCCGCCGTGCGCCCGGTCGGCCAGCTCCAGTCCGGCCGCCTCCGCCAGGGCGACCCGCGGGGCCGCGCCGATCGCCGCGAGGACGTCGTGGGCCGGGTGCTCCTCGCCGTCGTCGGTGCGGGCGGCCAGGACCATGCCGTCCTGGCCGACGATCTCGGTGAGCCGGGCGCCGAAGTGGAAGCGCACGCCGTGCTCGCGGTGGAGCTCGGCGAAGACGTTGCCCAGCTCGGGTCCGAGGACGCCGTACAGGGGGGTCTGCTCCGGTTCGATCACCGTGACCTCCGCGCCGTACTGGCGGGCCGCCGCGGCGACTTCCAGACCGATCCAGCCACCGCCCGCGATGACGAGGTGGCCGTTGTCCCGGCCGAGAGAGGCCAGTACGCCCTTGAGCCGCTCGGCGTGCGCGAGCCGGCGCAGATGGTGGACGCCCGCCAGGCCGGTGCCGGGGATGTCGAGCCGGCGGGGTTCGGCGCCGGTGACGAGGAGGAGTTTGTCGTAGCGCACGAGGGTGCCGTCGTCGCCGTAGCGGACCGTCTTGGCCGCGCGGTCGACGCGGTCGACGGTCTGGCCGAGGTGCAGCTCGATGTCGTTGCGCGCGTACCAGGCGGGCTCGTGCACGAAGACGCTGTCGCGTTCCTCCTTGCCCAGCAGATAGCCCTTGGACAGCGGGGGGCGCTCGTAGGGGTGGTCGCGCTCGTCGCAGATCAGTATCACCCTGCCGGTGAAGCCCTCCGCCCGCAGCGTCTCGGCCGCCTTGGCGCCGGCGAGGCCGCCTCCGACGATGACGTACGTCTGATCCGCGTCGACCACTTGTTGCCTCCTCGTAAGGGTGTCGCCACATGCGAGCGTCCCGCACCGGGCGTGCTGCGGGAAGAGGGAGTGACCCGATCAGGCCACCACCGGTCACGTTCCTCTCACATATGCCCGGTCAGTCTCGCGTGCAGCGAGCGCGCGGAGGCGTCGGTGAGGGAGGCGATGTGGTCCACGATCACCCGCTTGCGCGCGTGGTCGTCGGGGGCGTGGTCGAACAGCGCCCGGAACTGCGGGTCCAGGCCGTCGGGCGCGCGGGCGGTGAGCGCCTCGGCGAGTTCGGCGACGATCACCCGCTGGTCGGCGCGGAGCAACTCCTGTTCGGCGCGCTGCATCACATAGCGGTCGGCGACCGCCTTGAGCACCGCGCACTCCAGCCGGGCCTCGCGGGGTACGACGAGCGCGGCGTCGTAGCGGGTGAGGGGGCCGGTGCCGAACGCGGCGCGGGTGGCGCTCTCGGCGGCCAGGCAGAAGCGGCCGATGAGCTGGCTGGTGGCGTCCTTCAGCCGGGCCTGGGCGACCGCCGTGCCGTCGTAGCCGTGCGGCCACCACTCCTGGTCCTGGAGGCGGTCGAGGGCGGCGGCCAGTTCCGCCGGGTCGGTGCCGGCCGGGACGTACCGGCCGATGGCGACTTCGAAGACCGCCTGCCGTTCGGGTTCGGCGTGCAGGCAGTTGGGGTCGATGTGACCGGCGTGCAGGCCGTCCTCGACGTCGTGGACGGAGTAGGCCACGTCGTCCGCCCAGTCCATGACCTGTGCCTCGAAGCAGGTGCGGGTGCCGGGGGCGGACGCGCGGACCCAGTCGAAGACCGGACGGTCGTCCTCGTACACACCGAACTTGTGGGACGCGGGGTCGGTGGGGTGGGCGCCGCGCGGCCAGGGGTACTTGGTGGCGGCGTCGAGGGTGGCGCGGGTGAGGTTCAGCCCGACGGAGCCCTCCGGGGTGAAGCGCTTGGGTTCGATCCGGGTGAGGAGGCGCAGGGACTGGGCGTTGCCCTCGAAGCCGCCGCAGTCGTCGGCGAACTCGTTCAGCGCCTGTTCGCCGTTGTGGCCGAAGGGCGGATGGCCGAGGTCGTGGGCGAGACAGGCCGCTTCGACGAGGTCGGGGTCGCAGCCGAGGGCGGCACCGAGCTCGCGGCCGACCTGGGCGCACTCCAGGGAGTGGGTGAGCCGGGTCCGCGGGCTGGCGTCCCAGGCGGAGGTGCGGGTTCCCGGGGTGACCACCTGGGTCTTGCCCGCGAGCCGGCGCAGGGCGGAGCTGTGCAGGATGCGGGCGCGGTCGCGTTGGAAGGCGGTGCGGCCCGGACGTTTGTCGGGCTCGGGGGCCCAGCGGTCCTGCGCGTCCTGGTCATAGCTGAGGGGGGGTGCGGTGCCTTCCATGATTCGACAGTAAGCGGCGGCGCCGACATTCGTGGTGCCGAGGGGGGTCTGATCGTCTGTCCGGTGGCCGATTCCCGTTCCGCTCCCGTTCCCCGCACGTGGGAGGGCCGTGGGGGGAGGAAACCGGACGGGTGCCGCCGGCGTCCTCCTTGGTCGGAACCGATCGTCTCCCGGGGGGCCGTATGAAGATCCGTCGACCACGGTTGCCGCGCACCCGGGCCGGGCAGCGGCGGCTGGTGCGGGCCGTGGTGGCCGGGTGCGTGCTGGCGCTGTCGCCGGTGACCTGGCTGTACGTGTCTACGGCGGACCGGCTGCGCACCACGGCGGACGCGCCGAGCGCACCCGTCGCCGTGGTGTTCGGGGCGGGGTTGTCGAAGGGCGAGCCGTCGCCGTACCTCGCGCACCGGCTGGACGCGGCGGTCACGCTCTACCGGGAGGGGCGCGTCGAGGTCGTCCTCGTCACCGGGGACAACAGCCGCGAGGACTACGACGAGCCGGACGCCATGCGCGCCTACCTCACCCGGCACGGGGTACCGGACCCGCGGATCGTCGAGGACTACGCCGGCTTCGACACCTGGGACTCGTGTGTGCGGGCCAGGAAGATCTTCGGGGTGGACCGGGCGGTGCTGATCAGCCAGGGGTTCCACATCCGGCGCGCGGTGGCGCTGTGCGAGGCCGCGGGGATCGACTCCGTCGGTGTGGGGGTCGACGCCAAGCACGACGCGACCTGGTACTACGGCGGCACACGCGAGGTGTTCGCGGCGGGCAAGGCGGCGCTGGACGCGGTGTTCCGGCCGGGCCCGCGGTTCCTCGGGCCGAGGGAACCGGGGGTGGCGCGGGCCCTGGCGTCCGCCCGGTGACGCGCCGCCCGTGGGCGCGGGTGGTGTTCACGTAGGTTCGGGGCATGTCCGACCTGGAGAAGCGCGACCTCGACGCGTATCTGCGCCGCATCGGCTGGGAGGGGGACGCACGGGCCGACCTGGCGACCCTGCGGGGGGTGCATCTGGCGCACGCCCTGGCCCTGCCCTTCGAGAACCTGGACTCCTTGGCGGGCCGGGCCCCTTCCCTGGACCCCGCCGATCTGGTGGCCAAGCTGGTCCACGGCCGGCGCGGCGGCTACTGCTACGAGCACAACATCCTGCTGTGGCGAGCGCTCGAGGCGCTGGGGTTCCGCGTGTCGGCGCTGGCGGGACGGGTGGTGCTGGGGGCGGGGTCGCCGGAGAGCCGGCCGCGCACCCACGCGATGCTGCGGGTCGAGGTGCCGGGCGAGCCCCTGCCGTATCTGGCGGACGTGGGCTTCGGGGCGGTCGGATCGCTGCTGGCCCCGGTGCCGTTGGCCCTCGGTGTGGAGTCGGAGGGCGGCGGGCGCCGGCACCGGTTCGCGGTGCTCGCGCACGAAGGGCCGCTGGAGTTGTGGGCGTTGCAGGCCTACGACCGGGTGTCGGGGGACTGGGTGAGCCAGTACGCGTTCACGTCGGAGCCGTTCACCGCCGCCGACTTCGAGGTGTTCAACTGGCACGTCGGCACCAATCCGCGTTCCCCGTTCACCCGCCGCGCCTATCTGAAACGGACCACCGCCGCACACCATCTCTCGCTGGACGGAGGGGTGTTGACCGAGACCCGGGCCGACGGCGCGGTGTCCGTACGCGAGTTGTCCGACGAGGCGGAGGCGCGTCGCGTGGTGGAGGAGGAGTTCGGCATCGAGGTGCCCGAGGGAGCGAGGCTGCTCGGCTGACGCGCCGGGCCGGCTCCGTGGTGGGGCGGCGGCGGGGCGTTCCGTCGGCCCGGCCGGCGCGGTCGGCTCTAAGTGGATGAGTTATCCGCATGCCTGATACACTCGCGCTAACCGGATTACCTATCCGGATATTTGGTCGGCATAGGGGTGAGCGAGCCATGAAGAGGACCGCTGTGGTCACGGCCGGAACGGCCGGCATCGGCTTGGAGACGGCGCTTGGACTGGCCGCCGCCGAATTCTCGGTCACCGTCGTAGGCCGCGACGCCGACCGGGGCGCCCGGGCGGTCGACCGGATCAACGCGACGAGCCCGGCACACCCCGCCCGGTTCCTGTCCGCCGACCTCTCCGCACTCGACGAAGTGCGCACGCTCGCCGCCCGGATCGCTTCCGAGCATGCCGCCGCGGGTGAACCGCTGAGCGTGCTGATCAACAACGTCGGGGCGATGTTCCCGGACCGACGGGACCTGAGCGGCGTCGAGGCGTCCTTCGTCGTCAACCATCTCTCGCCGTATCTGCTGACCGAGCTGCTGCTGCCCACGCTGACGGCCGGCGCACCGAGCAGAGTCGTGAACGTGACCTCGGGTGCGGTCGCGACCGCGAAGCGGGTGTTCGATGCCGTCGAGCCGCCCGGCGGCTACTACGGCTTCCACTGGTACGGCCGCGCCAAGCTTGCCAACCTCGCCTACACGCTGGACCTGGCCAGGCGGCTGGACGGCACAGGCGTATCGGTCTTCGCCGCCGACCCCGGGGGCGCCGCCACCGACATGACCAACGGCACCCTGCTCGACCCGAAGATCGTCTCACCCGCACTGCGGCTGTTGTGGCCGCTGGTGCGCCGCAAGTTCGAACGCTCGACTTCCGGCCCGGCGTCCACGGCTGCCAGACCCTCGATCACCGCCGCCACCGACGGCGCCCTGACGGGTCGTACCGGCATCGTCGTCGGCGCCCGGTCTCGCCCGGTCGCGCCGCTCCGCACCGCCACCGACCCCCGTGTCGCCGACGCCGTCCGGCGACTCAGCGAGCGGTACGCGCCCCTCACGGCCACCTGAACCGCCCTGCGACGACGACACGGGCGACGGGTTATCCGGATGGGGCATCCACTTAAGATGTCCTCATGACGACGCCGCCACTGCGCAAGGACGCCGCCCGCAACCGGGACCAGATCGTCGCCGTCGCCCGTGCCCTCGTGGATGAGGGCACACCGTTGCAGCTCAACGACGTCGCCCGCCGCGCCGGAATCGGTGTCGGGACCGTCTACCGGCACTTCGCCACGCCGGAGGCGCTGCTGGAGACCGTCGCCACCCCCTGCCTGGAAGCCCTGGTCACACACGGCGATCAGGCCCTGGCCGACCCCGACCCCTGGCGCGCGCTGGAGGGCTTCCTGACCCGCACGGTCGAAGCGCAGGTCGGCGACGCCTCCCTGACCCCGGTCACCGCCGCACCCGAGAACGCCCTGCCGCGCACCACGGAACTCAAGACGTCGCTGTGGTCGGCCGGCACCACCCTCCTGGACCGGGCACGCGAGGCCGGGACGGTCCGCCCCGACCTGACCGCGACCGACCTGGTTGCCCTCATGTGCGGCGTCGCCTACGCCGTACACGTCCACGGCGGCACTCCCGCCGACCGGACGGTCACCGCTCGTCGCTACCTGGGCACACTCCTCGAGGGCCTGCGAGTCACCCCACCGAACGCCTGAGTCGCGTCCCGCGGCACGCGGACCGGCAGGAACGAGGGAACGAACACCGGCGCCAAGCCCTTCGCGCGCCCGGCGTCGCCTAGCCCTCCGGCACTGCGAACCACCGCTCCAGCGCCTCCGCCAGGGTGTCGACGCGGCCGACGCACCCCGCGGCGCGGGCCCGGAGGTCCGGGTCGTCGGTGAGGTGGAGCGGGAGCGCCCGGCCGCCGTGGAGGTGGTCCGCGCGGCGTGCGCCGTCGGCGAGTTCGGGGTCCGGGGTGCTGCTGCCGGTCAGCGGGCGCTCGCCCGGCAGCTCGTACCGCACCCCGGCGCCGTTGAGCCGCGCGGTGGGGTACGTGGTGCCCACGACCGGCCCCGCCAGGTCACTTGCCGCTGCACCTCGGCCGGCGCGGGCAGCATGCCCCCGGCGACAGAGCGCCTCGGCGCCGGGCGGGTGATCACCCCGCCCCTGATCTTCGCGTCCACTTCGGTCAGGCGCTCCAGGACGGCCAGCCGCGCGCCTTCGAGCCGGAGCTCGCAGGCAGGCGTCAGTCCGACCGGGCCCCCTTGGGCCACCACTACGTCCTACTCCATGGCGCCCAGCCCGATCGGGCGGTCGGGTCGTCAGGCGGTCAGCGCCGCGAGCTCCGCGTTGGCGCGCTCGGTGACCAGGGCGAGGACTCGGCCGGCAGCGGCCAGGTCCTCGGCGGGTATCCCGCCCCAGACGCGGGCGGCGATGGGGGCCGTCTCCGCGCCGGCGGCGGCGATCAGCTCGCGCCCCGCGGCCGCGGGGCGAAGGTGCGCGCCGTCCGCGACGAGCAACTGCTTGGCCAGCAGCTCGTCGAGAGTGCCCCTGATGTCGGCGGGATCGGCCTTGAGTGAGCCCTGGATCCGGGTGACGAGGTCGTCAGGTGTCTGCGGGGCTTCGGCGGTGACGGCTGCCCGCAGGGCGATGTGCTGCCGGAAGGTGATGCCGTGCCGGGCCAGGACGTGCTCCAGGACGCCGCGGGCGGCGTAGTGGGCCAGGCCGAGGGCACGGCCGTCGGCGACGGGCGCGCTAGCGGTGGACGCGGTGGTGGTCATGGTGTTCTCCCCTGAGCGCTCTGGTCGTTCGGCAGGAATGGAGCGAGAGGTGCGTCGAGCAGGGTCGTCAACTCGTCGGTGAACGCGCGCGTACGCGGGGCGTCGAGGCCGCCGAGCGGCTCCAGCAACTGCTGAAGCAGTCCCTGGACCACCGCGATGGCCCGCCTCGTGACGTCCTGGCCCTGCTCGGTGAGGGCCAGCTGTACGGCGCGCGGGTCGCGGGGATCGCGGGTGCGCTCGATCAGGCCGGCCGACTCCAGGGCGCGGGCCAGCTTCGAGACGTACAGCGCCTCCAGACCGGTGTGGTCGGCGAGTCGGCGCTGACTGGGACGCTCGCCGGCGCGCTGCATGCCGTACAGCGAGGCGACCAGTGAGTACTGCGCGTGGGTGAGGCCCAGCGGAGTCAGCGCGCGATCGACCGCGACACGCCACTTGTTGGCGAGCCGCCATACGAGGAAGCCGGGCGTGGGGCCCGGTGAACCCTTGCTCATAGCGAATAGATTACATGGCTACTATGTCCATGGCTACCATTTTCGGGCTTCCCGCGCCGGGACCGCGGAAGGCGGCGTGCTCGTCCAGCGGCGCTCGGGTCTGCCCCTACGACGGCCTCACCGCACCTTCGCCCGGCGGGAGTTGCCGAGTCCGACCGTCGCGGCGCACCATCAGCCGCCCACCACGGCCGACGGATCCCCGGCGCCGGACTTCGGGTGGGATGGCGGAAAAGATTCCATACCCCCACCGGCCCGCCACACATCTCCATGGAGGCGCTATGGACACGCTTGTCATGCCCGCTTAAAACTGTCTCGTCATCAGCGCCACCCCCACGCCTAGCTCGGCGCCTCCCCGAGGAGACAGATGAACCGGACACGGCAGCACGCCCGAGGAACCCGCCGGCTCGCCACGGCCGGTGTCGCGGTCACCACCGCGACCCTGCTGGCCGCCGCCCTCTCCCCCGCCGCCCAGGCCGCCGGCAGACCCAGCCGGGCCACCGCGGTCGAGAACGCGGCGTCGGCACTGCTCGCCCACGCCTCCGGGCTGGGCCTCACCTCCGCCCAGGACACCCGCGTCCGGGACGTGATCGTGGACAAGGACGGCACCCAGCACGTCCGGTACGACCGCACCTACCGGAAACTCCCGGTCCTGGGCGGTGACTTCGTCGTCCATCTGACGGCCGACGGCGGCTACCGCGGCGCCGACCGCGCCACGCGCAACCGGATATCCCTGCCCTCCGTCACCCCGAAGGTATCCGGCCCGCGCGCCGCCGGCCTCGCGGTGAACGCGCTGCGCGCCGCCCACCCCGGCAGCGGGCTGAAGCAGGTCAAGGCCGCCCCGGAGCTGGTCGTCGACGCCCTGCACGGCGCGCCGAGGCTGGCCTGGCGCACCACCGCTGCCGGGTTCGACTCGCTCGGCAACCCCGTCGCCCGCACGGTGCTGACCGACGCCCGCACCGGCGCCCGGATCGACGCCTGGGACAGCATCGAGACGGCCACCGGCGACGGCGCCTCGCTGTACAGCGGGCAGGTGCCGCTGGAGAGCACCCAGTCCGGGGGGTCGTACCAGCTCAAGGACCCGACGCGGGGCAACACCTACACCGGTGACGCGGCCAACAAGACCGACCTGTGCATCTTCGGCATCTGCATCAGCCGGGCCCCCGCCACCCTGTTCACCGACGCCGACAACCACTGGGGCACGGGCAGCACCGCCGACCGCTCCTCGGCCGCCGTCGACGCCCAGTACGGCACCAACGAGACCTGGGACTACTACAAGAACGTCCAGGGCCGCAACGGCATCGCCGGCGACGGCAAGGGCTCGTACAACCGCGTCCACTACGGCAGCAACTACAACAACGCCTTCTGGGACGACAGTTGTTTCTGCATGACGTACGGCGACGGTGACGGGACCACCTTCGGGCCACTGGTCGCCCTCGACGTCGCCGGGCACGAGATGACCCACGGCGTGACGTCCAAGACCGCCGCGCTGACGTACTCGGGCGAGTCCGGCGGCCTGAACGAGGCCACCTCCGACATCCTCGGCACGATGGTCGAGTGGTACGCGAACAACTCGTCCGACCCCGGTGACTACCTCATCGGCGAGAAGATCGTGAAGCCCGGCTTCGGCAAGGCGGCCCTGCGCTTCATGGACAAGCCGTCCAGGGACGGCAGCTCCGCCGACTACTGGAGCAGTTCGGTCGGCAACCTGGACGTCCACTACTCCTCGGGCGTCGCCAACCACTTCGCCTACCTCCTCGCGGAGGGCAGCGGCGCGAAGACCGTCAACGGGGTCGCCTACGACTCCCCGACGTACGACGGCTCCACGGTCACCGGCATCGGCCACGACAAGGTCGGCAGGATCTGGTACCGGGCGCTGACGGTCTACATGACGTCCTCGACGAACTACCAGGGGGCGCGGACGGCCACCCTCAGCGCGGCGAAGGACCTCTACGGCGCCGGAAGCACGGAGTACAACGCGGTGGCCGCCGCCTGGAGCGCGGTCAACGTGAAGTGATCGGGCGGTGACGTCGAGAGGCCGGTGCCCCGGGGCGGGCACCGGCCTCTCGCGCGTGCGGCGAGCGAGCCGTGTCTGCGCTGACAGCCCGTCACCCGTTCACCGGTGCCCGCCGCTCCATTCGTGTTCTTTTCATACCGGCTTCTCCGTCTGCCTCGGACACCGCCCATGACCTGCCGGAACCCGGCGCCGACTCACCCGTGTGGGGGGCACGGCCGACACCCGTTCACCGTATTCCTGACGGCCTCTCAGGAAGCGGGGCGCCCCGGGAGCCACTTATCTCGGTAGGGCACGAGTCGGACAAGCTCTGGGGAGCACCATGCGACGCATCGCCCGTCTGCTGACCGGTACCGCGCTCGCCGTGGCCGTCGGGGCACCCGCCCACGCCGTCGACGCCGGCCGCCTGGACGTCTACCCCTCCACCGTGGCGCCGGGCGACCAGGTCACGGTGAACACGGCCGCGTGCGGGGACAAGGGCTCCGCCACCGGCGACGCCGGCGCGGTCGGCGCCGGGGTCTTCACCCTCGCGCCCAGCACGCACGAGGGCGAGGCGATCGGCCAGTTCCGGGTGCCGCCCAGCGCGCAGATGGGGACGTACGAGATCGTCGCCACCTGCGCCGAGGGCGATCGGCAGGTGAAGGGCGACCTGATGGTGGCCCTGACCGCGGTGCACGAGCAGTTGCAGCCGCGGGGAAGTGTCAAGACGGGGGTCGGCGGCGCACTGGGCCCCGACCCCGTACAGACCGCGGCGGGTGTGGCGGCGCTTGCCGTCGCCGCCGCGGGCGGTACCTGGCTCCTGCATCGCCGGGCGAGAGGCGACGGGATCTGACGGACATCCTCCGCCGTCCGTCCGCCGGTACCGCACGTCCCGCCCCCTCCGGGTCCGATGCCCCTCGCGGCCCGGAGGGGGAGGGGGCCTTCGGGGGCCCGCCTCCGGGAGAGGGGTTCACATGCGCAAGCGCGCCAGACGCGACAGGCTCGGTGACACCGCGATAGCCGCGGTCACCGTCGTCGCCCTCGGTTCGGGGGTGTGGCTGCTCGGCGACGGCACCGGCGCGCACACGCCACCGCAGCCGTCCGCCGTCGAGGGCCGCCCCGACCCGGGGGGCGAGCGGCCGGCGGCCCCCGCCCTCGCACCGTCCCCGCCCACCCGCATCCGTATCCCCGCGATCCGGGTCGACGCCCCGCTGATGGGCCTGGCCCTCACCCGCTCCGGCAGCCTGGACGTGCCGCCCCCCGAGCAGAAGAACCTCGCCGGCTGGTACGAGGCCGGCACCCTGCCCGGCGAGACGGGCACCGCGGTCGTCGCCGGCCATGTCGACAACACCGAGGGCCCCGCCGTCTTCTACGACCTCGGCGCGCTCAGGCGGGGCGCCCGGATCGAGGTGGACCGCCAGGACGGCTCGGTGGCCGTGTTCGCCGTGGACGCCGTGGAGGTGTACTCGGCGCGCGCCTTCCCCGACGACAAGGTCTACGGCGCGGCCCCGCGCCCCGAGCTGCGCGTCATCACCTGCGGCGGCGGCTATTCGAGGACGACCGGCTACCAGGGCAACGTGGTGGTGTTCGCCCATCTGACGGGCAGCCACTGAGCCTGCGGCCGGGACCGGTCAGGCCAGCCACTGCTGGTACGCCAGGTTCGCCACCAGTGCGAAGACGACGGTCAGCAGCACGACCCGGACGAAGCCGCTGCCCTGTTTGAGCGCGGTGCGGGCGCCGAGGGTGGCGCCGGCCAGGTTGAACACGGCGAGCAGGGCCGCGAAGCGCCACAGCACCGTGCCCTGCCAGGCGAAAGTGGCGAGGGCGCCCGCGTTGGTGCAGCAGTTGACGATCTTCGCGGTGGCGGACGCGGTGACCAGGTCCAGCCGCAGGACCGCGGTGAGCGCGAGGACCAGGAACGTGCCGGTGCCGGGGCCGATCAGGCCGTCGTAGAAGCCGATGCCGAGGCCGGCCAGACCGATCGCGGCGAGCTTGCGGCGGCGGCCGACCGGGGCGGTGGCGGGAGCGGTGCCGAAGGCGGGGCGCAGGATCACGAAGGCGGCGACCGCGAGCAGCACCACCATGATCACCGGCTTGAGGACCTCCGTGCTCATGCCGGCCGCGAGGAGGGCGCCCGCCGAGGAGCCGGCCAGCGCGGCCAGGCCGATGCGGACGGCCGTGCCGACCTCCACCGGCGCCTTGCGCACGTAGGTCAGCGCGGCGCCGCCCGTGCCGACGATCGCGATCGCCTTGTTGGTGCCGAGCGTGTACGCGGCCGGGGTGGCGGCGGGCAGGCCGAGCAGCAGGGCCGGCAAGAGCAGCAGCCCGCCCCCGCCGACGACGGCGTCGATCCAGCCGGCCGCGAGAGCCGCCAGGCAGAGCAGGACCAGGACGAGCACGGGTATGTCGGGCATGATCGCGACCCTAGGAAGCCGACGGGTGTGGCGTCCACGTATCTGAGCGGCTTCTGAGGCTTCGCGTCCGTCCACGGACGGTGGCGACTCGCCGTGAGCCCCGTGCGGCCGGCCCGGCGGTGCCGTCCCGACAGGCCCTGGTCCCGACAGGCCCTGGTCCCGACGGGCCCTAGTCGATCCCGGACCGCTCCACCCCCGCCACGATCCACCGCTGGAAGCACAGGAACACCACCAGCAGCGGCAGGATCGACACGGCCGCCGCCACGAACAGCTCGTGCAGCCGCACCACTTGGGAGGTGGTGAACGACGACAGCGCCACCTGCACCGTCCAGGCGTTTTGGTCCTGCCCGATCACCAACGGCCACAGGAAGGAGTTCCACGCGCCGAGGAACACGATCGTGCCGACGGCCGCGAACACCGGCCGCGCGTTCGGCACGACCACCAGCCAGTAGGTGCGCCAGTACCCGAGCCCGTCGACCTGGGCCGCGTCCTCCAGCTCCCGGGGGAAGCCGAGGAAGTACTGCCGGAAGACGAAACAGGCGAAGGCGGAGAACAGGGTCGGCACGATCAGGCCGCGCAGGGTGGAGATCCAGCCCAGCGACGACACCAGCACGAAGCTCGGTACGAAGGTCACGGCGGCCGGCACCAGCAGGGTGCCGAGGATGCCGTAGAAGACCTTGTTCGCGTGCCGGTAGGGGATGCGGGCGAGGCCGTAGCCCGCGAGGGAGGCCAGGAGCAGTGTGCCGAGCGTCGTCGCGACGGCGATCAGCGCCGAGTTGAGCAGTGACCGGGCGAAGGGGACGGACGGGTCCTCGAACAGCTCCCGGACGTTGCCCCACCGCACCTCGTGCGGGAAGAAGGTCCACTCGGGCGAGGTGATGTCCCGCTCGGCGGAGAGCCCGTTGCGGACCAGCAGATAGAACGGGACCAGGAAGAGCAGGGCGAGCGCGCACAGCAGCACCACGCGCAGCGCCCGGCCGGCGCGCACCAGGGCGTCATCCATCGGTGTCCGTCCTTCCCAGCCTCAGCCACCGGGCCTGCCCCACCGTGACCAGGGCGATGATCAGAGCCAGGATCACCGCCCCCGCGCTGCCGAGCCCCAAGTCCTGCCCCTGGCCGAGGGCGAGGTAGTAGAGGTAGACCAGCGGCGGTCTGGCATAGGGCGGGTAGCCGCGCGCGTCGGAGAGCAGGTTGTAGAACTCGTCGAAGGCCTGGAAGGCGTTCACGACGAGGAGCAGCACCACCGCGACCGAGGTGGCCCGCAGCTGGGGCAGGGTGATGTGCCGCAGCACGGTCCAGCCGGGCCGGGCCCCGTCCACGGCGGCCGCCTCGTACAGCGCCGGGTCGATGCGCTGCAGCCCGGCGAGGAACAGGATCATGTAGAACCCGGTCTGGAGCCACAGCCGTACGGTGACGATCACCAGCCAGTACCAGGGCGGGTCGGTGGTCGACAGCCAGGCGACGGAATCGCCGCCGAACCATCCCAGCACGGTGTTGGCCAGCCCGAACCGCACCCCGCTGAAGACCGACATCTTCCAGATCAGCGCGGCCACGACGTAACTGCACGCGGCCGGGAGGAAGAACACCGACCGGAAGAAGGCCCGGGCCCGTCCGACACGGTTGACCATCAGGGCCAGGGCGAGCGCGGACACGAAGGTCACGGGCACGATGAAGGCGGTGAAGACGAGGAAGGTCCACAGACTGCCGACGAACGCGCCGTCCTTCAGCATCGCCGTGTAGTTGGCCGTCCCGACGAAGTGGGTGGGCGTGACGGTGTTGTGCGCGTCGAAGAAGCTCAGGCCCACGCTCCACAGCAGCGGAACGTAGGTGAACAGCGCCAGCCCCAGGGCGAAGGGCCCGACGAACACCCAGAACCACAGGGCCCGTCGGCGCCTCACGACTTCTTCTTCACCCGGTCGAGTTCGTCCGCCACCGCGCGTACGACGGCCCTCAGCTCACGCTCCGGATCGGCCCCGCTTCCGATGATCCGGCTGAGCGCGTCCTGGTAGGCGGTCTGGCCGGCCGGGGTCCACAGCAGCGGCTGGCTGTAGCCGTGGTCGGTGGCGAACCGCACGGCGTCGGCCGCGGCCCCCTTCCTGAGCTTGGCGGCCTTCTTGGCCAGGGAGATCCGGGCGGGGATGTGGAAGCCGTAGGACAGCGCGAAGTCCTCCTGATAGTCGGTGCGTTCCACCCACAGCCACTTCACGTACTCCTTGGCGGCCTCCTTGTGCCGGCCACGGGCGCTGACGGCGGCGGCGTAGGCGCCGACCGGCACGGACGGCCGCCCGTGGTCGCCGTCCTTCGGGAACGGCAGCACCCCGAAGTCGTCACCCAGCTCCTTTCGCACCTGCGGCAGCGCCCACAGACCGGACCACTGCATGGCGGTCAGCCCCTGGACGAAGGCCGCCGGGTCGGACCAGTCGGAGGGGGCGCCGAGGAGCAGGGACTTGTCGGCGTACAGCCGGTGCAGCTTGCCGAGGGTGCGGGCGGCGGCGGGATCGTCGAAGCCGACCTTTCCCTCGGCGGTGACGAGCTGAAGTCCGGCCGCGTAGAGGGGGGTTCCGCCGAGCACGCCCGCGCCGCCGTCATTGCCGAGGAACAATCCCTTGACCTTGCCGTCGGTGAGCTTCCGCGCGGCCTCGACCAGCGCGTCCAGCGTGGTGGGCGGCTCGATCCCCGCGTCCGCGAGCAGGCTCCGGCGGTAGTAGAGCAGTTGCATGTCGATGACCTGCGGGATGCCCCACACCCGGCCGTCGTACGTCTTGGGTGTGAGCACGGCCGGGTTGAAGTCGTCCTTCACCCCGGCCAGCAGTTCGGTCAGATCGAGCACCTGGCCGCCCTGGATCTGGTCCAGCGTCGGCCCGTTGACCTCGAAGACGTCGGGTCCGGAGTCGGTGAGCAGCGCGGCGGCGGTCTGCTGGTCGTAGTTGCCCGGCCGCCACTGGACGCTGACGTGGGCCTTCCGGTAGGCGGCGGCATAGCGCTGCACCGCCTGCTCGGCGCCGGGTTCGCCGTACTGGTGGTACCACTGCGACAACCGCGTCCCCGAACCACCGCCGCCGCGACCGGTGTTGGACCCGCAGGCGGTGAGCATCCCGGCTCCCGCCCCCGCGCCCGCCATCAACAGTGCCCTGCGGCTGAAACTCCCCATCGTGTGCCCCCTGACGCTCGCCATCGATGCACGGCCCAACGATCAACCATGCGCGGCGATTACGAAAGGGGCGTTGCGGGCGTGTGTCGGGCACGGGGTCGGGGGCTGGGGCTGGCTCGGAGGGTGGAGTCGGGGGGCTGCCATGGACAGATGTGGGGGACGGAGGTGCGCTGACGTCCACAGACATCTTCGAGCCGGGCCTGCGCGCCCTGCTCACGCGTTCGCTGCACGCCGCCTGGTCCGCCAGCCCGTCCTACCCCCTCACCGTGCGCGCCCTGTCAGACTCTCGTACTGGTCGCACAAGAGGTTCAGGACCCTTGCCAAGCGTCGGGCGTGACCGACGGCTCCGCCATATCGGCGACCAGGCTGGGCCTCGAGTCTGCTGCGCGCCTCCCACGCGCAGGACAGCGCACCGTATCCGGCGACACTTCCCCTGCCGACGCGCTCGGCGGCCTGCTCGACTTCGGGAATCAGCAGGGCGAGGTGACCGCGTAGTGCCAGCGCGAGGACCTCCAGTTCCCCGGCCGAGGGAGGCAACCCATCCGGGGCTGCGTCCGGACCCAGCAGCAGCCGCGCGGTCTCCCGCATGGTCCTGACGTCCACCGGCGAAAGGACGGTACGGCCCTCCTCCAGCACTCGCACAGTGGGTCGCTCCGCGGTGACCGCGCCGTACCGGTCCACCGTGTAGACGCGGAGGGTCATCTTGGCCCGAGGCGCGTTACCTCGGGCCGGGGCCGTGTCGTGGGTCATCTCGACGCTCCTTGTCAGGTTCGACCGCCTGACAGGAGATTGGACCGGTGGACCGGTCCAGTCAAGTCAACAGGGAAACATGGCACGCCAGTTCCCGTGTCACATCTGGTAGTCATCCGTTTGTTCGAACACGTGCGCCGGGACCACGCCTTCCTCACACACGAGCGGCAGCTGATCCTGGTCCCACGCCGTGTGCAGCACGACGGCCACCGCCGCAGGCTGGTCGAGTCCCAACAGCCGGGCCTCCTCGTCTCCTGCCAGGCGCACTGTCGTGACATCCGTACCGCCGATCGGCGAACGGCCCGTCTCCCGTCGGACGTAATGCGTGGTGCCCTCCGCGATGGGTCCCTTCGCGGCGAGACGCGGCGCGGCACCGGCAACCGACGGCGGGAACCATGCCGTCACCAGGCTGTGCGGGGATCCGTCATCGAGAAGTACCAGCCGGACGCGCCGCAACGCCTCCTCCCCCGGACCCAGCTGAAGCGCCTCGGCGATGTGCGCGGGCGGCACCGCACGGTCAGGGGTACCGAGCCGACGGTAAGGCGCGCCACCCCCGACACGCGAGGAGCCCGCCCTCCGGCCGCCTGCCGGCCGGGCGATCGGCGTCTGCACGACCGTGAATCCCGAACCCTGCTGGGCGACCACCAGACCGTCACCGCGGAGGATGTCGTACGCCTTGACGACCGTCGCGCGGGACACCTGCCACTGCTCGGCCAGATCCCGGCCGGAGGGCAGTAGTTCACCCGGGCTGAACTCACCGTTGGCGATGCGGGCACGCAGGTCTCCGGCAATTTGCTCATACTTCAGCAAGGGCATGTCGCGTCGCTCCGATCACTGGACTGGTCCACCGGTAAGCCATCAGAATGCCCTCATGACGAGCCCTGAGGTAGCTGTGGAGATCGTGAGGTTCTACACCGAAACTGTTGACGAGGCGAGCCGTCTGACCGTCGCGGCCGACGGCGTCCTGGAGATGGTACGCACCCAGGAATTGCTCCGCCGCCACCTGCCGACGCCACCCGCGCGCATCATCGACGTGGGAGGCGGACCGGGCGCGCACGCCAGGTGGCTGGTGCGGGACGGTTACGACGTCCACCTGGTCGACCCCGTGCGACGGCATGTCGACCAGGCCAGGGCGACCGGCGCGACCGTCGAGCTGGGCGACGCGCGGCAACTGACGGCGGACGACGGGTCCTACGACGTCGTACTGCTGCTGGGTCCGCTCTACCACCTGCCGGAACAGGCCGACCGCGAGCGGGCCCTCGCCGAGGCCCGGCGAGCGCTGAAGCCCGGGGGCATCCTCGCGGCGGCCGGCATCAATCGTTACGCGTCACTCTTCGAGCACACCGCCTTCGCGCACCTCCACCGGGAGCCGATGCGCAAGAGCATCGACGGCATTCTGGCCACCCAGGTCCACGACGGCAAGAAAGCGTTCACCACGGCCTATTTCCACAGCGGAGAGCAACTGCGCCAGGAAGTGGCGGCTGCCGGGTTCGCCGACACGCAGGTGTACGGCGTCGAGGGACCGGCCTGGTCCATGCTGGCGGCGGCCGAACGGAACACCGGACAGTCCTTCACCGGTACGGATCTCTTCGACTCGGCACTGACCGCGGCCAGACTGGCCGAGCCCTACCCGGAGTTGCTGGCAGCCAGCTCCCACCTACTGACCGTCGGACGCCGACCGGTTTGAGAAGCACGACCCGCCGGGACGACGCAGGGCCACTCGGGCCCGCACCACCGAGCAGCTCAGTGCACGCCTGAGAGGCCAAGGCCTCGGCCCCGCACACCCGCATACCCGCACGCACGGCAATCAGCCGCCTGTCGCTTGATGGGCCCTAAGCAAGGTCCTGTACGGCCTCCGTCCGCATGGCCCCAGCCGTCGGACTCAGATAGGACTCCAGCCACATCCTCGACCGCCATTGGTCGACGGGGATCGCCATGCCCGTGTACAGAGTCCAGAAGGAGATGAAGTCTGCGTGAACCGGCCCACCGCGCCTCCGGCCAGGAGGTTTGTCTCTGGCGGGGGGCGGATTATGCGGCCTGGGCCGTCTCTGGGCGGTGATCCTGAGGGTTTGACGACGGATTCAGCAGTCACCGCACCTACGAGTGCGCTCACCGCATGACACAAGCCGGCGAGCGGCCGTCTCCAGTTCGCATGGATCCCGGTCACGGATCAGTGACGATGCCCTCACGGGGCCTGCACTCGGGCGCATCATGCGGCGGAAGCCACGCCACGCATCGGGGGACTCATGCGCCGCACCGCCACCGCCATCCTGCTCACCGCTATCGGCCTAGCGGGCTGCTCAACTGCGACCGACACGCCCAGCGCGCCGAGCCCGGCGCAAAAACTCGCGGACATGGACGGCGACAACCGCCCTGCCAGCCAGTACCAGAGAGCGCTGGACACGTGGGCGTCCCGCTGCAACGAGGGTCCGGAGAAGCTGGCCGGATACGTGTACGCGACGGTGCAAGATCTTCAGAAGAACGGCATCAATGGCGAGACTGAGTACAGCGCGCTCACCCACTTGAAGGACTCGACGCCGGCCGGGGTGAAGATGAAGTGCGCGGACGTGGCGGCTGGTTATCTGACGTTGCGGGAGAGCGGGAAGTAGCGTCTCCCTCTGGTTGGACGTGGGCTTCAACGTGCGGCAGTGGGAACGCCGACTCCCAGGTGCCGTCGATGGCTTTGCGCGTCCGTCCCTCACTGCTCAGCATCAGGTGCGTGTAGGTCCGGAGCGTGAACCCTGGATCGCTGTGACCGAGGTACTGACTCAGCGCCCGGATGTTCTCTCCTGCGTCGAGCAGCACGGATGCGTAAAAGTGCCTGAGCGCGTGCACGCCGTGCTCCGGAGCGGACGCGTACCGCTCGCCCGCCTTCCGCGCGGGGATGATGCCTGCGGCAGCGAGAGCGGGCTTCCAGTGATGATCGTTGAAGTTGCTTACGCGGACGTGGTCCCCCCCGAGCCGCTGAAAATGAGCCGCAGACCGCCTTCCCCAACACCGCTTGACTGATCAACCGCATCGGATGTCTGTCTCCGCCCCGCTCCAGCCCGGCCGGCGCCCGGGCCGCGCGCACAGCATGCAGCCACCTGAGGCCAGAGAAGGGGTACGTCGTGGCTGGGGCGGTCGGCTCCACGGCTTTACGGAGCCACTTTGGCGCGAGCCTCGAAGATCATGGCCCCAAGTCGTGCTTTACCGGGCAGGTCCACTACCTGCCCGACGCGCCGGAAGCTTACGGGGCCATGATCACTCGCGCCAAAGCAGCGCCACCCCAAAGCCGCTCCGCCGACCTCTCATGGCCGCCCCAGAATCCTGGCCGCGACAACTAGGCCATCATTGCTAATGCTAGCCGGGTAGATTCGGATAGGCGCACTCGAATAATCACCCTGCGAGTCATCCCCCTGGAAAAAGAGGTCATCGGCATCCAATTCCAGCGATGACCCGTCTTCCTTGAGAGCTGAGTCGCGAGCGTAAGTTTTAGCCTCGAATTCTCGAATACCTGCAACCAATCGCCCAATATCCACCCCCAGCCATTCTGCCGCGGCAAGTAGACCGTCAACGTCTTCATGGAGGTCACTTTGACTAATCCGAATCACTCCATGTTCTAGATTATCGAGAAACTTCCATGCTACTTGCCCCAGATTAAGACGCAGGGAGGCTCTCTCGACTTGCCCCAGTGCCCGATATCGCTTGGCGTAGATTCGAGCAGAAGAGAAGTGTGCCGGAGCAAAAACCTGACTGAAGAAGTAATCGCGTAGATGATCTATGAGCCATTCACGGAATTCCCTCCAGTGCGAATCATCAGACATGCCGCGCGAGAACCATAGGTGGGACAACATCCCTTCCTTGCCCGAAATGCGCGCGGAGGGAAAGACTCGGGTCAGCGACTCTGGGATCCATTCCTCTTGCTCCATTCGATGGCTCCTGACGAAATCCCAGATGGCTTTCATCCTGCGCTCAGCAGACAACGGCGGCATGACTTTCCATCGCTGCAATCCATTGCCATAGGCGGGATGAAATTCATAAATACCTGAAGGGAACAGTCGTAGCATAGCTTCAATGAATGCCCTGCGCGTCGCCTTTCCTCCCGGGCCCGAAATAGCTACGGGAGAAGCGAATCGGTCGATGCTAATTTGGGCCGCCTCATCCACTGACCCGTCATCCAGCCAGGCCTCCTTTTCGCTTGTCGGGGTCACGAGGCCTACCAACACTTCCACTTGCGAAAACGTGACAGCACTGGCCAGAAGCCCTTCGATGGCTGCAGTGTCGGCAGAGAGCCGAAAGGCCACGTAGTCGCCGATGGATGCGTTGGCAAACCCCACCAGTGGCAAGCTATAGAAGTCGCTTATTTCGATGAAGTCGCCATCTATCGCACGCATGGCCTGCCGAATTTCACTTTTGGTGGCTGGCTCGCCAATTTCTTGCGTGTATCGCGCCGTAATCTCCACCGCGTCGTCGAAAAGAAGTGTACGAAACCGTGCTAAGCACTTGCAGAACACACCTCTGGAGCTCGGTAAGCTGATCATCGTAGATCCCCTTCCAGAGGTCCAGAGGCGACTCGAACGCCTGCAGAAGCCCCAGCGCAAGCTCTCTACTAGTTAGAGCCGATGCATCTTCTCCACGTGCAACGCTAGCCACACGGTCGATATAGAAGTGCGACAACCGTGGGTTAAAGTTTCGATGCTTGATAACTTCGACCCATTCCGCCTCTGCTAGAGGTTGCTGCAACACTGGATTGGCCTCGGAAAAAAAGATCTGCCGATATAGAACTTCCGCCCTCTCCAGCGCCGTCATATCCGAGGAGTCCATGATAAGGCGAGATAGATCTACGCTCGTATCCTGAAGTCTCTGATGGTGCATTTTCGCATTCGTCAAGATGTATTCCCGCGTAGTCAGGATCAGCCGCAAATTGTCTGAACGGCGGGCGTCCTGAAGCAGCCTGACGATGCGGGCATCTTCATTCTTTCCATCCAGGAAGGCGGTTCGGAGGGAGGATCCTAGAAAGTCGTCGTAGAAGACAACCTGCCGTTTTTCATCGTCCAACACCTCTTCCGCCTCATCGATGTTGTTGACTGCGACGACAGGATCCCACCCGGCCGAAATGCACTCGCCGATCAGAATTTTCGCAGCTGAAGTCTTTCCCACGCCTGGCGGCCCCGACAGGATTACTGCGCCCTCCGATTCGAGAATATTTCTTGCCCTGTCGACGTCACGGGTGTTAACAAGATAAGCGCTATCCCTGGCAAGTTCCTCTACAAGGTGCCTACTTCGCCTGATTTCTTTTGAGTGTAGGACGCGCTGCAGATTCAGCGTATTACCCACCCAGAGCTTGAAATGACGTTGCTCCACTCGGGGATGCCGAGCCAGCATGGACTCAAGATCTTCCCGGCCTAGAATTTGGGAGACGGAAAACCCTGCACCGTATAGCTTGGCAATCTCATTCTTTCCATGGATACTGAGAGGCGCAGTCGTGACGGCAAAATAGCGAAAGCTGAGGCGATGAACACCACGCTTTGCCTCTTTTTGAAAAGCCGCCCTTAGGCGAGCCAGGGTTGCCGTCGGATAGTGCTTAACCTGTGCTACCGCAAAACTTCCCTCCGGCAACGTCAGGGGAGAGGCGCACGGTCCATTGACCCTTAGATCAACGCCCCCGTCCGCCCCTGCTTGGAACCTCTCTACGTGAACGCCCCACTCTGCGGACAGTAGATCGCAAACGATCTCCTCCGCATCGCGGTCCGAAAGTTTCCCCCACTGGTACATCCTGGAACGCCTCCCCAAACCCTGATGCGAAGTGTGTCTGTTAGTGGTCGGAATACGCAACCAACGTGCTACGTCTGAGGGCCCCCAGGAGCGCCGTTTTGGTGCTTTTGGCACAGCCGTAGCGTCTCGCTCCATCGAGACACGAGCGGTAACGGGGCTGGAGCTGATGCGGTGCAGCGAGGTACGCGTGCCGGCTTGGTCGGCGAACCCCGCTCTCGTTACGACTGGTACATGGGCAGCTTGTACGACGCCGGCAGCATCGACTGCTGGACCACCTACGGCGACCTATACGAGGCGTTACGCGGTCTCTAGGAGCCTGCTCCACGTGCGAGGTCGCGCTGAGTGTCTGACTGCGTGACAACCACGACGCACAACCGCGAACAGCCGCGAACGTCAGCGGACCATCAGGGCAGGTGACAGGCGCAGCAGCCCAAGAGCAGCGATCATCCCGAGTTGCTTCGGGACGAAGAGGCCGTGGTCTCAGTCGCCGTTCGTTCCGGGGCGATCCGTCAACATCTGTTGAAGTCCGATGGTGCCTTTGACCAGGGGCGTGGGCGGCGCGGCGAACATCGGTGGACGCCTCCGGACCAAGATCGCACAACTCGTCATGCGTCGGTTTCGGTCTTGGCCGCGTTGGCCGTCAGCCTCGGTATTTGGCATCGCTGGGCGCATCGACTGACAATTCAAGCAACAACTCTCGGGCCTTTCTTTCCACCGAAACAAAATTCAACTCTGACGCGAGTACAGCTTCCACATCGATCCTGGCAGCAACGGGCTCACCGTCTTCAACGAGCCACTCCGCCCGTTTCAGCCTGGCTGACATCTTTTGCTCCTTGACGATGTCAGAGGAATCCAGAATCGATTCGATGTCCCTATAGGCCTCTTCATGATCTCCGGATTTTCGCAGCGCAAGCGCTCGACGGATGTGCGCAATGAAGCGCCGATTGTAGGTCGTCTCTGCTAGTTCAAGGATGGCCGTACGGTCCCGAACTGCAGAGCGCACATCCCCGTCGTCATCAAAAATATCGGCCCGATTGTTGAGTGCACAGGCACGAGACTCATCATCTGCGAACGGGTTCTCGGCGACCGCGGTGAAGTCTGCTTTGGCAGCTTCAGGGGCGCCGAGGCTCAACCACGAGATTCCGCGGTTGTTCAGGAGACCAGCGTGCACCTGCCAGTTCGCTTCACAGAGAGCTAGCGCCTTCGAGTAGAGATCATTGGCCCTGCGGGCATCACCTTCGTTGAGGACGAGGTTGGCTCGTCGAAAGTGGGCATTCACGATCAACTCGTCCATCGTCCCGCCGGACATAGATTCCTGCACAGACTGCAGACGCGAGAAGATCCAATCCAGGACAGGGTGGTCGCTGCGCTGAAGTAGCGGGATGCTCTCCAGGGCCATCTCCGCACACGTTGCTGGTGCCCCGGCCCAATCACCGGCGTCGAGCAAGTCCACAACTCTCGGGTGCTCTTTGTGGTCACCGACCGCGCGTTCCACGAACGCCCGATACGCTTCCTGGTCCTTCCGCCAAGCCAGTTTGAGCAAGGCCATCGCGGCAAGGCGCTCGGCGCCGGCCGTGTCTAGCCGATCGAGAACGTACAACTCGCCCAGGATGTCGGGCCGAACTCCATCAAGGAGATCATCAAGCGGCAGCGAGGAGAGGTCGCTGTACACGTCGGGCAGCAATCCGGTGGGCGGTTCAAACGTCTGAACGAGGTGAGCGTACGACTCGACCGAGAGGCCGCCGAGTGCAGTTCCCAGAATCTGTGCGTTCCGTATGTGTCGCACGCTCTTCGGTGAAGCTGCGGCGGCTTGCACCGTTTGCCCGTCCATGCGGGCGATCAGGCGTCGCAGCGCCGCGTCACGGTCAGCGCTGACACCGTTTCCGTCCAGCCAGTCCAACGCTGCGACGAGTGCGAAAAGCGGTCGCCCGTCGGGGTCGATCTTCTCGGAGTGGTCTGCGATGTCCTCAGCGTTCGTGGAAGACAGCACGACACCAGCATGTTCCGCGACGGCCTTCACCAGCTTGCGAATCTGTGGCCGCGGCAAGCCACCGAGCTCCCGCGGAAGACCATACGCGCGTTCCTGAATCTGAAAAGACTCCTCCATACGATGTGTTCGTTGCACCAGGTCCCACCAGGGTCCTTGGGCTCGACGCTCCAAGATCAGGATGCGCACTGGTGCATTTAGAACGCGCTGGCTCAATCGGAATAACGCATCCGAAAGCCACTCACCTCGCTGAGCGGCATAGTCCACAACCGCGAGCGTTGGGCGGGTCGGTTGGAGATCAGCCAAGGCACGCTGATTGTCTTCACGCAGAAACCCGGCATGCCATTCCCCGGCTTTCGCACGGCAGAGCTCGATCGCCAGGCGACTTTTCCCAGTACCGGCGGAGCCAGTCCAAAGCCACCACGAAAACGACGTATCTGCTTCAAGAAATGCCCCCAGCTCTCTGATCTCTTCCTCTCGGCCAACGCGAGCAACGGCCGTACTGGCGAAAGCGAGCAGGGATTCGGGAGAATCAAGATTTGGCAGCGCGAGCGCAAGAGATTCATCAGCCGGGCGAGCTCCCGATCGAAGCAACAGAAGGGCCCGTTGTTCGGCTTCGGCCTTCCACTGACGCAGGGTTTGCACTGTATGACGCGTAACGTCGCTATCGATGAGCTTGCCACAGTTCTGGCACAGCCAGAGCCCATTGGCTTCGGCAGAGCGCTCGGTGGAGGTGAGAGCGGGATCGTAACGTGGTCCCCCTGGGCTCGCTGCAGTTATGTGTGCGGCAACGCCGAGATTGACAGCACCGCCTTCCCCCAGTTTGGGTCCAGCCGTCACAGCCGAGCAGTCAGGGTTGCTGCAGCGGAAAGCAACCCTGGCAGCAAGGGTCTCCTTCACCCGCCTGCTGAAGTCGTCCCTCAAGCTCTTGGGCGTCTTCTCCTCCATGGGGCCCCCTGGACTCAGTTACCGACACTCGCCATCACGGCTCGGTCCCGACCTGATCCTAGGATCGCTCAATGCGAGCCGTCCTGGAGATGGAGATGCCGTACCGGTACAGCGCTCCCAGGCATCGTCTGCGGTACGCCAACAACTCCCTGACCCTAATTCGGGACAAAGTGGTCCATGGGCAAGACAGGGTTAGTCGGACACCCCCAGGTCCTCACGCATGATCCGGCGCATCGCGGTCAGTGCGGGTTCTGCCGCCTTCAGGTCGATGAGCGCCTGGTCCGCGCTCTCCCCTTCCCGGGCCAGACCCCGATCAATGCGCTTAGCAGTAGCGTCGATCGCGGCCAGGACGACGTTCAACTCGCGAGATGCCCTGAGTAAGGCTTCGGGGACGATCATCTGAGCCTCGGCGTAGCGATCCCGGTAGTCCCGCCGCGCCTCCTCGACCTGGGCGCGATCGTCGTCGGTGCCTCACGTGGGAGGGCACACAGAGGGCACAACGGCTCCAGACGGAGCCAACGGCAACCAACCCCAACAAACGCTATTTCGCCTGGTCAGCGACGTAGCTTGACAGTCTCCCCAGCTGACGCACGAAGAGGCGGCACCCCCGCACAGGGTGCCGCCTCTTCTCTTTCGTGTGCCGGAGCCGCCGCCGATCGGTCTGAGGGTCGGGGACCGACGACGGCTCCGGGGTTCGAGCGGCCCGAGGGCCTATCGGTGGTCGCTGCCCGCCGACTGGGTGGCCGCGCGCCCCGCCTCCAGGCGGGCGACCGGGATACGGAACGGGGAGCATGAGACGTAGTCCAGGCCGACCTCGTGGAAGAAGTGGACCGACTCCGGGTCGCCGCCGTGCTCGCCGCACACACCGAGCTTGAGGTCGGGGCGGGTGCGCCGGCCGGCCTCCGCGGCCAGCTTCACCAGGGAGCCCACGCCGTCGCGGTCGATCGTCTCGAACGGGGAGACGCCGAAGATGCCCTTCTCCAGGTACGCCGTGAAGAAGGAGGCCTCCACGTCGTCGCGGCTGAAGCCCCACACCGTCTGGGTCAGGTCGTTCGTGCCGAAGCTGAAGAACTGGGCCGCCTCGGCGATCTGGCCGGCCGTCAGCGCGGCGCGCGGCAGCTCGATCATCGTGCCGATCGCCAGCTTCAGCTCGGTGCCGGTGGCCGCCTGGACCTCTGCGATGACCTTGTCGGCCTCCTCGCGGACGATCTCCAGCTCCTGGACCGTGCCGACGAGCGGGATCATGATCTCGGCGCGCGGGTCGCCCTTGGCGCCCTTGCGCTCGGCCGCGGCCTCGGCGATGGCCCGCACCTGCATCGTGAACAGGCCGGGGATGACCAGGCCGAGGCGGACGCCACGCAGGCCGAGCATCGGGTTCTGCTCGTGCAGCCGGTGCACCGCCTGGAGCAGCCGGAGGTCGTTCTCGTGCGGCTCCTGCCGGGACTCGGCGAGCGCCACGCGGACCGACAGCTCGGTGATGTCCGGGAGGAACTCGTGCAGCGGCGGGTCCAGCAGGCGGATGGTGACCGGCAGGCCGTCCATCGCCTCGAACAGCTCGACGAAGTCCTTCTTCTGCAGCGGCAGCAGCCCCTTGAGGGACGCCTCGCGCTCCTCCTCGGTGTCCGCCAGGATCAGCCGCTCCACCAGCTCGCGGCGGTCGCCGAGGAACATGTGCTCGGTGCGGCACAGGCCGATGCCCTGGGCGCCGAAGCGGCGGGCGCGCAGCGCGTCCTCGGCGTTGTCGGCGTTGGCGCGCACCCGCAGCCGGCGCTTGCGGTCGGCGAAGGCCATCATCCGGTGGACCGCCTCGACCAGTTCGTCGGCGTCGTCCGCACCGGGGTGCATCCGGCCCTCGAAGTACTCCACCACCGGGGACGGGACGACCGGGACCTCACCGAGGTACACCTTGCCGCTGGAGCCGTCGATGGAGATGACGTCGCCCTCCTCCACGACGTGCCCGCCGGGGACCGTCATACGGCGGCGCTTGGTGTCGACCTCCAGCTCCTCGGCGCCGCAGACACAGGTCTTGCCCATGCCGCGCGCGACGACGGCCGCGTGCGAGGTCTTGCCGCCGCGCGAGGTCAGGATGCCCTCGGCGGCGATCATGCCGTCCAGGTCGTCGGGGTTGGTCTCCCGGCGGACCAGGATGACCTTCTCGCCCGAGCGGGACCACTTCACGGCGGTGTAGGAGTCGAAGACCGCCTTGCCGACCGCGGCGCCCGGCGAGGCGGCGATGCCCCGGCCGACCTTCTCGATCTTCGCGGACTCGTCGAAGCGCGGGAACATCAGCTGCGCGAGCTGGGCGCCGCTGACGCGCTGGAGCGCCTCGGTCTCGTCGATCAGGCCCTGGTCCACCAGCTGGGTGGCGATGCGGAAGGCGGCGCCGGCGGTGCGCTTGCCGACGCGGGTCTGCAGCATCCACAGCTGGCCGCGCTCGATGGTGAACTCGATGTCGCAGAGATCCTTGTAGTGGTTCTCCAGGGTCTCCATGATCTGCATGAGCTGGTCGTACGACTTCTTGTCGATACGCTCCAGCTCCGCCAGGGCGACCGTGTTGCGGATGCCCGCCACGACGTCCTCGCCCTGGGCGTTCTGCAGGTAGTCGCCGTAGACGCCCTGGTGGCCGGAGGCGGGGTCCCGGGTGAAGGCGACGCCTGTGCCGGAGTCGGGGCCGAGGTTGCCGAAGACCATCGAGCAGACGTTGACGGCGGTGCCCAGGTCGTGCGGGATGCGCTCCTGGCGGCGGTAGAGCTTCGCGCGGTCGCCGTTCCACGAGTCGAAGACCGCCTTGATGGCGAGGTCCATCTGCTCGCGCGGGTCCTGCGGGAAGTCCCGGCCGGCCTCCTTCTTGACGATCTTCTTGAAGGCGGTGACGAGCTTCTTCAGGTCCGCGGCCTCGAGGTCGGTGTCGACCGTGACCTTCTTGGCCTCCTTGGCCTTGTCGATGGCCTCCTCGAAGAGGTCGCCGTCGACGCCGAGGACGGTCTTGCCGAACATCTGGATCAGCCGGCGGTAGGAGTCCCAGGCGAACCGCTCGTCCCCGGCCTGCTTGGCCAGGCCCTGCACCGACTTGTCGGAGAGGCCGATGTTCAGGACGGTGTCCATCATGCCGGGCATGGAGAACTTGGCGCCGGAGCGGACGGAGACGAGCAGGGGGTCGTCGGCCTGGCCGAGCTTCTTGCCCATCTTCGCTTCGAGGGCGTCGAGGTGTGCACTCACCTCGTCACGCAGTGCCGCGGGCGCGGTGCCGCTGTCCAGGTAGACCTTGCAGGCCTCGGTGGTGATGGTGAAGCCAGGAGGGACCGGGAGGCCGAGGTTCGTCATCTCGGCGAGGTTGGCACCCTTGCCACCCAGGAGGTCCTTGAGGTCCTTGTTGCCCTCGGTGAAGTCGTAAACGAACTTCGCTGCGTGGGGTTCTTTGTTTTCCGACACGGGTCTCGACTCCTTGAGGCCACGGTGGCTGCCCTGACGTCGAGGAACATACCCAGATCGAAGGTTCATGGGTACGTCTGCCTGCGCGTCATGTGCCTGTAACCACCCGTCCGCCAGCGGATCGAAAGTCAAAGCTTGGCAAGCTCAGCCACTCCTTTGCGTTCACTTCTTGAACGCAAGCACGCTCACAGACGTCACTTCCTGCTCAAGTGAGCGAAGCTGGGCACGATTGATTTCGATCGATGAACGATCAGAGGGTGGCACCCAGTGCCACCCCTTGGAGAAGTGCAACCGCGCTTGATCCGCTCATCTGAGCGCAACCCTTATCAAGGGTGGCGAGAATCACGCTGCCACACACGCGCGGATTTCACCATGCGGACACCGGGCGCGGACCGAAACGGAACGCGAACACGCCTGTCACAGGGCCGCGCCTCGGGCCCTCACACACCCATCGCGGTGAGCCGTTCCTCGGCCCGGGCCGGCGTGTACAACCGCTCCACGACCAGCGCGCCCGCTCCGATGAGCGCGGCCCGCTCCCCCAGCCGGGACGTGACGACGTCCAGATGGGCCGTGGAGCGCGGCAGCGCCCGCTGGTAGAGCAGCTCGCGCAGGCCCGTGAGGAAGGGCGTCCCGGCCAGATCCCCCGCGATCATCAGCACCCCCGGGTTGAGCAGGGACACGACCGTCGCCAGCACGTCACCGACCCGGCGCCCGGCCTCCCGGGCCAGGGCGGCGGCCTCCGGGTGCCCGGCGGCCAGCAGGTCCCGGACGTCCGAACCGGAGGCGGCAGGCACCCCGGCCTCGGCCAGTCGCCCGGCCACCGCGCCGCCGCTCGCGACGGCGGCCAGGCAGCCGTACGAACCGCACCGGCACAGCGCGTCCCCGCCGACCCGGATGTGCCCGATGTCGCCCGCGCCGCCGTCGGCCCCCCGGTAGATCGAGCCGTCGACCACGACCCCGGCACCGATGCCCGTCGACACCTTCACCAGCACGAACGCCGTGCAGTCGGGGTGACCGGTGCGCTGTTCGCCGTAGGCCATGAGGTTGGCGTCGTTGTCCACCAGGACCGGCACGGCCGGGGCGCCGGTGTGCTCGGTGAAGGCGCGGGAGAGGCGGCCCCTGATGTCGTAGCCGTCCCAGCCCGGCATGATCGGGGGCTGGACCACCCGGCCGGTCTCGCTGTCCACCGGGCCGGGCACGGCCAGCGCGATGCCGCACACCTCCTCCGCCCGGCGCCCGGTCCTGGGCAGCAGCTCGCCGAACCAGGAGCCGAGTGCGGCCAGTACGGCCTCCGGGCCGTCCTCGACGACCGCGGTGCCGGAGTGTTCGGCGAGTATCTCGCCGGTCAGGGTGAGGACGGCCGCGCGGGCGTGCCGGGTGTCCAGGTCGGCGACGAGGACGACCGCGTGCGAGTCGTCGAACTCCAGCGTCACCGCGGGCCGGCCGCCGAGCGGTGAGCCGGCCGGGCCGCCGGCGCCCTCGCGCAGCCAGCCTGCCCGGAACAGCCGGTCCAGGCGCTGCCCGACGGTGGCGCGGGACAGCCCGGTGGCCTGCTGGAGCGCGCCCCGGGTCACGGCCCGCCCACTGCGCACCAGTTCCAGCAGATCGCCGGCGCCGGCCTGGCCGCCACCCTTGCCCGTCCTGCCGGGCTGTCCGGTCATGCGCACCCCCTTGTGCTTCTCAAGTTTGCATTACATATTGAGTTTTGCGTGTTAAATAGACGTAACCCTAGTGCTCGCACAACCAAACCTGGTCGGCCGGACGTCTTCGGGGAGCCCCGAGTGGATCGCACTGCCCAGCTCACTGCCCGTCTCCCGGGACGCGACATCGCATACGATCCGCCGGTCTGCGGCACGTCGCCGCACGTCAGGGCGGCCCGGGTGCTGGAGGCGAACTGGACGGGCGCCTCGACCGTGCCCTCCCGGAGCCTGTATCCCCACCAGTGGTCGTGGGACTCGGCGTTCATCGCGATCGGGCTGCGGCACCTGTCACCGCTGCGGGCCCAGACCGAGCTGGAGACGCTGCTGGCGGCCCAGTGGGGCGACGGCCGTGTCCCGCACATCGTCTTCAACCCCTCCGTGCCGCTCGACGCCTACTTCCCGAGCCCCGACTTCTGGCGCTCCTCCACCGCCGGCCACCGCGCGGGCGCCCCGCGCACCGTACAGACCTCCGGCATCGTGCAGCCACCGGTGCACGCCCTGGCGGCCTGGCTGGTGCACCGCGCCGACCCGGTCCTGTCCCGGGCCCGGGGCTTCCTCGCCCGGGTCTACCCCCGGCTGGCCGCCTGGCACCGGTATCTGCTGCACCGGCGGGACCTGGGCGGCGGCGGCCTCGCCTGTGTCGTGCACCCCTGGGAGCAGGGGATGGACAACAGCCCCTGCTGGGACGCCCCGCTCGCCCGCGTCACCCCGGCCCCGGCGCGTTCCTTCCGCCGCGCCGACCTCGCCCACGGGGCGCCCGAGGACCGGCCGACCGATCTGGACTACGGGCGGTACGTGCGGCTGGCCGCCGACTACCGGGACGCCGGGTACGCCGACGGGGGCCGCGGGCCCGGGGGCGCGAGCGGGGGCGGGGGGTTCGCCGTGGAGGACCCGGCGTTCAACGCCCTCCTCATCGCCTCCGAGCACGCGCTGGCGCGGATGGCGGCCGAGCTGGGCGCCCCCGGCACCGCCCGGCACGCGCGCGCCGAACGGCTCACGGCGGCCCTGGTCGAGCGGCTGTGGGACCCCGCGAGCGGGATGTTCCTCTGCCGGGACCTGCGCGCAGGCGACCGGCTGATCCCCGAGCGCGGCGTCTCCGGCCTGATCCCGCTCCTGCTCCCCGGCCTCCCTCGCGAGGTGGTGCGCACCCTGCTCGGCACCCTCGGCGGCCCCCACTTCGGGCTCGGCGAGCGCACCCGGCTCGTCCCGAGCTACGACCTGCTCGGCGACGCCTTCGACCCGCACCGGTACTGGCGCGGACCGGCCTGGTTCAACACGAGCTGGCTGCTGGAGCGCGGGCTGCGCACACACGGCGAGCGGGAGCGGGCGGACGCCCTGCGCGCGGCGGTGCTGCACCTGGCCGACGCCACCGGCTTCGCCGAGTACGTCGATCCGTACACCGGCGAGGCCTGCGGCGCGACCGGCTTCGGCTGGACCGCCGCGCTCGCGCTGGACCTCCACCACGAGCTGCACCAAGAGCTTCTCAAGCACCCCGGACAGGGCGTGTCCCCGACGGGCACCGGCACGTTCGACACGAGTGACAAGGGAAGGGACCGGGCATGACGGACCGGCATCATCTGCTCGTGCAGGGGACGACGTTCGCCGCCGTGGGCGACCGGGGCGACATCAGCGGAGTCCGGGGCGGCGGCTCCCCGGACGGGTTGTTCGTACGGGACGCCCGGCACCTCAGCCGCTGGCAGCTCACCGTCGACGGCGCGGTGCCCGAGGTGCTCAGCCCCGTCGCCGGCGGGGACGTGACGCGCTGCGTCCTGGTCCCGCGCGGCGGCCGGCAGGAGCCCCCGGCGCACACGGTCTTCCGTGAACAGGCCGTCGGGGACAGCGCGTTCGTGGAGTCGCTCCGGGTGACCAGCAACCGCCCGGTGCCCACCGCGGTCCGGCTCGCCCTCACCGTCGACGCCGACTTCACCGACCAGTTCGAACTCCGCTCCGACCACCGCACCTACGTCAAGGCCGGCGCCCTGCGCTCCCGCGAAGTCCTCGACGACGGCATCGAGTTCACCTACCGGCGCGCCGAATGGCGCTCGCGTACGACCATCACGGCCGACCCCGCCCCGCAGGCGGTGGAGGAGACCGGCACCGGCGCCCGGCGGCTGGTGTGGACGCTCGATCTGGCACCGCACGGTACGACGTCCCTGACGCTGCGGGTGATCGCCCGGCCGCACGGCGACAGGCGCACCCTGCGCATGCCGCGCGATCCGGCCTCCGTGCGCGCGGAACTCCGCGCCCGGGAGGAGGAGTTCATGGAGGGCGTGGCCTTTCCGACCGGCCGGCCGGAGCTGGCGGCGGCCTGCGCCCGGGGTCTGGCCGACCTGGCCTCGCTCCAGGTGCCGGCCACCGGGCCCGACGGCGAGGAGCTGCGCGTACCGGCCGCGGGCGCCCCCTGGTTCCTCACCCTCCTGGGCCGCGACGCCCTGCTCGCCTCGCTGTTCGCCCTGCCGTACCGGCCACGGCTGGCCGCCGCCACACTGCCCGCGCTCGCCGCGACCCAGGCGACCGGCACCACCGAGTCCCGGGTGGCCCAGCCCGGCAAGATCGTGCACGAGGTGCGCCACGGCGAGCTGGCCTACTTCGGGCAGGTCCCCTACGGGCGCTACTACGGCTCGGTCGACGCCACACCGTTGTTCCTGATCCTGCTCGGGGCGTACGTCGAGGCGACGTCGGACACGGCGATGGCCCACCGGCTGGAGCCGCACGCCCGTGCCGCCGTCGGCTGGATGCTGGACCACGGGGGCCTCACCTCGCGTGGCTACCTGGTGTACCGCGCCGACGAGGGCGGCCTCGCCAACCAGAACTGGAAGGACTCCCCCGGCGCGATCTGCTGCGCCGACGGCACCCGGCCCAGCGGTGCGGTGATGGCCGCGGGCGCGCAGGGCTACGCATACGACGCGCTGCGCCGCACGGCGTGGGTGGCGCGCACGGTGTGGGCGGACCGGACCTACGCGGAGCTGCTGGAGCAGGCGGCGGCCGACCTGCGGGACCGCTTCCAGCGGGAGTTCTGGATGCGGGAGCACTCCTTCCCGGCGCTCGCGCTGGACGGCGCGGGTCGGCAGATCGACGCGCTGGCGTCCGACGCCGGGCACCTGCTGTGGTCGGGGCTGCTGGACAAGGAGTACGGCGAGGTGGTGGGCCGGCGGCTGCTCGAACCGGACTTCTTCTCCGGCTGGGGCGTCCGCACGCTCGCCGCCGGGCAGCCGGCGTACCACCCGCTGTCGTACCACCGCGGCTCGGTCTGGCCGCACGACAACGCGCTGATCACGCTGGGCCTGGCCCGCTACGGCCTGCACGACGAGGCCCGTGCGGTCGCCCACGCGCTGGTGGAGGCGGCGACGGCGACCGGGTACCGGCTGCCGGAGGTGCTGGCGGGGTACGGCCGCGACACCCATCCGGAGCCGGTTCCCTGTCCGCACGCGTGCGTCCCCGAGTCGCGCTCGGCGGCGGCACCGCTCGCGTTGCTGACCGCGGTGGGGGGTGTGTAGCGGCCGGGGTTTGCCTGGTGTTTGCCCGGCGCCGTGAACAGGGGTGAGGAGCCCGCCGTACGAGAGGGCGTCACGGGTCTCGCACGGAAGGACCTCCGGGTTGTCTCAGCACACGAGCACGCGCCAGTCACCGGCCACGGCCGGCGACCCCGAGACCACCCCGGAGAACACCCCTGGCCCAGCCGACTCCGGCACCGAGGAGAAGACCCCCCGGGAGACCCCGGAGGCACAAGCACCGCCCGAGAAGACCCCCCGAGAGACCCCGGAGGCACAAGCACCGCCCGAGAAGACCCCCCGAGAGACCCCGGAGGCACAAGCACCGCCCGAGAAGACCCCCCGAGAGACCCCGGAGGCACAAGCACCGCCCGAGAAGACCCCCCGGGAGACCCCGGAGGCACAAGCACCGCCCGAGAAGACCTCCCGGGAGGTCCCGGAGGCACAAGCACCGCCGGAGAAGACCCGGGAGACCCCGGAGGACGACCCGCAGGAGATGTCCGGGAAGGCTGCCGGGCACGCCGAGCCGCAGGAGGCTTCGGAGGGGGAGGGCCCCGGGGGCGCCTCGGGGGCCCGGGGTGGCCCTCGGACGTGGGTGCGGCGGTGGCGGGGGCGGCATCCCGGGGGTGCTCGGGTGGTGTCGGTCTCGGTCACCGTGCTCGCCGTGGCGCTCGTCGTCGGCGCGCTCGTGCTGCCGAACACCGTCGTGGGTCTCGGGCCCGCCAAGTTCACCCGCATCCCCGGGGAAGCCGTCATCGGGGCCGCCGTACTGCTCGCGCTGCCGCGCCGGCCACGGGTGGCGCTGGCGGCGGTGTCGGGGGCGCTGCTGGGCGCGACGACCGTGCTGAACCTGCTCGACATGGGCTTCAACCAGTATCTCGGCCGCCCCTTCAACGTCGTCCTCGACTGGAGCCTGTTCGGCGACGCGGAGTCGTATCTGGAGGACTCCCTCGGCCGCACGTCCACCCTCGCCGCCGTGACCGGCGTGATCATCCTCGTGCTGCTGCTGCTCGTCCTGACCGCGCTGGCCACGGTCCGTCTGGCCAACCTGCTCGCCCGGCACAACGGCACCGCGACCAGGGGGACGCTGATCGCCGGGGTCGTCTGGATCACCTGCTCCTCGCTCGGTCTGCAGATATCCGGCGTGCCGATCGCGTCCGACCGCACCGCCACCGCGCTCAGGATCCAGGCCCGCCGGGTCTCCGCCACCCTCAAGGACGAGGCGGAGTTCCGGAAGGTGGCCCGGGTCGACGCCTTCGGGAACACCCCGGGCAGCCAGCTGGTGCCGGACTTGCGCGGCAAGGACGTGGTCTTCACGTTCATCGAGAGCTACGGCCGCAGCGCCGTCGAGGACCCGATCATGGCGCCGGGTGTCGACCGTACCCTCGACGTCCGCACCAAGGCGCTCGCCAAGGCGGGCTTCCATGCCAAGAGCGGCTGGCTCACCTCGGCGACCTACGGCGGCAGCAGCTGGCTCGGGCACTCCACCACCATGTCGGGCCTGTGGATCAGCAACCAGCAGCGCTACCGCACCGTCATGGCCAGCGATCACCTCAGCCTGACGGAGGCGTTCGAGAAGACCGGCGCGTTCGACACCGTCGGCGTCATGCCGGGCGTGCAGAAGGGGTGGCCGGAGCAGAAGTGGTACGGCCTGAAAAAGGTCTACAACGCGTTCCAACTCGGCTATCAGGGGCCGAAGTTCAGCTGGTCGACCATGCCCGACCAGTACGCGCTCCAGCAGTACCAGGAGCGGGTGCACAGCAGGAAGCCGGCCGCCGGCAAGTCACGGATGTCGCTGCTCATCCTGACCTCCAGCCACCAGCCCTGGGCGCCGATCCCGAAGATGGTCGACTGGGACCGGCTCGGTGACGGCTCCGTCTTCAAGGGCATCCAGGCGGCGGGCAACAAGCCGGCCGACGTCATCGCCGACACGAGCAAGTCCCGGCAGGAGTACGGCAAGTCGATCCAGTACTCGGTGACCGCCCTCACCCAGTGGCTGGAGCGTTACGGCACCGACGACACCGTCCTGGTGTTCCTCGGCGACCACCAGCCCATCGCCCGGGTCAGCGGCAACCACGCCAGTCGTGACGTGCCGGTGTCGATCGTGGCCAAGGATCCCAAGGTCCTGGACAAGGTCTCCGGCTGGGGCTGGACGGACGGCCTGCGCCCCGCCCACGACGCCCCGGTCTGGAAGATGAGCTCCTTCAGGGACCGTTTCCTGAGGGCGTACGGCTCGACCCCGCACCCGCGGAAGGGCTGACCGCCCGCCCCCGGGAGGGGGGATCGCTCAGCCGCCGGAGGTGTCCAGTTCCGCGTCCTCGCCCACGCCCGCGCAGTCGTAGGGGTCCTTCAGCCAGCCGTCCGGCAGCACGACGCGGTTGTTGCCGGAGGTACGCCCGCGGGGGCCGTCCGCCCCGGCCGGCCACGGCTGGTCCAGGTCCAGTTCGTCCAGCCCGGCCCGCAGCTCCGCCAGCGAGGACGTGATGGCGAGCCGCTTGCGCATCTCGGAGCCGACGGCGAAGCCCTTGAGGTACCAGGCGACGTGCTTACGGAAGTCGATCACGCCCTTGGACTCGTCGCCGCTCCACTCCCCGAGCAGGGTGGCGTGCCGCACCATGACGTCGGCCACCTCGCGCAGCGCGGGGCGGGCGACGTCCTCGGGCCGGCCCTCGAAGGCCGCCACCAGGTCCGCGAACAGCCATGGCCGGCCCAGGCAGCCGCGTCCCACGACCACCCCGTCGCACCCGGTCTCGCGCACCATGCGCAGCGCGTCCGGCGCCGACCAGATGTCGCCGTTGCCGAGGACGGGCAGCTCGGGGACGTGCTCCTTCAGGCGCGCGATGGCGTCCCAGTCGGCGGTGCCGCCGTAGTGCTGGGCGGCGGTGCGGCCGTGCAGGGCGATGGCCGTGACCCCCTCCTCGACGGCGATGCGGCCGGCGTCGAGATAGGTGATGTGGTCGTCGTCGATGCCCTTGCGCATCTTCATGGTCACCGGGAGGTCGCCGGCGCCGGACACCGCCTCGCGCAGGATCGCCCGCAGCAGGTTGCGCTTGTACGGGAGCGCCGAGCCGCCGCCCTTGCGGGTGACCTTCGGCACGGGGCAGCCGAAGTTCAGGTCGATGTGGTCGGCCAGGTCCTCCTCCGCGATCATGCGGACGGCCTTGCCGACGGTTGCCGGGTCGACGCCGTACAGCTGGATCGAGCGCGGCTGTTCGCTCGCGTCGAACCGGATCAGCTGCATGGTCTTCTCGTTGCGCTCGACCAGCGCGCGGGTCGTGATCATCTCGCTGACGAAGAGTCCCTTGCCGCCGCTGAACTCCCGGCACAGGGTGCGGAAGGGCGCGTTGGTGATTCCCGCCATGGGTGCGAGCACGACGGGCGGTGTCACGGCGTGCGGGCCGATGGAGAGCGGGTGGGTCATCGCGGGACTCCGGGGCGGTGTGCGGCACAGGGCAAGCACCCATTGTCCCCCACCCGGCGCCCCGCTCGTCCGCCGGTACCGTCGTCGGCCACCCAGGCTGGTGTATCGCTCATTAGTTAGACGCACTATTGAAATCCGCGTACGATGCCGACATGCACGACTTGAGCCCTCGCCGACGCCTGCTCGTGCTCGCGATCTGCTGCATGAGTCTGCTGATCGTGAGCCTCGACAACACCGTGCTGAACGTGGCGCTGCCCGCCCTGCAACGCGATCTGCACGCCAAGACCTCCGGGCTGCAGTGGACGATCGACGCCTACACTCTCGTCCTCGCCTCGCTGCTGATGCTCGCGGGCTCCACCGCCGACCGGATCGGCCGCAGGAAGGTCTTCATGGCCGGCCTGGTGGTGTTCTCCGTCGGCTCCCTGCTCTGCTCCATGGCGCCCGACCTGAAGCTGCTCATCGTCTTCCGGATGGTGCAGGCGGTGGGTGGCTCGATGCTCAACCCGGTCGCGATGTCGATCATCACCAACACCTTCACGGACTCCCGGGAGCGCGCCCGTGCGATCGGCGTGTGGGGTGCGGTGGTCGGCATATCCATGGCGGCCGGGCCGCTGGTCGGCGGTCTGCTCGTGCAGTCGGTGAGTTGGCGCTCGATCTTCTGGATCAACCTCCCGGTCGGCCTCGCCGCCCTCCTGCTCACGCTCCGCTTCGTCCCGGAGTCCCGCGCGCCCAAGGCCCGGCGCCCCGACCCGGTCGGCCAGGTGCTGGTTATCGCCCTGTTCGGCTCGCTGACCTACGCGATCATCCAGGCGCCGGATGCCGGCGCGGCCACCTCCGGCCCCTTCGGCGCGGTCGCCCTGGCGGCCCTGCTCGCCCTCCTGTGGTACGAGCCCCGGCGCGCCGAACCCCTCATCGACCTGCACTTCTTCCGCTCCGCTCCGTTCAGCGGGGCGACGGTGATCGCGATCAGCGCCTTCGCCGCGCTGGGCGGCTTCCTGTTCATGTCCACGCTGTACCTGCAGAACGTGCGCGGCCTCGACGCGCTGCACGCGGGCCTGTGGATGCTGCCGATGGCCGCCCCGACGTTCGTGTGCGCACCGCTGTCCGGCCGTCTGGTCGGCAGCCGGGGCCCGCGTCTGCCCCTCCTCGTGGCGGGTACGGCGATGACGGTGAGCGGTGTGCTCTTCGCGGCCTTCGAGGCGGAGACCTCCAACAGCACGCTCCTGATCGGGTACGTCCTGTTCGGCATCGGCTTCGGCTTCGTGAACGCGCCGATCACCAACACCGCGGTGTCGGGCATGCCGCGGGCCCAGGCCGGAGTGGCGGCCGCGGTGGCCTCCACGAGCAGGCAGCTGGGCCAGACCCTCGGCGTCGCCGTGGTCGGCGCGGTGCTGGCGTCCGGCATCGGCTCCTCCCCGTACAAGGACACCTTCGTCTCGGCGGCCCGCCCCGGCTGGTGGATCCTGACCGCCTGCGGACTGACCGTGCTCGTCCTGGGCCTGCTGACCAGCGGGCGCTGGGCGCGCGGGACCGCGGAGCGGACGGCGCGGAAGCTGGAGGCGGCCGAGGTGCGCCAGGTGGCGGGGGCCTCGGGCCGGCCCGCGTAGGGCCCCTCGCGAAGTCCCCGCCTGTCCCCCGGCCCTCCGGCACGACGCCTCAGTCGCACAGCGACAGCAGCTGCTCCAGCCGCTGCCGGGTCTCCTCGTTCTTCGGCGTGTAGGTCACCATGCGGGCGCCCTGTTCGGGTCCGAGCCACAGGTCGGTGTGTTCCAGGGTGAGGTGCCCGACGTAGGGGTTGAGGTACTCCTTGGTCTTGGAACGGGAGGCCACCACCTCATAGCGCCGCCAGTTCTCGCGGAACTCCGGGGACTCCTCCAGCCGCTTCAGGAGCATCTTCCAGGCGGGCTCGCCGAGATGGCCGGCCAGGGCGGCGCGCAGCCGGGCGGCCATCAGGCGCCGGCTCTCCTCCAGGTGGACGATCGCCGCCTGCCAGTCCTTGTTGGTGTGCACGAGGAGTATGCAGTTGCGGTCCTCCGGCGGGACCGCGTCCAGGTCGCCCATCAGCCGGCCGTAGGTCCGGTTGTAGGCGAGGATGTCGTACCGGCTGTTCTGGACGCAGGCCGGGATGGGCTCCAGCCGGCGCAGCATCTCGCGCAGGGCCGGGGTCACGCTGGGGCAGTTCGCGGCCGGGGTCGGGTCGGTGGCGCCGGCGAGCCGGAAGAGGTGGGCCCGCTCGCTCGCGTCCAGCCGCAGCGTGCGCGCGAGGGCGTCCAGGACCTGGACGGAGACCTGGATGTCACGGGCCTGTTCAAGCCAGGTGTACCAGGTGACGCCGACCGCGGAGAGCTGGGCGACCTCCTCCCGGCGCAGCCCGGGGGTACGCCGCCGGGCTCCGCGCGGCAGGCCCACCTGCTCCGGTGCGATCCGCTCACGGCGGCTGCGCAGGAACGCGGCCAGCTCGTGCCGGCGGATCTCCGAGCCTCGGGTGTCCGGCTGCCGGGTCTGCTGTGCCGTGGTCGTCATGGTTCCAGGGTGCCGCCTTCCTCATCCTGTTGCCAGGTACTTCGGCTACCAGGATCAGGAGACTCTGGTACCAGGCTGGGCGGGGCCGCAGGCTTGTGGTCATGAGCGAAACCGTCACCCTCGGCACCGTCCACCGGACGGCCGCCCCGCCCTCGCTCGGCGGGCTCGGTCTGTTCACCGTTCTGCTGGCCGCGGCGCTGCCGCTGGTCGACTTCTTCATCGTCAACGTCGCCCTGCCGGCCATCGGCTCCGACCTCGCCGCCGGCGAGTCCGTGCTGGAGCTGGTCGTGGCCGGGTACGGCGTCGCCTACGCCGTACTGCTCGTGCTCGGCGGCCGGCTCGGGGATCTGTTCGGGCGCCGCCGGCTCTTCCTGGGCGGGATGGCCGCCTTCGGGCTGACCTCGCTGGCCTGCGGACTCGCGCCCGGCGCCTGGAGTCTGGTGGCGGCCCGCGTCGCGCAGGGCGCCTCGGCCGCCGCCATGCTGCCGCAGGTGCTCGCCACCATCCAGGCCTCCACGACCGGCGCCCGCCGGGCGAAGGCCATGAGCCTGTACGGCGCCACGGCCGGCCTGGCGATGGTGGCGGGGCAGATCCTCGGCGGTGTGCTGGTAGCCGCCGATGTCGCCGGGACCGGGTGGCGGGCCGTCTTCCTGGTGAACGTGCCCGTGGTCGTCGTCGGACTGGTGCTCGCCGTCCGGCTCGTGCCCGAGACCCGCTCGCAGCGTCCGGAGCCGGTGGACGTGCCCGGCACGGTCCTGCTGGCGTTGTCCCTGCTGACCCTGCTCGCCCCGCTCACCGAGGGCCGGGCGGCGGGCTGGCCGCTGTGGACCTGGCTGTCGCTGGCCGCCTTCCCGTTCACCGCGGCGGCGTTCTGGGCCGTGGAGCGGCGCGCGGACCGGACGGGGCGCACCCCGCTGGTGCCGCCGAGCCTGCTGGCACTGGCTTCCCTGCGGCGCGGGCTGGTGCTGCTGGTGCCGTTCGCCATCGGCTTCAGCGGCTTCATGTTCGTGATCGCGCTGGCCCTGCAGCAGGGCGCGGGCCTGGATCCGGTGCCGGCCGGGCTGGCGCTCGCGCCGATGGCCGTGGCGTTCCTGTTCACCTCCCTCGCCGGTCCCCGGCTGATCGCCCGCTTCGGCAGCCGGGTGGTGGTCGCGGGGTCCCTCGTGCAGGGTGTGGGCATCCTGCTGCTGGCGCTCGCCGCCTGGCGGGACTGGCCGCATCTGGGCTTCGGCCCGCTGCTGCCGGGTGCCGCCCTGGCGGGTGCCGGGCAGGCGCTGCAACTGCCCAACGTGTTGCGGATCGTGATGTCCGAGGTGCCGGCCGCGCGGGCCGGTGTGGGCAGCGGGGTGATGGTCACGACGCAGCAGTCCGCGCTCGCCCTGGGCGTGGCCACCCTCGGCACGCTGTTCCTCACCCTCGTGCCGCACCTGGGCATGCGGGACGCGCTGCTCACCACGTTGCTGGTGCAGCTGGCCGGGATCGTGCTGACCGGCCTGCTCGGTCTGCGTCTGCCCCGCGAGGTCGGCTGACCGCCGGGCACGGCCGGCCGGGGCGGCGGGCGGCCCGGGTGGCCTCCGGGGCGCGGCGGGGTCAGCCTGGGAGAGGTCTGCGGGCCTCGCCCGGAAGGGGCCCATCGAGCGACGGGAGACGACCATGACCTCGGTACTCCGCAACCGCTCCGGCCGTGTGCTGGGCGCCGGCGCCCTTTCCGTGGCGCTGCTCTGCGGCTCGA
This sequence comes from Streptomyces sp. NPDC051452, assembly GCF_044454765.1. Taxonomy (NCBI): domain Bacteria; kingdom Bacillati; phylum Actinomycetota; class Actinomycetes; order Kitasatosporales; family Streptomycetaceae; genus Streptomyces; species Streptomyces sp. NPDC051452. The sequence continues at coordinate 180,011 of NZ_JBITEB010000012.1, forward strand.
CCTCCGGCGCCTTCGCCGCGGGCGGCGCGTCGGTCCCGAACAGTGCGACGGGCTCGATCACCGTCAAGGCCGACAAGTCCTCCGTGAAGGCCGGGGACAAGGTGCGCTTCACCGGCCGCACCAAGGGGCTGAAGGTCGGCACCCCGCTGGTGCTCCAGCACGAGAAGTCCGCCGGCAAGTGGACGGCCCTGAAGGCCGCCACCAAGGTCAAGAACGGCAGCTCCTACGCGCTGGTCGCCAAGCTGAACACCAAGGGCAGCGAGCACCTGCGGATCACGGCGGGGAAGGTCCACTCGCCCACCGTCACCGTGAAGGTGAAGTGAGCCCGCGTATCAGCAGTTCCACCACGGCCGTGAACTCCTCCTGGATGCCGGGGGCGGTCCACTCCCGGGCGTAGCAGGGGTCGTGGAAGCGGCCGGTGGCCTGGAAGACGGCCCGGGCCGCGGCGGCCGGGTCGGGCACCGAGAAGGCGCCCGAGCCGGTCCCCGCGGCGATGATCCCGGTCAGCTGCCCGGTCAGGTCGGCGATGTGCTCGCCGACGACCGTGCCGTTCTCGTCGGTCAGCACGGTGTAGGTGGCGAACAGCTCCGGATCGTCGCCCGCCTTGTGCCGCTTGGCCTCGAAGAGGGTCGCCAGCCAGGCCCGCAGCCGCTGCTCGGGGCTGTCGTCGGCGACGGCGATCCCGGCCAGCCTCGCCGAGGTGCGGTCCAGCCAGCGCTTGGTGACGGCCTCCCGCAGCGCCGCCTTGGTGCGGAAGTGCCGGTAGACGCTGCCGTGGCTGACACCGAGCGCGCGGGCCACGTCGACCACGGTCGCCTTGGCCGGGCCGTGGCGGCGCAGCACCTCCTCGGTCGCTTCGAGGATGCGCTCGGCGGTGAGGATCTCGCTGGTCGGTGCCATGTCGTGAACGGTACCGGGCGGCGGGTTCAGCGCTCGCTGTCGAGGTGTGCCATCTGCGCGGTCGGGTAGCGGGCGCCGGCCGCCGCGTCCGCGGGGACGGCCCGCTCGATCGCCGCCAGGTCGGTCGCGTCCAGGGTGACGTCGAGCGCGCCCAGCGACTCGGCCAGCCGCTCGCGGGTGCGGGCGCCGACCAGCGGCACGATGTCCTCGCCCCGGGAGAGCACCCAGGCGATGGCGATCTGCGCGACGCTGACGCCCTTCTGCCCGGCGATCTCGCGCAGCGCCTCCACCAGGTTCAGGTTGTGCTGGAGGTTGTCGCCCTGGAAGCGGGGCGAGTGGGCGCGGAAGTCGCCCGGCGCCAGCTGCCGGTCACGGGAGAAGTGGCCGGAGATGAGGCCGCGCGAGAGCACTCCGTAGGCGGTGATGCCGATGCCCAGCTCGCGCGTGGTCGGCAGGATCTCCCGCTCGATGCCGCGCGAGATGAGCGAGTACTCGATCTGCAGGTCGGCGATCGGGGCGGTGGCGGCGGCCCGGCGGACGGTCTCCGCGCCGACCTCGCTGAGGCCGACGTGCCGCACGTGTCCCTTCTCGATCAGTTCGGCGATCGCGCCGACGGTCTCCTCGATCGGCACGTCCGGGTCGAGGCGGGCGATGCGGTAGACGTCGATGTGGTCGACGCCGAGGCGCTGCAGGGAGTAGGCGGCGAAGTTCTTCACCGCGGCGGGGCGGCCGTCATAGCCGCCCCAGTTGCCGTCCGGGTCGCGCAGCGCGCCGAACTTCACGCTGACCAGGGCCTTCTCCCGGGCGGCGGCCGGGGCGGTGCGCAGGGCCTCGCCGACCAGCAGCTCGTTGTGGCCCATGGCGTAGAAGTCGCCGGTGTCCAGCAGGGTGATGCCGGCCTCCAGGGCGGCGTGCACGGTCGCGATGGACTCGGCGCGGTCGGTGGCGCCGTAGAGGGCGGACATGCCCATGCAGCCGAGGCCGAGGGCGGCGGTGCGGGGGCCGGTGGTTCCGAGGTTTCGCGTTCGCGTCGTCATGCCTCCACCTTGCCATGACAGCTGACAGATTTCAATATCTGTCATTCCATCTCTGTTACCCGACGGCATCTACCGATGGCATCTACGGGGACCTGGTCCAGACCTCTTGACGAAAGGTCTGGACCACGAGCACTGTTCGTACCGTCGACTGTCATGCCTACGACACCTCGCCGCACCCCACCGGGAGGCCCCGCATGCTCCGCCGTACGCTGCGACTCGTCACCGCCGCCGTCACCACGGCCGTCCTCGGCCCCCTCGCCGTCGCCACCGCTCCCGCCGCGTCCGCCGCCGACACCTGCGCCGTGAAGTCGCGGCCCGCGGGCAAGGTGCTCCAGGGGTACTGGGAGAACTGGGACGGCAGCGCCAACGGGGTCCACCCGCCCTTCGGCTGGACCCCGATCACCGACTCCCGCATCCCCGCGCACGGCTACAACGTGCTCAACGCCGCCTTCCCGGTGATCCGTTCGGACGGGACCGCCCTGTGGGAGGACGGCATGGACAGCGGGGTGAAGGTGGCCACGCCCGCGGAGATGTGCCAGGCCAAGGCGTCCGGCCAGACGATCCTGCTGTCCATCGGAGGCGCGGCGGCCGGTATCGACCTGTCGTCCTCCGCCGTCGCCGACCGCTTCGTGGCGACGATCGTGCCGATCCTGAAGAAGTACAACTTCGACGGCATCGACATCGACATCGAGACGGGCCTGACGGGCAGCGGCAACATCAACCAGCCGTCCGCGTCCCAGGCCAACCTGATCCGGATCATCGACGGGATCCTCGCCAGGATGCCGTCCAACTTCGGCCTGACGATGGCCCCGGAGACCGCGTACGTCACCGGCGGCAGCATCACCTACGGCTCGATCTGGGGCGCGTATCTGCCGATCGTCAAGAAGTACGCGGACAACGGCCGCCTGTGGTGGCTGAACATGCAGTACTACAACGGCAGCATGTACGGCTGCTCCGGCGACTCCTACCAGGCCGGCACGGTCCAGGGGTTCACCGCGCAGACCGACTGCCTCGACAAGGGGCTGGTGGTGCAGGGCACGACCGTCAAGGTGCCCTACGACAAGCAGGTCCCGGGCCTGCCCGCGCAGCCGGGCGCCGGCGGCGGCTATATGTCACCGTCCCTGGTCTCCCAGGCCTGGCGGCACTACGGCACCTCGCTCAAGGGCCTGATGACCTGGTCGGTCAACTGGGACGGCGCGAAGAACTGGACCTTCGGCGACAACGTCAAGGCTCTTCAGGGGCGTTGAGAGCCCCGGCCGGAATCGCGGCGTAGTACGACCGAGGGCCCACCCGCCGGCCGGGGATCCGGCGGCGGGTGGACCCTCGACTGCGATCCGGGTCAGCAGCCCACCAGACGGCTGGCCAGGTAGCCCTCGATCTGGTCCAGGGACACGCGCTCCTGCTTCATCGAGTCACGCTCGCGCACGGTCACCGCGTTGTCCTCGAGCGTGTCGAAGTCGACGGTCACACAGAACGGCGTACCGATCTCGTCCTGACGGCGGTAGCGGCGGCCGATGGCGCCGGCGTCGTCGAAGTCGATGTTCCAGTTCTGCCGCAGGGCCTGGGCGAGACCCTTGGCCTTCGGGGACAGCTCCGGGTTGCGCGACAGCGGGAGCACCGCGACCTTCACCGGGGCGAGGCGGTGGTCCAGGCGCAGCACCGTGCGCTTCTCCATCTTGCCCTTGGCGTTGGGCGCCTCGTCCTCGACGTAGGCGTCCAGCAGGAACGCCAGCATCGTGCGGCCGACACCGGCCGCCGGCTCGATGACGTACGGCGTCCAGCGCTCGCCGGCCTCCTGGTCGAAGTAGGAGAGGTCCTGGCCGGATGCCTTGGAGTGGGCACCGAGGTCGTAGTCGGTGCGGTTGGCGACACCCTCCAGCTCGCCCCACTCGCTGCCGCCGAACCGGAAGCGGTACTCGATGTCGGCGGTGCGCTTGGAGTAGTGGGAGAGCTTCTCCTTCGGGTGCTCGTACCAGCGCATGTTCTCCTCACGGAGACCCAGGCCCCGGTACCAGTTCCAGCGCTGCTCCATCCAGTATTCCTGCCACTGCTCGTCCTCGCCGGGCTTGACGAAGAACTCCATCTCCATCTGCTCGAACTCGCGGGTGCGGAAGATGAAGTTGCCCGGCGTGATCTCGTTGCGGAAGGACTTGCCCATCTGCGCGATGCCGAACGGCGGCTTGCGCCGGGAGGTCGTCTGCACCTGGGCGAAGTTGGTGAAGATGCCCTGCGCGGTCTCGGGACGCAGGTAGGCGACGGACCCGGAGTCCTGGGTCGGGCCGAGGTGGGTCGACAGCAGACCGGAGAACTGCTTGGGCTCGGTGAACTGGCCCTTGTTGCCGCAGTTCGGGCAGTTGACGTCGGCCAGGCCGTTCGCCGGGGCGTGGCCCTTCTTCTCCTCGTAGGACTCTTCCAGGTGGTCGGCACGGAAGCGCTTGTGACACGAGGTGCACTCGGTCAGCGGGTCCGTGAAGGTGGCGACGTGGCCGGAGGCCACCCAGACCTCGGGGGCCAGGATGACCGACGAGTCGATACCGACGACGTCCTCGCGCGACGTCACCATGTAGCGCCACCACTGACGCTTGATGTTCTCCTTGAGCTCGACACCCAGGGGTCCGTAGTCCCAGGCGGCACGCTGTCCGCCGTAGATCTCACTACACGGGAAAACGAAGCCACGGCGCTTGCTCAGGCTGACGATGGTGTCGATCTTGTCGGCGGCCACGGTGCTCTCTTCATTACGACGACGGGCGTTGAAGCGAGATGCTTCCAGCGAATGATTCAGGTTACCGGCGCAGGCTCCCCCACGACCAAATCGGCCCCCTGCTCAGGGCCCCTGACGTGCGTTGTTGACAACGGTTTCCATCTTTGTTGAAAATGACTGTCATGAACGTACGACGACGCCTCATATCCACGGCCACGGCGGCCCTGGTCACCGCCCTCGGCCTCGGCTCCCTCACCGGCTGTTCCGGCGGCTCCACGGCCGCGGCCAACACCGGCAAGTTCGACGTCGTCGCCTCGTTCTACCCGATGGCCTTCCTCGCCGAGCAGATCGGCGGCAAGCACGTCCACGTCACCAGTCTCACCTCCCCCGGCCAGGAACCGCACGACCTGGAGCTCAGCACGCGCCAGATCGCGGGCCTGGAGGAGACCGACGCCGTGCTCTACCTGAAGGACCTCCAGCCCTCCGTCGACGCCGCGGTGGCCCAGTCCCCGGCCAAGACGAAGATCGACGCGGCCTCGCTCACCACGCTGGAGAAGCACGGCAACGAGGTCGGCGGCCACGCCGCCGCGCACGACACCCACGAGGGCGAGGACTCCGGCGGCAGGGACCCGCACATCTGGCTCGACCCGGTGCGCTACGCCCAGGTCGCCCGGGGGGTCGGCAAGGCCTTCGAGAAGGCCGACCCCGAGCACGCGGCCGACTACGCCAGGAACACCGCGCACCTGGTGAAGCGGCTGGACGACCTGAACACCCGGTTCAAGGAAGGCCTCGCCAACACGAGGACCAGGACCTTCATCACCACGCACGCCGCCTTCGGCTACCTCGCCGAGCGCTACGGCCTCACGGAGGAGGCCATCAACGGCCTCGACCCCGAGTCGGAACCGAGCGCCGCGCGCGTGAAGGACCTGGAGAAGCTGGCCGCCGCCGACGGCGTCTCCACCGTCTTCTACGAGACGCTGGTCAGCGACGACACCGCGAAGACGGTCGCACACGACGCGAGCCTGGGGACGGACGTCCTCGACCCGATCGAAGGCATCACCGGGAAGTCCCGGGGCACCGACTACTTCTCGGTCCAGGACGCCAACCTCAAGGCCCTGCGACGGGCCCTGGGCACCAAGTGACCGGCACGGAGGGCGACATCATGACCGAACCCGTCATAGCGATGCGAAAGGTGACCGCCGAACTCGGCGCGCGCCCGGTCCTGCGCGGCATCGATCTCACCGTGCACCGCGGCGAGGTCGTCGCGCTCCTCGGCGCCAACGGCTCCGGCAAGTCGACGGCCGTACGCACCGTCATCGGGCAGGTGCCGATCAGCTCCGGCACCATCGAGCTGTTCGGCACCCCGCGCCGGTCCTTCCGCGACTGGGCGCGCGTGGGCTACGTACCGCAGCGCACCACCGCCGCGGGCGGCGTCCCCGCCACGGTGACCGAGATCGTCTCCTCCGGCCGGCTGTCCCGCACCCGCTTCGGCCTCTTCGGCGGCCCCGACCGTCAGGCCGTACGGCACGCCCTGGAACTGGTCGGCATGGCCGACCGCGCCAAGGACACCGTGACCGCCCTGTCCGGCGGGCAGCACCAGCGCGTGCTGATCGCCCGCGCCCTGGTCGCCGAGCCCGAACTGCTGATCATGGACGAGCCGATGGCGGGCGTCGACCTCGCCAGCCAGGAGGTGCTCGCCCGGACGCTGCGGCGACAGGTGGACGCCGGCACGACCGTCCTGCTCGTGCTGCACGAACTGGGCCCGCTGGAGCCCCTGATCGACCGGGCGGTCGTCCTGCGCGACGGCTGCGTGCTGCACGACGGCCCGCCGCCCAGCGCGGTCGGCCAGCACGCCCTGCCCGGCCACGACCACGTACACCCGCACGCACCCGCGGGCGCCGAACCGATCCGCACGGGACTGCTGAGCTGATGGAATTCCTGAACTACGCCTTCATGCAGCGGGCGCTGCTGGCCGCCGTGCTGGTCGGCATCACCGCGCCCGCGGTCGGCATCTACCTGGTCCAGCGCCGCCAGGCCCTGATGGGCGACGGCATCGGACACGTGGCCATGACGGGCGTCGGCCTCGGCTTCCTGCTGTCCTTCTCCCCGGTGTGGATGGCGACCGCCGTCTCCGTGCTCGGCGCGGTCCTGATGGAGCTGATCCGCTGGTACGGCAGGACCCGCGGCGACATCGCCCTCGCCATGCTCTTCTACGGCGGCATGGCCGGCGGCGTGATGCTGATCAACCTGGCGCCGGGCGGCTCCAACGCCAACCTGACGTCCTACCTGTTCGGCTCCCTGTCGACGGTGTCCCACTCCGACGTGGTCGCGATCTGTGTGCTCGCCGCGTTCGTGCTGCTGGTCACCCTGGGCCTGCGCCGCCAGTTGTTCGCCGTCAGCCAGGACGAGGAGTTCGCGCGGGTGACGGGCCTGCCGGTCCGCGCGCTGAACCTGCTCACGGCCGTCACCGCGGCGGTGACGGTGACGGTCGCCATGCGCGTCGTCGGCCTGCTGCTGGTGTCCGCGCTGATGGTGGTGCCGGTGGCGGCGGCGCAGCAGCTCACCCGGAGTTTCACGGCGACGTTCGCGGTCGCCGTCGCGATCGGGGTGGCCGTCACGGTCGGCGGCACGGTCACGTCGTACTACCAGGACGTGCCACCCGGCGCGACGATCGTCCTGCTGACCATCGCCGGGTTCGTCGCGCTGACGCTCGTGGCCGGCCCGCTGGCCCGCCGACGCGCCCGCGCCGCCGCCGCGGCCCACCCGGCGGGGGACCCCGCGGAGTGCTCGATTCCGGTCACCAGGGCGGCCGGGGACGAGGTCGGCGTCTGACCGCGTGCTGCCCGGACTGGCACAATGGCCCGGGCAGACGCCAGACGTGAGGAGGCAACCCGTGACGACCGCAGGACAGCCCGTGAAGGGCCGCGCGACCCGGCAGCGTGCGGCCGTGGCGGCCGCCCTGGACGAGGTCGACGAGTTCCGCAGCGCCCAGGACCTGCACGACATGCTCAAGCACAAGGGCGACTCGGTCGGGCTCACCACCGTCTACCGCACCCTGCAGTCCCTCGCCGAGGCCGGCGAGGTGGACGTCCTGCGCACCTCCGAGGGCGAGTCCGTCTACCGCCGCTGCTCCACCGGTGAACACCACCACCACCTGGTCTGCCGCACCTGCGGCAAGGCGGTGGAGGTGGAGGGTCCGGCGGTGGAGAAATGGGCGGAGGCGATCGCCGCCGAGCACGGATACGTCAACGTGGCCCACACGGTGGAGATCTTCGGCACCTGCGCGGACTGCGCCTCCGTCGGCGGCTGAGGCCGCTACGAGGTGGAATCGCCCCTCATGGCCGCTTCCATGGCGAGGAGGTCCTCGTTCGGGACGGCACCGCCGAACCGCCGGTCGCGGGAGGCGAACTCGACGCAGGCCCGCCACAGGTCACGCCGGTCGAAGTCGGGCCACAGCACGTCCTGGAAGACCATCTCGGCATACGCGCTCTGCCAGAGCAGGTAGTTGGAGGTGCGCTGTTCGCCGCTCGGACGCAGGAAGAGGTCGACGTCCGGCATGTCCGGGTAGTACAGGTACTTCGCGAGGGTCTTCTCGTCGACCTTCGACGGGTCCAGGCGGCCCGCCTTCACGTCCTCGGCCAGTGCCCGGGCGGCGTCCGCGATCTCGGCCCGGCCGCCGTAGTTCATGCAGAAGTACAGGGTGAGCAGATCGTTGTCCTTGGTCTGCTCCTGGGCGATCTGCAGCTCTTTGGCGACCGACTTCCACAACCTGGGCATGCGGCCCACCCAGCGCACCCGGATGCCGAGCGCGTCGAGCTGGTCGCGGGACTTGCGGATGAAGTCGCGGTTGAAGTTCATCAGGAAGCGGACCTCGTCGGGCGAGCGCTTCCAGTTCTCGGTGGAGAAGGCGTACAGGGAGATGTTGCGCACACCGGCCTCGATCGAGCCCTGGAGCACGTCCAGCACGCGCTCGGCGCCGACCTTGTGCCCCTCGGTGCGCGGCAGCCCGCGCTCCTTGGCCCACCGGCCGTTGCCGTCCATGACGATCGCCACGTGGTTCGGGACCAGCTCGCCGGGCAGCTTCGGGGCACGGGCGCCCGACGGGTGCGGCTCCGGCGCCTGGTACTCGCGCTGCCGGCGACCGAGGATCCCGCGTACCACCATGTGTCTCTCGTCTCCCTCTGCGAATCTCGGGGTTTCGGGGCCGCTACGACTTCTCGACGTAGCGCAGCGAGCGCAGTCCGCGCTCCAGATGCCAGTGCAGGTAGGCGGACACCAGCCCGCTGCCCTCCCGGACGTACCGCGCCTCGCACGCGTCCGCCGTCCCCCAGTCTCCCGTAAGGAGGGCGCCGAGCAGAACCAGGGTCTGCGGGGACGGTACGACGCTGCCGGGGACCCGGCAGTCGACGCAGACCGAGCCGCCGGAGGCGACCGAGAAGAACCGGTTGGGGCCGGGCATGCCGCACTTCGCGCAGTCGCCGAAGCTGGGGGCGTAGCCGTTGACGGCGAGGGAGCGCAGCAGGAAGGCGTCGAGCACGAGGTGCGGGGCGTGCTCGCCCCGGGCCAGCGTGCGCAGGGCCCCCACCAGCAGCAGGTACTGCTGGACGGCCGGCTCGCCCTCGTGGTCGGTGAACCGTTCGGCGGTCTCCAGCATGGCCGTGCCGGCGGTGTAGCGGGCGTAGTCGGTGACGATTCCGCCGCCGTAGGGGGCGATGGTCTCGCTCTGGGTGCAGAGCGGCAGCCCGCGCCCGACCAGTTCGCTGCCCCGCGCGAAGAACTGCACGTCCACATGGGAGAAGGGTTCCAGCCGGGCCCCGAACTTCGACTTGGTCCGCCGCACCCCCCGCGCCACGGCCCGCACCCGCCCGTGACCGCGTGTGAGGAGGGTGATGATCCGGTCCGCCTCGCCCAGCTTCTGGGTGCGCAGCACGATGCCGTCGTCGCGGAACAGACTCATGCCCCCCATTCTCGCCCATGCCCGCAGGCGGCCGGCCCCGGACACCGGACACCGGCCACGGCCGACCGCGAGAGGCGCGGGGAGGGCGGGGCGGTCGCACGGGGTCAGGTGGGGGGAGTGAGGACCTCGCAGTTCCTGGCGGGGGCGCCCGTCGGCCAGGTCAGGGCGTCGAAGTGGACGTCCTTGGACGTGGGGTCGAGGCTGACCACGGCGACCGCCTTGTCGTACGGGCTGCCGTTGTTGTCGAGGCAGATCATGCCCGTCGCGCCGGCGACGCCGTTCACCGAGTACAGGTTCGCCCCCTGCCGGGCCACGGCCGTGAGCGAGGGCACCGCGTCGCTCCCGGCGCGGTACGCCCGCTTGATCTCCTGCACGGCCGTGTACACCGAGTCGTGGGAGGTCATCGCCCGGGAGTCGGTCCAGCTGACGGCCCCGCCCATGTCCTCGGCCAGCTCGGAGTTCAGCCGCTCCAGCCCGGCCATCTCCTGTCCGGCGGGGGCGTAGAAGGACCGCGCGGCACCCGTCAGGCCGCTGTGGCGCCAGGCGTCGGGATGCCCCGGGGCCGCGTACTGGACGACGACCTTGAGCCGGCCGCGGCTGTCGCGTGCGTCGAGGTCGTGCCAGTCCTTGGCGTCCAGCTGGAGGGCGACCGTGGAGGCGCCCGAGCCGGTGATGACCTTGTAGTTCCGCCGGGCGCACGGCGTCTGGGCCATGGCGCCGAGGAAGATCCGCAGATGCAGCGGGCGGCCGGCGAAGTAGACGTTGCGCGCGCCCATGTCGCAGAGCGCGGGCAGCATCTGCGCGAACTGGTCGGCGGTGTCGCCGGCCTCGTCGGGCCCCGGGGAGGTGAAGACCCGGTTCTTGGTGGGGATCGTCACGACCTGGCGGAAGGCGTCGGCGAGGGAGGCGTTGTAGGTGTCGCCGGGGCGGTCGTCCACGATCAGGACGGAGTCGCCCGCCGAGGTGCCGCGGTCGTACCGGACCAGGGCGCGGGCCTGCTCGGAGTTGGTGGGGACGATGCGGACCATGCCGGGATAGCGCTCCCGCCGCTTCCCGCCCGGCGCGTTGCTCAGGTCGTCGGCGGTGAGGGGGCCGCCGACGACGGGGATGCCGTGCTCCACGGTGAGGGTGCGCAGGGCGCGTTCGGTGCTGTCGACGCTGAGGTTGAACCCGGTGACCGCGCGCAGGTTCTGGCCGGAGTCGCGGGACATGGCGACGAGGGTGTCGGTGACCGGCCTCTCATGGGCGTAGTCCCATCCCGGGTTGGCGAGGACGAGCCGGATGGCCGGCCGCAGGACGCCCCATCTGCGGCTGTGGTTGGCCTCGTACTGGGCGAGGTAGGCGCCCTTCACCTCGTTGGCCACCTGCCGCTTCTCGGGTTCGGTGGCGGGGGTCATCGGCAGCATCAGCGCCACCGTCGCGTACAGGCCCGTCCGCTCGGCGCGCTCGTTCTCCCGCGCGATCCCGCGGGAGACCTTCGCCAGGCCGGGCAGGAAGGCGTCCGCCGAGGCGCCGTCGGTGACGCCGACGCACTGGCCGTCCACCTCGACCAGCTTCGGCCGCAGGGACATGCCCTGCCCGCAGCCGAGGCCGCCCGCGACGGTGGGGCCCGCCACCAGTCCGGCGGCCACCAGGCCGAGGACGGCCGCGCCGGACAGGCCGACGGCCAGCGGTCCGCCGCCGGACAGGTTCAGCGGCCGCCCCGGCTCCGCTGCCTCCTCCGGCCCGGGCAGGACGAAGGCGGTCCGGCCGGTTCGCGCGCCGCTCACCACGCCCTCGACGACGGCGATCTCCTCGCCCGGTCCGGCGCCGGTGTGGGCCACCACGACGGGGCAGCTGCGGCGGGGCACCGGGACGCCCGTCTGGTCCTGCCGCAGATGCCGCAGCAGTGCGCCGCCCGCGGTCCCCGGCTCGGCGCGCGGCATCAGCAGCAGCGGCAGCCGGGACCGGTTCAGCCGGCGCCCGAGGTGGTAGTAGGCGTCGACGTCCGCCAGGAACGCGTCCGTCAGCCACTGGTCCCAGATCTCGCGGGGCTCGTCCCGCACCCGGCACAGGGCCAGGTACATCATCTGCGGTCCGGGGGCGTCCAGCTTCCTCTGCAGCCAGGTGCGCGCGGGCCGGTGCACCCATACGTGCCGGACGAGCCACTCGACGAGCGGTACCAGCGTCAGGCCGGCGAGGACCGCGCCCGTGGTGTAGAGGGCCGCCGCCCCCCTCAGGTCCTCCTGGAGCGCGTGGCCCCGCAGCCGGTTGAGTTCGTTGAGCAGGCCGCCCCGCTCGTCGTAGGCCGCGCGCTCGCACCTTCGCTGGAGCTCGCGTACCTGGGTGGCGCCGCAGCCGCCCGCCGGATCGCTCCAGGCGCGGTAGGCCTGTTCGGCCATCCGGAAGCGGCGGAACCGGATCGGGCGTCGGCGCCGGCACATGCCCCGGATGCCGTACCAGTCGGCGACATCGCTCAGCAGCTCGGCGACGCACGAGGCGCCGGCCGCGCCGTCCTGGAACCGCCCCGGGTGGTTGACCGGTAACCGGCCGCCGTTCTCGGCGAGGCCGAGCATGAGGGCCAGGGCGTCCCCGGGCTCGCCGCCGCGCAGCTCCACCACCACCGGCCCGGGCGCCCGGCCCCGTACACGCCGGCGACCCCACCACCGTCCGGCACCGGCCAGCTCCGCCACCGCCTCGGCGAGCACGCCCGCCGCCCCCGACCAGATGCGCCTCATGTCCGCCCGCTCCCCCGTTGTCCGCGCCGCGTTGGACGTGTGGGGGAACCTACCGCCCCATGCCCCCCGGCAACCGACAATGCACCTAAAAATCACGGTAGTTGACATGGCTCGCGCACCGCCGTCGGGACGGCCCGTGGCGGCTACGCCATTCGTGTGCGCCGTCTTGACCGCCTCCGGGGGCCCTCCTATGGTCGCGCTACCGCATCGGACGTAGGACGTCCTATCTCCCACCTCGCTCCCCCTCTTCCGCACCCACACCGCTGGAGGACCCGTGCGCGACGACGACGTGACCCCCGACGTGCCGGCACCGCGCCGCCGGTCGTTCCTGACGTGCGCCGGGGCCCTGGGGGCGGGCGCGGTACTGGCGGGCTGTTCGGCCGGGCCGCAGTCCACGAACGACACCGGCGGCGGCAGGGGGAGGGACCGGACGCTGACCGCCGTGATCGGCTACGGCAACGACGGCAGCTGGGACCCGACGCAGACGGCGTCCGCCTTCGCGATGGCCGCCAACAACCACGTCTACGAGGGGCTGCTGGACACCGACCCGATCAGCCGGGCGCCGTATCCGGCGCTCGGCACCGGGGTGCCGGCGGATCCGGGCGCGACGACCTGGCGGTTCACGCTCCGCCCGGGCGCCGCCTTCCACGACGGCAGGCCGGTCACCGCCGACGACGTCGAGTTCGTCTTCGACCGCATCCTGGATCCGGGGACCCAGACCCTCGCCAAGGGCTTCTTCGCCGGCTGGCTGGAGAGCGTGCGGAAGACCGACGCGCGCACCGTCGAGCTGAAGCTCAGATTCCCCTTCCCCGACGGACTCTCCCGGCTCACCCTGGCCAAGGTCATGCCCCGGCACGTCTTCTCCCGGCCCGGCGCCTGGGACGACGCGGTCAGGGGGCTCGCGGTGGGCTCGGGACCGTACCGGCAGACCGCGCACCACCCGAAGTCGAACACCACCTTCGAGGCGTTCGCCGCCTACAACGGCCCCCGCAGGCCCGCCTTCCGGAAGATGAACTGGCTGACGATAGTGGACGCGGCACCGCGCGTCGCGAGGATCTCCGGGACCGGGGCCGGCGCCCAGATCGCCGACAACATCCCCTACGCCGACATCCCCCGCCTGGAGCGGGGCGGGCTGAAGGTCGACGGCGGCGCCGGGATGAACAACCTGTTCCTGATGTTCAACACCCGGCGCAAGCCCTTCGACGACGTGCGGGTGCGGCAGGCGCTGCACTACGCGATCGACGCCGAGAAGATGGTGCGGGTGGCGCTGAAGGGGCACGGGAGGCCCGCGTCCTCCTTCCTCGACGAGGGCAACCCCGGCTACCGGCGGGCGCGAACCGTCTACGGCCACGATCCGGCGAAGGCCAGGGCACTGCTCAGGGCCGCCGGCGTGGAGGACCTGCGGGTCGAGCTCCTCGCGGTCGACGTCAGCTGGATCGTGGACTGTCTGCCGACCATCAAGTCCTCCTGGGACGCGATCGGCGTGACGACGACCCTGGCGCCGCAGGAGACCACGGCCGTGTTCACCAAGATGGACCAGAAGCGGGACTACCAGGTGGTGGCGGCGGCCTCCAACCCCAACCAGTTCGGTCTCGACGCCGACCTGATCATGCACTACAACTACGGCCCCGGGAACCTGTGGATGGGGTACACGCGATGGGCCGGCCACCGGGACGCCAAGCGGCTCTTCAGGGACATGGACCGGGCGACCCGGGAGCCGGACCCGGCGCGGAAGAAGGCGATGGTCCAGGACTACATCGACGTCGTCGCCGAGCAGGCCGTGCTGTATCCGGTGGTCCACAACGAGCTGATGACCGCCTGGGACCCGCGCCGGCTCACCGGCATAAGGGCCCAGCCCTACCCGGGCGTCAACCTCCTCCAGGCGCACTGGGTCTGACGGCATGACGGCCGTCGTACGGATCCTGCTGCGCCGTGTCGCGCTGCTGGTGCCGCTGCTGCTCGGGATCGTGCTGTTCGTGTTCCTGGTGATGCGGTTCTCGGACGTGGACCCCGCCTCCGCGTTCTTCCAGGGCGCCAATCCGACCCCCGGGCAGCTGCACGACTTCCGGGAGCGGGGCGGGCTGCTGGACCCGCTGCCCGTGCGGTACGTCCACTTCGTCGCCGGCGTGCTCCACGGCGACCTCGGCACCAGCGCCCTGACCCGGTCCCCGGTCGTCGACCAGGTCACCACCGCCCTGCCGCTCACCCTTCAGCTGACCTTCCTGGGGCTCGGCATCGCGGTGGTGCTGGCGCTGGCCGGCGGGGTCACGGCGGCGGTGTACCGGGACCGGCTGCCGGACCAGGTCATCCGGGTGGTGTCGCTGGTCGGGGTCGCCGCGCCCGGGTTCTGGCTGGCGCTGCTGATGATCCAGTACCTGGCGGTGGACCGGGGCTGGTTCCCGACCGGCGGCTACGTCAACCCGGCCGACTCCCTCACCGGCTGGCTGCGCACCATGGCGCTGCCCGCGCTGGCCCTGTCCCTGCCGGTGGCCGCCCAGCTGACCCGGATCGTGCGGACGTCGATGGTGGAGGAGCTGGACCGGGACTACGTCCGGACCGCGATCGGGAACGGGCTGCCGCCCCGGGTCGTCGTGGGGCGGAACGTGCTGCGCAACGCCCTCGTCAATCCGCTCACGGTGCTCGGCCTGCGGGTCGGTTATCTGCTGGGCGGCGCGGTCGTCATCGAGACGATCTTCGCGCTGCCCGGCATGGGCAAGCTGATGATCGACGCCGTGCGCAACGGCGACCCGGCCGTCGTCCAGGGCGTCGTCCTCACCACGGCGACCGGGTTCGTCGTCGTCAACCTCGTCATCGACCTGCTCTATCTGCTCGTCAACCCACGGCTGAGGGCGGCCTGATGGTCACGCGCACGAGCCTTGCGGAACGGCTCCTCCGGCCCGGCGTCCGGCCGAGGGGATGGCGTCGGCTGCCACCGTCGTCGAAGGCCGCCGTCTGCTTCCTGGCCCTGGTCGCCCTGGTCGCCGTACTCGCCCCGCTGCTCGTCCCGGACGACCCGCTCGACCAGCTGGACCCGGTGGACGGCACCGGGCATCCGTCCGCCGCGCACTGGATGGGGCAGGACAGCCTCGGCCGGGACGTCCTGAGCCGGCTGATGTACGGCGCCCGCTGGTCGCTCGCGATCGGACTGGGCGCGACCGCGCTCGCCCTGGTCGCCGGGGCGCTGCTCGGGACGCTGGCCGCCACCTCCCGCAAGGGCGTCGACGAGACGCTGATGCGCTGCCTGGACGTGGTGATGGCGTTTCCGGGCATCGCGCTCGCGGCCGTGCTGGTCGCCGTGTTCGGCGGCGGGATCGGCGTGCTGATCTGCGCGATCGCCTTCCTGTTCACCCCGCCGGTGGCCCGCGTCGTGCGAGCCAACGTCCTGGACCAGTACGGCGAGGACTACGTCACCGCCGAGCGGGTCATCGGCGCCCGCACCCCGCACATCGTGCTGCGGCACGTGGCCGTCAACTGTGCGGCCCCGGTGCTGGTGTTCTGCACGGTCCAGGTCGCGGAGGCCATCGTCTTCGAGGCGTCGCTGTCCTTCATCGGCGCGGGCGTGCGACCCCCGGCCCCGTCCTGGGGCAGTGTCATCGCCGACGGCAGGAACATGGTGCTGACCGGCGGCTGGTGGGCGACCCTCTTCCCCGGGCTGCTGATCCTGCTCACCGTGCTGGCGCTGAACGTGCTGTCCGAGGGCGTCTCCGACGCCTGGGCGGCCCCGGTGCCCCGCGAGGTCGAGGTGCCCGCCGACCGGTCGCGAACGCCGGAGCCGGGCGGCGGCGAGGTGTTGCGGCTGCCCGGGCTGGCCGAGGCCGCCCGGCGGCTGCGCTCGCGCGCCCGGCCCCTGCCCGGCCGGGACGGACAGCCGGTGCTCGCCGTGGAGAACCTCGCCATCGGTTTCCCGGACCGGCACCGGGGCGTCGACGTCGTCGACGGCGTCGGTTTCGACGTGTACCCCGGTGAGGTGCTGGGCCTGGTGGGCGAGTCGGGTTGCGGGAAGTCGCTGACCGCGCTGACCGTCATGGGGCTCCAGCCGAAGGGCGCCCGGATCGGCGGCCAGGTCCGGTTCGGGGGGCGGGACCTGCTGGCCGAGCCCGCGCGGGTACGGCGGCGGCTGCTCGGACACGAGATGGCGATGATCTATCAGGACGCCCTGTCCTCGCTGAACCCGGCCATGACCGTCCGCGCCCAGTTGAGGCAGCTGGTTCGGCGCGGCGGCCGGCGCGGTCCCCGTGAGCTGCTGTCGCTGGTCGGCCTCGACCCGGAGCGCACCCTGCGCAGTTATCCGCACGAACTCTCCGGCGGCCAGCGCCAGCGCGTGCTGATCGCCATGGCCCTGTCCCGCGACCCGAGGCTGATCATCGCCGACGAGCCGACGACCGCCCTGGACGTCACCGTGCAGGCCCAGGTCATGGAGCTGTTGCTGCGGCTTCGCGCCGAGCTGGGGTTCGCGCTGGTCCTGGTCTCGCACGACCTGGCCCTGGTCGCCGACGTCACCGACCGGGTCGCGGTGATGTACGGCGGGCGGATCGTGGAGAGCGGGGTGACGGCCGACCTGGTGGCGGCGCCGGCCCACCACTACACGCGTGGCCTGCTGGGCAGCGTGCTCTCGCTGGAGTCGGCCGAGGACCGGCTGACGCAGATCAGGGGGGTCGTCCCGGCACCCGCCGACTTCCCGGCGGGCTGCCGGTTCGCGGACCGCTGCCCGCTGGCCACACCGGTGTGCCACACCCACGTCCCGGATCTCACGGGCACCCCCACGCACACGGCCGCCTGCCACCACCCGGCGGTGCGGCCGGAGTCGGCGGAGAACGAGGAGGCACTCCAGTGACCGCTGTGGTCGAGGTGCGCGACGCCCATGTCGTCCACAAGGCGCGCGGCGGCGGCCTGTTCGGCCGGGAGCGGGTGTACGCGCTCACCGGCGCCGATCTGCGCGTCGGCGCCGGTGAGACGGTGGGCGTGGTCGGCGAGTCGGGGTGCGGGAAGTCCACCCTGGCCAAGGTGCTGGTCGGTATCGAGCGGCCGGTCTCGGGGACGGTGGCGTTCCGGGGCCGGGACCTGTGGGCGATGCCGCCCGCCGAGCGCCGGAGCACGGTCGGCGCCGGCACCGGGATGATCTTCCAGGACCCGTCGACGGCCCTGAACCGCCGGCTGCCGGTGCGGCGCGTCCTGCGCGACCCGCTCGACGTCCACCAGCGGGGCACCAGGCCCGAGCGGGAGGACCGGGTCAGGGAGCTGATGGCGCTGGTCGGTCTCCCCGGGGCGCTCGCCGACGCCCTGCCCGGGCAGCTGTCCGGCGGGCAGCGGCAGCGGGTCGCCATCGCCCGCGCGCTCGCCCTGGACCCCGCGCTGGTCGTCGCCGACGAGCCGACCAGCGCGCTGGACGTCTCGGTCCGCGCACAGATCCTGAACCTGCTGCTGGACCTGCGCGAACGCCTCGGTCTCGCCCTGGTGTTCGTCTCGCACGACATCCAGACGGTCCGGCGAATGAGCGACCGGGTGGTCACCATGTACCTCGGCCGGATCGTGGAGGAGGCTCCGGCCGACCGGGTCACCGACAGCGCCCGGCACCCGTACACCCGCGCCCTGTTCTCCGCCACGCCCGGCCTGCTGGACCCCGTCGAGCCGATCGCGCTGACCGGTCCGGTGCCCTCGGCGACCCGGCCGCCGAGCGGCTGCCCGTTCCGCACCCGCTGCTGGCGGGCGGACGGGGTGTGCGCGGAGTCGATGCCGCACTTCTCGGCCGCGTCACGGCCCGGACACCGCTACCGCTGTCACCATCCTGTGCAGGAGGACCAGCCGACCCGAGACCTAGCGCGCCAGGAGCCCTGAATGACCTTCCCCGCCCCGCTCAGCGGTGTCGTCCCGCCCGTCTGCACGCCTTTGACGCCGGAGCGTGAGGTGGACGTGCCCTCGCTGCTGCGGCTGGTCGACCATCTCGTGGAGGCGGGGGTGCACGGGCTGTTCCTGCTCGGCTCGACCTCGGAGGCGGCCTTCCTGACGGACCGGCAGCGCAGGCAGGTGGTGGAGTGTGTGACGGCCCACGTGGGGGGCCGGCTGCCGGTCCTCGCCGGTGCCATCGACATGACCACCCCGCGGGTGCTCGAACACGTCTCGGCGGTCACCGCGGCGGGCGCCCAGGCGGTCGTCGTCACCGCCCCCTTCTACACCCGCACCCATCGCGCGGAGATCGTCCACCACTACCGCCGCGTCGCCGCCGCGAGCCCCGTCCCGGTCATCGCCTACGACATCCCCATGGCCGTGCACGAGAAGCTCCCCGCGGACCTGGTGCTGGGGCTCGCCGGGGACGGCGTCCTGGCCGGGATCAAGGACTCCAGCGGCGATCTGGCGGCCTTCCGCGAGGTCGTCACGGGCGCCCGCGCGCACCCCGGCTTCAGCGTCCTGACCGGCTCCGAGCTGGTCGCCGACGCCGCGCTGGCGCTGGGCGCCGACGGGATGGTGCCGGGCCTGGCCAACGTCGACCCGCACGGGTACGTGCGTCTCTACCGGCAGTGCCGGGCGGGCGACTGGGAGGGGGCGCGGGCCGAACAGGAGCGGCTGTGCGCGCTGTTCGCCATCACCCGCGCGGGCGACCCGGCGCGGATGGGCGGTGGTTCCTCGGCGCTGGGCGCGTTCAAGGCGGCGCTGCACCTGCGCGGGATCATCGCCTGCCCGGCGACGGCCGAGCCGCAGGTCCCGCTGTCCGGCGAGGAGACCGAGAGGATCGCCAAGTCCCTGGCCACGGCGGGGCTGCTCTAGGGCCTGGGCACGCGCAGGCGGCGGAAGCGGAGCGTCTCGTAGGGGCCGGCGGTCCCCGTCTCGTAGAGGAGACCGGTGGTGGTGGCGTCGAGCTGGACGAGGTCGGAGTAGGCGGCCGGGCGGTCCGGGAGGGTGAGCAGCCTGGTGAAGGTGCGGCCGGCGTCCGTGCTGGACCACACGGCCATCGCGCGGCGGGCGGTGGGCACGGACGGACCGGAGAAGAGCAGGGGCGCTCCGGCGCCGCGCAGTTGCAGGACGCTGCCCTGGACGACCGGGACCTCGTTCAGGGTGGGCTGGACGGCGTAGGGGCGGTCGAGGGTGCGGCCGCCGTCGCTCGAGTAGCTGTCGAGGCGGTTGCCGGGGGCGGTGCCGTTCTGGTCGCGGGCGCTGAAGTAGAGGCGTCCGTCGGGGAGCTGGGTGGCGCTCGACTCGTTGGCGTTGGTCTCGCCGTCGTAGACCGCGTCCACGAAGCCCAGGTGCCAGGTGCGGCCGCCGTCGTCGCTGTAGAGGGCGTGGCCGCCGTAGTACGCGGGTTCCCGGCCGGTGTCGTGGGAGCCCGGGGGCGGGGCCGCGGAGTGGTCGGCGGGGACCAGCAGCCGGCCGGCGTGCGGGCCCCTGAGGAGGGCGACGGCGTGGCCGGGGCCGGTGGCGTACCAACGCCAGCCCGGCGGTTTCACCTCGGCCGTGATGTCGGCCGGTGGCGTGAAGTGGCGGCCGTCGTCCAGGCTGCGCTGCACGAACACCCGGCGGCCCCGCTCGGGTGTGACCTCGCCGCGCATGATCTGCGCCTCCGTCACGGTCCCGGCGTTGGCGCAGGTCACCAGGACGACCGCTCCGGTGAGCGGGTCGACGACCGGCGCCGGGTTGCCCCGGGTGTGTCCCCGCCCGGCGGTCGCCACGGTCAGCCGGCCCCAGGTGCAGCCGCCGTCGGTGGAGCGGCGCACCACGACGTCGATGTCACCGGTGTCGCCCGGGCCGTCGCGCCGGCCCTCGGCGAAGGCCAGCACCGCGCCGTGCCGGGTGCGCACCGTGGCGGGGACGCGGAAGGTGTCGTAGCCGTCCTGGCCGGCCGTGTACGGCACCGAGGAGACACAGCCCGCCGTGGCGTGCGCGGAAAGGCGGACGGTGAGCGGGGTGAGCGAGGTGAGGAGTGCGAGGGTGGTGAGGAGGGAGCGGCTCAGCGGTGTCACGCACCCATGCTCCCCGGAATCACCAGCCCCGACTCGTAGCCGACGATGACCAGCTGGGCCCGGTCACGGGCGCCGAGTTTGCCCATGATCCGGCTGACGTGGGTCTTGGCGGTGAGCGGGCTCAGCCCCAACGCCTCGGCGATCTCGGTGTTGTTCAGGCCCCGCGCGACCAGCGTCAGCACCTGCCGCTCCCGGTCGGACAGGCACTCCGGGCCGCCCGTGGCCGGTACCGAGGGGCTGCGCAGGAACCGCTCGATCAGCCGCGCGGTGGGCCCCGGTGAGAGCAGTGCCTCGCCTGCCGCGACGGTGCGGATCGCGTCGAGGAGGTCGGCCGGCCGGGTGTCCTTGACCAGGAAGCCGGAGGCACCGGCGCGCAGGGCGTCGACGATGTGCTGGTCGGTGTCGTAGGTGGTGAGGACCAGCACCCGCACCCCGGCCAGGTCCTCGTCGGCGGCGATGCGCCGGGTGGCCTCGATGCCGTCAAGGCCGGGCATGCGGATGTCCATCAGCACCAGGTCGGCACGTGCGGTGCGGGCGAGGTCGACGGCCTCGGCGCCG
This sequence comes from Streptomyces sp. NPDC051452, assembly GCF_044454765.1. Lineage (NCBI taxonomy): Bacteria > Bacillati > Actinomycetota > Actinomycetes > Kitasatosporales > Streptomycetaceae > Streptomyces > Streptomyces sp. NPDC051452. The sequence continues at coordinate 200,833 of NZ_JBITEB010000012.1, forward strand.
GTGCCCGCCTGGCCGACGACCACCATGTCCGGCGCGGACTCCACGAGCATCGCGAACGCGGCCCGTACCAGGGTCTGGTCGTCGGCGAGCAGCACTCTGACCGGTCTCATGCGCTCTCCCCCAGCGGCAGCAGGGCCCGTACCTCGAAGCCGGGGCCGTCGGCGCGCGGCCCGGCGTCGACCGTGCCGCCGACGCTGCGGGCCCGCTCCCGCATGCCGAGCAGCCCGAAGCCGGGCGTGCGACGCTCGCCGTCGGCGCCCGTGCCGTCGTCGGTGACCCGGACCCGCAGGGCGCCCTCCTCCTCGTGGACACGCACGCGCACCGAGAGGCCGTCCCGGCCGCCGTGCCGCACAGCGTTGGTGAGCGCCTCCTGGACGATGCGGTAGGCGGCCGCGCCCACGGCGGGCGGCACCTCGCCGGCCGTCAGCGACAGGTCGACGTCGGCACCGGCTGTCCGCGCCAGGTCGGTGAGGCCGTGCAGGCCGGGCAGCGGGCCGCGGGCGTCGGGGTCGGCGGGGTCGCCGGGGTCGCGCAACACCCCGAGGGTGGTGCGCAGTTCACCGCGGGCCGTGCGGCAGGTCTCGGCGATGTCCTCCAGGGACCGGGCCACCGCCGCCCGGTCCAGGCGGTCGGGGTCGGCGGCCAGCACGTGTGCGGCGACCGAGGTCCGCACGCCGATCAGGGTGATGCTGTGGGCGAGCAGGTCGTGCAGGTCGCGGGCGATGCGCAGACGTTCCTCGGCGACCCGGCGGCGGGCCTCCTCCTCACGGGTGCGCTCGGCGCGCTCGGCCCGGTCCAGCGCGGCGGCGGCGTTCTCCCGGTGGGCGCGGATGTAGCCACCGAGGACGAGCATGGAGACGATCCAGCCGGTGATCTGGAAGGTCACCGTCAGCCCGGCCATCCCGTGGTCGATCTTCAGCACGACCATGAGCGCGACGACCGCGCAGCCGACGACGGCCGTGCGCCGGGGGCCGCCGGTCACCGCCACGGTGTAGAGGATCACCATGGAGGCGGCGGTCGGCGCGGAGTGGTTGTAGTCCTGCTGGTGGTAGACCGCGATCGACGCGATCATGATCGTCAGCGTGGTCAGCGGGGCCCGCCGGCGCCAGACCAGCGGGACGTGCAGGAAGAGCAACAGCGACCAGCCGAGGGCGTCGGGGTGCCGGCCGCTGCCGACGGTGACGGCGACGACGCCGGCGAGCGCGGCGAGACAGGCGGCGAGGCAGGCGTCCTGCCGGGCGGGGTCGAGGGAGGCGAAGGCCTGCCGGGGCCGGGTGACGGTGGTGGATGCCATGGTTGCCTGCACGGGTTCATCCTCCGTCACGGGCTCACGGGTTCCGGTGTGCGGTCCGCTGCCGGCACCGGACGCGACAGCCGGCCGGGCCACCAGATCGCCCGTCCGAGGGCCACGCTCGCGCCGGCCACCAGACAGGTGCGGACGAGGAAGGTGTCCAGGAGCACACCGGCGGCGATGACGAAGCCCAGCTCGACCAGCGGGACCAGGCCCATGTTCGTCAGCACGGCGAAGGTGGCGGCGAGGACCAGTCCGGCGGAGGCGACGACCCCGCCGGTGGTGCGCAGGGCGGTCAGCGCGGCCTGGGCCGGCTCGGCTCCCGCGAGGGACTCCTCCCGCATCCGGTGGGTGAGGAAGATGCCGTAGTCGACGCCGAGGGCGACCAGGAAGACGAAGGACAGCAGGGCGAGTCCGGGATCGGTGCCGGTGAAGCCGAACAGCGGGCCGAAGACCAGACCGCCGAGCCCGAGGGCCGCGCCCCACACGGCGACCACGGCGGCCACCAGGACCAGCGGCGCCACCAGGGAGCGCAGCAGCGCGACGAGGATCAGCAGCACGCACACCAGGACGACCGGCACGACCACGAGCCGGTCCCGGGCGTCGGTGTCGCGCAGGTCGAGCTGCTGGGCGCTGGGGCCGCCGACGTACGCGCCGGGCAGCCGGTGCCGCAGTGCCTCGATGGTGGCGGTCTCGGCGGCGGACTGGGGCGGCGCGGACGCGGTCACGGTGATCTCGGTCCAGCCGCCGCCGGTGCGGCCCTTGTGCGCCTCGGCCACGCCCCGGGTGCTCCCGGCGGCGGCCAGGGCCGCGTCGGCGCGTGCGGCCGGGGCGAGGACCTCGATGGGCTGCGCGGACCGCTTCGGGTAGGCCTCGGCGACGGTCCGCAGTGCGGTGACGGACTCGGGGCGGTCCACGAAGGTGTCCAGCTGGGCGAGGGCGCCGGGCAGGTTCAGGGTGCCGAGCGCGAGGGCGCCGAGCAGGGCGGTGCCGCAGGCGAGGACGGTCAGCGGGCGGCGGCCGGCCAGGGCGCCCATGGCCGTGAACGGGGAGCGGCGGGCCGGGGGCGTGCTGCCGTGGGCGGGGATCAGCGGCCAGAACAGCCGGCGGCCGAGCAGGACCAGGACGGCCGGTAGCAGCGTCAGCATGGCGGCGAGCGCGCACAGCACGCCGACGGCGCCGAGCGGGCCCATGCCCCGGCTGGAGTCGAGGTCGGCGGCGAGCAGGCACAGCAGGCCCGCGGCGACCGTGCCGGAGGAGGCGAGGACGGCGGGCCCGCAGCCGCGCAGGGCGGCCCGCATGGCGTCGTACGGCCGGGCGTGGCATCGCAGTTCCTCGCGGTAGCGGGCGACGAGGAGCAGGGCGTAGTCGGTGCCGGCGCCGAGGACGAGGATGGTCATGATGCCGGCGCTCTGGCCGGAGACCGTGGTGCCGAAGGCCTGGTGGAGTCCGTAGGCGGCCGCCCGGGCGAGGAGGTCGGCGAGGCCGGCGGCGAGGAGCGGGACCAGCCACAGCAGCGGGCTGCGGTAGATGAGGATCAGCAGGACCGCGACGACGCCGACCGTGGTGTACAGCAGGGGGCCGCCGAGGGAGGCGTAGACGGTGCCGGCGTCGGTGGCGAGGGCGGCGGGGCCGCCGACCCGCGCCGTCAGCCCGTTCTCGCCGTGGACGGTCCGGCGGACGTCGTCGACGAAGGCGTCCCGCTTCTTCTCGTCCGTGCCGGGCTCGTCGCTGGCGACCGGGTAGAGGAGGGTGGTGCCGTCGGCGGAGGGGATGCCTCGCGGGGTGCCGGTCAGCGCGTGCCGGTGGGCGACGGCCGCCACCTGTGCGGCCGCGGTGGCCCGGTCGGCGGGGGTGAGTTCGCCGGTGCGCCGGTAGACGAGGACGAGTTCGGTGCTCTCCCCGCCCGGCAGCCGGTCCTGTAGCCGGGCGACCCGGGTGGAGTCGGCGGACGCCGGGAGGTAGTCGGTGGCCCGGTCGTGCTGGACGTCGGCGAGTCGGGCGGCGAACGGCGCCGCCGCGGCCAGCAGGACCATCCACAGCCCCAGCACCAGCCAGGGCAGCCTTCTGTCGCTCCGTGTTGTCGCGGCCCTCATGGAAACGGGCCTCCCCTCCGCGTCGGTTGTCCGGATACGGCTTCCAGACTTCCGGCGGGAGGGCAGGCGATCGTCGGGCGTGCGGGCGAGTTCGGGCGTACTGCCCGGGGTGGCCTCGGGGCCCGGTTACTCCCCGGGGAGTAGGGCCGGGTCTTTCGGCAGCGGGGAGGCCGGGGTGCTCAGGAGGGCGTCCGGGCCGCGGCCAGCAGGCGGGTCACGTCGTCGGTGCGCAGGGTCAGGGCCGTGCCGATGGTGGTGAGGGCGTCGCGTTCGGCCGGGGTGTAGGGGCCGTCGGCCAGGGCGATGCGGGCGGCCTTGAGGAGCAGGGACTCGCGGCCGGCCGCCGCGAGGTGCGGGGCGAGGGGGTCGAGGGCCTCGTGCAGCTCTATGGTCAGGCCGGCGCCGCACGGCTGCTCGAAGACCCGGCCGGTGTCGGCGGCGAGGGCCTCGACGAGGGCGGCCAACTGCTCCTCGGTGCAGCCGTCGAAGCCGGCGGCGCGGACCGCCGAGGCGGCCGTCTCCAGGGCCGTACGGGAGCAGGTGCCGCCCGCGGCGAGGACGGCGAGGGCGATGGTGTGCACGGCGTCGCGGAGCATCCCGGAGAAGCGGCGGGTGGTGGGGTGGTCGAGGGCGTCGGTGCCGAAGTGGTGGCGGCAGGACGCGCACTCCACGACCGGTCCGGTCGCCCCGCGCGGCAGCACGGGCACGCCGAGCACGGTGAGCCGGCGGCGCCCGGTGAGCCGCTGGTAGTTGCGGTCGCCTCCGCAGCCCGGGCAGTAGAACTCGCCGTCTCCCACGGGTGTCCACGCGGTGCGGGTGCCCAGGATGCGCACAGCCCTGGCGGCACGGTCGTCTCGTCCCCGTACTGGCAGCACGTCGCACCTCCGTAACCACGCGGCATCATCGCCGCGCTGGCGTGATGTTAGCCACATCCTGGAGGCTGAGTCAGTACCCCGTGAGAGACCTTTCTGTGACCTCGCCGGCGCGATGGCCGGGAAACGACGGGCCCCGGCCGCCGGTTACGGCGGCCGGGGCGTCGAAACCACCGGTCAGAGGGGTCAGCGGGTCGCGCGGTTGACGGCCGAGACGATCGCCTTCAGCGACGCACGCGTCGTGTTCGCGTCGATGCCGATTCCCCACAGGACCTTGTCGTCGATCGCGCACTCGATGTACGAGGCGGCCTGCGCGGAGGCGCCCTCGCTCATCGTGTGCTCCTGGTAGTCCAGCAGGCGTACGTCGACGCCGATGGACTGCAGGGCGTCGAAGAAGGCCGAGATCGGACCGTTGCCCGAGCCGGTCAGGACGGTGTCCTCGCCGTCGACGGTGGCCTCGACGGTCAGGGCGTCCACGCCGTCGGTGTCGGTGGTCGACTGGCCGGTCCTGACCTGGATGCGGCCCCACGGGTTGGCGGGGTTGGGCAGGTACTCGTCCTGGAAGGCCGCCCAGATGTCCTTCGGCGTGATCTCGCCGCCGTCGGCGTCCGTCTTCGCCTGGATGATCTTCGAGAACTCGATCTGCATCCGGCGGGGCAGGTCCAGCTTGTGGTCGTTCTTCAGGACGTAGGAGATTCCGCCCTTGCCGGACTGCGAGTTGACGCGGATGACGGCCTCGTAGGAGCGGCCGACGTCCTTGGGGTCGATGGGCAGGTACGGCACCGCCCATTCCAGGTCGTCGACGGTGACGCCCTTGGCCTTCGCGTCGGCCTCCATGGCGTCGAAGCCCTTCTTGATGGCGTCCTGGTGGGAGCCGGAGAAGGACGTGTAGACCAGGTCGCCCACGTACGGGTGGCGCGGGTGGACCTCCATCTGGTTGCAGTACTCCCACGTACGACGGATCTCGTCGATGTCGGAGAAGTCGATCTGCGGGTCGACGCCCTGCGAGAACAGGTTCATGCCCAGGGTGACCAGGTCGACGTTGCCGGTGCGCTCGCCCTGTCCGAACAGGCAGCCCTCGACACGGTCGGCGCCGGCCATCAGGGCCAGCTCGGCCGCGGCCACGGCGGTGCCGCGGTCGTTGTGCGGGTGGACGGACAGGCAGACGAACTCGCGGCGGGAGAGGTTGCGGTGCATCCACTCGAAGCGGTCCGCGTGCGTGGAGGGGGTCGAACGCTCCACGGTGGCGGGCAGGTTGAGGATGATCTCGCGGCCCGGGCCCGGCTGGTAGACGTCCATGACCGCCTCGCAGACCTCCAGGGCGAAGTCCAGCTCGGTGTCGGTGAAGATCTCCGGGCTGTACTGGTAGCCGAACTCGGTCTCCGGGCCCAGCAGCTTCTCGGCGTACTCCATCACCAGGCGGGTGCCGTCGACGGCGATCTGCTTGATGTCGTCCTTGGAGCCGCGGAAGACGACCCGGCGGAAGACCGGGGCGGTCGCGTTGTACAGGTGGACGGTGGCCCTGCGGGCGCCCTTGAGGGACTCCACGGTCCGCTCGATCAGGTCCTCACGCGCCTGGGTCAGCACGGAGATGGTCACGTCCTCGGGGATCGCGCCCTCTTCCTCGATGATCGAGCGCACGAAGTCGAAGTCGGTCTGGCCGGAGGCGGGGAAGCCGACCTCGATCTCCTTGTAGCCCATGGCGACCAGCTGGTCGAACATGCGCCGCTTGCGCTCGGGCGACATCGGGTCGATCAGGGACTGGTTGCCGTCGCGCAGGTCGGTGGAGAGCCAGCGGGGAGCGGCGGTGATCCGCTCGCCGGGCCAGGTGCGGTCCGGGATGTCGACCTGCTCGTAGCGGCCGTACTTGTGGATCGGCAGAGAACTGGGCTGCTGGCGATTGACCATGATGCGTAAGGCTCCTCAGGGTGTCCGGAAGGACGGCCGACGACGCAACGCCAAGCACCGCGGGGAGGGGGTCGGCCTCGACTACAGGCCCTCGCCGCGGCAGCTAAGGAGAAGCAGCCCGAAACGCATGATGCCTCGCAGCCTAGCCGAGCCGCCCCGGACGCGGGGACGCGTTCCAGTATGCGGGACCGCCACACCAAAAGGGACAAAAAGTGCGCCGTACCACATCGTCACGGAGCGTGGCGCTCCCTGTCCCGGTATTTCACCAATCATGGTGTCACCTAGTGACATCACCATCACTCAGTGCGATGGTGCGGGCATGACGACCAACGGGGGCTCACAGCCCGTCTTCTGCACGATCGTGCCGCCGCACGTCCTCGACAGGCTCGCGCAGGCCGAGGACCCCGCGCTCGCCGGACCGGCCCGCCGGTCCCTGGAGCACGACGCCTACCAGCGCACCAAGCGGCGCCTGACCACGGTGATCGGCGCGCCCGCCGTCGCCCCGCCCGCCGGAGCCACCGCCGACCGGCCGCACCGCACCATCTACGACGCCGCGCACACCGAGGACCTGCCCGGCACCGAGGTCCGCGCGGAGGGCTCGGACCCCGGCACCGACGCCAGCGTCAACCGCGCCTACGCCGGCCTCGGCGCCACCTTCGAGCTGTATCTGAACGCCTACGGCCGGCACTCCATCGACGGCGAGGGCCTGCCGCTGGACGCCACCGTCCACTACGGCGAGGGCTACGACAACGCCTTCTGGAACGGCGAGCAGATGGTGTTCGGCGACGGCGACAACGAGGTCTTCCTCGACTTCACCATCCCGGTCGACGTCATCGGCCACGAACTGACCCACGGCGTCACCCAGCACACCGCCAACCTCGCCTACTTCGGCCAGTCCGGCGCGCTCAACGAGTCGGTCTCCGACGTCTTCGGCTCGCTGATCAAGCAGTACGCGCTCGGCCAGACCGCCGCCGAGGCCGACTGGCTGATCGGCGCCGGGCTGCTCGCCCCGCGGGTCACCGGCACCGCGCTGCGCTCGATGAAGGCCCCGGGCACGGCGTACGACGACGACGTCCTCGGCAAGGACCCGCAGCCGGCCCGCATGAAGGACTACGTCCACACCGGCCGCGACAACGGCGGCGTGCACATCAACTCCGGCATCCCCAACCACGCGTTCTACCTGCTCGCCACGGCCCTCGGCGGGCGCGCCTGGGAGAGGGCCGGACAGATCTGGTACGACGTGCTGACCGGCGGCGAGCTGAAGGCGGAGGCCCTGTTCACCGACTTCGCCACGCTGACGGTGAAGGCGGCGCGGGAGCGGTACGGCGCGGGGGACGAAGTGCGGGCCGCGCAGAAGGCGTGGGAAGAGGTCGGGGTGCGGACGCTGTAGTTCCGTACTACACAGGGACCCATGCGTATTCGAGTACGGCGTACGGGCGGTTTCGCGGGCATCGAGCGCCGGGCCGAGGTGGACACCTCGGGCCGGCCCGACGCCCCCGAGTGGCAGACCCTGGCCGAGCGGGTGCTCGCGTCCGGCGACCGCACACCACCGGCCGGAGTGCCCGACGGCTTCCACTACGAGATCAGCGTGGACGACCGCACGGTCCACGCGGCCGACCCCCGGCTCACCGAGGAGCAGCGGGAGTTGGTGAGCAGGGTGCTGAAGGAGGGGGCCTAGCAGCCGCCGGGAGCGCCGCAGGTGTTCGCCAAGTTCCCTTCCGTGCACGGGCGTTGACGTCGGCTGCCCGGGGTGCGGATGATCCGGTCATGGCGACTGACTCGGGCGCTTCGATCCCCCGTTTCCCGGACGGCTTCCTGTGGGGTGTCTCGACCTCCGCGCATCAGATCGAGGGGGCGGCCGACGAGCGCGAGCCCTCGGTGTGGGACGTGTTCACGGCCGAGCCGGGGCGGGTGAAGGACGGTTCGACGGCGGCGGTGGCCTGCGACCACTGTCACCGCTACCCGCAGGACGTGGCGCTCCTCGCCGGCCTGGGCGTCGACGCGTACCGCTTCTCGGTGTCCTGGCCCCGGGTGAACTCCCCCGGCGGCCTGGACTTCTACGACCGGCTGGTGGACGCGCTGTGCGCGGCGGGCATACGGCCCGTACCCACGCTCTTCCACTGGGACCTGCCCGCCACACTGGACTGGCTGCGGCGGGACACGGCGGACCGGTTCGCCGACCACGTGGGCGTGGTGGCGAAGCGCCTCGGCGACCGGGTCGGCACGTGGATCACCCTCAACGAACCGGCGGAGCACACCCTCCTCGGCCATGCGCTCGGCGTCCACGCCCCCGGCAGGCGGCTGCTCTTCGACGCCCTCCCGGTCGCCCACCACCAGCTCCTCGCCCATGGGCTCGCGGTGCGGGCGCTGCGCGCGGCCGGGGCCCGGGACATCGGCATCGCCAACTCCCACGGCCCGGTCCGGGCCGCCTCGGCGGAGCCGCCCGACGTGGCGGCGGCGGCCTTCTACGACCTCCTGCTCAACCGGCTGTTCGCCGAGCCGGTCGTCCTCGGCCGGTACCCGGAGGGCATGGCCGAACTGATGCCGGGAGACGTGGCGTCCGATCTCGCCGTCATCGCCGAGCCGGTCGACTGGTACGGCGTCAACTACTACGCGCCGACCAGGGTCGGCGCGCCCGGCAGCGGCGACGCCGAGTACGGCGGCATCGCGCTCCCGGCGGAACTCCCCTTCTCCGTACGGGAGATCGAGGGCCACCCGGTGACCGACTTCGGCTGGCCGGTCGTGCCGGAGGGACTCACCGAGCTGCTGTGCGGCTTCCGCGAGCGCTACGGCGAGCGGCTCCCGCCGATCGTGATCACCGAGAACGGCTGCTCCTACGAGGGCATCGACGACCAGGACCGCATCGCCTACCTGGACGGCCATCTCCGGGCCCTGCACGTGGCGCTGGAGGCCGGGGTGGACGTGCGCGGCTACTTCGTGTGGTCCCTGATGGACAACTTCGAGTGGGCGGAGGGGTACGCGCGCCGCTTCGGCCTGGTGCACGTCGACTTCACCACCCAGAAGCGCACTCCGAAGGCGTCCTACCGCTGGTTCCGGGACGTGCTGCGGGCGCAGAGACGACCGCTGTCCGGCTGAGGGCGGCAGGAACCCGCACCACGCCTCAGAAGCCCAGCCTCCGCAGCTGCTTGGGGTCGCGCTGCCAGTCCTTGGCCACCTTCACGTGCAGGTCCAGGAAGACCGGCGTGCCCAGCAGTGCCTCGATCTGCTTGCGGGACTTGATGCCGACGTCCTTCAGCCGCTTGCCCTTGGGGCCGATGATGATGCCCTTCTGGCTGGGGCGCTCGATGTAGACGTTGGCGTGGATGTCCAGCAACGGCTTGTCCGCCGGACGGTCCTCGCGCGGAAGCATCTCCTCCACGACCACCGCGATGGAGTGCGGCAGCTCGTCCCGCACGCCCTCCAGCGCGGCCTCGCGGATGAGTTCCGCGATCATGACCTGCTCGGGTTCGTCGGTGAGGTCGCCCTCGGGGTAGAGGGCCGGGCCCTCGGGCAGCAGCGGGATCAGCAGGTCGGCCAGCAGATCGACCTGCTTGGCGCCCACCGCCGAGACCGGTACGATCTCCGCCCACTCGATGCCCAGGTCCTTGCCGAGCTGGTCGATGGCGATGAGCTGCTCGGCGAGCCGCTTGGAGTCCACCAGGTCGGTCTTGGTGACGATGGCGACCTTCGGCGTCTTCCGGATCCCGGCGAGTTCCTTGGCGATGAACCGGTCGCCGGGGCCGATCTTCTCGTTCGCCGGCAGACAGAAGCCGATCACGTCGACCTCGGCCCACGTGGTGCGCACGATGTCGTTGAGCCGCTCGCCGAGCAGGGTGCGCGGTTTGTGCAGACCAGGGGTGTCGACCAGGATCAGCTGGGAGTCCGGCCGGTGCACGATGCCCCGCACCGTGTGCCGCGTGGTCTGCGGCTGGTCCGCGGTGATCGCCACCTTCTGCCCGACCAGAGCGTTCGTGAGGGTGGACTTGCCCGCGTTGGGGCGGCCCACGAAACAGGCGAAGCCGGCACGGTGGACGGACTCGGCCGGCTGTTCGGATGACTGGGTACGAACGCTCATGGCGTTCATTGTCCCTGATCCACGAGGCCGCGCCGTACCAGTGGCCGCCACCGGGTCCCCGACGCCCTTCGCACGGTGAGCTTCCGGAAACACGGACGCAACGAAACGTCACGGAAACACATCCGTACGCGACCGGAAACCCGCGCCCAAGACCCTCTGACGAGCCCCCGCACCGTTGGAGACGCCCGTGACCCTCGCCGCCGCGCACGTCGACACCGGCGACACCGCCTGGCTGCTCGCCGCGACCGCCCTCGTCCTGCTGATGACCCCCGGCCTCGCCCTGTTCTACGGCGGCATGGTCCGCGCGAAGAGCGTCCTCAACATGCTGATGATGAGCTTCGTGTCGATCGCCCTGGTCACGGTGGTGTGGCTGGTCGCCGGCTACACGCTGGCCTTCGGCGACGACGCCTTCGCCGGGCTCGTCGGCGACCTGGACCACGCCGGTATGCGGGGCCTCGGCCCGGACAGCGTGCACGGCACGGTCCCCACCCTGCTCTTCGCCACCTTCCAGCTGACCTTCGCGATCGTCACGGCAGCCCTGGTCAGCGGTGCCGTCGCCGACCGGACGAAATTCTCGGCCTGGCTGGTCTTCGTCCCCCTGTGGACGCTCCTCGTCTACGTTCCCGTCGCGCACTGGGTGTGGGGCCCGGACGGCTGGATCCGCGAGCGGCTCGGCGCGCTGGACTTCGCGGGCGGTCTGCCGGTCGAGATCGCCTCCGGTGCCTCCGGACTCGCCCTGTGCCTGGTCCTCGGGCCACGGCTCGGCTTCAGGAAGGACGCGATGCGCCCGCACAACCTGCCCATGGTGGTGCTCGGCGCCGGTCTGCTCTGGTTCGGCTGGTTCGGCTTCAACGCGGGCTCCGCGCTCGGCGCGAACGGCCTGGCCGCCGCCGCGTTCCTCAACACCCTCGCCGCCGGCTGCACCGGCCTGCTCGGCTGGCTCTTCGTCGAGCAGCGGCGCGACGGCCACCCGACCACCCTGGGCGCGGCCTCCGGCGCGGTGGCCGGTCTGGTCGCCATCACCCCGGCCTGCGGCGTGGTCTCGCTGCTCGGCGCGCTGGTCGTGGGGCTGGCCGCCGGTGTCGTCTGCTCCTACGCCGTCGGCTGGAAGTTCAGGCTGGGCTACGACGACTCCCTGGACGTGGTCGGCGTCCACCTGGTCGGCGGGGTGATCGGCACCCTGCTGATCGGCCTGTTCGCCGAGAAGGCGATGACCGGCGGCGCGCGGGGCCTCTTGCACGGCGGCGGGCTCGCCCCCCTCGGCAGGCAGTTCCTCGCCGTGGTCGTCGTCGGGGGGTACGCCTTCGCGATGACGTACGCCCTCGGCAAGCTGCTCCACAAGGCGATGGGCCTGCGCGCCGACGAGGAGCAGGAGTACACCGGTCTGGACCTTACGGTGCACGCCGAGACGGCCTACGATCACGGGGTCCTGGGCCATGGCGCCCCGGTCTCCCACTCCGCCGTCCCCACCGCTCAGAAGGTCAAGACGCAGGCATGAAGCTCATCACCGCGATCGTCAAGCCGCACCGCCTGGACGAGGTCAAGACCGCCCTGCGGGAGCTGGGCGTGCACGGCCTGACCGTGACCGAGGCGAGCGGCTACGGCCGGCAGCGCGGCCACACCGAGGTGTACCGGGGGGCCGAGTACCGGGTCGACCTGGTGCCGAAGGCGCGCATCGAGGTCGTGGTGGAGGACGCGGTGTCGGACGATGTGATCGACGCGATCGTCACGGCCGCGCGGACCGGGAAGATCGGGGACGGGAAGGTGTGGGCCGTGCCCGTGGAGACGGTCGTGCGGGTGCGGACCGGCGAGCGCGGCCCCGACGCGCTCTGACCAGCAGCACCCCGGTGGACACGCCGACGGCGAACACCAGCGCCACCAGCAGCCAGGGCAGCGCGAGGAACGAGGCGCTCGCCGACTGGCGGGTGCCCGGCGCGCGCACGGTCAGCGTCACCCGGGCCCGGTCCAGCTGGGGCGCCCCGTGCCAGGTCTCGGTGAGCCGCACCCGCTGTCCGGGCAGCAGCTCCGAGGGCACGCGGGTCAGGGCGCGGTCGAGCAGTGTGCGCCCGAACAGCCCGCGCACCTTCAGCCCTACCTTTGGGTCGAGGGTGACGTTTCCGGTGTTGCGCAGCGTGTAGGAGATGGTGGCCGTGCCGGCGCCGAGGCCGGGCAGCAGGGGCTGGTGGTGGCCGATGCGCACGTGCTCCACGGAGAGCGCGGGGAGCGTGGGCCCGCCGACCCGCAGGTAGACCCGGGCGCCGACGGCCCGCCGAACCCCCAGGGCGAGCCGTCCGCCGCCGGGGTCGACGCGTTCGTCCAGCGCGACGATCGCGCCGGGGTGGTCGCCGGGGGCGGCCCCGTCGGGGACGCGCAGGGTGAAGGGCACGGTGACGGTCCGGTGACCGGGGACCGTGATCCGGGACTTCGCGGGCTTGGCCCAGGCGCCCACCCCGCGCATGCGCTCCTTGACGGTCCGCACGGCGAAACCGCCGTCGCGGGCGGTGTTGTAGGCGTCGGCCGCGTACAGCCGGAAGGTGAGCGGACGGCCGGTCTTGTTCTGGACGGCGACCCGGTCGGTGAGGGTCTGGCCCGGGTCGGCGGAGAGGTAGAAGTAGGGGCGCGCGGCGATCTTGGAGGCGACCGGGTAGACGGACCAGCTGCCGTTGTCGGCGGCCCGCGCCGGGGTGGCGAGGGCACCGAGGGCGCCGAGGAGGAGCGGGAGCAGGCTCAGGAGGAGGACGTACGGCTTGCGCATGGGTGCGGACCCCCCGTGGGCTCGGGGTGGTGGCGGTCGGGCGGGTGCGGCCCCGGTCGTGGGGCGGGGCGCCCGGCCACCGGTGTCGGGGTGCGGATCGGGTCGTCCTGGGTGCGGATCGGTGGGGGCGAGCGTCAGGTGAGGGTCAGGGTCAGGACGCCGGAGTACGAGCCCGGAGGCGTGAACGCCGGTACGGCCAGGGAGAGTCCGGCGTCGACGGTGAACTCGCCACCGGTGAGCGTGCCGTCGGGGGTCGACGCCAGGGTCGCTCCCGAGGTGCCCACGGTGCCCGCCGAACCGGCCTTGCAGGTGCTGGGACTACCCGGCTTGGTCGCACACGCGGGGGTCCAGCTCAGCCCGCTCGCGTCGATCTTGGCGCCGGGACCGGTGAAGTCGGTGACCTTGCCGGTCAGGGACCAGCCCGCGGGTCCGCCGCGGAAGTCCTTGACGGTCACCGTCCGCAGCGCACCGGTCGAAGCCCCGCCCTTGCCGAAGTCGACCGCCGACAGCGCGACGGAGTCCCCGGCCTGGGACATGGACAGCGTGCCCGCCTTGACGCTGGTGGTCAGCTTCTGGCTGCCGGCCGGGACGGGCGTGTCGCCCTTGACGACGTAGGCCGCGGGGCCCGCGCCCTTGTCCGCGTTCCAGGAGGCGCCCTCGTAGGCCACGACGCCGGTCGTCGTCTTGTCGTTGACGACCAGTGAACCGCTGAAGGCCCCCTGGGCGTTCGCGGTCACGGTGGCGGTGTCCGCGGTCTGGGTGTCGCCGGCCCGCCCGGCCAGGGTGACCGTCGCGCCCGGTGTGAAGCCGCTGCCGCCGACGGTGACGGCGGCACCCGCGTCACCCGAGGCCGAACTCAGCGTGATGGCCCGGGTGTTGGCCGGTGTGCCGTCGGTCGCCGTGACGGTCTGGGACACCGGAGCGGGCGGGGCGGTGACCGTGCACGGGGTGTCCAGTTCCAGGATGTAGCTGGTGTGGATGTTGTAGTCGCCGGGCGAGAGGGTGATCTGCCCGGCCTTGGTCACGGTGAACGTGCCGGTCATGGAGAAGGACGGGAAGGCCGCCTTCCCCGGCACCGGCGGGTTCTTCTTCGGTCCGGCGACGGTGACGGCACCGGTCTGGGCGCCGCCGAGGGTGACCTTGCCGGTCGGGGTCATGATGTCGGCCGGCAGGGCCAGATCGGTGGGGTTGCTGGCGGCGGCCTTGACCACGGTGTAGGTCACGGTGACCGTGTCGCCGACCTTCGGGCTGGTGTTGTCCGCCGACACGCTCGCGGTGGTGGTGCCGTCGATCGGCGGAAGACCCGAGACGGCGGGCGGGATGCAGTGCGTGGCGAAGTCCACGTCGACTCCGGCGGCTCCGGCCGGACAGGCGAACGCGCCGCCCGCGGTGACCGCGAGGGCGGTCGCCCCGAGCAGTGACGCCCAGCGCCACCGTCGGGATCTTCGGGGTGTCGAACCCATGGGGCCCCCTCCTGAGGGTTGTGGGCGCAGCGGCTCGTCTGCGCCGACAGGGGGCATTGATGTGGAGCGGGGGTGAGAAGTCAATGGAGATGCCGCAGAAAGCTGACGGTTCATCAGTTTCCGCGGCATCCGGAACAGATCGCTCAGTTGAAGACGAACGGGCCGGGCGACTGCGGGCCGCTCGCCTTGCAGGTGACGGTGATTCCGAAGATCACCATCTTCAGCGAGCCGCCATAGGCGTCCAGCCTTGCGCCGGGGGCGACGGTGCCGGCGAGCGGGCCGACACTGACCGGTGCGCCGCTGCCCATGGCCGGGTTCCTCGTCCCGCCGAAGACGACCGTGCCGCCGCCCGCCTTGGCCATGGTGAGGGTGGAGGTGATCGAGTCCTGGGCGACCGCGACCGGCGTGGTGATCGCGGAGGAGGTGAGGGTGAGGGTGGCCGAGGTGCCGCTCTGCGTGGCGGTGAGGGTGGCCGCGCCGCCGCCGAAGATGCCGCAGCTCGCGGTGATGGTCGCCGTCTGGGGAGTGACGGCGGCCGCGGTGGGCGCGAAGGCGAGTGCGGTGACCGCGAGGGCCCCGGCGGCCAGCGCCGCTCCCGTTGCCGTGCGTGTACTCATGATCCGCTTCCCTTCCCTGGGGAATGCCATGTGGGGATGGTCGGAAGGTGCGCCGACGCGCGGCAGGCCGGGCGGGTGGATGCGGACACACGGCACGGCGATGCGGATCTGACGGGTCGTCGGATACTGCGGGACCATTGACCCGCGGGCGGCAACCCCCGGCAAGGCCGAAATCCGGCCGACCTGTCTTCGGGGCGGAACGACGGTCCGGCGCACGAGCGGCCTCGCACGAGCGGCCAAGCACGAGGGGCCTTGCACGAAGGTCCGGTACGGGGGGGAAGGGGGGCCGGACCACCCAGGGCCCCCGGACCCCCAAGCTCCCGGCCCCCGCGTCTCAGCCCCCGGCCCCGGCGTCTCAGCCCGCGGAGACGGTCAGGCGTACCGCGCCGTCGACCCCGGCCAGCAGCACCGGCGTCGCAGCCCCGCCGAGGTCGGCGACGGCGGCCAGGTCCTCCGCCGGGAGCGCCTCCGCCTCGCTCACCACCGCCGCCGCCTCCAGCGACGTCGCGCCGGAGGCCACCGCCATGGCGACGGCCGTACGCAGCGCGCTCAGCCGCAGCGAGGCGAGCTGCACCGACCCGGCGACGTAGGTACGCCCCGTCTCGTCCCGTACGGCCGCCCCCTCGGGGACTCCGTTGCGGGCCCGCGCGGAACGGGCCAGGGTGACGATCTTGCGGTCCTCGGGATCAAGCGCGCTGCTCTCGGTCATGCCCAGAGCATACGAAGCCGCGGCCGGGTCATCCCGCCACGGGGTACATGGCGCCCCGCCGCCCCTCGGGAGAGGCCAGCCACTCCAGCTTGGCCGCGGTGTTCGCCTCCTCCAGCGGGGTGTGCAGCACGATCATGAGGTCGGGCCGGGCCGGCACCTTCAGGGCCGTCGACTCCACCACCAGCAGTCCGGCCAGCGGATGGTGCAGCTCCTTGCGGACCTGCCCCTGGTCCTCGATGTCCCGCTCGGCCCACAGCGCGAGGAACTCGGGGCTGCGCTCGGAGAGCTCGGTGAGCACCGCCTGGAACCCCTCGTCGTCGGGCCGGGCCGCGCACGCCGCCCGGAACTGCGCCACGACCGTGCGCGCGTTGCGCTCCCAGCTGTTGCTGCGGGACCGGTAGAGCGGATCGGTGAAGAAGTCGACGAGACAGTTCTGGGTGATGCCCGGCCGCATGCCCAGCACGATGGCGGCGGCGTCGTTGTACAGCACGCAGTTGTAGTACAGGTCCATGATGTGCGCCGGGTACGGCATCCAGGTGTCGATCAGCCGCCGCAGGCCGTCGCACATGTCCCGTCTGTCCGGAGTCACCTCGGGGGTGGGCGGGTTCAGCCCGGCCAGCAGGTACAGATGCCGGCGTTCGGCGTCGCTCAGCCTGAGCACCCGCGCGACGGCGTCGAGGACCTGCGGGGAGACGGAGATGTCCCGGCCCTGCTCCAGCCACTGGTACCAGGAGGCGCCCACACCGGCGAGTACGGCGACCTCCTCCCGGCGCAGTCCGGGCGTACGGCGCCGGCCGCCGGCCGGCAGTCCGGCCTCCCCGGGACTGACCCGGGCCCGCCGGCTTATCAGGAACTCGCGCAGCTCGTTGCGCCGTTGACTTCTCATCGTCCCCGCAGCAGGCACGTACCCGCCCCTCCCCCGTCGTGTCTGGTGGTGCCACCACCACCATAAGTTCCGACTCCCCAGGATTGTTCCGGCCGCCGCAAGCTCGTGCCATGGCGATCGACACCACCACACGACCCACCGCCCCCGCGGGCGCTTCGCTCGACACCCCCCGGTTGTCGACGCGTGACAAGCTCGTCCTCTTCGTCCTGTGCGCGGCCCAGTTCATGGTCGCGCTGGACTTCTCCGTCCTGAACGTCGCCCTGCCCCGGCTCGGTCCCGATCTCGGGATGAGCCGGTCCGCCCTGCAGTGGGCGGTGACCGCGTTCGCGCTGCCCTCCGGCGGCTTCCTGCTCCTGTTCGGCCGCGTCGGCGACCTGTACGGCCGGCGCAGGCTGTTCCTGGCCGGTCTCGGTCTGTTCGGCGCGGCCTCGCTGCTGGCGACGCTGGCATGGGACCCGGCGTCCTTCCTCGCCGGGCGGGCCCTGCAGGGACTGGGCGCGGCGGCCATCGTGACGACCGGCATGTCCCTGCTGACCACCACCTTCCCCGAGGGCCCGGCCCGCGACCGCGCGCTCGGCATCTCCGGCACGCTGCTCTCGCTGGGCTTCACGGTCGGCATGGTCACGGGCGGCGTGCTGACCGACGCGCTCGGCTGGCGCTCCACGATGGCGTTGCTGACGGTGTTCGCGCTGATCGTGCTGCCGCTGGCCCCCGGGCTGCTGCCGGAGTCGCGCACCCAGGGGCGCCCGCGCCTTGACGTGCCCGGCGCGGCCACCGTCACCGCCGGTCTGCTGTCGCTGATCTACGCCCTGTCCACGGCCGCCGACCACGGCTTCGGCCGCGCGGACGTCGTCACCGCGCTGATCGCGGGCGTCCTGCTGCTGATCGCGTTCACGGTCGTCGAAGCCCGGGCGACGGCCCCCCTCGTCTCCCTGCCCATGCTGCGCCGGCGCACGGTGGCGTGGGGCAACGTGGGCGGGCTGGTCACCTTCTCGATGATGTCGACGGTCGTCTTCGTGCTGACCCTGTACCTCCAGGAGGTCCTGCGCCTGTCGGCCTTCGAGACCGGCCTGGTCTTCGGCTTCCAGGGTGTGCTGTCGGCCGTCGCCGGAACCTTCGCGCCGAAGGTGATCGGCCGCTTCGGCGCCCGCCGCACCCTGGTCGGCTCGCTGGCCGGCCAGGGCGCGCTGGTGGCGGCCCTGCTGCCGCTGAGCGCCGACAGCTGGTCGGTCTGGCTCGCCACGGCCGCCGTGTCCCTGGCGAGCATGTGCCACCTGGGCGCGATCATCTCCTACGGTCTCACCGTCACCTCCGGTGTCCCGGACGACGAGCAGGGCCTGGCCACCGGCCTGGTGACCTCCACCCAGCAGGTCGGCATCACGGTCGGCATCCCCCTGCTGGGCGTCCTCGCCACCACCTCGGACGACCTGCTCCAGGGCGTCCACACGGTCCTCGCCCTGGACACGGTGATCGTCCTGGCGGCCGCCGTCCTGATCGGTGTGGGCCTGCGCCGGGGCGAGCGCCGGGGTCAGTCCAGGACCTGATCGATCCCGCTGCGCGCGGCCGTGTGCACCACGCGGCCGCGCGCGCCGTTGACCAGCGTCAGGCGGGGCGCGACATGCCCGCACTCGACGTCGGCGACGATCGGCACGCCGAGCGGGCCGAGGGCGTCGAGGACTGCCTCGTGCTGGGTGAGGGTGCGGCCGTCGGGGGCGTGGGTGCGGCCCACGAGGACGGCGGCGGCGCGGTCGAAGAACCCGGCGAGGCGCATGCCGTGCAAATTGCGGCAGATGGCGAACGCGTTGTCCTCGCCGGCCTCGACATAGACGAGCAGCGGCTCGTCGCCGGCGAAACGCGAGGTGTCGAGGTAGGGGGTACCCGCGAGGTTGGCGAGGGTCTCGACGCATCCGCCGATCAGCCGGCCCTCGGCTTCCACGTCGCCGGTGCCGTCGAGCCGGGTCCAGGTGCCTTCGGCGTCCAGGGTGAGGTCGCGGACGCCGGGGTGCCGGGCCCAGTCGTCGTACCCGCCGGACCGGTGGCGGCCGGGCGGGGTCTGGGCGAACGCCTCGCCTCTCGGCGCGGCGACGATGTCCAGCCAGGACCTGAGTCCCTTCGGCGTCCGGTAGGGCGTGTCCATGAGGTTGCCGCCGTGGACGGTCGCGATCCCGGTGAGCAGAGTCAGCGGGGTGATCAGGGTCGACATGTCCGAGTAGCCGACGAGCCAGGTCGGCTCGGCCCGCCCGATCCGCTCGAAGTCGAGCAGGGGCAGCAGGTCGATCGCGGTCTCCCCGCCCCACGGAGGCACCACGGCCCGGATCGTGGGGTCGGTCAGCATCCCCGTCAGTTCGGCGGCGCGCTCGGCGGCCGGCGCGCTCACGTGCGTCGTGCCGTCCATGCACCGGCCGACGACCACCTCGTACCCCCGTGACCGGACCTCCTCGATCGCGACGTCGAGTCGCTCCCGTAGTGCGTCGGCCACCCCGCTGGACGGGGAGGTCACACCGACACGGTCACCGGGGCGCAGGGGGCGCGGGTATCGCACGGACATGCCCGGATCCTGACATGCACCCGGCGCCTCCGGACAGCGATTTACGGCCGGTCGAGCCGGAGTCGTTCGGTTCTGGGCAGGCCTGCGACGACCAGGTCGTAGGAGTCCTCGACCAGTTCGCGGACCAGCCGGTCGGGGAGGTCGGCGTCGGCCGTGACGGTGTTCCAGTGGCGTTTGTTCATGTGCCAGCCGGGGACGATCAGCGGGGCGTGCTCGGCGCGCAGGCGGAGCGCGTCCTCCGGGTCGCACTTGAGGTTGACCTTCAGGGGCCGGGCGTCCAGGTTCGTCAGGGCGAACATCCTGCCCAGCACCTTGAAGACCGAGGTCTCCGGGTTGAACGGGAAGTCCTCCACGGCCTCGTTGAAGGACAGGCACAGGGCGCGCAGCTCGCCGGGGGTCATCCTGCTCTCTCCGGGCTCTCGTCCAAGCTCTCCTGCGGCGCCGGTTCCACCAGCACCGTGACGATCTTGTTCCGGCGTCCGGCGGCCGCCTCCGCCGTCAGCTTCAGCCGGCGCCCGTCGGGCAGTTCGACCTCGGCGGACGCGCCCGCGATGGGCACCCGGCCCAGCGCCTTGGCGAGCAGACCGCCGACGGTCTCCACGTCCTCGTCGTCGTACTCCTCCAGGCCGTACAGCTCGCCCAGGTCGGTGATGTCGAGACGGGCGGTGACCCGGTGCCGGTCGGCGCCGAGGTCCTCGACCGGCGGGAGTTCCCGGTCGTACTCGTCGGTGATCTCACCGACGATCTCCTCCAGGATGTCCTCGATGGTGACGATGCCTGCGGTGCCGCCGTACTCGTCGATCACGACGGCGACGTGGTTGCGGTCCTTCTGCATCTCGCGCAACAGGTCGCCGGCGTTCTTGGTGTCGGGCACGAAGACGGCCGGGCGCATGGCCGTGGACACCAGGTCGCCCTCGGCCTCCCGGCTGATGTGGGTCTTGCGGACCAGGTCCTTCAGATACACGATCCCGACTATGTCGTCCTCGCTCTCGCCGGTGACGGGGATCCGGGAGAACCCGGAGCGCAGCGCGAGGGTGAGGGCCTGCCGGATGGTCTTGTACCGCTCGATCACCACGAGGTCCGTCCGCGGGACCATCACCTCGCGCACCAGGGTGTCGCCCAGCTCGAAGACGGAGTGCACCATCCGGCGCTCCTCGTCCTCGATCAGGGACTCCTTCTCGGCGAGGTCCACCAGGGCGCGCAGCTCCGCCTCGGAGGCGAACGGACCGCGCCGGAAGCCCTTGCCGGGCGTGAGGGCGTTACCGATGAGGATCAGCAGGGACGGGATGGGACCCATGATGCGGGCCAGCGGCAGCAGCACGTACGCCGCCGCCGTCGCGGTGTTCAGCGGGTGCTGGCGGCCGATGGTGCGCGGGGAGACACCGACGGCGACGTACGACACCAGGACCATCACGCCGAGGGCGACGAGAAGGGCCTGCCAGGTCGCGTCGAACTGCTGCAGGCAGGCGTAGGTGACCAGGGTCGCGGCCGCCATCTCGCAGGTGACGCGGACCAGCAGGGCCACGTTCAGATAGCGGGTCGGGTCGGCGGCGATCTGGGCCAGCTTGTCGCTGCCGCGCCGGCCGGACTTGGCCGCCTCCTCGGCGCGGAAGCTGGAGACGCGCGCGAGGCCCGCCTCCGCGCAGGCGGCGAGCCAGGCGACGACGACCAGCGCGATCGCGCCGATCACGATCTGCGGAGACATCCGGCCCGCTTACGAGACGGTCGGCGCCGGGGACGGCCCGGTCAGGCCGCGCTCGCCCCGCCATCCGTCCACGATGGCGGCCTGGAGCCCGAACATCTCGGCCTTCTCGTCGGGCTCCTCGTGGTCGTACCCGAGCAGGTGCAGCACCCCGTGGACGGTGAGCAGCTGGAGCTCCTCGTCCATGGAGTGCTGCGTGTCCGCCTCCGCGCCCTGCTTGGCGGCGACCTCCGGGCACAGCACGATGTCGCCGAGGAGGCCCTGCGGCGGCTCGTCGTCGTCCTTCCCGGGCGGCCGCAGCTCGTCCATCGGGAACGACATGACATCGGTGGGACCCGGCAGGTCCATCCACTGGATGTGCAGCTGCTCCATGGCGTCGTCGTCCACGACGATCACCGAGAGCTCGGAGAGCGGGTGGATACGCATCCGAGCGAGGGCGTAGCGGGCGATGTCCAGGATCGCCTGCTCGTCCACCTCGGTGCCGGACTCGTTGTTGACGTCGATCGACATGGTGTTGCCGTGTCTCTACTTCCCCTTGGGCCCGGACCGGCCCCGGCCGCCCTTGTGGGTGCCGTTCTCGGTGCCGTGCTCGCTGTCGTACTGCTCGTACGCGTCGACGATACGGCCCACCAGCTTGTGCCGTACGACATCCTGCGACGACAGCCGGGAGAAGTGCACGTCGTCGACGCCCTCCAGGATCTCCTGCACCTGCCGCAGACCCGACTTGGTGCCGTTCGGCAGGTCGACCTGCGTCACGTCACCGGTGATCACGATCTTCGAGTCGAAACCGAGGCGGGTGAGGAACATCTTCATCTGCTCGGGGCTGGTGTTCTGGGCCTCGTCCAGGATGATGAAGGCGTCGTTGAGCGTCCTGCCGCGCATATAGGCGAGCGGCGCGACCTCGATGGTGCCCGCGGCCATCAGACGCGGGATCGAGTCGGGGTCGAGCATGTCGTGCAGCGCGTCGTACAGCGGGCGCAGATAGGGGTCGATCTTCTCGTAGAGCGTGCCGGGCAGGAAGCCGAGCCGCTCGCCCGCCTCGACCGCGGGACGGGTCAGGATGATCCGGTTGACCTGCTTGGACTGCAAGGCCTGTACGGCCTTGGCCATGGCCAGGTAGGTCTTGCCGGTGCCGGCGGGGCCGATGCCGAAGACGATCGTGTGCTTGTCGATCGCGTCGACGTACCGCTTCTGGTTGAGGGTCTTGGGGCGGATCGTGCGGCCGCGCGAGGACAGGATGTTCTGCGTCAGCACCTGGGCCGGGGTCTCCGGGCCGTCGTTCGTGCCGTCCTCGCTCGCCTTGAGCATGGCGATCGAGCGTTCCACTGCGTCCTCCGTCATCGGCTGTCCGGTGCGGAGCACCAGCATCATCTCGTCGAACACGCGCGAAATGAGGGCGACGTCGACGGGGTCGCCGGCCGCGCTGATCTCATTGCCCCGGACATGGATGTCGGCCGCCGGGAAGGCCTTCTCGATCACGCGCAGGAGGGAGTCGCCGGAGCCCAGTACGGTCACCATGGGGTGCTGGGCGGGGACGGTGAGCTGTGCTCTCGCCCGCTCCTGCGCGGGGGTGTGAGCTGTGGGTGTCTCTGTCATGGGCCGGCGCTTAAGGCCTGCGCTTCCTCCTCGTCACGGCCGCACGGCTGAGGGCGGCCTCCCGGTTCCCAGAGTACGACGCAGGACCGACAAGACCGTAGGCCTTTTCCCCAACCGCCCCACGGGGCCTCCCGGCGGCCGCCCCCCTCGTCTCACTGGAACCGGCGGAAGCCGATCGTCGGGACCGCGCGGCGCAGGGGCCACGGCCGGTCCAGTTCCTCCGGTACCAGCGTGTCGAGGAACGCGTACCGCCGGAGCGCGGCCGGTGCCTGTTCCGGGACGGACTGCACCCGCCGCCACCAGGCCCCGATCTCCGACCATCCCGGCGCCGACAGCGACCCGCCGAACTCCTGCACCGACAGCGC
This sequence comes from Streptomyces sp. NPDC051452, assembly GCF_044454765.1. Taxonomy (NCBI): domain Bacteria; kingdom Bacillati; phylum Actinomycetota; class Actinomycetes; order Kitasatosporales; family Streptomycetaceae; genus Streptomyces; species Streptomyces sp. NPDC051452. The sequence continues at coordinate 223,716 of NZ_JBITEB010000012.1, forward strand.
GGCGGTGAGCCCGGCGAAGGCCAGCCGGTCGGCGAGCGGCCAGCCGGCCAGGGACCCGGTCACGAATCCGGCGACGAACACGTCCCCCGCCCCCGTCGGGTCCAGCGCCTCCACGGCGATCGCCGGCACCTCCGCGGTCTCGCCGGTGCGCCGGTCCACGGCGTACGCCCCCTCGGACCCCAGGGTCACCACGGCCACCGGCACATGCTCGGTCAGGGCGTGCGCGGCGGCCCGCGGGCAGTCGGCGCCGGTGTACCGCTTCGCCTCCTCGGCGTTGGGCAGGAACGCCTCGCAGTGCCGCAGGTCGGCCAGTCCGCCGAGGTCCCAGGCGCCGGTGTCGTCCCAGCCGACATCGGCGAAGATCCGGGTGCCCCCGCGGGCGGCCTGGGCGATCCAGGGCGCGCGCGTGCCCGGCGTGAGGGAGGCGACGGCCGCCCGCGCGCGGGGCGGGCAGTCCGGCGCCGGTTCCTCGGGGGGCGGCTCGTGCCCGTGGGACACCATCGTGCGCTCGCCCTCGTAGGCCATGGAGACGGTCACCGGCGAGTGCCAGCCGGGCACGGTGCGCGACGCCGTCAGGTCGATGCCCTCGCCCTGGGCGAGCGCGTCCCAGCAGTATTCCCCGTAGTGGTCGTCGCCGAAGGCCGCGGCGAGGGAGGTCCGCAGGCCGAGGCGGGCCAGCGCGGCCGCCATGTTGGCCACGCCGCCGGGGCTGGAGCCCATGCCCCGGGCCCAGGACTCGGTGCCGCGCACGGGCGCCGAGTCCAGGCCGGTGAAGATGATGTCGAGGAACACGGTGCCCGTGAGGTAGACGTCCCACGGCGGGTCGCCGGTGGCGCGCAGCGCGGCGAGCGGGTCGACCTGCGTCTGCCGGCGCGCGGCCTGCGTGAGGTGTTCCGGTTCCTCTCCGGCGATCGTGTGCGACGGGGTCACGGTGCGCTCCCTGACGTGGTGCGGTTCTGGCCAGTGTGCACCAGGCCGACCGCCACACCGCCGTCGCGCGCGTCACCAGCGGGGCATCACCGGTGTCCGCCAGCCGGGTTCGGCCGTCCGCATGGCGGCCGCGTCGTCCCGGTCGCGCAGGCCGGTGTCGTCCTCGGCCCATCGCCGGTGCAGACGGGCCAGTTCGTCCCGGTCGAGCGTGACGCCGAGGCCGGGCGCGTCGGACACCGTCACCGAGCCGTCGGTGAAGGCGAGCCGCTCGGTGAGGACGTCCTCCGACTGCCAGGGGTAGTGGGAGTCGCAGGCGTGGTGGAGGTCAGGCACGGTCGACGCCACGTGGGTCATCGCGGCGAGGCTGATCCCGAGATGGGTGTTGGAGTGCATGGACACCCCGACGCCGAAGGCGGCGCAGATCGCGGCGAGCCGCTGGGTGTTGCGCAGTCCGCCCCAGTAGTGGTGGTCGCAGAGCACCACCTGGACGGCGTCCCGGGTGAACGCCTCCTTGATCTCCCCGAAGGTGGTCACGCACATGTTGGTCGCGAGCGGGACGTCCGTGCCCGCGGACACCGCCGCCATCGCGGGGGTGCCCAGGGACGGGTCCTCCAGGTACTCAAGGACGTCCCCGAGTTCCTTCGCCACGCGCAGCGAGGTCGCCACGGACCAGGCGCCGTTGGGGTCCAGGCGCAGCGGGTGGCCGGGGAAGGCCTCGGCGAGGGCGCGTACGGCCGCGATCTCCTCGTCGGGCGGGAACACCCCGCCTTTGAGCTTGAACGAGCCGAACCCGTGCCGCCGCCGCAACTCCCCGGCCTGGGCGACGATTCCGGCGGGGTCGAGGGCGGCGCCCCACGCGTCGGGCTCGGCCGGCACGCCCGCCGGGTGCCGGTCCCACTTGTAGAACAGGTAGGCGCTGTACTCCACGGCGTCGCGGACCTTGCCGCCGAGCAGGGCGTGTACCGGCAGCCCGAGGGCCTTGCCCTGGGCGTCCAGGCAGGCGACCTCGAAGGCGGACAGCACGGACAGCCGCAGTTTGCCGGCGCTCTGCACGCCGCGCAGTCCGCCGGCGTCGACGGCGCCTTTGACCCGGGACGCGTCCACCGGCAGGTCGATCGCGAACAACGCGTTCACATCTGTGACCGACCGGCCCGGGAGTCGCTCGGCCAGCGGGCGGGCCAGTTCCAGGTACTTGGTGTCGCCGTAGGTCTCGCCGACTCCGGTGATCCCGTCGGCCGTGACGATCTCGACGATCAGCCGGGGGGTGTACGGCTGGTGCACGCCCTGCGTGTTGAGCAGCGGCGGGTCGGCGACCAGGATCGGGGTCAGCCGCACCTCGGAGATGGTCAGGTCACGGGTCACAGGGAGGCTCCTACGAGGTCGAGTCCGGCGGTGAGCAGTGCCTCGAGGTCGGCGAGGTCGGCGGGCGAGGGTTCGGTGAGCGGGGCGCGCACGGGGCCGACCCGCTCGCCGCGCAGCCGGGCGGCCGCCTTCACCAGGGAGACGGCGTAGCCGGGCGCGCGGTCGCGGAGTTCGACGAAGGGGACGTAGAACTCCCGCAGCAGTTCGTCGAGCGTGCCGTGGTCGCCGTCGCGCAGCGCGGCGAAGAAGGCGCCGGCGATCTCGGGGGCGAAGGCGTGCACGGCGGAGGAGTAGGCGGGCACGCCGACGGCGGCGTAGGCGCGGGCCTGGATCTCGGCGGTGGCGGCGCCGTTGAAGAAGAGGAAGCCGTCGGGGGCGGCCAGGGTGAGGCGCTGGAGCCGGTCGAGGTCGCTGTGGCCGTCCTTGACGCCGATGACGCCGGGGATGCGGGAGATGCGCCGCAACGAGGCGGTGGTGTAGGCGACTTGGCCCCGCTGGTAGGCGATGAGCGGCAGCCCGGTGCGGGCCGCGAGCCGCTCCAGCTGGGCGGTGAGGCCGTCCTGTGGGGCGTCGACGAGGTAGTGCGGCAGGACGAGCAGGGCGTCCGCGCCCGCCTCCTCGGCGATCCGCGCGAACCGGGCGGCCTGCGCCCAGCCGTAGCCGGTGCCGGCCACGACGGGCACCCGTCCGGCCGCCTCCTCGACGGTGACGGCGACGACGGTCCGGTACTCCTCCTCGTCCAGCGAGAAGAACTCTCCGGTGCCGCACGCCGGGAAGACGGCACCGGGCGTGGCGGCGAGCCGGGCCGCCACATGGGCACGGAAGCCGTCGGCGTCCAGGGTGCCGTCGTCGTGGAAGGCGGTGAGCGGGAAGGAGAGCACGCCGCGCGCCATGCCCTCCCGAAGTCGCCGCGCCACGTCCTGCGGGGCCGGGTCGCCGCCCACCTGACCATCTCCTCTTGTGAATACCGTCCATGTATAGGAACGACAGCTAGACAGAGGCTAGATACACGGACAGGCGGCGTCAATGGGATCCCCGATGCATGCCCGTCATCCGGCGGCGCATGAGGCGCGCAGGTGGGCGGGGGCACGAAGGCGCGAGGGCATGAAAAAGAGCCCCACCCCGCACACGGCGGGATGGGGCTCGTCGGAGCGCCGGGCAGGCCTTGCACCTGCATTTCCCCGCAGGAAGCGGGGCGTCTTTCCTTGGACCACCAACGCGCGGCCGGCTACCGGAAGTTCCGGCGACCAGGACGTGATCAACTATAACCCATCCGAGGACGCCCGCGCGTCATTACCCCTCTTGGTCACATGCAAACCAAATGTGACCTGTATCACACAGGATGAGCTACTTCAACAACCGCGTGCTTGATACAACTTGCTCGCGCGTTCCTGTCCGTCGACGGTCGTCGCCCCCTCCCCTCTTCCGAGCCGCTCGGCTCCTTCCGCCTGCCCTGGGAACGCCCGTGTCCGCCCCCCGCCCCCTGCCCTGGCCCCTCGTCGCCCTCTTCACGGCCGGGTACCTGGCCCCCTATCTGCTGCCCACCACCGTCGGCAGACTCGACAGCGCACTCCCGCTCACCGCCACCGAGGCCGGGGCCACCGGCAGCGCCCTGTTGCTGAGTTCGGCGACAGCGGGCTTTCTGCTGGCCTCGGGCGTGGACCGGATCGGCCCCCGCGTCCTCGCCCGCGCCGGACTGGCCCTCGCCTTCCTCGGTTACGGCGGTGCCACTCTCACCGGCTCCGTACCGGCCGTCGTCGCGGGCGTCCTGGCCGGCGGTCTCGGCTCGGGCACGGTCAGCGCGGTCGCCGCGCGGGGCATCGCCGCCCAGCCCGACCCGCACCGCGCCACCACCGCGGGACTGCTCGGCGTCTCCGCCCTCGCCGGCGCCCTCTACCTGACGATCCCCCACCTCGGACCGGGCCACGGCGTCCCGTTGGCCGCCCTCGCGCTCACCGCGCTCGCCGTCTGGCCGCTCACCGGCCGCCTGTCCGGCGCACCCACGACCCCGGCCGTCCGCGCCCCCGCCCGTGCGGGACTCGGCAGGCTCCCTCGCCCCCGTACCGGTCTGCTGCTGGCCGCCGCCATGCCCTGCTGGTCGCTCGCCCAGAACGCGCTCTGGGGCGTCAGCGGCCGGATCGGCCTCGACCAGGCCCATCTCACCGAGGTCACCGCCGGCGCCGTCTTCGCCGTCGCGCTCGGCGCCGGACTGCTCGGGGTGCTGGGCGCGGGCGCGCTCGGGGCCCGGCTGGGCCGGGCGGTGCCGATAGGTGCCGGTACGGCGCTCATCGCCGGCTGTGTCGCGCTCAGCGCCTCGGCGAGGGACCTGTGGGCCTTCGCCGCGGGCGAGATCTCCTGGAACCTGCTCTACCCGGTGGTGCTGTCGTACGTCATCGGCCTGGCCGCCTCGCTGGACCGGCGGGGCCGCTGGGCGGTCCTGGTCGGCTCGGCGTCGTCCCTGGGGACGGCGGCGGGTCCGCTGACCGGGAGCGTGCTGGCCGGCTGGGCGGGGTTCCCGGCGATGGGCCTGTTCCTCGGCGCCGTGCTGCTGCTGGTCGCCGTGCCGATGACGGTGGTGGCCCTGCGCACCGGGAGCGGGCGCCCGCTCCCGGTGGTCGAGGTCCCGGTGCGCACGCCCGCCGTGCCCGACCGGCGGTGCTACGAGACGGCGTCCCCGAACTCGTACGCGTCGACCTCGGCGAGGTAGCGGGCCCGGCGCTCCTCGTCGTCCTCCAGGAAGGAGGCGAGGAAGGAGTTGCGGGCCAGCTCGCGCAGCCGCTCGTCGGTGAGCCCCAGGGACTGCCGTACGGCCGCGAAATTGTCCCCGGCGTACCCGCCGAAGTAGGCCGGGTCGTCGGAGTTGACCGTGCACAGCAGCCCGGCGTCGAGCATGGCCGGCAGCGGGTGGTCGGCCAGCGTGTCGACGGTACGCAGCCGGACGTTGGACAGCGGGCACAGGGTCAGCGGCACCCGGTCCCGGACCAGCCGCTCGACCAGCGCCGGATCCTCCACGCAGCGCAGGCCGTGGTCGACGCGCTCGACACCGAGCACGTCCAGGGCCTCGGTGATGTACTCCGGCGGCCCCTCCTCGCCGGCGTGCGCCACGCGGCGCAGCCCGAGCGCCGCGGCGGTCTCGTACACCTCGCGGAACTTCACCGGCGGATGCCCGACCTCGGCCGAGTCGAGGCCGACCCCGGTGATGCGGTCCAGGTACGGTCCGGCGGCCGCGAGGGTCTCCCGTGCCGACTCGGCCGACTCGTCCCGCAGGAAGCAGAGGATGAGCCGGGTGGAGACCCCGTGGTTCTCCTCACTGCGGCCGAGCGAGCGCCACAGCCCCTCCACCACCGTGCCCATGGACACGCCCCGTGCGAGGTGGGCCTGCGGGTCGAAGAAGATCTCCGCGTGCCGTACGCCCTGCGCGGCGGCCCGGGCCAGGTAGGCGTCGGCCAGATCGGCGAAGTCCTGCTCGGTGCGCAGGACGGCCATCAGCTCGTAGTACAGGTCCAGGAAGGACTGGAGGTCCTCGAACCGGTACGCCTCGCGCAGCTCGTCGGTGTCGGCGTAGGGCAGCTCGACGCCGTTGCGGGCGGCCAGCTCGAACGCCAGCTCCGGCTCCAGGGTGCCTTCGATGTGCAGGTGCAGTTCTGCTTTGGGGAGGGGCATCAGAGCATCCTACGGCTGCCGACCTGCGGTTTCATCTGCGCTTGGGGACGGGGACCCGCTGGAGGTCGTGCGCCGCGGTCAGCTCCCCTTCGAACCCGGCGGCCCGCGCCTGCCGCTCGAACTCCTCGGGGTCCGAGTAGCGCTGGCTGAAGTGCGTGAGGACCAGGTGCCGTACGCGGGCGTCCCGGGCGACGGCCGCGGCCTGGCCGGCCGTCAGATGGCCGTGGTCGGCGGCGAGCTTGGCATCCTCGTCGAGGAACGTCGACTCGATGACGAGCAGGTCGCAGTCCTCGGCCAGCGCGTGCACCCCGTCGCACAGCCGGGTGTCCATGACGAACGCGAACCGCTGGCCGCGCCGCACCTCGCTGACGTCCGCCAGCGTCACGCCCCGTAGCCGGCCCGTGCGCTGAAGGAGGCCCACGTCCGGTCCCGTGATGCCGTGCGCGGCGAGGCGCTCGGGCAGCATGCGGTGCCCGTCGGGCTCGACCAGGCGGTAGCCGTAGGACTCCACGGGGTGGGAGAGCCTGCGGGCCTCGAGGGTGTACGACGCGGTCACCGCGAGGGTGCCGTCGGCGGCGACCGGGGCCTCGGTGAGGCGGACCGTCTCCCGGTAGGCCGTGGCGTGGCGCAGCCGGTCGAAGAAGTGCTGCCCCGAACGCGGGTAGTGCGCGGTGATCTCGTGCGGGACCTGGTCGAGGTTGATCCGCTGGATGACCCCGGCGAGGCCCAGGGAGTGGTCGCCGTGGAAATGCGTGACGCACAGCCGGTTCAGGTCGTGCGCGGCGACCCCGGCGCGCAGCATCTGCCGCTGGGTGCCCTCGCCGGGGTCGAACAGCAGGCCCTCGCCGTCCCAGCGCAGCAGATAGCCGTTGTGGTTGCGGTGCCGGGTCGGGACCTGGCTGGCGGTGCCGAGGACCACCAGTTCACGGACGGACACGGCGACTCATCCCGGGGGCCACTGCAGGCCGCGGCCGCCGAGGACGTGCGCGTGGGCGTGCCAGACGGTCTGGCCGGCGCCGGCGCCGGTGTTGAAGACGATGCGGTAGCTGTCGAGCTTCTCCTCGTCGGCGACGGCCCGGGTCTCGGCCAGGACGTCGGCGGCGATCTCGGGGGCGCCCGCGGCGAGCGCGGCGGCGTTCTCGTAGTGCGCCTTGGGAATCACCAGGATGTGGGTGGGCGCCTGGGGGTTTATGTCCCGGAAGGCGACGGTCGTGTCGGTCTCACGGACGATCGTCGCCGGGATCTCACCCGTGACGATTCTGCAGAACAGGCAGTCGTCCTGCGGTTCGCCGGCCATACGCTGCGCTCGCTTTCGCCGAGGATCAGGAAGATCGGTACTGGGGCATGTTAGTCGTTCGGGTGGGGGTCCGTGGGGGGCGTCGGAGCGGTTCATCGAGCCCGGGGCGGCAGGTCGGGCGAATCGCTCGCGGGCCTGGACTCCGGCGACTTGGGCGCGAGCCGGATCGCCGCCCCCGGTTGGGCGTCCGTCCCCGCGACCCAGTCCAGGGGACGCTCATCGGAGGTAGCCGGAGGTCTCCGTGGTGTCCGTCGCGGCGCCCTGGGCACCCCGTCACCGACGCGGCGGCCGGCGCCTCCCGCTCCCGGTTCCGGTCACTTGCCCTCGACGGGCCAGCAGGTCGGGTCGCCCTTGCACCAGAGGGTGCGGGTGACGGTGACCGTCACGGTGGGCCCTGGCTGCCCCCAGGTGGGCGGCCGGTACGTCGGTGCGGCGGTCGCGTCGCAGTCGCCGAGCCCCGACACGTGGAACACCTGTCTGCCGCCGACCTTGGCCGTCAGGTCACCGCGCACGCAGGCACCGTCGACCGCCTTGGTCACCTTGCCGGTGACGGTGATGTCCCGTCCGTCCCTGGTCTTCCCCCGGCAGTCGACGGAGACGACGGTGGACTCGGTCGGCGACGGGCTCCTGGTCACCGCCACGCCGTCACCGTTGCCGGTGCAGGTGAGCCAACTGACGTCGACGTGTTCGTGCTTCAGCCGGGCGGTCGCGGTGGTGTCGGTGGTGTAGGCGACGGTCGCGGAGCTGAGGTCGCCCGGCCGGCACGCCGTCAGAACGCCGCCGGCCGCCACGACCAGGCCCGCGACGGCGACCACCCGCCTGCCGCGCGGAATCGGTGTACGTGCCCCCATACAGGGCAGCGTCCCACCGGTGGGGGCGGGACGGAAGACCACATACGGCCACTCACCCGTTCGTGGCGCACCGCCGTGTCCCGGGACGGTGTCAGCCGCGCAGCAGCAGCCACTCCTGGAGTTCGACCAGATTGCCCTCGGGATCCTTGAGGTGGGCCACGCGCATGCGGTCGGTCAGCGGGGCCGGCCCGTGCAGCAGGGTCGCGCCCCGGGAGGTGATCCGCGCACACGTGCCGTCGAGGTCGTCCACGCGCAGCACGACCAGGGAGCGGTGGCCGGTGGCGATCTCGCCCAGCTCGTCGAGGACGTCGGCCATCATGGACCGGTCCTGCAGCGCGATCCCGGCGGACCCGGCGTGCGGGCTGAACTTCTCGTAGGGTCCCTCGCTCGCGCCGGACTGCGGCCTGAGGCCGAGGACATCGGCGTAGAAGCGGTAGCAGGCGGCGAAGTCGGTGACCAGGAGCCGGACTTGGGCGAGTTCCACGGTGTTCCCCGGAGAGTCGGGACAGAGGGTCAGGACCAGCGCCCGGTGCGGCCTAGCAGCAGAGCCGCGGCCGCCGTACCGGCGGTGGACGTGCGCAACACGGTGGGCCCGAGCACATAGGGCCGAGCCCCTGCCTGGGCGAACAGCGCCAACTCCTCGGGAGAGACACCGCCTTCGGGGCCGACGACCAGCACGATCTCGCCCTGGGCGGGGAGTTCGGCGGTGGCGAGGCGTGCGTCGCCGCTCTCGTGGAGGACGGCGGCGAAGTCCGCCCCGGCCAGCAGCGCGGCGACCTGCTTGGTCGTCGCCGCGTCCGCGACCTCGGGGAAGCGGACCCGGCGGGACTGCTTGCCGGCCTCGCGCGCGGTGGCCCGCCATTTGCCGAGTGCCTTCAGGCCGCGCTCGCCCTTCCACTGGGTGATGCAGCGGGAGGCCTGCCAGGGCACGACGGCGTCGACGCCGACCTCGGTCATCGTCTCCACGGCCAGCTCGCCACGGTCACCCTTGGGCAGGGCCTGGACGACCGTGATCCGCGGGGTCGCCGCAGGCTCCTCGTGGACGGGGGCCAGGTCGACCACCAGCCGGTCCTTGCCCTCGGCCGCCTTGACGACGCCCTCCGCCCAGCGGCCGCGTCCGTCGGTGAGGACCACGTCCTCGCCCGGCCGCAGCCGCTTCACCGACACCGCGTGCCGTCCCTCGGGTCCGTCGAGCACGAACTCCGCTGCGATACGGTCGAGTTGGTCCACGACGAAGACGGGCGCGGTCATCGCCGGTCACCTCCGGGGCCGAGCAGCCGCGACAACGCTGTCCTGGCGTCGGCGAGTTCGGCCGCCAGCAGCTCCACCAGCCGGCCGGCCGGCAGCTCCCGGGCCAGCCGGTGCCCCTGGCCCGCCCACAGCGCCATGCCCTGCGCGTCGTCGGCCTTGGCCGCGGCCTTGCGCAGCGGGGAGGTGAGGTGGTGGATCTCCGGGTAGGCGGCGGGGGCGTACGGGCCGTGCTCGCGCAGGAAGCGGTTGACCAGTCCGCGCGCCGGGCGGCCGGAGAAGGCGCGGGTCAGCTCGGTGCGCGCGAACAGCGGGTTGGTCAGCGCCTGCTTGTGCACGTCGGGGGCGCCGGACTCGGGGGTGGCGAGGAAGGCGGTGCCCAGCTGGGCCGCGCTCGCGCCCGCCGCCAGGACGGCCGTGATCTGGCCGCCGCGCATGATGCCGCCGGCGGCGACGATCGGGATGCCCACGGCCTCGCGGATCTGCGCGACCAGGGACAGCAGTCCGATGCCGGCGCCGTCGTTCTCCAGGCTGTCCCGGTGCGTTCCCTGGTGGCCGCCGGCCTCCACACCCTGCGCGATCACCGCGTCGGCCCCGGCCCGCTCGACCGCGCGGGCCTCCTCGGCGGTGGTGGCGGTGACCAGCGTGTACGTTCCCGCCCGGCGCAGCGACTCCAGCGCCTGCGCGCTCGGCACGCCGAAGTGGAAGGAGACCACGGGCACCGGGTCGTCGAGCAGGACGGCGAGCTTGGCGTCGTAGCCGTCGTCCCGGCCGCTGTCCGGATCGCCCAGCTCGGTCTCGTACCAGGCGGCCTCGCCGGCCAGCTGGTGGGCGTAGACCTCGACGGCGCCCGACTCGGCGTACTCGGGCTGGGGCACGAACACGTTCACGCCGAAGGGACGTCCGGTGAGCCCCCGCAGTTGCTTGATCTCCTGGTACATGCCGTCGGCGGTCTTGAGTCCGGCGGCGAGGAACCCGAGACCGCCGGCCTCGGAGACGGCGGCGGCGAGCCGGGGGACGGACACACCGCCCGCCATGGGGGCCTGCACGATCGGGTGGGGAGACAGATCGGCCAGTGCGGAGGACATGAGCGCATGTTGTCACGTCCCCCGCACAAGTCCGAATCCGGGCTTCCGACCGCATAGGACAGGGGCATAAGGGACGCCGGGGCGTCCCGTCGCCGGTGTCTCAGCGGCCGTTGAAGGCGTCCTTCAGCCGGGAGAACAGGCCCTGCTGGCCCGGCTGGAACGTGCCCTGCGGCCGCTCCTCGCCGCGCAGCTTGGCCAGCTCGCGCAGCAGCCTCTCCTGCTCGGGGTCCAGCTTGCCCGGGGTCTGCACCTCGACATGGACGATGAGGTCGCCCCGGCCGCCGCCACGCAGATGCGTGACGCCGCGGTCGTGCAGCGGGATCGACTGGCCGGACTGGGTGCCGGGCCGGATGTCGACCTCCTCCACGCCGTCCAGCGTCTCCAGCGGCACCTTGGTGCCGAGGGCCGCCGCGGTCATCGGGATGGTGACCGTGCAGTGCAGGTCGTCGCCGCGCCGCTGGAAGGTCGAGTGCGGCAGCTCGTGGATCTCCACGTAGAGGTCGCCGGCCGGTCCGCCGCCCGGACCGACCTCGCCCTCGCCGGCGAGCTGGATCCGGGTGCCGTTGTCGACGCCGGCCGGGATCTTGACGGTCAGCGTGCGACGGGAGCGGACCCGGCCGTCGCCCGCGCACTCCGGGCACGGGGTCGGCACGACCGTGCCGAAGCCCTGGCACTGGGGGCAGGGGCGCGAGGTCATGACCTGGCCCAGGAAGGACCGGGTGACCTGGGAGACCTCACCGCGGCCGCGGCACATGTCACAGGTCTGGGCCGTGGTGCCGGGCGCCGCGCCCTCGCCGTTGCAGGTGTTGCAGACGATCGCGGTGTCGACCTGGATGTCCTTGGTCGTCCCGAAGGCCGCCTCGTCCAGCTGGATCTCGATGCGGATCATCGCGTCCTGGCCGCGCCGGGTGCGCGAGCGCGGCCCGCGCTGCGACGCCGTACCGAAGAACGCGTCCATGATGTCGGAGAAGTTGCCGAAGCCACCGGCGCCGAAGCCGCCCGCGCCGGCACCGCCGGACTGCGAGAGCGGGTCGCCGCCGAGGTCGTAGACCTGCTTCTTCTGCGGGTCCGACAGCACCTCGTAAGCGGCGTTGATCTCCTTGAACCGCTCCTGGGTCTTCGGATCGGGGTTGACGTCCGGGTGCAGCTCGCGCGCGAGCCGACGGAACGCCTTCTTGATCTCATCCTGCGACGCGTCGCGGCGCACGCCGAGAACGGCGTAGTAGTCCGTGGCCACTTACGACTCCGCCAGGATCTGTCCGACGTACCGTGCCACTGCGCGTACCGCTCCCATCGTTCCCGGGTAGTCCATGCGGGTCGGTCCGACCACGCCGAGCTTGGCAACCGCCTCGCCGCCCGAACCGTAGCCGACCGACACGACGGACGTGGAGTTGAGTCCTTCGTGGGCGTTCTCGTGCCCGATGCGCACGGTCACACCCGGATCCTTCGCCTCGCCCAGCAGCTTGAGGAGCACGACCTGCTCCTCCAGTGCCTCCAGGACGGGCCGGATCGTGAGAGGAAAGTCATGCCCGAAGCGGGTGAGATTGGCGGTACCGCCGATCATCAGCCGCTCCTCGTTCTCCTCGACCAGTGTCTCCAGCAGGGTGGAGAGCACGGTGGAGACCGTACCCCGGTCCTCGGCCTCGAAGGCATCCGGCAGGTCCTCGACCAGCTTCGGCACGTCCGCGAACCGGCGGCCGGCGACCCGGCTGTTCAGCCGCGCCCGCAGATCCGCCAGCGAGGACTCGCCGAACGGCGCCGGGCAGTCGACCATCCGCTGCTCGACCCGGCCGGTGTCCGTGATCAGCACGAGCATCAGGCGCGCGGGAGCCAGCGAGAGCAGCTCCACGTGCCGGACGGTGGACCGGGTCAGCGACGGGTACTGCACGACGGCGACCTGACGGGTCAGCTGCGCGAGCAGCCGCACCGTCCGCGCCACGACGTCGTCGAGGTCGACGGCGCCCTCCAGGAAGTTCTGGATCGCCCGCCGCTCGGGCGCGGTCATCGGCTTGACGCCCGCGAGCTTGTCGACGAACAGCCGGTAGCCCTTGTCGGTGGGGATGCGCCCGGCACTGGTGTGCGGCTGGGCGATGTACCCCTCGTCCTCCAGGGCGGCCATGTCGTTGCGGACGGTCGCCGGGGAGACACCGAGGCTGTGCCGTTCGGTGAGCGCCTTGGAACCCACCGGCTCCTCGGTGCCCACGTAGTCCTGGACGATGGCGCGCAGGACCTGCAGCCTGCGTTCACTCAGCATCCGCGCACACCTCCAGCACGTCGTCCCCTCGTCCCCTCGGGTGTCCTCCTGGCACTCTTCCCATGCGAGTGCCAGCATTCCCCGGCCCAGTGTACGGCCGTCGGGTGCACCCGGGGCAAGGTCGGTGCCGTCCGTACCGGTCGTGACGTTAGCGTCCCGGTATGAGGGTGACTTGGGAAGAGCTGGGGTGGGAGCGGCTGGCCGCCGGTGTGGGGCGGTGCCGGCTGCCGGGCTGGGACTGCACGGTGGGGCTGGTCGTCGGCGCGGGTACGGCGCTGATGGTCGACGCCGGTTCGAGCCTGGCCGAGGGGGCGCGGCTGCGGTCCGCGGCCCAGGAGCTGTCCGGCGGCCGTGTGACCCATCTCGCTCTCACCCACCCCCACTTCGACCACGTCTTCGGGGCGGCCGTGTTCGCCGGGGCGCGGATCCACGCGGCGGTGGGCGCCGACGCGGTGTTCACCTCCGGGCGCGCGGGGCTGCGCGCGGACGCGATCGGCAACGGTCTCCCGGCCGCCGACGCGGACGAGGCGGTGGACGCGCTGGTCGTGCCCCGGCATCCGGTCTCCGGCGAGTCGACCCTCGACCTGGGCGGGGGCCGCCGGGTGCTGCTGGCCAACGTGGGGCCCGGGCACACCGCGCACGATCTGGCGGTCCTGGTCCCCGGTGCGGCCTCGGGCGGCCCGGAGGTGGTCTTCTGCGGCGACCTGGTCGAGGAGTCCGGCGAACCGCAGGCGGGCCCGGACGCGGTCCCGTCCCGCTGGCCCGACGCCCTGGACCGCCTCCTGGCCCTGGGCGGCGAGGACGCGCTCTACGTGCCCGGCCACGGGGCCGTGGTCGACGCGGGTTTCGTCCGCCGCCAGCGTGACGAACTGGCGGCCCGCTTCGGCACGGGCTGAGCCGCCGCACCGGGTGACTTCCGGCGTGTCGGGGGACGCGCCCGCCCACTTCTCCTATCGTCATCCGAATGCGCCAGTACTCCGTCGACCTGACCCCGCCCTGGAAGAAGCCGAAGCCGGTGCCCGAGGTGGCGGCCGAGCCCGGGCTGGTGGTGGAGGAGCCCGGCAGCGGGTTCTGCGGGGCGGTGATCCGCTGCGAGGCGGGCACGGTGACCCTGGAGGACCGCTTCGGCAAACACCGCGTCTTCCCGCTGGAGCCGCGCGGCTTCCTGCTGGAGGGCCAAGTCGTCACCCTCGTCAAGCCCGCCGCGGGCCCGGTACGGCCCACCCGCACGGCCTCCGGCTCGGTCGCCGTCCCCGGCGCCCGCGCGCGCGTGGCCCGGGCCGGCCGGATCTACGTCGAGGGCCGGCACGACGCCGAGCTGGTGGAGCGGGTGTGGGGCGACGACCTGCGCATCGAGGGCGTGGTCGTGGAGTACCTGGAGGGCGTGGACGACCTGCCGTCGATCGTGGCCGAGTTCGCCCCGGGCCCCGACGCGCGCCTGGGCGTCCTGGTGGACCACCTGGTGCCGGGCACCAAGGAGTGGCGCATCGCACAGTCGGTGAGCAGCGAGCACGCCCTGGTCGTCGGCCACCCGTACATCGACGTCTGGGAGGCGGTGAAGCCGTCGTCCCTGGGCATCCCCGCCTGGCCGACGGTGCCGCGCGGCCAGGACTGGAAGACGGGGGTGTGCCGGGCGCTCGGCTGGCCGGAGAACACGGGCGCGGCGTGGCAGAGGATCCTGTCGGGGGTGCGGTCCTACCGCGATCTTGAGCCGGAGCTGTTGGGACGCGTGGAGGAACTGATCGACTTCGTCACGACCGCCGACGAGGCCTGACCCCTAAGGGGTCCCCGGTCCCCGGTCCGCGATCCCTGGACCCCCGATCACGGCCGCGACGGCGGACCGTCCAGCGGACCGATCACCAGGCCTGCCGTCGTGCCGTCCGCCGCGTCGGGGGTGCCCGGTCAGGGGGTGCCCGGTCAGTCGACCAGGTCGCGTACCACCGCGTCCGCGAGCAGGCGTCCGCGCAGGGTCAGTACGGCACGGCCGCGCGTGTAGGGGTCCTGCTGGAGGAGTCCGTCCGCCAGCGCGCGCCGGGACGCCTCGAGCCCCGCCTCGCGCAGCAGCGACAGCGGCACCCCCTCCGCCAGCCGCAGCTCCAGCAGGATGCGCTCCACCCGCCGGTCCTCGTCGGCCAGCAGCTCTCGCCCCGCCCCCGGCGACCGCCCCTCCGCGAGCGCTGCCGCGTACGCCCCGGGGTGCTTGACGTTCCACCAGCGCACCCCGCCGACGTGGCTGTGCGCGCCCGGTCCCGCGCCCCACCAGTCGGCGCCACGCCAGTACAGCTCGTTGTGCAGACAGCGGGCCGCCCGCGAGGTGGCCCAGTTGGAGACCTCGTACCAGTCGAAGCCCGCCGCCGACAGGGTCTCCTCCGCGATCAGATAGCGGTCGGCGTGGACGTCGTCGTCGGTCATCGGCACCTCGCCCCGGCGGATGCGGCGGGCGAGCTGGGTGCCCTCCTCGACGATCAGGGCATACGCGCTGACGTGGTCCGGGCCCGCGCCGAGCGCCGCCTCCAGCGAGGCCCGCCAGTCGTCGTCCGTCTCGCCGGGGGTGCCGTAGATCAGGTCGAGGTTCACGTGCGCGAAGCCCGCCGCCCGGGCCTCGGCCACGCACGCCTCGGGACGGCCCGGTGTGTGGGTGCGGTCCAGGACCCGCAGTACATGCCGTTTCGCGCTCTGCATGCCGAAGGAGACCCGGTTGAAGCCGCCCTCGCGCAGGGTGGCGAGGTAGGCCGGGTCGACCGACTCCGGGTTCGCCTCGGTGGTGATCTCCGCGTCCGGTGCCAGACCGAACTCGTCGCGGATCGCCGCCAGCATCCGTACGAGATCGTCCGCGGCCAGCAGCGTCGGCGTACCGCCGCCGACGAAGACCGTGCGGACCTCGCGCGGGTCGTCGCCGAGCACCTTGCGGGCCAGCCGGACCTCGTCGGTCAGGGTGTCCGCGTAGTTGTCCCGGGACGCGAGCACCCCGCCCGTGCCGCGCAGCTCGGTCGCGGTGTAGGTGTTGAAGTCGCAGTAGCCGCAGCGGGTCGCGCAGTACGGGACGTGGAGATAGAACCCGAGGGGGCGGTCGGCGGCCCCGGCGAGCGCGGCGGCGGGCAGCGCGCCGTCGGCGGGGACGGGCTCGCCGTCGGGAAGTGCGGAAGGCATGTCCCCCATTGTCCCGTACCGCCACCGTCCGGTACGACGGCCCTCACTCGGCCTGGAGCACCAGCAGGGCCAGGTCGTCCTCCGGCAGGCCGCCGCCGAAGTCGTGGACCAGGCGGCGGATCCTTTCCGCGATCAGCTCGGCGCTCAGCCCGGCGCAGCCGGACAGGGCCCGCGCGAGCCCGTCGCCGTCGTCGAACTGGCGGGAGCCGGAGCGGCGCTCGGTCACCCCGTCGGTGACGCACAGCAGGCTGTCGCCGGGCCGCAGGTCGAGGGTCTCGCTGGTGTAGGTCTCGTCCTCGACCACGCCGAGCAGGGTCTGGGGGCGGGCGGCGGTGCGCACACCGCCGTCGGGCCCTAGGACGAGGGGCAGTGGGTGTCCGGCCGAGGCGAGGGTGCAGCGGACTCCCCCGTCGTGGGGGGTCAGCTCGCCGTAGAGCAGGGACAGGAAGCGGGTCTGCGGGCCGTCCCCGGACCTCACGGGCCGGCCGCCGGCGGCGACCAGGGCGCGGGCCGCGGCGTCGGCGGCCTCCGTGGCGTCGTCCAGAAGGAGCTGGTTGAGGCGGTCGAGGACATCGGCGACGCGGTAACCCTCGCGGGCCAGCAGCCGCAGCCAGGGCCGGGCGAGGCCGATGACGACCGCCGCCTCGGGGCCCTTGCCCTGGACGTCGCCGACGGCGAAGCACCAGCGGCCGTCGCCCGCCGGGAACAGGTCGTAGAAGTCGCCGCTGGGGCCGCCCTTGTCGCACGGCTCGTAGACCAGCGCGCTGCGCACGCCGGGGATCTCGGCGACCGCGCCGGGCAGCAGGCCGCGCTGGAGCACGGCGCTGATGGTGGCCTGGCGGGCGTACTGGCGGGCCGCGCCGACGGCGAGGGCGACCCGGCGGCCGAGGTCCTCCACCAGCCCGGTGACCTCGTCGGGGAAGCGGCTCAGCCCGCAGCGGCCGATGACGAGGGTGCCGAGCGGCCGGCCGCCCGCGATCAGCCGGTACGCGAGCGCCGCGCCGTGCGTGCCCTCGGGCCCGAGGGCGTCACCGGGCCAGGGGTAGCGCTCCGGGTTGGAGCGCAGCCCGTCGCCCGGGCACGGCGGCTCCTTCTCCAGGGCGCAGCGCAGCTCCTCGATGCGTGCCTCGCTGGCGTGCCAGACCCGGGCCGGCCCGCCGCTCGTGCCGCCGCGCGCGCTCGCCTCGTCCTCCAGCCACACCGCGCACCAGTCGGCGAGCCGGGGCACGATCAGCTGGCCGGTGAGCGCGGCGACGAGGTTCTCGTCCAGCTGTCCGGCGAGCAGGTCGGAGGCCTCGGCGAGGAAGGACAGCGCGCCGCGGCCGAGCCACTCCCGGTCGCAGCCGGCGCGCTGCGGCTGCGTGGCCAGGCCCTCGGCGACCTCCAGGGCGGGAAGCCGGGCGGGTTCGTGCGCCGGCTCGACGCCGCCCGGGGGCAGCCGCGCCCACACCGTCTTGGCGCCGGTGCGGTAGGTGACGCCCCAGGACTCCGCGAGGGTGGCGACCAGCCGCAGCCCGCGTCCGTACTCGGCCGCCTCGTACGGCGTCTCGCCGCCGACCGGATCGCGCGGGGCGCGGGAGGGGTGCCGGTCGCCCACCTCCACGACGAACGCGCCGGTCGCCTCCAGGCGCCATTCGACCTCCACGTCGGTACCGGCGTGCACGACGGCGTTGGTGACGAGTTCGCTGACGACCGCCGTGGCGTCGTCGGCGAGGCGGCCGGAGACCCCGGGCACCTCGGCCAGCGCGGCCCGCACCAGCGCGCGGGCGGAGCCGGGCGCGAGGGGACTTCCGGGCAGCGTCGCCCTCCCCCGCGGCTCATGGCCCGGGGCCTGGCTCTCCCGCTGCGTCGGTATGGCCGCCATGTCCATGCGGCCAGGGTGACAGACGGGAGCCGTGGATAAGCACGCAGTCACACAAGTGGCCAGTCGTGGCCGATAACCGCGCTACGGGGCTGCCCCGAGACGGACACTAACGAGCGCGGACGGGCGCAAAACAGTCAAAGGGGTGCGGGGAACCACCCGACGCGCCACGGACCACCGCGGCCGCCGCCGGCCCCCGCCACCCCGGCGGGAGGACGTCAGGCCTCGCGCGCTCCGGCGTACATCTCGTCGATGAGGTGCTTGTACTCCCGCTCCACGACGGGTCGCTTCAGCTTCAGGCTGGGAGTGATCTCGCCGTGCTCCACGTCGAGGTCGCGCGGCAGCAGCCGGAACTTCTTGATGGTCTGCCAGCGCTGGAGCCCGCCGTTGAGCTGCCGGACGTAGCCGTCGACCATCTCGACCGTCTGTGGCGCCGCGACGATCTCCGCGTACGACCTGCCCGCCAGGCCGTTGTCCTTGGCCCAGTCCTGGAGCGCGGGTTCGTCGAGGGCGATCAGGGCGGTGCAGTAGTTCCGGTCGGCGCCGTGCACGAGGATGTTGGAGACGTACGGGCACACCGCCTTGAACTGCCCCTCGACCTCGGCGGGGGCGACGTACTTGCCGCCGGAGGTCTTGATGAGGTCCTTCTTGCGGTCGGTGATGCGCAGATAACCGTCGGGCGACAGCTCGCCGATGTCCCCGGTGTGGAACCAGCCGTCGGACTCCAGCACCTCGGCGGTCTTCTCGGGCAGCCGGTGGTAGCCCTGCATGATGCCGGGACCGCGCAGCAGGATCTCGCCGTCCTCGGCGATGCGGACCTCGGTGCCGGGCAGCGGCTTGCCGACCGTGCCGGTGCGGTAGGCCTCGCCGGGGTTGACGAAGGAGGCCGCGGAGGACTCGGTGAGGCCGTAGCCCTCCAGGATGTGGATGCCGGCGCCGGCGAAGAAGTAGCCGATCTCCGGCGAGAGGGCGGAGGCGCCCGAGACGCAGGCGCGCAGCCGGCCGCCGAAGGCCTCGCGGAGCTTGCCGTAGACGAGGGTGTCGGCGACCTTGTGCCGGGCGGCCAGGCCGAGGGGCGCCGAGGCGGTGCCGGTGCGCCGGAAGTTGTCCTGGGTGACCTTGGCGTACTCGCGGGCGACCTCGGCCGCCCACTGGAAGATCTTGTACTTGGCCGCGCCGCCCTCGCGCGCCTTGGCCGCGACGCCGTTGTAGACCTTCTCGAAGATCCGCGGCACGGCCGCCATGTAGGTCGGCCGGACCACCGGAAGGTTCTCGATGATCTTGTCGACCCGGCCGTCGACGGCGGTGACGTGCCCGAGCTCGATCTGGCCCGAGGTGAGGACCTTGCCGAAGACATGCGCGAGCGGCAGCCACAGGTACTGCACGTCCTCGGCGCCGAGCAGCCCGGTGGAGGCGATCGCCTTCGCCATGTACGACCAGTTGTCGTGCGGCAGGCGCACCCCCTTGGGGCGGCCGGTGGTGCCGGAGGTGTAGATCAGGGTGGCGAGCTGCTCCTTGGTGATCGCGCCGACCCGCTCCTTGATCAGCTGCGGGTGCGTCTCCAGGTAGGCGGCGCCGCGCCGCTCCAGTTCGGCGAGGCTGATCACCCAGTCGCCGGTCTCGGCGCCGGCCGGGTCGATGACGACGACCTTGGTCAGGTCGGGCAGCTCGGCGCGCTTCTCAAGCGCCTTGGCGACCTGGGCCGCGTCCTCGGCGATCAGCACCCGGCTCTCGGAGTCGGAGAGGATGAAGCCCGACTCGTCGGCGTTGGTCTGCGGGTAGACGGTCGTGGTCGCACCGCCGGCACACATGATGCCGAGGTCGGCGAGGATCCACTCGACGCGGGTCGAGGAGGCGAGCGCCACCCGCTGTTCGGGCTGTACGCCCAGCTCGATCAGGCCGGCCGCGATGGCATACACCCGGTCGGCCGCCTGCGCCCAGCTGAGCGACTTCCAGTCGTCCGGGCCCTGCCCGGACGCCGGCGGTACGGGGTAGCGGTAGGCCTCGCCCTCCGGTGTGGCCGCCACGCGCTCCAGGAAGAGTGCGGCCACGGACGGCGGACGGTTCTCGATCAGGGTCTGTGTGTCGCTCACGACATCCTCCGGGGGCCCGCGACGGTGCGGCCGACTCGGTGCGGCTGGGTTAACTCACGGTGTGGTCTCGGACTGTTGTTTAACTCGCGAGTAACTATCGAGCAGGCATCAGGGTAAGCCGCGACCGGCCGTTGCGTAAGGGGCCTCGGCCTGTCACTTTGCACTCAGAGCGACGCTACGCGCGCGTAGGGGCCCGCCGCGCTTTCGCACGGCGAGCCCCCAAGTGCCCGCTTTGCGGGCGTGACCGTTCGTTACCGCTGGTTACTTCTTGCTCTTGCCCGATCCCGCGCTGTCATCGCTGGAGAGGACGGCGATGAAGGCCTCCTGCGGAACCTCCACGGAACCCACCATCTTCATCCGCTTCTTGCCTTCCTTCTGCTTCTCCAGCAGCTTGCGCTTACGCGAGATGTCACCCCCGTAGCACTTGGCGAGGACGTCCTTGCGGATGGCGCGGATGGTCTCGCGGGCGATGACCCGCGAGCCCACGGCGGCCTGGATGGGCACCTCGAAGGCCTGCCGCGGGATCAGCTCGCGCAGCTTGGCCACCAGCCGTACGCCGTACGCGTACGCCGCGTCCTTGTGCGTGATCGCCGAGAAGGCGTCCACCTTGTCGCCGTGCAGCAGGATGTCGACCTTGACCAGGCTGGAGGTCTGCTCGCCGGTGGGCTCGTAGTCCAGCGAGGCGTAGCCGCGGGTCTTGGACTTCAGCTGGTCGAAGAAGTCGAAGACGATCTCGGCGAGCGGCAGCGTGTAGCGGATCTCGACCCGGTCCTCGGAGAGGTAGTCCATGCCGAGCAGGGTGCCGCGCCGGGTCTGGCACAGCTCCATGATCGAGCCGATGAACTCGCTCGGCGCCAGGATGGTGGCGCGCACGACCGGCTCGTACACCGCGTCGATCTTCCCCT
This sequence comes from Streptomyces sp. NPDC051452, assembly GCF_044454765.1. Taxonomy (NCBI): domain Bacteria; kingdom Bacillati; phylum Actinomycetota; class Actinomycetes; order Kitasatosporales; family Streptomycetaceae; genus Streptomyces; species Streptomyces sp. NPDC051452. The sequence continues at coordinate 244,418 of NZ_JBITEB010000012.1, forward strand.
CGGGGAACTCGCTCGGGTTGGTGACCGTGTGCTCGGTGCCGTCCTCCATGAGCACGCGGTAGACCACGTTCGGCGCGGTGGCGATCAGGTCGAGCCCGAACTCGCGCTCCAGCCGCTCGCGGATCACGTCGAGGTGCAGCAGGCCCAGGAAGCCGACGCGGAAGCCGAAGCCGAGCGCGGCGGACGTCTCCGGCTCGTAGACCAGCGCGGCGTCGTTGAGCTGCAGCTTGTCCAGGGCGTCGCGCAGCTCGGGGTAGTCGGAGCCGTCCAGCGGATACAGACCCGAGAAGACCATCGGCTTGGGGTCCTTGTACCCGCCGAGCGCCTCCGTGGCCCCCTTGTGCAGGCTGGTGATGGTGTCACCGACCTTGGACTGGCGGACGTCCTTCACGCCGGTGATGAGATAGCCCACCTCGCCCACGCCGAGCCCGTCGGCGGGCAGCATCTCGGGCGAGTTGGTGCCGATCTCCAGCAGCTCGTGGGTGGCGTTCGTCGACATCATGCGGATGCGCTCACGCTTGTTGAGCTGGCCGTCGATGACACGGACGTAGGTCACCACGCCCCGGTAGGAGTCGTACACCGAGTCGAAGATCATCGCGCGGGCGGGCGCGTCGGCGACACCGACCGGCGCGGGGACGTCCCGCACGACCCTGTCGAGCAGCGCGTCCACCCCGATGCCCGTCTTGGCGGAGACCCTCAGCACGTCGTCGGGGTCACAGCCGACCAGGTTCGCCAGCTCCTCGGCGAACTTCTCCGGCTGCGCGGCCGGCAGGTCGATCTTGTTGAGCACCGGGATGATCGCGAGGTCGTTCTCCATCGCCAGGTAGAGGTTGGCGAGCGTCTGCGCCTCGATGCCCTGGGCGGCGTCGACGAGCAGTACGGTCCCCTCGCAGGCGGCCAGCGACCGCGAGACCTCGTAGGTGAAGTCGACGTGCCCCGGGGTGTCGATCATGTTGAGGATGTGGGTCGCACCCTGGTCGGGGCCCTCGGTGGGGGCCCAGGGCAGACGCACCGCCTGGGACTTGATCGTGATGCCGCGCTCGCGCTCGATGTCCATCCGGTCGAGGTACTGAGCACGCATCTGCCGCTGCTCGACCACACCGGTCAGCTGGAGCATCCGGTCGGCGAGAGTGGACTTGCCGTGGTCGATGTGCGCGATGATGCAGAAGTTGCGGATCAGTGCCGGGTCGGTACGGCTCGGCTCGGGCACATGGTTAGGGGTCGCGGGCACGCAGGGTCCTGTCTCTTGAGGCGCCTTATGCCTCGGGTCGGATCGATACGTAGTCTCCATGGTCCCACGGGGACGGACCGGGGACCGTTTTGGGCCGCTCGCGGGGCCACTGGTACTGTAGACGGCTGTGCCTCATAGCCTCTCGGCGCGAGGCACGTCAGAGAAATTTTGGATCACCGGTACGGGACCCGAGCGGCCCCGCACCTGAACCTGAAAAGGCTCCTTCGTGGCGAACATCAAGTCCCAGATCAAGCGGATCAAGACCAACGAGAAGGCTCGGCTGCGCAACAAGGCCGTCAAGTCCTCCCTGAAGACCGCGATCCGCAAGGCCCGCGAGGCCGCTGCCGCGGGTGACGTCGAGAAGGCCACCGAGCTGCAGCGCGCTGCCGCGCGTGCGCTCGACAAGGCCGTCTCGAAGGGCGTCATCCACAAGAACCAGGCCGCCAACAAGAAGTCGGCGCTTGCTTCCAAGGTCACGACCCTCAAGGGCTGAGACTCCTTTCTGATCTGATCGCCGGAAGGACCCAGAGCGGGCCCTCTCTCATCCGCTCCCGACCGGCACAACAGGAACCGCGCGCGGCCTGCGTTCGCCACGCGGGCGCGGATCCGAAAGCTTGAACCCGAAGGCCCCGGCGCCCTCCCTTCCCCAGGGCGGCCACCGGGGCCTTCGGCATGCGCCGGGACGACTGGTCCAACACCCAGACCCGCCCGGCGCGGCGGGGCGGGGTTCGGCGGGGCGGGGCAGGGCCTGGCGCGGCTCCGGTCCGGCGCGGCTCCGGCCGGGAGCAGTCCGGCGCGACTCCGGCCCGGAAGCGGTCCGGCGCGGCGCGGCGGGGCGCGGCGGGGCGCGGCCTGGCTCGGCGGGGCAGGGCGCGGCCTGGCGTGATCCGGCACGACTCCGGCCCGGCGCGGCGCAACTCCGGTCCGGCCCGGCGCAACTTCCGGTCGGGTCCGGGAGCGGTCGGGCGCGGCTCAGGTCCGGCGCGGCTCCGGTCCAGTGCGGGAGCGGTCCGGCGCGGCTCCGGTCCGGCGCGGGAGTGGTCCAGTGCGGGAGCGGTCTTCGCCGTGAGGTCGGGAAGGAGCGGCCTTCGCCGTCGAGGTCGGCCGCGCTGAGTCAGGTCGTCGGTGTCGAGGCGCGGGCGGGTTTCGACAGCGACGCCCCCCCCACACACCGCGTCGGCGACGCGGGGCCGCGCCGGCCCGGGACCACTCGCCCCGGACGACTCACCCGCCGACAGGTAAGCCGGCGACCGAGTCAGCCGCGGCCCCTCGACCTCGCGGCCCGGGCGATCGTCACGACAGCCTTCTCCAGGGCATAACCGGGGTCGTCACCGCCGCCCTTCACGCCCGCGTCGGCCTCCGCGACGGCACGCATCGCCAGCGCGACTCCGTCGGGTGTCCAACCCCGCATCTGCTGGCGCACCCGGTCGATCTTCCACGGCGGCATGCCCAGCTCACGGGCGAGATCGGCCGGACGCCCCCCGCGCGCGGAGGACAGCTTGCCGATCGCCCGCACACCCTGCGCCAGCGCACTGGTGATCATCACCGGTGCCACGCCGGTCGACAGCGACCATCTCAGCGCCTCCAGCGCCTCCGCCGTACGCCCCTCGACGGCCCGGTCGGCGACCGTGAAGCTGGAGGCCTCGGCCCGGCCGGTGTAGTACCGCCCGACGACCGCCTCGTCGATCGTCCCCGCCACGTCGGCCACCAGCTGCGAGACCGCCGAGGCCAGTTCGCGCAGGTCACTGCCGAGCGCGTCGCACAGTGCCTGGCACGCCTCCGGTGTGGCCGACCGCCCGAACGCGCGGAACTCTCCCCGCACGAAGGCCAGTCGGTCCGCCGGCTTGGTCATCTTCGGGCACGCCACCTCCCGCGCGCCCACCTTGCGCGCGGCGTCCAGCAGCCCCTTGCCCTTGGCCCCGCCGGCGTGCAGCAGCACCAGGGTGATCTCCTCGGCGGGCGAGCCGAGGTACGCCTTCACGTCCTTGACCGTGTCGGCGGACAGGTCCTGCGCGTTGCGTACGACCACCACCTTCCGCTCCGCGAAGAGCGAGGGACTCGTCAGCTCGGCGAGCGTGCCGGGCTGCAACTGGTCCGGGGCGAGGTCCCGTACGTCCGTGTCGGCGTCGGCGGCCTTGGCGGCAGCCACCACCTCCTGCACGGCACGGTCGAGCAGGAGGTCCTCCTGGCCCACGGCGAGGGTCACCGGGGCGAGAGGGTCGTCATTCGCAGTTTTCCTGGCCATCACTCACAGCATCCCACGCGGCACCGACAACGAACCGGCCGTGAACCCTGCCCGGCCCCCGACCCGCCCCCGAGTCCGCCTCGGGGTCACGGCTCCTCGCGCCAGCCCTCCCACTCCCCCGCGAACGCGTCCAGCTCCGCCGGGTCCAGCCGCTGCCTCGCGTCACGCAGGACCACCAGCCACTGGGCGTCCTCGGCGTCGTCCTCACCGGCCAGCGCGTCCCGGACGAGCCGGGGCTCCTCCTCGATCCCGAACCGTTCCCCGAGCGCCGCGACCGCCTCCTCGGCGGCATCGCGGTCGGGCAGCACCAGCACGTGTCTCACATCGCTCACGAAGCCATTCTCCGACACGGCCGACACCGTCTCGGTCTCCCGGCAGCGTCATCTCCCGGCAGGTTCGGGGAGTACGTTCCGGTTTCCGCCCCGGACGGTCGGTACACGTTCCAGCTCGATACCGAACCGGTCCCGGTAGGCCGTCAGCACCTCCTCGTCGGTCTCCAACTCCCTCTTCTTGCGATCCCCGTCGGCGGTGGTCGTCGTCAGCGTGCGTCCGCTGAGCGTGATCCGCCCGCCGTCCTCGGTGACCCGTGAGCACACCAGTGAGCGGGTGAAGTTCGACAGCGGGGAGGTGCTGTGCCACCAGGCGCCGGCCGCGAAGTCCCCGAGCACCCGCGGTCGCGTCTCCAGCCGGTACTGCGGCTTGCCGTCCCGCAGGACGTCCAGGTCGCCGTCGCCCGCCGCCGCGCCCCCGCCCGCCGCGTCGGGTCCGGCCTCCACCAGGCGGAACCGCCCGCCCGGGTCGTTCTGCTCCCCGCGTTCGGCGAAGGCCAGGGGGTAGAGGCTGTGCGCGCCGAACCCGACGTCGGCGAGCCAGGTGTCCCCGTCCGCCGTCCGCACCCGGAGCGCCATGTGGTCGTAGGGGATCCCGGGTCGCCCCTCGTCGTCGTAGACGCGTCCCGCGAGCAGTGTCACCTCGTATCCGAGGGCGCCGAGCAGCACCGAAAACGCCCCGTTCAGTTCGTAGCAGAAGCCGCCACGCCCGCTCCCCGCCACCTTGTCCAGCAGCCGCTCCCGCGTCAGCACGATCTCCTCGCCGAGGTGGATCGAGAGGTTCTCGAAGGGGACGACCCGCAGATGGCGCAGGTGCAGCTCGCGCAGGGCCTCACTGGTGGGCCGGAGCGGGCGCACCGCTCCGAGCCGGAGGAGGTAGGCGTCGATCCGTGCTGGGTTCATGGCCCCAGTCTGCGCGACGACCAGGTCACACCCCAGCCGCTCGTAGGGATCACATCCCCGGCCTCTCGTGCGGCTCCCGCGCCCTCACTCTCTCGTCACCCGCACCTCGCCGCGGCCCCCTCCCGCTCCGACGACCGCGAGCGCTCCGTCCCGGTCGGTGCTCAGCACCATCGCGCCGGCGGCCCGCAGTGCCGCCACGGTCGACGGGGCCGGGTGACCGTACGGGTTGTCGGCACCGGCGGAGATGAGGGCCACCCGGGGTGCCGCGAGCCGTATCAACTGCGGGTCCTGGTAGGCCGAGCCGTGGTGCCACAACTTCCTTAGAGGACATCTACTCCCCTACCCTTGACGGCATGAAGGCCACCGCCAGGGCCCGCAGGGTCGGCATCTATCTCCGCATCTCTGACGACCGTGAGGGCGCAGGGCTGGGCGTCGAACGCCAGTTGAAGGACTGCAAGCCCCTCGCCGCTCAGCTCGGCTGGAACGTCGTAGAGGTGTACGACGACAACGACATGTCGGCGACCAACCGCCGGAAGAAGCGCAAGGGCTACCACCGGATGCTGGCCGACATGCAGAGCGGCCACATTGACGCGGTGATCGCCTGGCACCCGGACCGCCTGTACCGCCAGCCCCGGGAGCTGGAGGACCTGATGGACCTCCTGGACGACCCCGAGCTGGACGTGGAGTTGAGGACGGCCCGGACAGGGACCATCGACCTCTCCACTCCTGACGGCCGGATGCTGGCCCGCATCCAGGTCGCCGTGGCCAAGCGCGAGGTGGAGCACCGCCGGGAACGCATCCTGAGCAAGGTCAGTGAGCTGGTCGAGGCCGGGGCCATCCATAACTCCGGCCACCGAGCCTTCGGCTATGACCGTCATTTCGACGGCACCGGCCCCCGCCGGAAGATCACAGGCGAGACCGTCAACGAGCGCGAGGCCAAGCACATCAGGAGCTGGGCAGACCGCGCCCTGGAGGGCGACTCCCTGTACTCCCTCGTGGTTGAGGCCAACGACAGTGGCGTCTTGACGACCACCGGCGGGGCCTGGAGCTATCAGGGGATGCGCGCCCTGCTGAGGTCGGGCCGCATCGCCGGGTTGAAAGAGCACCGGGGCGAGATCAAGGGGAAGGCCATTTGGCCCGCGATCATCTCTGTGGAGAAGCACAAGGCCCTCCGGGCCCTGCTCGACACGAAGACCGAGGAGTACCGGGCTGAGCACGGGGAGCGGAAAACGACCGCCCGGAAGTACCCGCTCTCCGGTCTCCCCCGCTGCACCTGCCGGGTCCCGCACGTCATCGGGGAGCCCTGCTCCTGCAAGGAGGAGGGGCGTCAGCACCACAAGATGAAGACCTCCCCGCGCGGTGATCGCCCCACCAGCGTGTACGTCTGCGCGAAGGACGGAGGCGGCTGCGGAGCCCGGACGATCGACATCCCCCACTTCGAGGAGGCCATGGAGGAACTGCTCTTCGCCCAGCTCGAAGAGGTCGAGGCCGCCGTGATGGACGACTCCGACGACCCCCGGCCGGCTCTCGAAGAGAAGCTGGGGAAGCTGGAGCGCCGTAAGGCCGAACTGGAAGTGGAGCTGGACGAGGGCGACCGCCCCGTCCGCGAGATCACGGACGCCCTGACCCGCGTGAAGGGCCGGATCGCCACGGTTCAGCGGGAGCTGGCCGAGCAGACCGTGAAGACCAACGTCATGGACATCAGCGTGGCGGAGCTGCGGGAGGCGTGGGAGGACTACTCGGTCGCCAGGAAGCAGGCCGTGTACCGGGGCCTGATCGAGGAGATCATCATCCACCCCGCGACTAGGCCGTACAACGTCTTCAACCCCAAGCGGATCGAGGTCAAGTGGAAGTGACCTGGGCCTTCTTGGCCTGGGCCAGCTTCACCAGCTCGCCCTTCGTCCGCCGGAGCATCTGCTCCTGGAGGATGGTGCGCTTCGGAGCCCTGGCCAGCTCCCGCTTGACCCAGGCGTCCATCAGCTCCTTCTCGCGAGCGGCCTTCTGAGCGTCCCTGACGAGGCCCTCGATCAGCTTCTTCATCGCTGGGGAGGCGATGGTCCGCCCGTTCACCACAGGGCCATAGCGGACCCGCCTGCGGGCCTCAGGGTCGAGGATCACGAGGCCCTTCACGAGAGCACCTCCGGCTGGCAGGGTTCGTATCCATTCGGGCCCACGACGGGACACAGGGACGAGCCGTCCAGGTGGGACCACTCAGGCGCCGGACCCCAGGCCGGGACCCATTCGTCGGGCCGGGCCTGCTGAGCCGGCTCGCCGCACTCGGAGCACACGCGGTTCGTCATTGGGCGCTGTCCCTCAACGGTTCGGGTCGAAACAGGTCTTGTCGCTGTCGTGGCCGCAGTCCCCGTACACGCAACAGGCGCAGGTGCATTCCGGGATGTGGTATCCGTCCGGCCCCGGACAGTGGTACGTGAAAGTCTCGGAGTAGGTCCCGCCGAGGTCATTGCAGCCGTCGTACACGGCGGTCTCCCAGACGCTCCCGCACTGGATGCAGCTCACGTACGGAGACGTGCTCAGTACAGCGTGACTCAGCGGCATGATCCCTCCCCCTTTTTAAATTCCGTACGGCCTTGAACGCCGCCAGGCCCTCACCTGGGTGAAACCGGTAAGGGCCTGCGAGTCGGAGGGTACAGGAATGCTTGGCGGCTTCGCTAATGCCACAGGAATTCCTGGAGAGGGCTCTGCTTTTTAAAATCCTGAGGCCCGCTCCTCGGCGGTGAAGGCTTCGATCTGGAGGCACCGGCAGTACTCCCAGCGGTCCGGATCCTCGGGGCTCAAGGCCATCATCCGGACCGCCTCCGGGTCGCCCTGCTGCCGGAGGTCCCGGGCCCTCCTGGAGGCCCTCTGGAAGCCCTCTGCGGTCAGCTCGAAGCCGTCCTGGGTCTCCGTCAGGCCGTGGCGTCTCAGGGCCTCCTGGCGGGCTTCCGGGTTCATACGGCGACCCCCACCACCCGGGCTCGCATGGCGGCCAGGATCTGCTGGCGCTCTCCATCGGGCAGGGCCATGAACTCCTCCTTCTGCCCCAACGATTCCTGAGCCGGCCGGACCACCGCGGTCTCCTCGGTCAGCACCTCCGGGGTGCTCGGCACGGGCCCGGCCTCGGCTTCCTGGGCCCGCAGGTACGCGTACAGCTCCATCTCATCCCCGGCCTCCACGAGGGCCCTCCAGGCCCCGTCAGCGTCCTCCGGGAGGGGGTTGGCCTCCAGGTACTCGGCACGCCTCGGGTTGGCCGTGCTGTGCAGGTACGCGATGTACCCGGGGCCGGTGCCACGGCGGGCCGAGGTCTCCTGGACGACACGGTCCTTGGCGGCACGGGCCTTGCGGATGAGATCCCGGTCGTAGCAGTCGTCCCACCAGTCGCCGGAGCGGCGGAAGCACGAGGCCCAGTAGATCGCGTACTCGAAGCTCCGGCCCTTGCGGACCTTCTGGACCAGGAGCGGGTTGGCCTTGGTCATGCGGGCCAGGAGCGCCTGAACACCGCGCTTCGACAGGCCCGTCAGCTCCTCAATGTCCGAGACCGACAGGACGACGTCCTCCAGGCCGCAGAGGACCGCCAGGGACCACGCCCGGCGACCCAGCGAAATCACGGCGGTCTTCACCGCATTGTCGTCATCGACCTCAGACCAGAGGTCCAGGCCGGGGTCGAGCATCGTCAGGATCTGTCCGGGGCCCGTGGTGCAGTCCAGCTCGGTCAGGGTCGAGAGCGTCTTCAGACCGTTGACCAGGACCTCGTGGGCCCTGTCGCCAATACGCGCACTGAGAACCGCATTGCTCTTGATCTTCTCCAGAACCTCCTTCTCCCCCAGGGCCAGGGCCCCAGGGCCAGAGAGCTTGGAGTAGTTAGAAGAGGTACTGCGGTTCTGAGTGCGCGTATCGGAGTACCGCAACTCCATGGAGTCCCGCTCCTCCTGGACCGCCGAGGAGACACCCCGGGTCGTGGTCCAGAGGAACTTGGAGGAGGACAGGCCACCGGTGGGACCGGCGATCTCCCGGACTACCTTGTCGGTGGTCCCGGTCCACCTGGCGAACCCGCGAGTCCCGGAGATGTACGGGCGGGTGATGGCGGTCCACGAGAGGGCCTGCTCGGTGAGGACCTCGGAGCGGCCAACGGAGCGCGTGACCAAGTCGATGAGGTCGGCGGAGTTGACGGCGTCGAGATCAACGTGACCGGGGCCGGCCTGATGGGTAGAATCCACACACAGCTTCACTGGTGGCTCCGCTTCTTGAGACGGGAGGAGCTGCCGGTCTCGGAGGGTGGGAGCCCTCCCGGACCAACTCGGCTTTTTAAAATGCCGCCTGACGTCGCCCCGGTTCCCGCCGGGGCTTCGTCGTGTCTGGGGTCAGGATACGCACGCGTATAGCCCATCTGCCAACACCTGAAATTACTCCAGGAATTCCAGTAGTAACACCTCCCCCAACATTCCTTGGGGAATTCGAATGGACTCCCGGATGTTCCTGAACTGGATATCCAGGCCCTTATCGTGGTAGATTTATCTCGTCGCCGCAGGTGACACGACTCCGCTGGAGGACCCCCGCACGGGGATGTCCTCCGTGCGTTGAGTCGAAAGGGCTCTGATGAGCGCCGTTCAGCTCCCCAGCATCTTCCGGGCGGTCCAGGAGATCTTCCCGGACACCGCCCTCCGTATGGGTTTCAGCACCGAGCACAAGGCGGCCTTCGTCGTCGCCGCCGACCTCCGCCAGGGCGTGGGTTTCAAGGGCAACACCGCCCGGTTCCTCCAGGGTGTCGAGGCCCACCAGAAGGGGGTCACCTCGTTGAACCCCCTTTACGTCGGTGACGAGGTGATCGTCACCGGCGGTGGACCGCAGCGCATGAAGGTCATCTACAAGCGCGGTGTCTTCCACCTCCTGATGCGCTCGGACCTTCCGAAGGCCTCCGAGTTCCGGGACCAGGTCTTCGACCTCCTGGAGCAGGTGGAGCGCGAGGGCTTCGTGGTCAACGCCAACGCCCCGATCGAGCAGCTCCAGACGATGAAGCCGCGTGTCGAGCAGACCATCGACGCGGTGCTGGAGGCCCGCCTCCAGGAGAAGAAGGACTACCGGGCGATCGTCCGGGCGATCCAGGGCGCCGGGGGACACGACCGGGACTTCGCGGACGTCCAGAACATGTTCTACCTGGCCCTCTTCGGCATGACGGCGGAGACGATCCGCGAGCGCCAGCCGCAGGTCAACGGCGAGCGCTACAAGAAGGACTTCCGGGGCAAGAAGGCCGGGAAGCTGCGGCCGTCCCGCTCGGCCAAGGACTTCCTGACCCGGGAGCAGCTCAACACCCTGGACCACGGGGTCCTGTGGATGACCTCCACGCTCGCCCTGCGGTACCCCGACGGCCTCGCCCCGCTGGACGAGATCAAGGGCGCGGTCATGGACTTCGCCGCCGAGATGCGTGCCCAGCGTGTGCGCCGTGCCGGACAGGGCGTGGCCGCGTGAACGCCGAGCAGATCCGAGAGGTCCTCACGGACACCGACGTCCCGATCTCGGCCCGCCTGGTGTGGGCGTACCTGAACGTCGCCGCTGAGCCGCAGAACAGCAACTCCCTGGCCGAGGAGCTGGGGATGGGCCACACCACGATCTCCCGGTGTGTGGGAGCCCTGAAGAAGCGGGGCCTGATCCGCAGGCGCAGCGGCGTCTGGATCCCGGAGCCGGCCAAGTGAGCGCCGCCGACCCGCTGGAGAAGGTCCTCGTGGCCTACGGACCCGAGGTGGTCCAGGACTTGATGGTCCACGACAACGGCCGCATCGAGGCCGTCACGACCCGCGAGGTGCGGGTCTTCGAGAAGTGCCCCGACGGCTCCCTGGTGGAGCTGCACGGCCAGGCCAAGGACGACGCGCTGACCGCCTTCTGGGCGGACGTCGCGGCCTTCAATGAACTGAACGAGATCAACGGGGGGAACGACCGATGAACCAGCCGACCGTCAGCTTGAACGACTTGATCCAGACCCACCTGAACGAGATCGCCGAGGACGCCTGGGAGCAGCACCGCGTCATGCGGGTCGATGACGGCGAGGCCCGGTGGCTCGAAGTCGGACACACCGTCGTCATCGAGCGGTGGAGCTGCCACCAGAACCACGGTGATGGCGTCTGTGGAGAGCCACTCGTGGACTACCAGACGGCCAAGGAACTTCTCGGTTGCCCTGGTGACCCGACGTTTCTTGACGACGACCTCAAGCGTCCGTCCATCCCCTTCAAGCGGCTGGATCCGGCGTGGGGCTTCACGGCTTGTGACTTGATCCACTTCTCCGACGTCAGGGCGCTGCACGAGGCCTACAGCGAGCCGTTCGGTGTTCCGGACGGGGTCATTGAGTGGCGTTACCCGGACGAGAAGGCGCAGGGCTGACGATGAGCGCGAACCACACCCCCGAGACCCTCGGACACCTCTTCTACGCCCTCGCCGCCGGGATCGTGATCGTCTGGATCGGCCTGGTCATCCGAGACCTTCGGAAGGCCCGCCGGTGACTCTGACCGCTGCCGACTTCTTCGCCGGTGCGGGCGGATCGTCCTCGGGGATCACCAAGGTCCCCGGGGTCGCTCTGCGTCTGGCGTGCAACCACTGGTCGCTGGCCGTCCAGACCCATGAGCTGCACTTCCCTCAGGCTGAGCATCGCTGTGCGGACCTGAGCCAGGTGGACTTCCGCCAGTACCCATCGGTCAACGTGCTCTGGTCCTCGCCGGAGTGCACGAACCACAGCATCGCCCAGGGCAAGAAGCAGGCCCAGGAGGACCAGGTCCCCGATGCCGAGGGCAACACCCTGCCCACCGAGGCCGGTGCCCGCTCCAGGGCGACGATGTGGGACGTCCCGAGGTACCTGGAGGCGATGACCCTGCGGGGCCGTCCGGTCCTCGGAGGCGTCGTGGAGAACGTCGTGGACGTCGTCCGCTGGGTGCTCTTCCCGGCCTGGCGCAAGGCCATGGAGGCCCTCGGGTACGACCTGTACCCCGTCTTCCTGAACTCCGCCCACGCGCACGCCCAGAAGGCCCTGTGGAGCCCGCAGAGCCGGGACCGCGTGTACTTCCTGTACGTCCACCACTCGCTGCGCCGGAAGATCGACGTGGAGAAGTGGACCCGCCCGTGGGCCCGCTGCACCGAGCACGGCACCGTGAAGGGTCGCCAGATCTTCAAGAAGGCCGGAGAGCCCTGGGGCCGGTACAAGGCCCAGTACACCTTCCGGTGCACCGTGAGCGGCTGCCAGGAGACCGTGGAGCCGATCGCTCTCCCGGCCGCCGTGGCCGTCGACTGGACCAACCCGGGGCAGCGGATCGGGGACCGGAAGAAGCCCCTGGCCGCGAAGACCATGGCCCGGATCGAGGACGGTCTGAAGCGGTACGCCCGGCCGATGATGATCCCCACCGAGGGCCGGGACGGGAAGCTCGCCAAGCCGTTGGACGAGCCCGGCAGGACTCAGACGACGCGACGGGAGAGCGCCGTTCTGTTCACCCCCAGTTTCATTGCCGAGTTGAGGGGCGGGAACAGCAAGCACCGGCCCGTGTCGCACCCGCTGGCCACCGTGACGGCCGGTGGGTTCCACCACGCCCTCGTGGTCCCGTACTACGGCACGGGCAGGGCCAAGCCGGTGGACCGCCCGATCGGCGCCCTGAGCACGATCGACCGCTACGCCCTCCTGGAGCAGCAGGCCCGGGTGGAGGACTGCACGCTCCGGATGCTCCAGGTCCCGGAGATTTCCCGGGCCATGAGCTTCGACCCGGACCACCAGATCCTCGGCAACAAGCGCGAGGGGACCCGGCTCTTAGACCGTGTCCTATGTGGTGATCGCTCGTTGGGCTGTGCATGGGGCGGGGTACGTGGAGTTGGATTGTTCCGGACGGGCTGTGGGAGATCGCG